>JASEES010000017.1 GCA_030019395.1 Methanolinea sp. | reverse complement strand
GAGGAAATCGCCACATCTCTCACCTATGAACTCGACCCCCATGCAGATGTCATCTGGGGGGCCCGGGTCAAGAACGAGATGGAAGGCAAGGTCAGGGTACTGGCCATCATGACCGGTGTCCAGACAGGAAAGATCATGGGGAGCAGGGTCTCCTACAAGACGATTCTCGAAGACCTCGAACAGAAGAAGGGGAATCCCAAGGCACCCCAGCTCCCCAGGAACAGGAAGGCACGTGACCAGACGGCAGGAGGTACATTACTCGAGTGGGTAGGATAAGGAAGCCAAAGAAGAAGCACACACCACCTTGATTCACACAACTGCACAGATATAACGGGGTGACCCGGGCCACCCGGGAAACACCCTCCCATATTTTCTCCATCCTGATACGCAATTTGGGCCTTTCTGCTGTCTTTTCCCTCCTCCCGAAACCATTAATAGCATTCATATCATGTAAATAATAGAAAATCATCCATATCCGGGATGACCAGGAGAAGGGCAGGAAAGAAGGTTCTTTTCAGGTACCCTTCTGGAATCGGGAGTTGAACATGATGATGAGCTGTGTGAACAAGGGCAGTGCCTTTTGGCCCTGCACTTTTTTCTATGGAGTCGGCGACTCCGGGATACGTGCTTATCCCACCCAGATGCTCCGGACTTGGGCAAGGTCTCCCCATCCGTATCACATTGAACTGTCCGCTCGTCCTGTTCATCAACCGGATCATGGGCGAATGCATTCCGACTGCACAGTCGAGGATGGATTGGTATGCTGAACGAACTGATCGAGAAACGAAAGAAGATACTTGCCGAGTCTGAACAGCACAAGAACAGGCGCAACGAGCTCAATGCACTGGCCAGCAAGTGGGCGAGGGAACGCAATACCCTGAATAACCAGACCAGGGAATACGTCGAAGAAGCCCAGAAGAACAAGGAACTGCGTGATAAATACAATAACGAAGTCCAGTCCCTCAAGGACGAGAGGAACAGGATAAATGAAGAGGCCAATGCACTCTTCGAGGAGATCGAGGCCTTCAAGAAGGAGCATGGCGGGATCAAGAACAGGGGCCTCAAGGAACTCCAGAAACAGATAGAACACCTCGAATTCCGGCAGCAGACAGAGGTTTTCTCGACAGACAAGGAGAGGGAACTGATCGAGAAGATCAAGCAGATGAAGGAGGCAATGCGGGAACAGGAGGCCGAGCTCGAGCAGAACAAGGAGATCAAAACCAAGATTGCACGGGCACGGGAACTTCGCAAGCAGGCCTCTGAACTTCACGCAAAGGTCACAGAGATGGCTGAACTTGCGCAGAAACACCACGACCTGATGGTCGAGTTCTACCGGAAAGCCGACAAATCAAGGGAAGAGGCCGATGCAGCCCACAAGAATTTTGTCGAGGCGCAGGAAGCAGCAGACGCCGAACACAAATTTTTCATCGCCTGCCAGAAAGAACTGCGGGACTATGACAAGGTTATCTCCGGGTTGCGCAAGAAGACCAAGAAGGCAAAGGTGACAAAGGAGCAGAAAGCCGTCAGGAAAGAGGCCGAGCACCTGTTCAAGATGTTCCGTGCGGGTGAAAAGCTCACGACCGACGACATCCTTCTGCTCCAGCGTTCAAAACTCATCTGATACTTTTTTTCCCGGAAAAAGGCAATTATTTATAGATATATTGCGCTTTCTATATTGATGCAGGAAGGGCGGACACTCATCCTTTCCGTTGATCGCGATGATGACATCGGTTTTAAGGCAAATATTGAAAGTCCCGTAGTCGGACGTGACGCATGCCTCCATGCTGCGAATGCGCTGGGGCTCGCGGATCCCGAGGATTCCGATATCAATGCAATATTCCAGGCGGTGTCACTATACGACGAACTCAAAAACCGGGGAGAAGACGTCGAGGTTGCGATCATTGCCGGCAACCACATGCACATGATCGAAGGTGACCGGAAGATCGCGGCGTCCCTGAGTGAGGTCGTTGCAAGGACAGGGGTGTCGAACTGTATCGTTGTGACGGACGGTGCAGAGGACGAGTTCGTCCTCCCCATCGTCCAGTCCAGGCTTCCCGTCTCCAGCGTCAGGAGAGTCATTGTCAGCCAGATACCCAACCTCGAAGGTACCTACTATATCATCAAAAAACTCCTGAACGATCCGAAAGTTGCCCGCCTTGTCCTCGTCCCCGTCGGACTCGCAATGCTCCTGTGGGCAATCGCGTACCTCATGGACAGGCCGCAGATTGCGACAATCACGGTGGTGGGGGCGATTGGAATCTACCTCCTCTACCGTGGTCTTGGCATCGACGAGATGTTCACAGGTTTTATGACTGCACTACGGACATCCCTTACGCGGGGAAAGGTCTCTTTCAGCACCTATATCGCGGGGATACTGCTGATCATCGTTGGTATCATCATGGGACTGATGAGTCTTCTCGTGTACTATGCAGAGATTGGGCTTCTTCTCTATCTTCTCATATTCATGTATGGTGCAGTCCTCTGGTTTGCACTCGCGGGTATCGTCTCGTCAATAGGCATCATCATTGACAACTTTTTTTACGACAGGGACAGCCTCGCAAAGGTTATCGTTTTCCCGTTCTTCATCGGTGCTGTCGGGCTGATTGCCTACGGAGCATGCATCTACGCCATCTCGATGAACAACATCCCGGATTTCCCCTATGATCCCGGCACCGCGATCGAGTACATTTTCTACGGGACGCTGGGCGGACTGACCTGTGCCCTGCTGGGCATAGGGGTACAGTATTATCTCTCCCGGTACCTTTCCGGAGTGAAAAAGGCCGGAACGACCTGAACAGGAAAGGAATTCCGGGAGAAAAACCATATATCCTTTTGTCCACTGTACCTGCCCGATGAGAGTGAGTGATTTGCGGTATTCCTTTTTGGGAAGGAATCACGCATGAGAAAACCCTTTCAGCCGGGATTGTCGAAATACCCTATTCCATTGGGTATCTCCCTGGTCGCCTGAAAAATGCGCGATGTCTGGGGGGTGACTACCCGAAGGGAGGGTATCATGATGTTGAACCTGTGCGCCGGGAACCAGTATACCCCCCTTCCATAGTTGTAGGACACGTCCTTGACAATGAGACTGGCCTTATCCATCCCGATGTGCACGAATTCTGCATCTTCGTAATTGAGAATGCGTAAAAGACGGTTTTTCAGATCCTGTTTGCCCAGCAGCAGGACGATTAACCTCGTTGGTTCGTCAAGGGTGTAGTGGATATCAATGTACGCCCTGCCCTGCTCGAGGGTGATGTTCATGTCCTTGACGGTAATATACCCGTACTTGTCCTCGGTTACTGCAATTACGGGAATGATGAAAAAAAGGAGACACACTACCGTAACTGCGACAGTCACCCCTCTCATGTCTTGTTCAGTATATATGGAGATCCTCCTGTAATATCTTTTCTGGTTCCGCCTGATCTGAAAAGAACCGTTTTAAAGGGTAATTGAGAAAAAATACGCGAAAATTAAAATTACCCCGCCTTATGAATTATCTTTGCAGGTGAAGACTTGCCAAAATGCTCCCGGTCGATCGGCGGAATACCCACTGGCATAGAGAACGATTGCTTTGAGCTGTAAAAGAGGTTGAATTCAGGGGATTACTCCTTATCCTGCCGGGAGGCAAAAAACCGGCGGTTCGTTCATCCCGTAGCAGCAAGGATTATCTCGATACTGGAGACGTTCGTTTTACCGCTGTCGGTATCGATCACCTCGGTCGAGGTAATGATCTGCTTCTTGTTCACACCTTCGAGGAACCTGTTCAGTGCAATCTCTGCGGTATCCACCGCCCTCGAGATTGCCTTGCCACGGGCCTTGATCGAGACTTCCTGGGCACCGTTGTTAAACTGGGTCACCACTGCCAGGACGTAGTTCATCACCGGCTTGTTCCCCACGAATACTGTGTTGTCTTTTATCATCCGGATGGCCCCCTGATCAGAGATACTTTTTCTTGTGTATCAGTTCGGCATTCAGCACCGATGCTCCGGCTGCTCCACGGATGGTGTTATGTCCCATGGTCACGTACCGGATACCCTTCCTGACTCTTCCGACAGACACCGTCATGCCGTTCCCGCGGTTACGGTCGAGTCTGGGCTGGGGCCGGTCCTGGTCATCGAGGAGAACCACGGATTTTTCCGGCAGGGTCGGGAGTCCGCTGACCGGCGGGGAAAAGTCCGTAAATGCTTTCCTGACCTCTTCGACGGGTTCCCTGATGTCGATCCAGATCGCCATGGTATGCCCGTCCAGGACCGGTACACGGTGACAGCTCGCACTCACCCTGAAGGGCGCAGGCCGGACAGTCTTTCCATCGAGCGACCCCATGATCTTGAGGGATTCAGTCTCCATCTTCTCCTCTTCGGACCCGATGTACGGGATGACGTTATCGTAGATCCCCATTGCAGGAACTCCCTGGAACCCTGCCCCGGAAATTGCCTGCATCGTGGCAACCCTGATATCGGTCCACGTGAATTTGCGGAGGGGGGCGAGGGACAGGCACATGACAATCGTCGAGCAGTTGGGGTTCGTCACGATGAAGCCGTCTCTTCCCGCATCCCGCTGCGCATCGATCAGCGCGAGATGGTCAGGGTTTACTTCAGGAATCACGAGCGGGACGAGCGGGTCCATCCGGTGCGAACTCGCATTGCTGCATACCGCAATACCCGCGTCTGCACACGCGTTCTCAACCGGTCCGGCAACGTCTGCAGGAAGGGCCGAGAAGACCAGGTCAACGTCGGAGAGGCTCTTTGTCTCGGTAGTGCGGATGGGGATGTCAGCAACCTCCTTCGGAAAAGGGACATCGAGCCTCCAGTTCACGACTTCTCCATACCGCTTCCCTGCACTCCTGTCTGACGCCGTCAGCGCGGCAAGTTCAAACCAGGGGTGCTGTGCCAGGAGCTGGACGAAACGCTGCCCTACTGCTCCTGTCGCACCGAGCACTCCAACGCGTATCATAGGTGAAAAATAGCTAGAGCATTGGAGTTATTAAAGAGTTTGATTTTTTATTCCAGGTGAATGGCCTCGGACGGGCAGACATCCACGCAGGATCCGCAGTCCACGCAGAGGTCCTTGTCGACCTTCGCTTTACCGTCATTCATGCTTATCGCGGCAGCGGGGCATTCGTCAACGCACGTTTCACAACCGGTACATTTGTCCTTGTCAACAACGGCAGTCATGGTTGCACTATCCAGCCTTAACTTTGGATAATATGAAAAATATAGGTTACCATTTAGTCATTTTGACCGGGGGGCGGAGAGCGAGAGAACATCGGTCATGCTGTAGATCCCGGGTTTCTTTCCCACGACCCACCGGGTTGCCTTCACTGCCCCCTGGGCGAAAACTGACCTGTCATATGCCCGGTGGGAGACCTGTATAGTCTCGAAATTTCCGGCAAAGAGGACTGCATGGTCACCGACAATGTCCCCGCCCCTGATGACGTGGACGCCGATCTCCTTTCCCCTCTCCATCATCCCTTCGCGACCATAGAGTTTGGGGCGTTGTCCCACCTCCTCCTCGAGAATCTGGATGATTGTCTTTGCCGTCCCGCTGGGTGCATCCTTCTTGTACCGGTGGTGTGCCTCGAGCACCTCGATATCGTAGTCAGGGAGGAGACGTGCTGCCTCCCTGACCAGCTGCCAGAAGATATTGACCCCGATGCTGAAGTTGCTGGATATCACTGCGGGCACGTGTCCCTCGATTGCCCGGGCCATCTCTGCCTTCTGGTCGGCGGAAAAACCCGTTGTCCCGACAACAAGAGCAACACCATGCGCTGCTGCGGTAGTTACGTTTTTGACTGCTGCAGGGGCAACCGTAAAATCGATGACGACATCGGGCTTTTTTTCTTCGAGGAGGCGGGCCATGTCCTCCGCGGGAACAACAGGCACCCCGAATACCTCCCCCCGTTTCAGGTCGACACCCCCGACAAGGGCAAGGTCAGGTGCGGCATCAACGAGCCGTCCGACGGTGGACCCCATCCTTCCCATGGCACCACATATGACAACTTTAATCATACGTTGAAAGGACCTCCGCGAGTTTTTTCGTCTTTTCTGCATCGAGTTCATCGAGGGGGAGACGCGGCGGGCCGCCAGCCATCCCGCGCAGTTCCACGGCTTTCTTGACAGGAATCGGGTTCGTATCGATGAACATGGCGCGGAACAGGGGTGACAGGGCATAGTGCATGTCGAGGGCTTCCTCGAGGTCTCCCTCGCAGAATGCCTCGAACATGGCTACCATGCGTGCAGGTTCGACGTTCGCGGCAACCGAGATGACTCCCGCACCTCCGAGCGCGAGGATGGGGAGCGTAATGTTGTCATCCCCGGAAATGACGACGAAATCTTCGTCCAGCGTCGCCTCGATGATCCGGGAGATCTGCCCGATATCACCGCTTGCTTCCTTGATGCCAACGATGTCCGGGTGGCGGGCAAGCTCCGCCACAAGGTCGGGCGGAATGTTCTGGCCTGTTCTCCCGGGGACATTGTACATGATGACGGGAATATCCAGGTCCGCAAGTGCCGTGTAGTGCTTGACAAGGCCGGACCTGTTCGGCTTGTTGTAGTACGGGCTGATGACGAGAACCCCGTCAGCACCCATATCCTTTGCAGCCTTGGTGAGCCTGACAGCTTCGGCGGTATTGTTGGACCCGGTACCGGCGATGACGGGGACCTTGCCCCCTGCCACGTCTATTGCAACCTCGATGACCTTTTCATGTTCTTCGAATGTAAGCGTTGCCGATTCTCCCGTAGACCCGCACGGGACGATACCGTGCACACCATTCTCGAGAAGGAACTCGATATTGGACCGGAGACCATCGAGGTCGAGGTCAAGGGTCGAATTGCGCAGAAAAGGAGTGATGATTGCCGGAATGACTCCCTCGAACATACGAGAGAGGTATTCACCGTCTCTGGGTATTTACCTTTCTGGTGATGTAGCCTGCGACCCGGTTCCTGACCCTTTTGCTCTCGATATTGGTCACTTCGGTCACAGTCTGTTTATTCTCGTCGAAATTCCCTGAAAACCGCTTCCCATGGTGAGTGAGAAGCTCCATCCCGATTGCCTTGATGTAGGTGGGCTTTATTCCCATGCATGCATCCCTCTTTTAGTCTTTATCTATTCGCGCGGAGAGTTTAAGAATGTTATTTACGACGACCCCGGGTTCTTCGCCGAGAATCCGTATCATGGCCTCCTTGCCGACCGCTCCCCGGTCGTAAATGACGTCCGGGACCCCGTCCCTGCAACAGGAGGCAACACCCCAGTCCATTGTCTTCACACCGGGGGGTTGGGATTCCCGGTCAAAACTGCAGACAGAAAGGAGCATCTCCTCGCATGCTTCAACCAGCCCGGGGGTATACCTGATGTTTGCGGCACACCTGACGTCCGGGTCAAACTTCATGGCTGTGAGGACGATTCGCGCAACGTGGTCACTTGCACCGAATGCAACCGGGCCGACGGCACGGGCTCGCCCCTTTACCCTTACAATCCTCCCCTCGACTGCTGCCACGTCTGCCGGTGACCTCGCGCGGGCCATGGCATAGGCAATGTTCGACCCCACTTCCGGGATGAGCACGGGGTCCATCCTCTCGACCAGCCTGCGCACGGCTTCTTCAAGCGTACGCAGGATTTCTTCCCTCTCCGGCTCGGCCATCCTGATCATATCCCTGTAACCTTCGTGCGGAAAAACCATTTGCCACCCGGGATGATCACTATCCCTCTTTTCCGTCGTTTCCATTCCTTCCCGGCGAAGGGATACCAAAAAAGGAAGTGACCCATATGTTTACAGTGGTCTGTTGGAGAGGCCCCCCCTCATCGGGGCCCCGGACGGAAAAAAGCCTCCAGGGCAGGAACAGTGATATGAACCAAGGTCATAACAGTACATCTATATGGATGCCCGACTGCTTGACATTGTCTGCGCGCTGGTATGCTTTTTCCTCCTCCTTGCGCTTGTCCTGACACTCCCCGCCTTCATGGCACCCGGTAGTGCATACCTCCTCTCAATTATCATCTTTGTCTTCGCGATGAGCGGTGCGGGGATTGCCATCAACAGGGCTATCGCCTAGCCCTCCTCCGGGTTTTTCCCCTTTTGTCAACCTCTTCTTCTTCCTGTAATACGACAGGGGGTGAGCAACCTTCCCACAGAGGGCGTCCGGCTTGACGCAGAGGCCCAGTGTGCGCATCGCTGAACAGGAAGGTGCCGTGTATTCCGTTCCCTTCCCTCCCCTGCCGGAAATGTGCTCGACCTGGTACTGGGTCTTGGATATGTCAAAGTCCGGGGCCCGGCAGTATACCTGGATGATCTCTGCTGTATCCATCCCGATGTTGTGGAGGAATGCCGTGAGTGCGAACCGGCCGGCATGGGTGATATTCGTTCCCCCCGAGAGGGCGGACAGGATTGCCTGCATGCAGGGAGGAAAGGCAGATTCCTCGACATCTCCAAAGTCCCGGAGAATTTTCTTCTGGAATTCCTCCCGGACTCCTGCAACGCAGGGTTCAAGAAGCGTGCAGAGGGATTCGGGCACATCGAGGGGCAGGGATGAGAGGAGAGTTTTTCTTATCTGTTCCCTGAGGAGTTCCTCGGACTCGAGTGGATCGATCAATACATTTCCCCCGGAAACCTCCCTGTTGACGAGCCTCCAGCGCTCCTCGTGCATGCCTGCCGTCAGCTCGATGTAGCGGGGGACCGGAAGGAAAAGACCCTCCAGCGGGAACCCGATCTTTCCCGCGAGAAATATCCTCTTCTCTTCTTCCTCTGCCTGGAGGAACGCGTGCGCCCTTTGCGCCTCGTAACGGGCGAGCCTTTCCATGAGTGCCCGGTCACGGGCACACGAGACGAGAACGCGTGCAAGGACAAAGGACGTGATCTCCAGGCGGACACCCAGCTGGTCCGACGGGAGTTCCGGAACCGAAGGCGACGGGAGTGTCGGGCCTGTAAAAGCGACGGCCTGCCTGACCCTTTCCACCGCGTGGGAGAGGGCAACCTTCCCCGCACTCCTCTGCAGGAACTTCTCGAGCGATTCGTTTTCCCGCAGCATGTACTGCTGCGATTCCTTCAAAAAAGGGTATTTTGCAAAGTCTCTTGTCTCCAGGGAGACACGCATCAATCAGCCTCGATACGGGGTGCGAGCAGGTATTCGACGTACCCCTTCCCGCCGGCTATGTAGAATGCAAATTTCACGGGGTGATCGATGCCGATAGATATCTCCACCTCTTCCGCACGGCTCATGACCTTGCCCATGTCTTTTAGGTAATCGAGGGAGAAGAGCGAGCGGGCTTCCACGTTGTTCAAAAACGTGACCTCGTTCTTTCCAAACTCCTTCCGGATGTGATCGGTGTCTCCCTCGGCCGCCATGTAGAATATCTGCTGGGCAGGATCGATGCCAAGAGCTATCTTGTCTGATACGACCGCTGCGGCTTTTATGGAGTTGTAGAGGTCGGCTCCGGAGAGTACCACCTTGCCCGGCAGGTCGATGTTGGGGGGATTGGGATCCTTCCTGATGGTATTGGGGTCAAGCAGGGTGATAGAATAGCGGTATCCTTCAAAGCTGACCCGCAGTTTCTGCCCATTGTCAGGGAGCTCGAGGCTGATTGGCTCGTTTTTCCCCATCATTCCAAATATATTCTTTAATTTGGCGATGTCGAGGCCCAGTTCGCTCTTCGTGGATTCGAATGATGAAAAAGCTTCCTTCTTCAGGGAAAGGGAGACCATGGCCACGTTGGCGGTGTCGACGGCCCTGGTAGAGATCCCGTTCTCATCGGTATGGAGCCGGCATTCCGTGACAAGGGCTGATATGGCGTCGATGGACTCTTTGAGAATATCTGCATCAATCGTTGCTTTTAACATCGTACACCCCGAATATGTAGTATTATAACTATCCCATCAACGTTTTAATAATATCTCCATTTGTCCCGGAGGATCGGGGCTCATTGAGGAGTGCCATGGGTTCACAGTGGGGCAGGGATTCGGCATACGTGCGGGCGATCCGCGAAGGATACAGGTCGAGGGCGGCCTACAAGCTGAAGGAGATCCAGGAAAGGTTCCACCTCATCCGGGATACGGACAACGTCCTCGACCTTGGGGCCGCCCCGGGGAGCTGGCTCCAGGTCACCCGCAGTATCACGAAGGGCAGGGTACTTGGAATCGATCTTGCACCCATCGCTCCGCTGGAGGGGGTAACCACCCTCGTTGGGGATATCACGGATCCCCGGATGCGCATGGAGGCCCGATCGATCCTCGGGACGGTCAACATCGTACTCTCCGACGCATCCCCCAAGCTCTCCGGTAACAGGAGTTATGATCAGGCAAGGGCAATCGGCCTTGGAGAAGACGTGCTTTCGTTTGCGTGTGCCGTCCTCAAACCCGGGGGAAACCTCCTGATGAAATCCTTCCAGGGAGAGGATTTTTCGGGTCTCCTCGACGATGTGAGGCAGCATTTCCTTTCGGTAAAGACATTCCGGAGCCGGGCTTCCCGGAAGGGGAGCAGCGAGATCTACATCATTGCCAGGAACTTCGTGGAGTGCCATGGTGAGGCTGAAGGACCCGTTTGACCGGCCGGTCAGTAACCTGCGGGTGAGCCTGACCTCACGGTGTAACCTCTCGTGTATCTACTGCCATGCCGAAGGGGAGGAGCGTCCCGGAGACCAGCTTTCCTGTAGCGAGATCGCCGAGATCCTCCGCGTGGCCGATAGATTCGAGATCAGGCACGTGAAGTTCACGGGAGGAGAGCCATGCTTAAGGGAGGACCTCGCTGAAATCGTCAGCCTTGTCCCTGATAAGATGGAGTGTTCCCTGACCACGAACGGAACGCTCCTTGCAGACATGGCAGGGGACCTTGCCGATGCCGGGCTCTCGCGGGTCAATATCAGCATCGACAGCCTGAACAGGGAAACGTACACGAAAATCGCCGGTAAAGACTGCCTTTCCGATGTCCTGGCCGGAATCGAGGCCGCACTCGATGCAAAACTGGTACCGGTCAAACTGAACATGGTGGTCCTCTCCGGCATCAACGATCACGAGGTTGATGACTTCGTCCGGTTCGTGAGGGGCAACAGGAACCTCGTCCTCCAGTTAATCGAGCTCCTCGGGTTCCGCGATTGCGACCACCATTACGACCTCCGTGACCTGGAGACGAGACTCGCAAAGAATGCAAGGGAGATCTTTACCCGCCGCATGCACCACCGGAGGAAATACTGCGTTGATAATGCAGAGGTCGAGATCGTCAGACCACTCCATAACACGGAGTTCTGTGCCTATTGCAACAGGCTCCGCGTGACTTCCGACGGGAAGCTGAAACCGTGCCTGTTGCGCTCCGACAACCTTGTCGACATCCGCGGTGCTTCGGGTGAAAAACTCGAGGAACTCTTTCGCGAAGCGGTCCGGCGGAGGGCCCCCTACTACCGGTGACAGGGTACCCGATATAACCCCTATATCCTCTCAATTTCGAAAAATGCCATTTCCGGAAGGTATTTACTGCGGGGAACCCGATCTCTTTCCATGAACGCCGATGAAGAATACGTCCGGGTTCTCGAGCACCTTTATGAAAAGTCCCTGGTGCTGCACGATACGTCGCTGTGGGATCCAGTCCTGCATTTCTTTTTCCTCGACGCCCTCGCCCACCTTGACTATACTTTAGGTATCCTCTCCTACACCTACCAGTCACCGAAAAACATCATGGCACAGGAATACATGCGCTGGAGGATCGATGAAGAAAAGAAGGGTAACCGCCAGCACTTTCCCGCGTTCATGTCCTGGCTTGCAAAGAACCACCCCGACAGGTACACCCGCCTGCCGACTCTCTGGCAGCGGATCTACGACCCCGATGACCCTGCATCCTACCGGAGTTTCCGGATAGTGCTCGATCCGGACTCCCAGCAGGTGATAAAGCCGCACGTGTTCTTCCGCATGATAGACGAGTTCTTTGACAGGGAATTCCTAAAGAGCCTCTATAGCGAGGACGGGTCGCTTTCAAGACTCTTTGCCGAGTTTATGAAGGAACGCAGGTCGATGTCGGTTCCGGGAAATTAAAAGGATATGGGGATAGCTGATCTCTGTGCAACGCTCGTGAGGATAAAGAGCGAGAACCCGCCGGGTGATACGCGCGACGTCATCGAGTACATCAGGGACTTCTGCTCTGGTATCGGACTCGGGATGAAGGTCGTGAAGAGGCGTGGGGGCAGGCACAACCTCGTTTCTGCGAAACCGAGAGGAAAGCTCCTCTTCTGTGGTCATGTCGACTGCGTGCCGGCGCTTCCGGACGGGTGGTCGGATGACCCCTATGGTGGGACTATCCGCGACGGGAAGGTCTTTGGCAGGGGAACGACCGACATGAAGGGAGGTTGTGCCGCAGTCCTCTGGGCCTGCAGGGAATGGATGGAAAGTGGGCGTGATCTCCCGGCAGATCTGGCTTTTGTCTGCGATGAGGAGACAAGCGGAACTTACGGGATCCGGACTCTCCTTGCAAGGAGGGCAATAATTCCCTGCGACTGTATTATCGCAGAACCCACCCCCCCCTTCTCTCCAAACGTGGGGCAGAAGGGGATCATGCGTCTCTGCTGCACGTTCCGCGGCGAACCGGGGCATGGATCGCTCTACCCCGAGAAAGGTGTCAGTGCGATCATGGAGGCGTATAGGTTGCTCGACTTCGTAAAAGACCTCCACGGTGTCTCCTTTAACCCCGGGGATCCCGGCCTCTCCGGCCTGATCAGGGACTCTGCAGCCATCCTCGGGGATCTCCTCGATATCCCCAACGCATACGATATCCTGACACGGGTGATGTACAACCCCGGGACGATACAGGGGGGAGAGAAGGCAAACATCGTTGCACAGCAGTGCAGGCTCGAACTCGACCTCCGGATTCCCTGGGGGTGCAATTTGGAATCTCTCCTTTGCGACCTGAAAAGGCATGCCCCGCGTGGCGACATAGCGGTTACGAACATGGCCGAGCCGAGCCTTACGCCACCGGACGCTCCCCTCGTGTCCACCCTCCTGCAGGAGATAGAGAAGGTATACAAAAGACCGGCACGGCCCGTCGTTCAATGGGCGGCAAGCGATGCACGTTACCTCCGGAAAGAAGGTTTTTCTGTCGTGGAATACGGTCCCGGCGAGATCCGCACGCTTCATGCCATCGATGAATATGTCACAATCGAATCACTCGTGAATGCATCGAGGGTCTACAGGGGGATGCTCGCGCACTATGCAGGAGCGAAAAAAAGGGTCTCTTCCCTTTCTCTCGGCAGGTCCATTTCGTAAGCATTCTGCGGTCTTAGAAAAAAAATCACAATTTGAATAATAATTTCCAATCGGGAATCATTCCTTGGTCATTTTGGTATTTTGTGAGGATTTAATCTATCCTGTGCACACCACTAAATCCGGGTGAGAGAAAATGCTTAATGGTGGACCAGGAATGGGAAGGATGCGGAGGGGGGTTCCCCCCGAGTCCTGTATCTGCCCAAAGTGCGGGAAAGAATTTCCGAAAACGCGGGGTACGCCATGCAGGAACCAGACCTGTCCTGAATGCAATGTACCCCTTGTCGGGAAGTGACATTTGCCCAATTTACGTGAATTGGCAAAAGCTTCCCCCATTTTAAAGCCTGACTACCCCTTACTTATGAGGCAGGGTTTATACCTGTCGTATCTGCATCCTCTTTTTCATCCGGTCATACAACGCGAGGAGTGCCCCGAGAAAGACGGGATACAGGAGGTCCATGTACATGACCGGGCCTGCATTGTTTATGGAGGCATTACCGTGCACGACGAGCTCGTAAACATGGCCGATACCTGCCCCGATTGAGAATATTCCGAACGCTATTACGGTCGCCAACCAAAAACCCATCGGGCGTACCTTCAGACAGAGGAGACCCGTCACCCCGATCGAGAGGTCCCAGAGTCCGACCTCGCGCTGGAAGGGGCTGCCCGCCGGCCATCCGATGGACATCGCCACCCGGTCGGGAAAGACGAGGTGTCCAAAACCCGCATAAACATAGGACAGGCCGAGGCCAACTGCCAGCTGCCATGCAAGGAACGTTTCCATTGCCGCTATGCCGGTGAGGTGTTTCCACCTGATGTGAACGATTGCAACGGCAGCGCTGACGAGCGGGAAGAAAAACGACCAGATAACCTCCATGAGTGCCATGAAAAAGAATTTCGTTCTCCGTTCTCATAAATCACAACGTTCCCACCGGATTGGAAACATCCGGAATGAGGTTTACCGGGGCTTTTTTTAAAAAAAGAGAGAGAGCCACAGTCAGGAGTTGCGGAGCATGCGGTCAATCGCCCGCGCCGCCCTCTTTGCCCCGCCCATCGCGAGGATCACGGTCGCTGCACCCGTGGCAATGTCACCGGCAGCAAAGACTTTCCCCAGATCGGTCCTGCCTTCCTCGTCCACGATGACGTTTCCCCTCCTGCCAGTTCTGATACCCGGGAGCATCCTGACGAGGAGGGGGTTTGGCCCCTGCCCGATTGCCTGGATGCACATGTCCGCATCGATGACAAAACGTGAACCCTCCACCGGTACCGGCTCGGGTCTCCCGGAAGCATCTGTCGCGCACATCTCCATGCGTTCGCACTCGACTCCCGTGACGCACTGCTCCCCAAGGATGCGGACGGGGCTGGCACAGAAGATAAAGGTGACACCCTCCTCCTCTGCCCTTGCAATCTCGGCCCTGCGTGCAGGAAGGTCTTCCTTCCTCCTCCGGTAGACAAGTGTCGTCCTGGCGCCGAGCCGGCGGGCCACCCGGGCCGCGTCCATTGCCACGTTTCCCCCTCCGACCACCACGACTCTCCCTGCGTGCCGTACGGGTGTATCGAATTCCGGGAACCGGTCCGCGTGCATCAGGTTCACGCGTGTGAGGAACTCGTTTGCCGAATAAACACCGTTGAGGTTTTCCCCGGGGATACCCATAAAGTGCGGCAGGCCTGCCCCGCAACCCAGGAAGACTGCATCATAGGAGAGGAGTTCACTGACCGGCACGCTCGTCCCGACGAGGTGGTTCGTCAGGATGGTGACGCCCATTCCTCTCAGCTGGTCGATTTCTGCCCGCACGACCTCCTTCGGGAGGCGGAACCCGGGGATCCCGTACATGAGAACCCCGCCCGGTTCGTGGAGTGACTCGAAGAGAACGACCGAATGCCCGAGTCGTGCCAGCTCCGCCGCCGCAGTCAGTCCCGCAGGCCCCGAGCCGACGACTGCAACCTTCTTTCCCGTCGGTTCTGCTTTCGGGGGCAACCGCGAACCCGTTTTCCGCTCATGGTCGGCGACGAACCGTTCGAGCTCTCCGATGCGGACCGGGACCTCCTTGAGACCGAGGATGCATTGCCCCTCGCACTGGACTTCCTGGGGACAGACCCTCCCGCAAATCGCGGGGAGGAGGTTGTTCTCCTTGATGACCTGTGCAGCCCCCGCAAAGTCCCCTTCAGCAATGCGGGCAATGAAGGCAGGTATGTCAATTTCAACCGGGCAGCCCTTCACGCACGATGGTTTCTTGCACTGGAGGCACCTTTGTGCCTCGGTAACCGCTTCTTCGGCAGAAAGGCCCGTATCCACCTCGGAAAAGTCCCTGACACGCTCATCGGCCGGTCGTTCACCCATGGTGGTCCCTCCCGCCGCACCCGCAGCGGTGTGATGAGAATCTCTCGAGCGCGAGCTTTTCCTCCTCGAGGTACGTCTTTTGCCGTGCCATCAGGGTGTCGAAGTCCACCTTGTGGGCATCGAACTCGGGGCCGTCAACGCAGGCAAACCGAGTCTCTCCACCCACCACAACCCTGCAGGAACCACACATTCCCGTCCCGTCAACCATGATCGGGTTGAGGGAGACGAGCGTGGGGATGCCGGCAGCGCGGGTCACTTCTGATGTCACCTTCATCATGATCGCAGGGCCGATGATCCAGACGCGGTCCGGTCTCTCTTTCCCGATGACCTGTTTCAGGACGTCCGCTGCAAACCCATGGTGACCCTTTGTCCCGTCATCCGTTGCAACGAAAAGTTCATCGCAGGTTTCCCCCATTTCCTCCTCGAGAATGAGGAAACCTGCGCTTCTTGCACCGATTATCCCCGTGACCCTGTTTCCTGCGGCCTTTGCGGCCCGTGCAATGATCGGGCAGCACGCAATCCCTGCGCCCCCGCCCACGATGACACAGTGCCCGAAATGTCCAATTTCGCTCGGTTTCCCAAGGGGCCCGGCAACATCCCTTATCTCGTCACCGGCCACAAGCGTTGCAAGCTGGTACGTCGTCTTCCCGACGGCCATGAATATGACCCGCACAAGGTCACCCTTCACGGCAGATATCGTGAGGGGAATACGCTCCCCCTTCTCGTCAATCCTGATAACGAGGAACTGGCCCGCACGTGCATTCCGGGCCACGTGGGGCGCCTCGATCCAGATCTGGTAAATGCGCTCGGCCATCGGGCTGGCCTCCTTCACCCGGTATCCCACGATTTCGTCCTCACCCTGCCGCGAGAAGTGCAGTGTCATACATGTTTCCCGCCGGGGGTCTTTACCTTACGCACCTTTACTGCAACACCCCTGCGGGATCGCACCATCTCGGGACCCGGCATCGCCGCACGTCCCGTGGCGACCGCAAGAGGACCGGTCACAAATACCTCGTCTCCCTCCCTGATCCGGGGATCGGCGCCAACTACACCCGGCGCAAGGATATCACCCGATGGGACGAATGCATCGATCTCAACCCGGTACCCCGCGGGGATGAGTTCCCAGCCCCCGAATGTCGGACGGAGAAGCCCTGTCCCGGGATCGAGCGAGAAGAGCGGTTCCATGCCCCTGAATACTTTCAGGTCGGGGAACCTTTCCTTCAGGGTGAAGCCTTTCGTGTCCACGGCAGTATCGAACTGGTAAGAAGCAGTTGCCCTGACGAGATCGTGGGTGACAGGTTTTTCCCCGGATAAAGCCCCGGAAAGGGCATTGAGTGCCGCGCGCGATGTCGCCCTGTCACCACCCGTGGTGCACTCGAGGTCTATGGATGCCATCTCTGCAGCCATGCCCGCTGCATCGAGTGCCCCGCCTTCGAGGTGGGCAATGACACGGCGGAACCGGTGTTTCCTGAAGAATTGCGCAATCACTCCTGCGATCCAGGCCTTCTCCTCCGCGTCCCAGTACCCCGTTACGGGGACATCGTAGTGGGCAGCCGGGTAGACACGCTCGAGATCCCTCGGAACGAGACCGAGCGGTGACGTCACGATGAGCTCGAGAGCCCTGCCGGATACCGCTTCCATGAACCTGCGGTGACTCTGCGAGAGGAAATAGGGCTTTTTTGCAGAGCAGGGGAGAAGGACAGCGACATCCGCGGCAGGCGGGATGTAGCGGTTGACAACGCGGTCAGCAAAACGCCGGACCTCGGTCCTGAAGAGTGACTCGCCACTCGTTGCGAGGAAAGTCCCGGGCCGGGATACCGGAATGCGCGGTTCAAGGAAATGACTCTCCCGGTCCAGGAACCTGATGATCGAGACGTACCGTGAATCCATCCGTGACCGGCTCTCGACGAGGTCCCGCAATGACGAGGACGCGATGTGCATGCGGACGAGAGCGAGCTCGCGAAGCAGTGCTGCCCTGTTGTGCCTGAAGAGGTCCCCCTCCCTGCAGCCCGGGCAGGAACATGCGCCTTCTTCCATGAGGTCTGCCGGAAAGACACCCTCGGGGAGGCAGAACTCTCCCCTTGCCGACGCAAGGTCGACAGCGGTGAAGTCGAAGAGGTCAAACCCCGTGTAGCAGAGGAGCGAGATGTTCGACGGTACGGCGGCAGCCGGGGCATAGAAGGCTGTATCGGGAGGGAGGCGCTCTTTCAGCCGTACGAGCCACTCGACATATTTCCGGGGGTCAGCGAGGGCTGTATGCCAGCAGGGAACCATGACGCAGGTCCCTGACCCGACATCCCTGTCGACTGCCGGGTGGACCCTGACTGGCAGGGTGTCGCCTGCGGGGAGGTACCTCGCTGCAAATCCGGGATCTGCATCGAGAGGTACGTTTTCCAGGCTCGACCCGGCCAGTCCGGGAAAGAGGGTGTCCGCTTCCCCGGCAGAGGGAAGGACTATATCCCGGCCCTCCACGGAAAGATGCGAAATCCGTGCAAGCCCGTCCCTCCTGATAACCTCAAAGCGGCTCACGGGATCACCTGCACACCCGGGAGCTCGCTCATGAGCAGGTCCCGCCATTCGGGCGGGCAGGTGACAGAGAATTCCGTCTCCAGATGGGACTCCATCAGCACCCTCATGCCCCGGCAGCCTGCAGAGACCATCTCATTGTCCCAGCAAGGGAGCTCGCATTGCCCTATGGGAAACGTCTCGCAGAGCGCAGGGTGGTAGGGACCAAATGGAGGTTTGAAAAAGAGCGTCAGGTCAAAGCCCTCCCTGCCGGTACCGTCGAGGGATATCACCACCCGGGAAGGGAGGTCGAGGCGTTTGAGGAGCGCATGGTAACGGATGACTTCGGTGCGCAGGCAGCTCTCCTGCCCCCTGTAGAAGAACCTCCGCTTGCTTACCCTGTCCCTCTTTTCGAGGGCCTCGCCGTGCCGGAGGAACGCCCTGTACCCGTCGAGGAGGAGTGGGTGGCTCCTGCACCGCTCGTCCACGAGTTCGAAAAGAACGCCGTCGGCGATTGCCTGCCTGACGCGTGCGATCTCGGCAAGGCTTACTGACAGGTTATGGATGGCAAGGAGCCTCTCTGACTCTTCCGACTGCCGAAGTTCTTCCGCCGTGTGGCTGCGGCAAACGTGGCAGGCGCACGGAAGTTCACCCATCTCCTGGAGTTTCGCACTTCCCGAGGGGGTGAGATAGCGCCCCTCCCGTGCGTACAGGGCATATGCGGCAGAATCGAAGACGTCACATCCCATGGCAACCGCGAGCGCGAACATGGACGGATGACCCGCGCCAAAGAGGTGGACACAGGAAGAGGACGGGATTCCCTTCTTTGCAGCCATCACAACCTGCACGAGTTCCCTGTAACGGTACGATTCCATGAGAGGGACGACCGCACCGATGGGGCAGAAGGAAAAACCCATCTCTCCGACGGACCTTCCTGCCCTCTCGCGCAGGTCAGGAAAGATCCCTCCCTGGACCGGGCCTGCAACGTTATTCTTCTCCCCGCACAGGGCAAGGGCCTCCCCAAGGCGTGACATGGTGACCGAAAGGTCTCTTTCTGCGGTCGCCCTGTCTGCCGATGGCGGCGTGGGGATATCGAGGGGAACGATGATGTCACTCCCGATATCCTGCTGGAACCGGATGACCTCCCCGTTGGTAAGGGAGATGTCGCCGTAGACAGAGAGCTGGAATGCCCCCGAGTCTGTCATGATCAGCCCATCGAACCCGAGCACCTCGTGGAGACCGGACGCAAGGGCCCGGTCCCGGAATTCCTCACTCCGCGAAAAAATGTATGCATTCGTGATGAGTCCCTCGGCACCGAGGGCTTTCATCTCCTTCGGAAGAACAGGCTGGAGGTGCGGATTGACCACAGGGAGGAGGATCGGGGTCCGGACGACCCTCTCACCCACCTTCAGCCTGCCTGTCCGCCCTGCGATATCTTCCTCGAGGATTTCAAAATGAATGACCATGGTCGCCGGTATCTCCCGTCCTTTTTAGGTTTCTATCCTTCCGGGATACCCTGGAATCTCTCCATTTCCCCGTACCTTTCGTTTCCCATCAGAGGTGTCCCCTGCCCGGCAACCTGTCCTCTTATTCCCCGAATATCTGCCCTTCGAACGTGTAGACCTCAACCCTCTCGTCTTTCCAGCAACCCCTCGCAAGACCTGCCTTCAGGCACGTGTGGTCAAGGAACTCTGGTGCGTCCCAGCCCCACTCGAGGGGTACCTGCGGGAGGAGGAGCCCGGAACGTCCCATGCCCCGGACGATCAGCCCGTGGGTGCCGACCATGATATTCCGGGGTCGCTCGGACGCCCTGCAGGTCAGGGGGACGGGGACTGACAGGACCGTGACCTCAATGCGGATTTCGGGGAGTTCCCCGGCACGCAGCGGGGGAAACCGCGGATCTTCAAGGGCTGCTGCCAGGGCTGCCCCGGAGATCGCCTGGCCCAGGGGATAGACAGGTGTCGGAAAGCCGATGCACCCGCGCAGTTCCCCCCTTTTCTTCAGGGTGACAAAGACACCACGTTTTTCCGAAAAGACCGGCGGCAGGGCGGGATACTCCACGTGCTTTCTCCCGATCTTTTCCTCGAGAACAGCGCGGGCGAGCTGGACCGCGACCCGCCCCTCTTCCGGGGTGAGCACTTCCATCAGGTGTATATTATGTGCCGCTGAATTATATAGGGAGAGGGAGAGTGCGGCCGACGGTGGCAGATTCTGCCGCTGAGGAAAGTCCCCCCACCTGCTGAGCGCGCAGCCGTTACGCAAGTACGGGTGGCGAGAGTCACGGCAATGGCACAGAAACGATACGGCCTGCCCCTGGCAATGACGCGATTGAACCCCGAATCCGGGGTAACCCGGGGAGGTTCCGGGATTGGATCTTTCCCTGGTCGCTGACGCAGAAGGGCAGGACACGGTGAAACGGCGAATCCCTGCGGGTGCAAGCCAGAACAGGGCACATGGGCTGCTCAGTTGCCCGCCCGGGTATGGCGCATGAGCTGAATGCCGCATCGAACAGAAGGGGGCTTACTCCTCCCACTCCGATATACCTTTCCTGCAGTAGATTTATCCATCAGTATGCACCAGGGTAATACCACCCATGCATGTCCCCACACCTGAAGAGATACGGGCAAGAAGGGAACTCCTCGGGATGAAACAGGCCGATCTCGCAGAGAAGGCCGGTATCAGCCAGTCGATGGTCGCCCGGATCGAGAGGGGGAGTGTTGATCCGCGGGTAAGCACATTGAGAAAGATCGTGGGCGTCCTCAATGCGATGGAAAAGCCGCGGGTCACGGCCGCCCGCGTCATGCACACCCCGGTCATATGCGTTGGCATCGATGACCCCATCACCCGTGCAGCAGACATCATGGAAAAACACGGGATATCCCAGGTCCCCGTCCTTGAGGGGGGGATACCTGTCGGATGCATCTCCGAGTCGGCTATCCTGAGCGCCATCAATAACAGGGCAACCCATCGGGCACCGGGTGATCAGGTCAGGTATTACATGGAATCAGGGTTCCCCACCGTCCCGAAGGACACCGACATAGAGACCGTGATACGGATACTCGAGCACCACCATGCCGTGCTTGTCATGGACGGGGGCAGGGTCGCGGGCGTCATCACGACACATGACTTGATCTCGCTCGTCCGGAACCACTAGAGCCGCGATACGAGGTCACGCAGGACGGCAATCGGGGCTTTGGCCTTCACCACGCCCGATGCGAGGAGAACGCCGTCTGTGCCGAGATCGATGGCTGTCTTCACGCACTCGCCGGAGTGGATACCGGCCCCTGTCAGGATACGAACGGAGGGGTTGACCTTCCTGACTGCCTCGACCGTGCCCGTGATGATGCCGGGATTGGCAGAGGAGACAGAGACGTTTCCCCCGATCAGCTCGGGCGGCTCGATTGCCACGAAGTCCGGGCCGAGGGCTGCTGCAGCTGCGCTTGTCGCAACATTGTTCGTGCAGACGACGGAAACAAGGTCTGCCTCCCGGAGCCGGGACACGACTGCCTCGATGTCTGCAAGGGTCAGGCGGCGTTCCGAGTGGTTTACGAGCGAACCGGTGGCCCCGGCCTCCCTGATCGCCTCGACCGTGACGGCACCCGTGTTCGCACCGGGCAGGGCTGCATCGACGTGCTGGGAGTAGACCGGCAGGGAGTAGTGCATGGAGAGCGGGTGGATGTTCATGTAGCTGGGGGCGATGCCGATTTCCACCCCGGACTCTTCCGCGACCTGCTGGGCTGCACCCGCGATGGAATGTGCCCGCTGGCCGCTCGCTTCCATGTATGTCTTGAGGTTGATGAGGATGAAAGGTTTTGGCATGGGAGATCTCCTGCACGGGATATGTATGGAGCCAACAGGGGAAAACATATGCTGACAGGGCTTTCATCCCTTCAAAAGGATGATCGCACGAAATTGCCCCCGGTCAGCCCGCCCCTCGCAACCCGCCGGATCCTCTCCTTGAGAGGCTCGAGCGTCCCCGGGTCATTTTTCCCGGCATGGAAGAGTTCGGCCGCTCTCCTGTAAGCAGGAACCACCTCGTGTATGTATTCGGGACCCCTGCGCCGCGCATCGATGGCAAGGGACCGGACACCCGCACCGATCAGGAACGGGACGTGGTCGATGAGAGTTGTCTCCACGGCATTGAGGATTCTCGTCCGTCCCAGCCTGTCCTCGTAGACCGGAAAAACGCGCCCGGTTTCGTCTTTGAGTCCATAGTGACCGGGTCCATGCTCCCCGAGGAGGTCTGTCAGGAGCCTGTTTCTGCTCACCATCGCCTCGATGGTGCCCTGGCAGATCACTTCGAACGAAAGGCCGGGACACTTTGTTACCGCCCTCGATATGAGGACCGGTATATCGGCACGCGGGATTTCCGGCGAGAGGGTGAACCTGTCGATGGGTGGATGGAGAAAGAGCGCTGCTTCCGAATTGACGATGTTGAGCCCGGTTCCCCCGAGCACCTCCATTTCCGGGACGCGTGCACGGATTGCCTCCGCAAGCCCCGTCTCCCCGGCCATGATACCGGGAACTCCCCTGACGAAGAGGTCAGGGAGCCTGTCGAGTTCTTTCCTGACGAACGCAGGGGGTGCCACCCGGGGCCACATCCAGGCAAAGTGAACCCCTGCCTCCCTGCACGTGCGGGCCCCCTCGAGGACCTCGCCGGACCAGTCATCCCCGCCGTCCCCGGCGGTGGGTTCGAAACGGACAGCATCGGATCCACATGTGCACGCCGCCTCCAGTTCCCCGGGTGTTGCACAGTAGACCGTGATGATGGGCCGCGCATTCTCCTCCATGACACGGGCATATCCTGCCTGGTGCGGCGCCATATCCTGTATCACTGCAGCGACAGCAGATCGGGCCACCCCGAGTTCCGGGGGAAGGGGATGGAACGCAGCGATCCATTCCCTTTCCAGGCGATCCAGGATCTCCCTCCGGACGCTGTTGAGGGAAGAGAGCGGGAGGAATGCATCTTTCCCCATCGACACAGAGATGTGTCCCCATACAAAGGGCGAATCTCCCGTTTTTCCAAGCTGGGACCGGACTGTTCCCGGGGAAAGCGGCTGCGTTCGCGCGGGGACAGGGACCTCCCCTGCAGATCCCTCGATCGCGATTCGTCCCCTGACGGGATGATGCACCGATGCCTTCCATCTGACAGGTTCCCCGGTGCTGATCGCAACATCGAGATCGACCGGTACAGGGCGGCGCATCCTCCCTTCCCCTGTGACAGCCTTCAAATTCTCCCTCGAAGACCTGCTCCGCGTGAGGTAGACGAGGTCTCCCGGCCTGGCACCCCGCACAGGAGCCGGAAGGAAGAGTCCCCCCTCCCGCCTGCTGCCACCGGTTTTGAGTGAAAAACCCCCGCGTGCCTCTCCACCGGGGGACGCTACGAGAATGCCGTCTCCTGCAGCAGGAAGGATCTGCGCCGCCGCCCCGATGAGGAGCCCCTTTTCGGGAACGACCGCGCGGACTGTCCCGAGAAGGAGTCCCCGGTTGCCCGGGGCTTCGCGACCCATGAGAACGGGATCCCCAAGGATAAATCCCCCCGTAAAACCCCTGCTGAACACAAGGGCCATTGCCTCTTCGTCTTCAGGCCGGTAATGTGCATTCCCGTTTCGCAAAGCATCGAGTGCCCTGCGGTATGCCCGGACAACGATGGCAACGTACGCAGGAGACCGCATCCTGCCTTCGATCTTCAAGGCAGCAATTTCCCGCTGGAAAAGCCGGTCGAGTCCCGGATAACAGCACAGGTCGCGTGTCGAGAGGAGGTACCGTTCCCTGGTCCGGAGGACCGGGTATCCCTGCCCGCTATCGCCCTTCCGGGGCCCCATTTCCACCAGCACGTATGGTTTCCTGCAGGGCTGTGCGCACATACCCCTGTTTCCGCTCCTGCCCCCGATGAGGGACGAAAGGAGACACTGGCCGGAATACGAGTAACAGAGAGCACCGTGCACGAAGACTTCGATCTCGGGCCGCTTTTCCCGGGGGAGGGCAAGGATCCCGTCCACCTCGTCGAGCGTCAGTTCGCGCGGGAGGATGACGCGGGAATACCCTGCCGCCTTCGCCCATGCCGCTCCTTCCGGTGTAGCGATTGTGGCCTGCGTGGACGCATGGAGAGCAAGGCCGGGGACAGTCTTCCTGGCCAGGGAAAGCAGGCCGGTATCCTGGATGATTACCCCATCGACACCCATCCGGTAAAGGTCAAAAAGGAACGAGAGTGCCCCGGAGAGCTCTCCCTCCCTGATCAGGGTGTTGACAGTGACGTAGACGCGGACTCCGGCGAGGTGGGATACCTGCACGGCCTCCTCCATCTCCCCGGGTGAAAAA
>JASEES010000016.1 GCA_030019395.1 Methanolinea sp. | reverse complement strand
GTTTCCGGATGTCTTCTGCATACGGCTTTTTATCACCGGCAACCCAGCAGCTTCCAACCCCATATGCCCACAATCCGATGATGAGGTTCTCTGTTGCCGCACAACAGTCCTCGAGGTAGTATTTTGCGGTCTTCTCTCCAAATATGGCAAAACAGACCGCCGCATCAGCAATGAACTTCCCGTGATCTGTCATTCCAGCAATCTTCTCGAGAAGAGACCTTTCACGGACGACACCAAAGAGCCAGGGTTGCAGGTTCATCGCCGTCGGGGCCTGCCGGGCACACTCGAGGACGTCGCGAATCACGTTCTCCTCGACAGGGTCCGACTTGTATTTACGCACACTGTGCCGAGACTTGATGATAGTGGTGCCGACGTTCATGGAAAACCCATCGGTGCCTGAGGAAAAAAAAGTGACTCTTCGTGCGATTATCTAAGGGAGTGCTATCCCTGGCGCTCCCTGCGCTGATGGAGAACGAGGACTGCGCTTATTAATGCAAGGAAAAGGGTTGCCGGAAGGAGGCCGGGCGCACGCGTCGGTCTTGCTGACAACATGGGGGGGACGGTCTCTGCGGTCGACGGAACTGTCGTCATGACTGATGTTTCGACTGTGGTTCCGCTTTCCAATCGATCAGTCGTCCCGGGAGTTGATGTGACTGCTGTTGCAGTCTCCGTAACTGCTGTTGTTGTCATGGTTGCAATCAGGGGATTGACTTTCTGGAGGAGGAACCGGACCTGTTCACTCTGCGACTTTCCCGTCACGGGATAATTGTCATGCATATTATTTGCCTCGCACCGCACGGAGACTATGTAGTCTCCTATGGGATATTCCCCCGAACCCGTCGCCCAGACCGGACCGCTCTCGAATGTAGGGGTGGATACCACCACGTCTCCCAGTCTGTATCCGCCAAGGGAAGAAAATGACAGGCCGCCGGGTCCGGTAATCTCTATTGTGAGGGGGACTCCCGTGCAACCCTTGCGATGGGAGAAGACCCAGAGGTTCGTATCAATCCGAAAACCGGCAATATCCCCCTTGGGAACCCAGGTAGCATCCCTGCCGACCACAAAACCGGAGGTGTAGTCAACGATACGTACCTGGATCGTCGGATCTCCGACGTAGAAAGCAAGGTTATTTTCGGGGAGGGTGAACCAGGGACCTGTTTTTCCCAAAAAGACAGATGGTGCAACATAAAAAGAGGAGGGATCCGCTACCGTCACCTGCGCGGCGGGCACACTGGATACACTTCCTCCCGGTCCGTAGTAGGCAATCTGCGATCCCGCGGTCACTCCCGTTCCGGTTATATCCAGGCCCTCCTCGCCGATGAAGACCCATTCCCCTGCCGGAATTGTTCCACATGCTGCCATCGCGGGTAATACAAGGGAGAGGAGAATCAGGACAGGAATGCCGGAAAGACGAGCAATATGTATTTTGTTCATACGGTGGAATGGCATAATGTCTGATTAATACCTTTCTCCCGCCGTTCAGGAAGGAACATGATCGTCATCCCGGGATGAGTCCCGTGATACCATTCCACATGTTCGAGAATCCCTGGGATATGAGGACTGTAGGATCGATTCCAAGGATCGGGAATATGAAGATGAAATAGAGGATTGTCCCGAGCGTGCTCCCCAGGTTGGCAAGTGCGGCCACGAGGACGACCCTGAAAAGGGGGACCTTCATCATCGCGGAGAAACTCTCGGCCTCGAATACCCTCCGGAAATCAGCGGGGGTCGGTTTCCGAATCTTCGCCTCAACGATTGCGGCAAACCATCCAGCCGCAATGAGGGGGTTCAAGGCCGTGAACCATGATACTCCAAATCCCGTGAGAGCAGAGAGTGGATGCCCGCGGGCGGCGAGCGTGAAGGCCGCGGTAAGAATGCCGTGGAGAAGAACCCAATATACCAGAGCGGAAAAGAGGACCTCCATTCCTACGCCGGAAAATGCAATGGCAAGGAGAAGAAGGACGAAGAGTGCCGTCACACCGGCGCCGAAGATCTTTCCCCATGGCCGGGATCTGATATCCGCATCCAGTTCTTGCTTGGAGAGAATCTCCCCGGGAGATGCAAGCAGCTTCTCGACACCGGCCACGTGGCCTGCACCGAGGACGGCAAGTATCCTGGTGTGTCGCTCTTTCAGGATGGCGAGATTGTGTGCGAGATACGAGTCCCGCTCGTCAATGAGGGCGCGGGCACCGTTGGGAGAAAATTTCCTGAACTCTTTCATCGCCATGCTGACCACGTCCTCCTTCTTCAGCTCCTCGACGTCTATCTCCTCGGAATCCACCGTGGCCAGTGAAAGGACGAGAGCATAGAGGAGTTTTAGTTTCTCGAAAAAAGAGAGCGAATTCCAGAACCTCCTCAACGTAATTCCGATATCCCTGTCGATGAGGGCAACGGGGATGTTCCTTTTTTCAGCCTCCTCGATTGCTGCCTTCATCTCCGCACCGGGTTCAACTCCCATGTCAAGGCCGATTCGCCTCTGCAGGTAGGCGAGTATCCACTGGACAAGGAGCTGGGTGAAGTTTTTTGCCTCGAGGACATCCTTGACGGACGGGTCACGTGCCTGCTTCTTTAAGGCGGCATACCGTGCAGGGTCGAGTTCGATGGCCACTATCTCCGGGGAGAATTCCTCTATTGCAGACCTTACCTCCTCGACACTTTTTGCAGAGACATGCGCTGTGCCAACGATCCGCAGGGTTCCTGTCACTGCCTGCACACCCCTTCCGCATCAACGATAAACCTTCCCGGTCCGGGAGGAATCGTGGGAAAAACAGCCTGGATCCGACGGATCTCCTCTTCCTCTTCGGCCCTCCTGGTAAGAAGGTCGCGGGCAATGCGGACAGCGTCCTCCCTTGAAATGGGTTTTCCCAGTCCTCTGCAGGGATAGACCCTCAACCCGCTTCCTTCGAGCATGAAGGGATACGTCCTGCAGATCGAAGGTCTCACGGCGTAAACCTGGCATAAAGAGCCGGATAAAAAGCGACAGTTGCCACAGAAACGCCGCAGTACCCGCCCGAATGTAACGATGCGATTGCCAGGAAGTGCTACGGTGTCCGGGTATGGCTCGGCGATCTCGGTGACCTCGAGACCGGAAAATTCTGAAATTTCCCTTATTTCCCTTGGAAAGACCATGACGAGGTTATCGTCCCCGGCACCGGGTCTGCAGCAGTCCCCGCACCGGGTGCATGAAAAACCGATTCTCACTATCTGTTCCGCAAGGGTACTCTCCTCATCCCGGCAATCCCCGCGCGTCATATCCCATACTCCCTGCATATCGCGTCAAAGTTCTTGTATACTCTTTGTCCGTCCTTCGTGTGGCTGACTTCAGGATGCCACTGCAAGCCAAAAATTTTCTTTTCCGGGTATGCAATAGCCTCATGCGCGCATACACCGGAGCGTGCGAGGAGATGAAAACCGGGGGGAACCACTGTAACCTCGTCGGCGTGCGAAGCCCACACGAGTATTCTCTCGGGGTACCCCTCGAGGATTCCTGATCTCTCCACCAGCTCCACCTCGACCGGCCCATAACCCCCCATGCGACCCGGGGCAACGCTCCCTCCAAACTCCCGTGCGATGATATGAAGGCCAAGGCAGATCCCGAGGACGGGGACACCGAGGTGAAGGAAGAGGGGAGAATTGCCGCACTTCCCGATGTCGGGACCACCCCCGAGGACGATGCCCCGGCATGAGCCTGCCACCTCTTTTGGGGGAAGGGTATTTGGGACCATCCGCGCATCGATGCCCAGGTCGCGGAACATCCTCAAAATGAGGTGATTGAACTGCCCGTAATTATTGACGACGAAGATGGGGAGCATGGTTCTTCACAAATGTGGCGCGTAATAGGTGAAAATGTCTCTGCTGCAGGTGTTGACTATACGGAAAAAAAGGCCCTCATTGCAGACCGAACCCTTGTTTTTTACTGGTAGGAGGATACAGTCCCGAGAATCTTTTTTCTGATATCGTGGGGGGAATGCCCCATGATCGCAGCAAGGAACATGGCGCCACCTGCCCCCATCCCCTCCTTTACCTCACCGATGCAGTACCGTGCAAGGCCGGCATGTCCCAGATCCCCGAATCCCGGGTCAACATAGGCAACCGGGACGCCAATGCGATTGGCCACCTCGGAGAAATTGGCAGACGGATCGTCCCTTACGTAGACGGTCGTGGCAATCATGGGGAGTGGAATTGAGAGAGATTTCATGAGGGCTGCAACAGCGAGCATCTGGGTGCCACCCGCAAGCACAAGCCTGCGCCCCCTGTTCCCATATCCCATCCCGATACCGGCACAGAGGGGGATCATGGGGTCACCGCAAAACCGGGCTGCATCGAGTTGGGAAAGAGGCATATGGTCAGCTATCCGCCGAAATACTGCTTCCCAGACCGCTTCCTTCATCCCGACAGGGTTATCAGCGTAACTCGAACTGACCCGGGCAGGATATCCCAGCGCACGGAGCACACAGAGGGCTGTTGTTGTGCCTCCGGGGACGCACTCCCCGATAACGAGCACGTCACACATTCGCGAGAGCATTGCCCCGATGATGCGTCCCTCCTCAAAAAGGTCTGCGGAACGTGGAACGGCATCAGCTGACCGGGGATCCTGTCCCGGTTCTCCATAGACGTCCAGGCAGGGTACGGTAGGGTGGTGAACAAGCCCTGCATTGATAAAGAGTGGGATGATCCCGCACATATCCATCATCGCTCGCGTGATGGATGCAGGGGTCGGGCACCCGGTCGGAGTGTCGGGTCGTGAGGGCATGCTCGTTATCCTCCCCCTGAGGACCAGTTCTGCATCGAGGATGGGGGTAAAAAGGGTTTTTTCCGGGCTCGGGCCCGCACCCGATATCCCGGGGACGACGGAAAGCATCGTGTTGGCAAGGACAGCTGCAAAAAGAGGCTGCTTGGGCGAAAGTGAAAAGGTGTCTGAAACGAACGGCATGGACGGTCTCTCCCTCTTCTATTTCCTTCGGAATTCCATGAATATGACGGCCGGTGACGGGGGACAACCATCATATCAGGAAAAAGACATATCACTCCTGCTGACAGGGCACGCCCCTTATGCATACCCGAATGGGAGGGTATTTTTCCATGTCGGAGTAATGCGGGGCTACCGGAATGGTGCACAAGATGTTTGATATTACTGGCAGATTGCAGGAAAAGGGCATCCATATGGAGAACATGCTCGATGCCGCGATGGAACTCTACGTCCCGCACGGGCTCTCTCCTGAGATTGCGAGGCCAAGGATCGGACAGATGATGGATCGGTATATGAAAGATCCAAATGTCGCCTCCCTCCTCCTTGCGGCTGTTCTCCTCGAGGACGAACTCTATTGGAAGAAAAAAGATTCCCCGATAAAGGACGACCCCGTATTCCTGCTCTCGGACGAGATCATTGGGATGGCAATTGCAGAATGCATAGGTGGGACTTATGCGCGGTTCGAATTTACCCGTTACGATCAGAAAAAGCCGGGTGTACTCCGGTCATTGGGCCCTTTCCTTGACGATGCCGTAGCGGGACTCATCGCCGGCTGTACCTCGAGGTTCTACAGCGAATGTGTATTAACTCCCTAATCGCCCTCCTCCAGTTCACGACAATTCTTCCCCTGGGCGGGATGAGGGATTTTAAGGATTTTGCGAGGCGATCCTGGCTCTATCCCGTTGCGGGTTACGTTGTCGGGGGGATTGCCGCTGCGGGGGCGTTTCTCATCGGACCACCCCTGCTCGCGGCTGCTGTAGGAATCGGCCTGGTCTTCCTCATCTCGGGCTGTAACCACCTGGATGGTCTGATGGACCTTGGCGACGGCCTCATGGCGCACGGGGGATGCGAAAAACGGGTTGCTGCCCTCACCGACAGGCAGGTCGGGACAGGTGCTTTTGCGCTCGCTATTGTCGTCACGCTCGTTTCGTTTTCGTCGCTTGCGTCAGTCCCATCCGTTGCCATTGCACTCCTGATCGCAGAGGTCGGGGCGAAATTTTCGATGGCGTTTCTCTCTACTTTTGGAAAGCCCTTCCGGAATGGCCTTCACGCGATACTCCAGTCACAATCAAGGCCTTATTTCCCCCTGCTCGCAGGTATCCTCTGTCTGCCGCTCGTCCTTCTCCCCGTACCACCATCAACACTTCTCGCTGTTGCTGCCGCCATGATTCTGTGTCCCCTTATCCTCCAGATCATCGCCTGCAGGCTCTTTGGGGGGGTGAACGGCGACGTGGTCGGCTCTGCAAACGAGATCACGAGGGCTGTCATCCTTGCGGTCCTCTGCCTGTCAGGGTAGCAGAACGCGCACATTTTTCCTTGATCGGGGGAGAGGTACACTATATGCCCAGGGAGATAGCCCTTCACATGCGCGGTGGTGTCATCACCGAGCGTGACCCCCAGTTCTGCACAATCCGCACCCGTATTCCGGCCGGTATGGTCAATTCACAGATGCTGAGGGGTCTTGCAGATATTGCAGAAAAATTCAGTGCTCCCGGCCTGCACCTCACAACGAGGCAGACCATTGAAATACCGGGTATCGATTCCCGGAACCTCCAGGCGATCGCCGCCGAACTGGACAGAAACGGGACACCCATCGGTTCCGAGAGAGACGAGGTCGTCAACGTCACTGCATGTCCCGGTCTCCCGCGGTGCGTATTTGCAAATATCGATTCCACAAATCTTGCAAAGGCCATCGATAACCGTCTTTTCGGCCGGGAAATGCCTGTCAAGATACGGATATCAATTTCGGCCTGTCCGAATGCCTGCACCAGTCCCATGCTCAATGAAATTGGCATCATAGGCAGGATTTCCCCCATAAGAACTCCGGGGCTCTGCACGGGGTGTGGCACATGCGTTGAGTACTGCAAGGAAGGCGCCATATCTATCAAGAAAGGAGTATCAGTGCTTGACCCGGCCCTTTGTGTCCAGTGCGGCACATGCATCCGTTCCTGCCCGTTCGCCCTTCTCAAGTCGTCCGGCGAACACTACATGATATCCGTCGGCGGGAGAAGGGGCAGGCATCCCCGTATCGGACGGGAACTCGTTGTCGTGAGGACGCCCGAGGCAGTCGTTGATGTCGTCGAGAAGGTCGTCCAGTGGGTATACAGGAGAGCGTGGAGCGGCAGGCTTCTTTCAGAACAGCTCGAGGATATCCGGTTCGGGCAGCTCAGGGATGAAATATGGAATATGCTCCCGGCTTCTGTCCTCTTCGAGGATGTCTGATCACCTGATTCGGTACCGTGGGACGAATCCGGTGTTCTTCTCGTCCCCACATTCGATTGATTCGCCATCCCTGATGAGCTGGTTGAACTGGAGCTGGGCATTGAGGAGTGCCTCGTCAGGCACTGCCCCCCGTTTCATCTCCTGGAGCACCTTCTCCTGCGGTGCGGGATAAAGCCGTGAACCAACCCTTATGCCTTTGCAGTGCTCACAGAATGCACAGTAACGATAAACTGATACTTCACCCGTAAAGCACATGACAGTGGCGCGGTTCCCGGTCTTATCCTTGTTTATCGGCAGGGTCTTCATGGTTCAGAAGTGGGTTTTATACTCCGACAGATATGATTCTGTCGATAATAACCTCCTTTTTCCGGGAAATCCGTCTAAAATCCGTCAATCGAAATGATTAATAGGTATCCCTTTCAAATAAATTATACTCGAATAAATGGGCTGAACTCTGACAGGCTCATTTTTATCGGAGGAATGACATGGCAGCAGAAAAGCCTCACATGAATCTGGCGGTCATCGGACACATCGACCATGGGAAGTCTACCACGGTCGGGAGGCTCATGTTCGAGACCGGGACCGTTCCCGCACACATCATCGAGGGATACCGCAAGGAGGCCGAGGCCAAGGGTAAGGCCACCTTCGAGTTTGCATGGGTCATGGACAACCTGAAAGAAGAGCGCGAGAGGGGTATTACCATCGACATCGCACACAAGCGGTTCGATACGCCGAAATACTACTTCACGGTTGTCGACTGTCCTGGTCACAGGGACTTCGTCAAAAACATGATCACCGGCGCCTCCCAGGCAGATGCAGCAATCCTCGTTGTCGCTGCACCTGACGGTGTCATGGAACAGACAAAGGAGCACGTATTCCTTGCAAGAACACTGGGTATTGGCCAGCTCATTGTCGCAATCAACAAGATGGACATGGCCAAGTACGACCAGAAACGGTTCGAAGAGGTGAAAAAAGACCTCTCCGCCCTGCTCCAGATGGTTGGCTATAAGCCTGCAGAAACCCTCTTCATCCCCATCAGTTCCCTTGCAGGTGTCAACATCTCCAAGAAGAGTCCTGAAACTCCATGGTACACAGGCCCGACACTCCTTGAGGCACTGGACACCCTTAAAGAACCCGAAAAACCCGTGGACAAACCGCTGCGCCTTCCCATCCAGGACGTGTACAGCATCAGCGGTATCGGGACCGTCCCTGTCGGCCGTGTCGAGACAGGTATCATGAAGAAAGGGATGAAAGTGAGCTTCATGCCCGCCAACAAGGAGGGAGAGGTCAAGTCAATCGAGATGCACCACGAGGAGATTCCCCAGGCCCTGCCAGGCGACAACGTCGGATTCAACGTGCGTGGTATCGCCAAGGGTGACCTCCGCCGCGGCGACGTGACCGGACCGGCAGATGCTCCCCCGACGGTAGCCGATGAGTTCACTGCCCAGATCGTTGTCCTCCAGCACCCGAGTGCAATCACGGTAGGATACACCCCTGTGTTCCACTGTCACACGACCCAGACAGCATGCACGTTCATCGAACTCAAGAAGAAACTCGACCCGAGGACAGGGCAGACCAAGGAGGAGAACCCGACATTCATCAAGACCGGTGATGCAGCAATCGTTCAGGTCAAGCCCACGAAGCCAATGGTCATCGAGAACGTCAAGGAGATCCCCCAGCTCGGCAGGTTTGCCATCCGTGACATGGGCTCCACCATCGCCGCGGGAATGTGCATTGCGATTACCCCCAAGCAGATGCGGTAAGGTAAAGGGGTTCCATCCATCCTTTTTGGTGAGAGAACATGCAAAAAGCCAGAATTCGCCTGACAGGAACTGATTTCAAGAAGATCGAGATGGTCTGCGACCGCATCCGCGAGATCGCGGAGCGCACGGGCGTGAATCTGGCTGGTCCGATTCCGCTGCCGACGAAGCGCCTGGTCATCCCCATTCGCAAGAGCCCTGACGGAGAAGGCACCGCCACGTGGGACCGCTGGCAGATGAGGGTTCACAAGAGACTCATCGATATCGATGCCGATGAGAGAGCACTCCGCCAGCTGATGCGTACACAGGTCCCCAAGGATATCGGTATCGAGATTGTTCTGGAAAGCTGAGGGAGCGGCTTGACCGCAGCCGGCGTTATCCAGAAAATCCGGCCGGTTTTTTCTTTTAACGGACTATTTTTATTGGTTTTTATCATCGCCCTTCTCCTGCGTCTCTTATTTCTTGACTTCAAGCTGCTGCACCATGACGAGGCGATCCACGCCTGGTTTTCCTACGAGCTTCTGACAAAGGGGACGTATATCTACGACCCGATGTACCACGGTCCTTTCCTGTATTATATTACAGCCGGGATGTTTTTTCTTTTAGGACAATCAGATGCCGTCGCCCGGATCCTTCCGGCACTCTTCGGAGCTGCAATTGTCCCGCTTGTCTATGCGATTTATCGCCTGGGTTACCTGGACACGCGGCAGGCACTCGTAGCCGCACTTTTCATTGCCATATCTCCCGATCTCGTTTACTTCTCCCGTTTCCTGCGGCACGATACCTTCCAGCTCTTCTTCTCGGTTCTTCTCCTTGTCGCGCTGCTTGCGTACTTGGAACGGGGTAAAATTGGTTACGCTGTCCTCGCCGGTCTTGCGGCCGGAGGCGGGATGTGTCTCAAGGAGGACATGCCACTGTTCCTTGTCGTTGTGATCGTATTTGGGATCTATCTCCTCTGGAGACGGGATGTTGCATTCCCCCGCACATGGATACGTGATGGCGTCCTGGCAATCCTTGTCTCTATCAGCGTCATGGCCCTCTTTTACTCTTCGTTCGGTGTTCATCCCGAGATTCTCGAGACAGGCGTAATCAAGGCCTATACGCACTGGGCCGCAATGCACGGACAGTGCCGTATCTGTGGTCCATGGTTTTTTTACATCGTGTTATTTCTTCTCTACGAGGTCCCGATCTTCATCCTTGCACTCTTTGGCATGGTTCAGTTCGCTGACCGTCACAACCCGTTCCCGGGCCTGGTTGCACGTGTTCAAAACCGTATCCATGACTGGAAAGTGCATCGTTTGAGAAATGAAGTCCCCGATGAAGTAGTCCATGACCAATTGACCGGTCCAAACGTAGAAGAGACAAATGGTTCTTACAAAGACTTATTTAAACAAAACAAAAATCGCGTACCCGGTTTTCATTCAAAACGGGAACTTTTCTTCCTCTTCTGCATCACCTGGTTCGTTGCATCGGTAGCCGCTTATGCCTATATCGGTGAAAAGGTGCCATGGCTGATCATCCACCAGCTCCTCCCCGCCATACTTGTCTCCATGTACCTGATGAGCGAAAAGAAGGTTGTCTTTGCCCTGGCCGGGTGCGCTTTCCTGATCCTGATGACATTCCATGTCTCCTTTTCCCCCGGCAATATCAACGAGCCCATCGTGCAGGTGCAGAACTCTGAGGATCTCCGTATCGTGATGAAACTCATCGATGCCTCTGATTCTGTCGTCATCGCTTCTGAAAACTACTGGCCGCTCCCCTGGTATTACCGGGGGGATGGATGGAACAAAATGCATTTCTATGGAAAGATCGTGGATGAGGCAACGATATTCAGTGTGGACCCTGACATGGTGATCACACATGACCAGGCAAGTTATCCAGCCCTGCCGGGTTATGACAAGAAGACCTACAAGCTCTGTTACTGGTTTTCTATCTACGATAACGAAAACCGTATCTTCGAATACTATGTCAAACGTGACGGAAAAATCGGTAGCATCAACATTGACGTGTTCACAAAACCGGGTCTCTATGCAAAAGCAGATCTTTCCCCTCCTGTTTAAGACAGCATGGGATTTTTCTCTTCTGACGCCCGGCGGAAATTGATCCTTTTGAGAGTGTGCCGCCACCCATGACAATAGGGCATGCATGCCCGGGTATAGATCCTTACCAAAACCAAACCTTTCTCACCTCGCCCCGATACCCTATCGCCACGGTCGCGGCCGGTAGAGTTCTTCCGGACGTGAGAGACGGAAAAACGACCAGTTTGATTAAAAAAAGAGAGAGAATTTTCTTCGATGAAAATCCGTGGGGGAAAATAAAAACCGGTTAATTCGAAAAAGCAAAAATGGAGTTCAGCCCAGTTCGTCCCATTTTCGCCGCCTGCGGAAGAGCAGGTATCCCACTATGGCAACAATGGCGATAACGACAACGGCAACAATAATGACCATGCCACCCACGAGGATCCCTGCTGCCATCGACGCAGCGCCACTCAGCGGGTTGGATTCAACCTGTTGCTTCAGTGTGTATGCCTCTGCCAGCGCCTCGTCAGCTTTGGCTGCAGCATCTGTGGCTTTAGTGCGGGCCTGATCATAATTCTTTGCGGAGAGGGCATCCCTTGCTTCCGACACAAGACCTGCTGCATTGTCATGAGCCAGCAGGATGGGCGTAAGACGGGGATCTGACCCCATGCTTTTGTTAACCCGGAAATCCGTGATAAGTGAACTGACCTCACCTATCTTGGCATCAGCATCATTGAGAGTCTTCTGGATAGTGAATTCTGAAAGGAGGGTCTGTGCATCCGAAATAGCACTAATCGCTGTATTCAGATAACTCTGAGCCCGGGAATAATCGCTGGTGCTGTCTGCATTCTGGATGGCTGTGTTCGCCTCATTGTATTTTGCCTCAACAGCCGATAAGTCAAGTCCTGGGATCATTGCTGCATCAATCTCAGAACGTAACGAGGCCAGTTTTTCCCTGGCCTGCTGGATTGATTCCTTGACCTGCGACGGGTTGATGACCAGGGCTTTCTTGATCACCTCGGAAGAGGCTATCGCCTTCCCCTTGCTGTCGAGCTCCCTTACCGCGATGACGATTTTCTCGCTCGTTCCGTCCACTACCGGAGCGGTCCCCTCCATCGTCACCTTCATGGACAGTTCCCTTTTTGCCGGGTAAGAGAGAAGCCATCCGTTGATATTGACGTTCTGGCCGACCTCTGTCTTCGAGGGATTTTCAACTTCATCGAGGACCAGTGAATAGGTCCATGTGGGGTTATCCATCTCACTGGACAGCTGGAGGGAATTCGTATCATCGAATGTCTTTCCCCCGCTGGCCGGGAATTCAATGATAAATGTCGACCTGACCTGAGTCTGGCCCGAAATGAGGCTCCCGGATGGAGTAATGGCAATATTTCCCACAGATATGGCTGCTATACCCTGAACAAGGAGGCACAGGAAAAGAACAACAACACACGTACACACATTCCGCATACTATCACTCGAACAATGGTTCTATCTCTTCATCAAGTGTTATGGGCTTTCTCTCCTGGGACTTTGCCACGTCTTCCTTTGTTGTCCGGGCAATATCCATCAGTTCCCGGATCCTCGGGGCATTGGCAATCGTGGCAAGAACAACAACTGCAGCAACGTAACTGCTGTTGACAGGGTAATCACCTCCCCTGACTTCCACACCCGCGATGTTCTCTTCGACCCAGCTCTTTGCTTTCTCGATTCCCTTCCGGTCGAGTTCATCGGGCGGGCCTGCAACGAGGACGAGTGCTCTCTCGGCAGTGCTGTAATCACAGGGGAGAGTGAGTCTCCCGAGCATGGCTCTCCGCACAAGGGAGATTATCTTTGCCGTCCGATCCTCCCCGAGAAGAACCTCTTCTGTCGCTTCTCTCTTCCGGAGGGTTCCCTTTATCCCCCCGATGAGGCTGCTCACGGATGGTTTTGACTTCTTGGTGACCACTTCAGTGATTGCATACCCGACCGACGTTATCCCGCCACCCCGGAGCGTGTTGATGATTTCGCTCGAGTCCACGACCATCTCTCCGACGCCCGCGGATCCCACTTCGCCGGCACGGAAGAGGACTCCGAAACGGCGGACAATTTCATCGTTAAGACGGGAGAATGCTGATTTTATACTCTCCCCCTCGTTCTTCCATGCGCTGTTGTCAAAGATGAACGTGTTATCCGCTTCCTTGATCAGGGTCGTGAGACTCCTGGCGGCATTATAGGAATAGAGCCTCCCTTCCTCCGGGGCAGGAAGGATACCAAGAACATAGACAGGTTCCCGGTAAATCTTTTTTAATGCCCGGGCAAGAACCGGTGTTCCTCCCGAACCGGTACCTCCGCCGAGACCTGCAACAATCATGAAGGCATCCACATCATGGGTCCCCCTCCTGTCGATGCCGCTCACGATGCTGTCGATCTCATCCAGTGTAATCCGTGCCCCGGCGGCGTTGTCTGTGCCGACCCCATGGCCCTTCACCACAGTCTGACCGATGAGGATGCGGTCTTTCATATCAATGTGCTTTAACCCCATGAGATCAGTCCGGGCAGTATTGACTGCAATACCCCTGAAACTGTTCCTCCCTATCTTCCTGTCCTGTTCAAGGAACATATCCACGATCTTGCCGCCTGCCTGACCAAACCCGATGAAAAACATTTTCATGGAACTGAAACACCAGCCCGGTTATTACAAAGGGACCTTTATTTTCTCCGATTATTATGATTTTCTCTCGGAAGTTCAAATACTTTCCTTATTCCAGACTTACCGCAAAACGAATTAAAGGAGATTATTTTCAATGCGGAGCCTTTTTCATCCCCCTTTTCCAAACAGTACCAGGAACCGGACATGAAAATATGCATCGTCGGGGGCGGGCTGACCGGGCTCTGTGCTGCCCTTTTCCTCGGGAAGGAGCATGAGGTTGACCTTTACGAGAAACGCAGTCACCTCGGCGGGTGCGTCTCCTCCTACGAGATCGGGAACACGCACATCGAATCGTTCTACCATCACTGTTTTGCAGGTGACAGCAATCTCTTCTCCCTTCTGGACACGCTCGGAATACGGGACAGGCTGGAATGGCTCAGGGGATCGACCGGGTATTACATTGATGGCCGCATTTATCCCCTCAACACACCGCGTGAAATCCTGTCCTACCCCTACCTGTCGCTTCCGGACAAGGCAAAACTTGCACTCATCACCCTGCGGTCCAGAAGAATGGATACCGCATCCCTCGATGAGATTACTGCCCGTGATTTCATCATCAGCGAACTGGGTGAACGCATATATGCTTCCTTCTTCGAACCACTCCTCGCGAGCAAGTTCGGGGACTTCCGCGACAGGGTCTCTGCGGCCTGGCTTGTCAGCAGAATTGCCATCCGGTCCAACCGGGGCCTATCGGGTGAGCGTCTTGGATACCTGAAAGGAGGTTTTTACACCCTTATCAATGCCCTATCTGACCATGTCGGAAAGGATTGTGTCGTCCGTCTCGGAGACGCTGTCTCGAGGATCACACGTGATACCTGGGGCTGGAGGGTAAACGACCAGAAGTACGATGTTGTCATTTCGACCATCCCTCCCCAGGCCCTTCCCGCAGGAACGGTAACCGGAATCGATCCCGTACCTTACCAGGGAGCCGCCTGCATGCTCCTTGGAATCGAAAGAGACGTGGCCGGGGGTATCTACTGGCTGAACATGAAGGATCCTGCACCCTATGGTGCGGTTATATGCCATACAAATTTTGTTCCGCGGGACCGTTACGGCGATCACCTCGTATACCTGGCATCATACTTTCACGGTGACCTCCCCAAAAAGACAGACGAGAGGATGCTCTCAGATTTTTGCCAGAGATTTGGTGTGACACGGGACGAGGTGCACTGGCAGAGGATGGCAGTCGATCCCTGGGCCGGGCCGCTCTATACCACGGGTTTTGCCAAAAAAATCGTGCCTTACAGGGCAGGGGGCCTGTACTTTGCAGGAATGTTCTCAGGACCGAACTATCCCGAAAGGAGCATGGACGGGGCCATTGCAGCCGGGCGGGAAGTCGCTGATCTCGTCAGGAGGGATGTGGCCGATTGACTATGCCAAAAGACACTGTGACCGTGGTCATCCCCGTTTTCAACGACAGGGAGAGCCTGAGTGTGGCTATTCCCCGATCTCTTGAAGCAATTGCACCTGTCTCCCCCGACTTCGAGCTCATTATTGCAGAGGACGGGAGCACGGACGGGAGTGCCCTTGTCGTAAGGGACTGGGAGAGCCGGGACAACCGCGTCCTCCTCCTCCACAGCGACGAGCGCCTGGGCCGCGGAAGAGCACTTGCCCGGGCATTCTCAGTCGCAAGGGGAGACATTGTCTGCTACTACGATGTTGACCTCGCCACAGACCTCGCCCACCTTCCCGAGCTGGTTGGAGCTATCAGAGAGGGCTATGACATCGCAACCGGCTCACGACTCCTGCCCGGGAGCCGGATTGACAGGAGCGGGAGCCGGGAACTGGCCAGCAGGTCCTATAATTTTCTCGTCCGGACCATACTTGGTTCACGGGTGTATGATCACCAGTGCGGGTTCAAGGCATTCCGGAAAGAGAGATTGCTCTCCCTTCTCCCCGAGGTGAGGGATACCCACTGGTTCTGGGATACCGAGGTTCTTGTCAGAGCACAGAGGAAGGGTTACTCGGTCAGGGAGTTACCCGTCAGGTGGAGGGAAGGCAGGGGCACGACAGTGAAACGGAAGGACGTATACCAGATGGGAAAGGCTATCCTCCGGCTGTGGTGGCAGTTGCATGTGGAAAAAGGCTAGCACTATCGTGATCTCGACCCTGCTCGCTGTGGGGATCGTGGTCTTCATGCTCTACACAATATGGGATGACCTCCTCGTTGCCGCAGAGCATGCTGTGTGGTATTTCCTCGTTCTAGCCGCAGGTGTCTGCCTTGCTGCCTGGTGGTTGAGGGGCCTCCGTTACAGGAGTATCCTCTCCTCACTGGGAATCCCTGCAGGAGCCGGTTTTTCCGTTGCCTGCATTTTTGTGAGCCAGACAGCAAACCTGATCGTGCCTGCGCGGCTGGGAGACCTCGTACGGATATTTATCCTTCGCCACGAGTATGGGTCAACTGCCTCTCAGGGGATTTCATCGCTTGTCGTTGAACGTGTCTTTGACATCCTGATGGTGGCAGTCCTCGGGGCTGTTTCGCTCCTGTTCGTGCTCAACGTTCCTGACTGGTTCTACACGATTATCATCGTCCCCATTGTTGGTGGAATCACCTTCTTTTTCTTCCTTGTCCTGGCCGGAAAGGTTTCCTCGGAAAACCGCATAATGAGGGTTGTTCTCACCATCGTCGGGCAGGTAAGAGAGGCGTCCCTCTCCCTTAAGGCTCTTTTTTTCCTATCGGTGAGTTCGATCGTGATATGGCTCATGGATGTTCTAGTCTGCGTCTTTGTGGTATTGATGTTCCAGGAACAGGTGCCCCTTGCGGTGATCGTCCTTGGCATCGTGATCGGAAATCTCGTCAAGGCAGTTCCCCTGACCCCTGGTGGTGTTGGTACATACGAACTCGCACTGGCACTCACCTTCACCCTCGCGGGTGTTCCGGCACCGGATGCAGCCATGATCGCGGTTATTGACCACCTCATCAAAAATCTCATCACGCTTGGAGGTGGGATCGTGTCCATCTATTTCTTTGGAGGATGGGTCCTTGACAGCATCAGGAGTGCAATCCAGGACAGGTTCGGGGGAATGAAGTCTGGTTGATTATACATTTCAGATCCTGTCGGTTCTTTCCTGGCTCCTCCTCCTTTTCTTCCTTCAGGTCTCGGTCTGGCCCTATCTGAGGCGCGCCTTTGCCGGATATGCCTACCCTGTTTCGTTTCCCGTATCCTTCCTCCTTTTTTCCCTCGTCAGTTGGTACTGCGGTCTCTTCCGGCTCCCCGTCTTCCTTGCACTTGTGCCTTTCGCGGCCCTGTTTCTCCTTGCAGCTTCCAGGAACGGGTATTCAGGGAGGTTCTGGTCGGCACAGTGGATTTATGTCGCTACTTTCCTTCTCTTCTTCTTCTCGATGGTGAGCGTCCGTTTCACGAATCCAAGTATTTCATATGCGGAAAAGTTCATGGATCATGCATTCCTTGCATCCGTCATGCGGGTCCCGGTTGTGCCGCCCCTGGACCCCTGGTTTTCTTCCGGTTATCTCAACGTCTATTACTATCTTGGATACTGGATGTTCGGAGCGCTCGGCATCACGAGTGGAGTACCGTCACAGATCTCATTCAACCTTGTCCTCCCGACGGTGTTTGGATTCTCTGCCGTGTTGCTCTATGCCCTTGGGAGGATGATAGCCCCCCGTTTTCCCTGGATGGTCCCCGCGACTCTTGTCATCGTGAACCCATCCTTCATCCTCCAGGTTATCCAGGGGAAAGCCGCAGGTTCTGTCCTCTGGGACAGTACGCGGACAATTACCAATACAATCAATGAATACCCCCTTTTTTCATTCCTGTGGGGTGACGTCCATCCCCACGTCATCGGGATTTTCAATCAGGTCCTCTTTATTTTCCTGCTCGTCTACTCCCTCCTCCGGTTCAAAGATCTGGATGTGTGGGGCCGTGCACTCCTCATCCTTATTTGCGGGTTATCCCTTGGATCGATGCCGCCCATCAATACATGGGATATTATTGTCTATGCCCCGGTAACGCTCATCTTTGGCTTCATGATCTGGCGGCAGGCAAAAAAATCCCCACAATACACCGGTTTTTGGAGGGATCTTACCGGGTATGTCCGGCGTCTTGTTAATTCAGCAAAATCTGGACTTCAGCTCCGATGTGCGCAATGCTTAGGCGGAATCGGGAGAGTGCCCGCGATAATTCTTGAGGCGCACGGGTCTTTCTTTTTCCTTGTACCGGTTACTGCGGTGCTCTGCTATCTCCCCTTTTACCTCCAGATGAATACGAGCGGCATTCTGGGAGTGGGCCTCGTCCATACACCCACTGCACCTGTTGAGTTCCTGCTCGTCCACGGGTTTTTCATCCTCGTGATGTTACTCTACGTGGCCCATGATATATGGAAAAGGCCCCTTTTTCTCATCGCTCCCGCAGTCGTTGCACTGGCTGGATTCCCTGCAGCAGCCATTGCCACTGTACCCCTTGTTTACCTGCTGGCAGGAAAGAGGCAAACTCCTGCAGAGATACTTGCTATGCTCGGCCTTGCAATTGTCATTGTCTGCGAATTTTTCTACCTGAAAGACAACATGGGTGAAACCTATTACCGGATGAACACCGTCTTTAAGTTCTACATTCCAGCATGGCTGTTGATGGGGGCATCCTCCTTTTCCATGGTCTCCACGATGGCAGCCAGACGTGTGCCCCCCGGATACTTCCCTGCATGGTCCGGGAGGCTGGCACTGGCGGTTGTATCAGTCATTCTGATTGTTACACCGCTCGCTGTCCCCCTCGACCCCCCATATACAGGCGGGACACTGGACGGGCTGGCATACCTCGAGACCGCGCACCCCGGCGATTCCTCTGCCATCGCTTTCCTCCGGTCTCTCCCGGGGGTCAAGGGTATTGTCGAGGCAGAGGGCGGGGATTATACCTACTTCGGAAGGGTATCATCCTTCACCGGGATTCCAACGATCATAGGGTGGCCTTTCCATGAGTACATGTGGCGAACAGATACCAACGGGTGGTATGGAAAGCGTCTGTCAGATGTGAGGACAATATACGAGGATCCTGAAATGACGAGAGAGCTGATGAAGCACTATAACATGACCCACCTCTATGTCGGGGACTTGGAAAGGGAGAGGTATAACGTCCGCGTGGAAGAGTCCGGTCTTGTCACCGTGTACAACCAAAACGGTGTCCTGATTTACGCTCTCGATGGCTGACATTATCGGGAAAACCCCTCTGGAGCTGGGCTCTTCCAAACCTTTATGCCTGCATCTGTCGAATTGATATGGCTACATCGTCGATACTGACTGATGAGTGATGAGGGAGAACTACGCAACTCCTGAATGAGGTGAGTCATGGCAAAGTCGTATGTCAAATTTCAGGTTTCTGAAGAGATCCAGAACAAAGCACTTGAGGCTCTGGAGATAGCGAGGGAGACGGGGAAGATAAAGAAGGGGTCGAACGAGGCAACAAAGGCAATTGAACGCAGTATTGCTGCACTCGTTCTCATCGGGGCCGACGTGGAACCCGAAGAGATTGTCATGCACCTTCCCCCGCTTTGCGAGGAGAAAAAGATACCCTTCGTTTTCATCAACAAGCAGAACGATATCGGGACCGCCAGCGGGCTTGACGTGGGATCGGCTGCTGCAGCGATTGTCAAGCCGGGAAAGGCAAAGGAACTGGTTGACGAGATCGTCAAGCAGGTCAGTGAACTGAGAGCGTGATGGGGTAATGGCTGATGAAGGAACGCCCGCAGAGGTAATCGAGGTGATCGGCTCCACAGGGATGCATGGAGAGGCCATGCAGGTGAAGTGCAGGATCCTCGACGGGCCGAACAAGGGTCGCATCATCACGCGGAACACGGTCGGTCCCATCCGGGAGGGTGATGTCCTGATGCTCCTCGAGACCGAGCGTGAGGCTAAAAAACTCTCCAGACGGTGAATAAAACCATGGTCGAACAGAGAAACTGCAGTTTCTGCGGGGATGCTATCGAACCCGGCACCGGTAAGATGTTCGTGCGCAAGGACGGGTCTGTCTTTTACTTCTGCAGCACAAAGTGCCAGAATAACTTCCGTCTCGGGAGGGCCCCAAGGCGGGTCTCATGGACACAGGCCGGGCGGAAGGCTGCGGGAAAGGAGTGAGCATCGTTGGAACGCACGTTCGTGATGGTCAAGCCCGACGGGGTTGCCCGGGGACTGATCGGTGGTATTATCCAGAGGTTCGAGAGAAAGGGTCTCAAGCTTGTTGCGGCACGTTTTGAGAGGATACCGGAAAAGAGGGTCCTGGAGCAGTACAGGGAACACCTCGAGAAGCCGTTCTTTCCTTCACTGCGTCACTTTATTGAAAGCGGTCCCTGTTTCCTGATGGTCTGGGAGGGGAAGAATGCGGTCAGCGTGGTCCGGAAGATGATCGGAACAACAAACCCTGCGGAAGCCGAACCGGGAACCATCCGTGGTGACCTGGCGCTTGATACCGGGAGGAACGTTATCCACGCTTCAGATTCCCCTGCCAGTGCAGCCCGCGAGATATCGCTCCACTTCTCCCCCGATGAGATCATCACCTACAAGCGGACTGATGAACCCTCTCTCTACGAATAGCATTCATAAAAAACCTTTTTTCTTCATTTCAGTACTCTTTATCCTTTATTTCTGACCTTTTTTTCCTGCATCGGGGTGTTTTTCCGCCACAGGCCGCCATCCGGTTGATCAGGAAACATCATGGTGTTTCCATGCATTAGTTCAACTGGTATGATACTGTGCTGCGCACAGATAGAGAGTTCATGGGAAGACCCCGAGGCTACACTTGCCCGTGCCGAACGCTGCATTGGCCGTGCATCCCGAAATGGTGGAGATCTGGTCTGTTTTCCCGAACAGTTCGCTACCGGCTGGGATCCTTCCTCGCTGCGGCATGTCCAGGGCCTGGATGGACCTCTTGTTGGTCATCTCCAGTCCCTCGCAGAAGAGTATTCCATTGCAATCCTTGGATCCCTGCGGAAATACTCAGTTCCGCGCCCGGAAAACACCTGTATCGCTATATCGCCGCAGGGTAAAATACTCGCCGAGTATTCGAAGTGCCACCTTTTTTCTCCCGCTGGCGAGGATCGCGTGTATCAGAGGGGTAACGCCATTGCACCATTCACTCTCGCCGGGATGACGCTGGGTATTGCCATCTGCTACGATCTCCGGTTTGCATCCATCTTTGCCCTGTATGCCGATGCCGGCGTGGACGCCGTTCTCGTCCCGGCTGCCTGGCCGGCGTCCCGCCTCTCTCACTGGGAACTCTTCATCAGGGCCCGTGCGGTTGAATACCAGGTTTACGTTGCCGGTATCAATACAACAGGGGTAACCCCTGTCGACACCTACAACGGCGGAACGATGGTTGCGGATCCAACCGGCGCCCCGCTTTTTATAGCCGGGGCAGGCGAAGGGGTCTATTCCTGTGAAATGAGCAGGGAGTTTGTCGAGAGAGTCCGCAGTGCACTCCCGGTCAAGAAAGACCGCCATCCGGATATCATCCAGTCGGACAAAACGCGCCCGTGAACCCTCCCAACGCGGGAATTAAAAAGAGGGGTCCCTCTTTTCCCCCGGCGGCCACCTCCTATTTACCCTCGGAGAGTGATTATCACTGTACATGTACCGTCTCGTGTGCGTCGGGTGTGGAAAGGGATATTCCCCCGACGAGGTCATCTACAACTGCACGGTCTGCGGTCACCTGCTCGCAGTCGAGTACGATCTCGATTCCATCATGATCGAGAGGGAGGTATGGGAGAGGAGACCGCTTTCCGTCTGGCGATACCGCGAGCTCCTTCCCGTCTCGATCCCTCCCGTCACCCTGCAGGAAGGTGGAACCCCGCTTTACCATCTTACCCGTATCGGGGAAGAGATAGGTGTCCCGAACCTCTATGCAAAGCACGAGGGCATGAACCCGACGGGTTCTTTCAAGGACAGGGGAATGACAGTTGGCGTGAGCATGGCGCTCCAGCTCAAAAAGACATCCGTTGCCTGTGCCAGCACGGGGAACACCTCTGCGAGCCTCGCAGCATACGCGGCAAGGGCAGGAATCCCTGCCGTTGTCCTCCTGCCTGCTGGTAAGGTAGCCCTCGGCAAAGTCGCCCAGGCACTGATGCACGGTGCGCGTGTGCTTTCCATCAGGGGAAACTTCGACCGGGCACTCGAGCTGGTCCACGAGCTGTGCCTCTCCCACGGGCTCTACCTCCTCAATTCCGTAAACCCCTTCCGGCTCGAGGGACAGAAGACTATCGGGTTTGAGGTACTTGATCAGCTTGGGAGATCGCCGGATCGCATGGTGCTCCCCGTCGGGAATGCCGGGAACATATCTGCGGTTTACAAGGGGTTCGTGGAACTTGCAGATCTTGGACTTCTCAACGGAATGCCCATGATGACCGGGATCCAGGCGGCGGGTTCGGCACCGGTCGTCCGGGCAATCCAAAAGGGACTCGCCGAAGTTGAACCTGAACCACAGCCCGAGACGGTTGCGACAGCAATCCGTATCGGGGCACCCGTCAACGCTGAGAAGGCGCTTGCTGCAATCAGGAAGACCGGTGGCTGTGCCGAAGCCGTAACCGACGACGAGATACTGGCGATGCAGCGCGACCTTGCTCAAAAAGAGGGTATCGGCGTGGAACCCGCATCGGCCGCCTCGGTCGCAGGAGTGAAAAAGCTCATCGAGACCGGTGTTATTGACAGGGATGAGACTATCGTATGCGTGGTGACCGGGCACCTCCTCAAGGACCCGGAGACGGTGATACGACAATGCAAAGCACCTCTGGAGATCGACGCGGATCTTCCCTCGTTACTCTCTGCATTGCAGTTCTGCTCGTGATCCTGCCCTGTGCCGCGAGCAGGGCCGACTACCATATCCTCCCGAATGGAACTGCCTATTCCGCATCCCTCGATCTCGCTGATGCTACAGGATACGAGTTTTTTGAGGCGGGTATCCTCGGGGAGCGGGTTCCCGTGAAAGTGGTGGATGTAGCGCTTACAGGGAACTGTTCCCCCTGTACGTTTTCCTGGAGAGGGGAGAATACAATTCTTTTTCCAAAAGGGAACTATACGCTCACCTTCCAGGGACCCGTACGCGACAACCATTTCATTGCGATCTATGACCGACCCCGCCGTGTGACCATCGTTCTTCCCGCCGGTTTTGATGTCCGGAACCCCGCGCTCGGCATGGTGAGCAGCGGAGCAACAGTCACAGACCTCCCGGAAGGATTAACGGAGATATCGTGGAATACAACACGTATCGCGGAGATCAGGTTCTACGAAAAGGGACGCGAGGATCTCCTGTACCTCTTTGCAAATATCTGGGTCGTCATTGCAATCGTGATGCTCGTCCCGTTCCTCCTTACCTGGCGGAAGGACCATATTTCCCCGTGATGCCTCTTACGAGAGGATTCCACGGAGGGTCTCATCCAGTTGCCTGACGTGGAACGGTTTTGGTATTGCTGCAACAAAGCCCTGCGCGCCGAATCCGGAAAAAACAGGGTCATCTGTAAAACCCGTGGTAATGACGGCCTTTACTTCGGGATCGATGGATTTCAACTCCCGGAGTGTCTCGATACCTCCTTTACCCGCACTAACCGTAAGGTCAAGGATGACAACCCGGAAGGGATCACCCTCCTCGATCGCTTTCCTGTACGATTCTATCACGCTTCCGCCGTCTGCAACGACCTCAACACGGTATCCGAGACCGGACAAGAACACCCTGACAACATCACGTATGCCCTCGTCATCATCCATGAAAAGGACCCGGGGGCCGCAGGTTGCATCGTTTCTCACGGATTAAAGTAGATTCACACTGGAATAAAAAAGGTACTTTTTTCAAAAAGGGAGTTCATTTCTTCAGATTAATATCAATCCCGAATTTTTGTGCGTTCCCATCCGCTATGGCCTGGATTTTTGCAATCTCTGCATCGTTCCTCTTCGGGCGGAATAAGTGGCGGAAACGGCGTTGTTCTTTCAGGTATTCCTCGACAGGTTTTCTGACAACTTTCTTGACCCGGGTCACCACCCCGTTCTCCATCTCGAAGCTGACGAAGAGACCGGTCTCCACTGCAAGCCGTGCGATCGCGAGCGTCTTTTCACCCTCAAAACCCCAGCCCGTGCAACAGGGCGCATGTACCTGCACATAGCATGGTCCCTCCGTGTCGAGGGCCTTTTTGACCTTTTTTTTCAGGTCCGGAAGGTACGCAACCGTTGCAGTGGCAACATAGGGTGCCCCATGGGCTGCAAGGATTGCCGGGAGATCCTTCTTGGGCCGTCGGTTCCCTGTGGAACATTTTCCCGCCGGGCTCGTCGTCGTACTTGCATCATACGGGGTTGCTCCGGAGCGCTGGATACCTGTATTCATGTAGGCCTCGTTGTCGTAGCAGATATACACGAAATCGTGGCCACGCTCGAATGCCCCGGAGAGGCAGAGCATGCCGATGTCGAAAGTGGCCCCGTCTCCGCCCAGCGCTATTACCTTTTCTTTCCGTCCCTGCTTTTTGAGCGCGGCAGTGATCCCGGATGCAACCGCCGAGTTATTCTCGAAAAGCGAGTGTATCCAGGGGACTTTCCATGCAGTCTCCGGATAAGGAGTCGAAAAGACTTCCATGCACCCCGTAGCAGAGACGATTATCGTGTCCGGTCCGGCGGCATCGAGAACAGCCCGTGCAGCAAGTGCCGCCGCGCAGCCACCGCATGCCCGGTGCCCGGGATCGAAGAGTGAACACTGCTCACCCGTCATCCGAGCACCTCCCCGCGCAGGCCGTAGAACAGGTCTCCCTTCCCGGCCATTGCCATCTTTACGACTGATTTGATGTCCTTCTTTGCCACATCTCTTCCTCCCAGCGCGATGATATAGTCGAGGATCGGGATCCCGCTCCCGTAGAGGGCATCCCTGACCTCGAGCGCCACTGCACCTTTTGCACCAAGAGAGATATTCTTGTCAAGGACGGCAACGCTCGAGACCCCCGAGAGGGCTTTTTTCATTTCCTCTCCGGGGAACGGGCGGAATGTCCGTATCCGAAGGAGCCCGACCTTCTGCCCGTCCCCCCTCATCTCGTCGATGGCGTCCTTTACCGTCCCGCAGATGGATCCCATGGCAACGATCGCACACTCAGCATCGTCCAAGCGGTACTCCTCCACGAGGTTCGAGTAATCCCTTCCAAACATCTCCCCGAACCGGCGCCCTGCTTCCCTGATCACCTGCGAAGAAGCCTTCATTGCACGGTCCATTTCGTACCGGAACTCCATGTAGTAATCGGGTGATGCAAAAAGGCCGATCGAGATGGGATTCTTACTGTCGAGTCGCTGGACAGGACTGTACGGGGGCAGGTAGCTGTCGACCTGTTCCTGGGTGAGCATTTCCACAGGTTCATAGGTATG
>JASEES010000015.1 GCA_030019395.1 Methanolinea sp. | reverse complement strand
GGAACGTCTCCCTGCTCTCCTCTTCCCGGTTCCAGTACCCCTGTGCCACGGCAGGCCCTCTCACTGCTATCTCTCCCTGCTCGCCTGCCGGGAGGATCGATTCCGGGTTTTCGGTATCGACCACTCTCACCTCGGTATACCCGACGGGGATGCCGACACTCCGGTACCCCCGGGTCAGCCCGGGCCTTCCGGGGAGCGTTGCAGTGCCTGATCCCACGACTATCGTCTCCGAGAGGCCGTAGGAATTGGCAACCGGGATCCGGTATCTCCTGTCGAACGCTTCCCAGACGGCAGGCAGGAGCTGGCCTCCCCCGCTGATCATGACCCTCACGGTGGAGAATGCCTCCTCGGTGCCCGGCGGGGCGTGCAGCAGACCGTGGATGACGGGGGGCATCGAGGCGAGCACGGTGATCCGGTACTCCTTCACGAGCCGGATGTACTCGGGCTCCGAGAACCTCTCCATGATGACCCACGTGCCTCCAGCCCGGAGGACAGCGATTCCCCACGACACCCCGATGTGTCCCATGGGATAGATTCCCAGGTACATGTCCCCCGGGACGAGGGAGAGGACCTCGCGTTCGGCCTCGAGGGCGGAAAGCCAGTTTCCGTGCGAAAGAATGGCCCCTTTTGGTTTTCCCGTGGTCCCGGACGTGTACTGGAGCTGGCACATATCGTCAAAACTGCAGGGGGCTGCCCCGCCCGGCACAGGGTCCCCTCCTGCCAGAGTGTCAAAGGAGAGAACTCCGTCTCCTGCACGCCCGGTGCAGATGACGAGGGACGGAAAGGCAGGGTTGTCCCGGATACGCTCTGCAACCTCCATCTCGCCCCCGCCGCAGATGAGGGCCCGGGCCCCTGAATCGGCAAGGAGGTAGGCAAGTTCCCCTTCGCGGAGGGCGGAATTCGCAGGGACCGCGACTGCTCCCGCCCGCCATACTGCAAAGTAGCTGATGAGAAACGCCGGGCAGGAGTCCATGTAGATGCAGACCCTGTCTCCCCTTTCTATTCCCTTTTCCCGGAGGGCAGCGGAGAGGGCAGAGACCTTCCGGAAAAGTTCCCTGTATGTGTATTTTTCCCCTTTAGACGGCCAGATCACGGCGCACCGGTCAGGTTCCCGTGCACGGGCCTCAAGGAAGGTCGAGATGTTGAACCGGGGGAGGGGCCTCGTTTTCATGGCCCTGCACCCTGCAGCGTGACCGGTCGCACCATACCCTTCACCTGTACTCTACTGGTATTCGGGGAGCTGTACCTCGCGGGGCAGGCCTCCCTTGAATGTCTGGCGAATCCTTTCGTAGTATTCCCTGAGGTGAGGGTTCATGGTGGGGTGGACCTTCGAGAGGCTCGCCTCGAAGTGGCGCTTTGCCACGGCCGGTACCCCTTCCCGCATGGCAAACACGCCTGCCTCGCGGCAGAGTGCCTCGAGGTCGGAGCCCACGTAACCCTCGGTGCGGCTGGCGATCTCCGTGACGAGTGCCTCGACAACCGGGTCCGCCAGGCGGAGGTGCCGGGCAGCCATCTGTTCAACGAGGTACCGCCGGCACCCGGGACGGGAGAGCGAGGGTTTTTCGGATGCCTTCACGTTTGCGGCGGCAGACAGGATATCTTCCGGCGTCACGTCCCTGTCCTTCCCGAGCGCGTCGCAGACGGCATCAATCCCCTCTTCGCCCAGAGGCTGGAGGTGCCCGATCACGTCCAGGAGTGCAGAGCCCTCCACGGGCATTCCCCGGAGGTGTATGGCAAGGATCTTTTTCCGGTCGGCGAGTCCCGGTTCCCCGATGAACACCAGCCGGTCGAACCGGCCGGGCCGCAGGAGCGCGGGATCGACGAGGAGGGGCTGGTTCGTTGCGCCGAGGACGACCACGTCCTTCAATTCCTCGAGGCCGTCTATCTCTGTCAGGATCTGGTTGAGGACGCTCTCCATGACGTGCGTCCCGACATCGCTCCCCCGTGTCGGGGCGAGCGCATCGAGCTCGTCGAAGAAGATGATGGCCGGCGCAACCTGCCGGGCCTTCTTGAATATCTCCCGCACGGCCCGTTCGCTCTCCCCCACCCACTTGGAGAGGAGCTGGGGACCCCTTATCGCGATGAAGTTCGCACCACTCTCGTTCGCCACCGCCTTGGCAATCAGTGTCTTTCCGGTACCCGGCGGACCATAGAGGAGGACCCCCCGCGGCGGACGGATGCCAAGCTCGTCGTAGCGTTCCCTCTGGGTGAGCGGGAACTCGACTGCCTCCCTGATCTCCTGCTTGGCCTCCTCGAGGCCGCCGACATCATCCCACGTCACGTGCGAGACCTCGAGCATCACTTCCCGCATCGCGCTCGGGCTCACGTCCCGCAGGGCATCACGGAAATCGGACCCTGTCACCACCATCGTTTCGAGGACCTCGGATGGTATCTCCTCCTCCTCGAGGTCGATCTCCGGCAGGTAGCGCCGCAGGGCACGAATCCCTGCTTCCCTGGCAAGGGCCGCGAGATCCGCCCCCACGAAGCCGTGGGTCTGCTGGGCGAGTGTATCGAGGTTCACGTCGGGCGCAAGCGGCATCCCCCGCGTATGTATCTTGAGGATCTCGACCCGGTCCGGCTCGGTCGGGACGCCGATCTCGATCTCCCTGTCGAACCGCCCGGGTCGCCTGAGGGCAGGATCGATCGCATCCACCCGGTTGGTCGCACCGATCACGACGACCTGCCCCCTCTCCTCGAGGCCGTCCATCATGGTCAGGAGCTGGGCAACGACCCTCCTCTCCACCTCACCGGTCACCTCCTCGCGTCGCGGCGTGATCGAGTCGAGTTCGTCGATGAAGATGATGGACGGGGCGTTCTGCTCGGCCTCGTCGAATATCTCGCGGAGTTTCTGTTCGCTCTCCCCGTAGTATTTCGAGATGACCTCGGGCCCTGCGATCGAGATGAAGTGGGCACCGCTCTCGCTCGCGACCGCCTTGGCAATCAGGGTCTTTCCTGTCCCCGGCGGCCCGAAGAGGAGGACACCCTTTGGCGGCTCGATACCGAGTCTCTGGAAGAGTTCCGGGTGCCTCATCGGGAGCTCGATCATCTCCCTCACGCGCTGGAGCTCGTCCTTCAAACCACCGATGTCCTCGTACGATATCCTCTTTGCCCCTTCCACCCCCGGGGCAGGTTTTTCGGAGAACTCGACGTGGGTGTTCTTCGTGATGATGACTGCTTCCTCGGGTTCGATCTCCACAACCTTGAACGGGATGAACTGCGTCTGGAGAAAGGGCAGTCCGCTCGAGAGCGGGACGATATCGTTTTTTACGACGGGGAAGTCGATGAGCGAATTGAGAACGTGGGGCGTGATATTGATCGAGACGTTCCGGGGGAGATCCTCGGGAGGTGCAAGCACGACCCGTTTTGCCTCCACTTCGTCCTGTATCCGGGATATCTTGACCGTGTCACCGATGCTCACGCCGGCATTCATCCGGGTGAAATTGTCGATCCGCACCTTGTTCTGGTTCCAGTCCTCGACAAGGGATCTCCATACCTTGGCGACAGTCCTCCTTTTGCCTTCCACTGCGACGATATCCCCGGGTGATATCTTCAAAAAGAGCATGGTCTCGGGATCGAGCCGTGCTTTTCCGCCACCCTGATCTCCGGGATACGCGCTGTCAACCTTCAGATGGAGCTCAGGCATTAATTTAAAGGTGCAATACGCTGGGATTTATAGGTACGTATGCGAGTCCTGTTCTTCGATCCGGTCCACGGTGCAGCCGGCGACATGGTGTGCGGGGCACTCCTTGACCTCGGTGCCGATGCCGGACTGGTGACGGCGGCCATGAGGTCTGTCGTCGGGGAACCCTCGGTTTCTGTTGTCACCAGGGCGGGAATCAGGGCTGTCTCGGTCGATACGCGGGCAACTCCGGCTGCCCGCACGCTCGACGAGGTGATATCACGGGTCCGGGAAGCAGATGCCCCGGAAAGTGCCATCGGGATGGCGTGCCGCGTGTTTTCGCGCATCGCTGCTGCCGAGGAGGAGGTCCATGGCAGGTCAGCCCACTTCCACGAGGTCGGTGCCGATGATGCCATTGCCGAGGTCATCGGTGCATGCACGGCACTCTGTTCCCTCGGTGTCGATGCCGTTGCAACGGCGCCCGTCCCGGTCGGGGGTGGTACGGTGGAAACACACCACGGAACGTACCCTGTCCCCGCGCCGGCAACGCTTGCTATCCTGAAAAGATCGGGCATTCCTGTCATATACGGCCCGCCGGGAGAAGGCGAGTTATGCACCCCGACGGGTGCCGCCCTCCTTGCGGAGATGGTCACCCTCCCGGAAAAGGCCCGTCTCTGCGGTCGCGTGGTTGCTGCAGGGTACGGCGCAGGGGACAGGGATTTTCCGTCGGTGCCCAACGTCTTCCGGGCGGTTCTCCTCGAGGACATTCCCGGGGCCCGCGATGATTCTGTCGATGTACTGGAGACGAACGTGGACGATGCGACCGCCGAGGTCATTGCGGCCTGCTCGGAGACCCTGATGGCTGCGGGTGCACGGGACGTCTGCATCATCCCCTGCACCATGAAAAAGGGCAGGCCCGGCTGGCTGGTACGCGTGGTCTGCCTGCCGGGGGACGGGGAGCGGCTCTCTGCCATCCTCGCCCGGGAGACGGGCACCCTCGGCATCCGGTGCATCGGGAGCGTCCACCGTTTCGTCGCCGGGAGAGAGGTGACAGAGGTATCCATTACCCTCAGCGGAGAGACCTACCAGGTACCCGTCAAGTGTGCCGTATTCGACGGCTCCGTCTATTCGTGCAAGGCCGAGTTCTCCCGTGTCCGGGAAGTGGCGCAGCGTGCGTCGGTTCCCGCCCGCGAGGTCGCCCGGATGGCGGAGGAAGTTGCCTGGAAAAGGGTCCGCCGAAAATCTCCATGAGCGAAAAATTCCAGAAAACCGGCTCGGACGCGCTCGACGACCTCATAGGGGGTGGTCTCTGCCCGGGTATTCTGACGCAGGTCTACGGGGAGCCCTCCTCCGGGAAGAGCACGATATGCGTGATGGCTTCTGTTGCGTGCCTCCGGTCGGGAAAACGTGTCCTCTTCCTCGACAGCGAGGGGTTCTCCGCCGAACGGTTCCGGCAGGTCGCGGGCACCGATGCTCTGGAACTGGCGCAAAATCTCTTCCTGTTCGAGCCCGAGGACTTCTCCCAGCAGACTGCGATGCTCCGGAACCTCGATTCCCTCCTGCAGGAGGGAGCGGGACTTCTCGTTGTCGACTCCCTGACCGGGCTGTACCGGAGCCAGCTCGAGAGGGGCAGGGACGCCATGCAGAGGCTGACGGGACAGGTTCTCCTGCTGCTCGGGTACGCCCGACGGTACGGGATCCCGGTCCTGGTCTCGAACCAGGTCTACATGGACCCGGAAAAGAACACGTTCGTGGGCCTCGGCGGGACGGCACTCGAACACCTCTCGAAGGTAATCGTCCGCCTGGAGAGGAAGAACCACGTGCGCCGTGCAACCCTCGTCAAGCACCGGTCAAAGCCTCCCGGTAGTTACTTTGACTTCGAGATCACGAACGAGGGTATACGGGTTTGTACCGGAGAGGTCGCGGGAAAGGACTAGAGAAAAGGATCTTTTCCAATACAGGGGAGTAATACGAGACGGGCGGAGGATTGCCAGTTTTCCTGGCACCCGGAGGAGGATGCCCCGCTGCCTCCGGAAGGTATGCCGGGAAACGGATCAGAAGGTGATCGTCCCCGAGAAGACGGTTGTTGCGGGTCCTTCCATCCACGTCCCGTCCGAAAGGATGATGGAAAGAGGCCCACCCGGTGTTTCGACCTCCACGGGTGAATCCACGTACCCCAGGTGATGGGCAACAGCCGCCGCAGCGGTCGCTCCCGTCCCGCACGAGAGGGTCTCTCCCTCGATACCCCGCTCGAAAGTCCGGATTCGCAACGCATTTTTCCCGGATCGCCCGACGAAGTTGACGTTGGCACCCTTTGGGAACGTGGGATGGTGCCGGATGGGAGGGGCAAGGGCGTTGACATCGACCGAGTCCGGGTCCCCGACGAAAACGACCGCGTGCGGGACACCGGTATTGACAGCGTACACGTCGACTCCTCCGATCTGCTCCCTGTACTCACCCTCTCCGGTCGCGGGAATATCGGCGCGCCCGAACTTCGGGTCCGGCATCCTGATGCGGGCAAAGAATGTATCGTCCCTGTACCCGCATTCGACAGGGATGATTCCTGCCAGCGTCTCGACGGTGCATGACTTGCGGATACAGCCCTGGTCGTAGGCATACTTGGCAAGGCAGCGGATCCCGTTTCCACACATCTCGGCCTCGCTCCCGTCCGGCTGCAACAGGCGCATTTTCAGGTCGGCTTTGTCCGACCGGGACAGGAAGAGGACGCCGTCTCCCCCGATGCCAAATCTCCGGTCGCAAAAGAGCATGGCAAACTCTGCCTTCATCTCGTCGGGAATCACGGTCCTCTCGTACTCATCGATGAGGATGAAATCGTTCCCGTTCCCGTGCAGTTTCGTAAAGTGGATCTCCATTCCTTCTCCTCTTTCCCTGTTTTCCCTTCACATATCCCTCTTTTCCCTGCCGGAGTGCTCCTTCCTCCCGCGGGCTATTCCTTCTCCTCCCCTCCGTTTACGGGGACCCCCTGCATGAAGTCCCCGATGTCCCAGCCAAGGATATCCCTGATGATGATGTAGGCCATCTGCGGCGGGATCGCCCCTGCCTCGGTCACGATCAGGTCCACGTACTCCGCGGGCGTCACGTCGAATGCGGGGTTCCGGACACGGACATGCCTGAACTGTCCTGCGATGTCCGGAGGGAGGACCTCCGACGGGTCCCTCTCCTCGATCCGGATGAATTCCCCGAGGATCGTCCGTGGCGCGAACTTGTAGGTCTCTGCTGCGACCATCACCCGTGTCCGGGCCTCGTGGGCCGCAAGGGCGATCTGGGCAGTCCCGATCTTGTTGACCACCGCTCCGTTGACGGAGATGGCATCCGCACCGACGATGACGAGGTCGACCTCGTTCATGAAGTAGCGGGCAGCGGAGTCAACGATGAAGTTCGTCGGGATCCCTGCTTCCTCGAGGGTCCGGATCGTCAGGAGACCCTGGTTCCGTGGCCGCACCTCGGTTGCGAACACGGAAAAGTCACGTCCTATTCTCCATGCCTCGAGCATGCACGCGAGCGCCGCTTCCGAGTTGCAATGGGTCATGATGACGTCCCCGTCACGGATGTGGCGGGCGCCGATCTCCCCTATCTTTTTTACGGCGAGGAGAGAGCCGGTGATGAACGTATCGCATGCCCGCTGGAACTCCCCGCGGGCACTCCCGACGGACGGGTAATCGCGACGGAGGGTTGCCATGACGGAATGGACCGCGTTGGGGAGTGAGACGGCGGTGGGCCGGGTGGAGATGAGGAGTGCTGCCGCCTCTTCCATTCTCTCCCGGAATTCCGCAACTGTTTCCGCCTGCACGGAGGCGGCGTGGTCACGGAGGGCTTTCACCGCTTCCCGGGCGATGCGTCCGGCACCCCTGACCTCCATGCTCTTTATCTTCTCAGCGGTATCAGCTAGCATGAAAGGCACTCGTGTACAAGAGTGCCCCATGCCCATAGATAAATATAGAGCAGGGGCGCTTCCAATCCATGTCCGTTGCCGTCGTTTTCGACAGTGCAGGCACCCTCCTGCACACATACAGGGTGGCAAAGAATGTCCTGACCGGGGAACTTTTCCCCGGTATCGAGACGGTCAGCCTCACGTTCGCCTCCCCGGACCGTGTGCTCGTCGTCGTGCATGTCCATTCCCGCGAGGTGATTGCGGCTCCCGACGACCTTCCCTTCTCGACGTACCTGCGCAACAATAACGTCGGATTCGGGATCAGCTGCACCCGGAAGGTGATTGCTGCCGACGAGGTGGCCGAGGCGCTCTATAATTCCCCCCACGGCACGGTCGCCGACCTCAAGGACTGCATCAGGAACGTGTGGCAGGTCTGCAGGAAGGAGTCCGTGGTCACGATGAACAGCGGGGTGATCGTGAACATGTCCCTGTCCGGCATCGAGTTCATGGTCACGACGGGGGGGCGTCCCTTCGATGGTGCACGGGATGCCATCAGTGAACTCCACCGGATGGGTGTCCCGACCTTCATCGCGTCGGGTGACCGGGTCGCCAAGCTCGAGAAGATGGCCGACTACCTCGGTGTCCCCCGGGACCGCGTCTTCGGGGTCGCGACCCCGACGGTGAAGGCCCGCATCGTCGAGGATCTCAAGGCTGACTATGACTGCGTCGTGATGGTCGGTGACGGGATCAACGATCTCTGTGCCATGAAGACGGCGGACGTTGCAATCCTTTCCGAGGAACAATCAGGCGAAAAGCACCCCGAGCTTTACGAAGCCGCCGATCACGTTGTTACGAGTGTGCGGGAAGTGGTTGGCATTGTGAGGGGGCTGGTCGATTCAGGCGGGACCCGCACGGTTGACTGTGTTAGATGAAAAGTAATATGCACCCCGCACCACATTCTCTAGTAAGAGGACTGTCAATGAACCCCCTGATCACCGTGAAAAATCTCTGCATGGACTTTGATGGGAAAAAAGTCCTGAAGAATATCTCTTTTGAGATCGGTGAGGGAGAAGTTCTGGGTATCATCGGGCGCAGCGGGGCAGGAAAAACGGTGCTGATGCACCTGCTCAGGGGTGTGGAACAGCACCCCACCTCCGGGCAGATCATCTACCACGTCGCCGTCTGTGATTCCTGCCCCTATATCGGGGTCGGGAGCATGGCAGGAAAACCCTGCCCCTCGTGCGGCAGTGTTCTCCGGGCACAGGACATCGATCTCTGGAACGAGAAGGACGAGGATCTCCGCCGCCGGCTGATGCGCCGGACCGCCATCATGTTCCAGAGGACTTTTGCGCTCTACGGCAACGACAGGGTGATAGAGAACGTTCTCCATGCCCTCGACGACATCGATTACCCGCAGGACAAGGCCATCAACCGTGCTGCCGATTTGCTCGACCAGGTCCGCCTCTCCCACCGGATGATGCACATCGCGCGGGACCTCTCGGGAGGGGAGAAGCAGCGCGTTGTCCTTGCCCGCCAGCTTGCCAAGGATCCGTTTCTCCTCTTTGCCGACGAACCGACCGGGACTCTCGATCCCGAGACCGCCGACCTCGTCCACCGGATGCTGACAGAGGCATGCCGGCGCAACCACATGGGCATGGTGGTGACGTCCCACTTTTCCCAGGTGATAAAGTCGGTTGCAGACCGGGCGATGCTTCTCGTTGACGGAAATATCGCGATGCTCGGTTCCCCGGACGAAGTCATCACGAAGTTCATGGCGGATCTCTCTGACACGGAGACGTTCGAGGTCCCGGAGTTCGGAAGAGAGATCCTGATTGCCCGGGACGTTTTCAAGCGCTACATATCTGTTGACAGGGGGGTCGTCCGGGCTGTCAATGGTGTCACGTTCGAGGTTTACGAGAGGGAGATATTCGGGATCATCGGCAAGAGCGGGGCGGGGAAGACCACGCTCTCGCGTATCATGGCAGGGATAATCGAGCCCACGGCAGGGGAGATGATCATCCGCATCGGGGAAGACGCCGTGGATATGACAAAACCGGGTATCGAGAACAGGGGACGGGCAAAGGGGTATATCGGGCTGCTCCACCAGGAATACGATTTGTACCCGCACAGGACGGTGCTCGACAACCTCACCGATGCTATAGGCCTCGAGTTTCCCAAGGAACTCGCGATGAGGAAGGCTGTCATCACCCTCAAGATGGCAGGGTTCTCGGAGGAGAAGAGCAGGGAGATCCTCGACCGCCTCCCGGGACAGCTCTCGGAAGGAGAACGGCACCGCGTGGCACTTGCCCAGGTCCTGATCCGGGAGCCGAGAATGGTCATTCTCGACGAGCCGACAGGGACCATGGATCCCCTGACCAAGGTCGATGTCAAGCACTCCATCATGCATGCGAGGGACGAGATGGACGAGACGTTCATCGTGGTCTCCCACGATATCGATTTCGTCCGGGACATCTGCGACAGGCTCGCTCTCATGAGGGGAGGAAAGATCGTGGCGATCGGCAGGACCGCGGACGTCCTTGCAACCCTCACGGCAGAAGAGAGGGAGGTCATGGGAACGGCGACCTCTTCTTCCAACTGAAATTACCATGATTTCCCTCCTCGTCGATGGAGAAAAGCGCCTCGCCCGGGAAGGCGAAACCCTTGGGGACATCCTGCCCGGGTGGGACCGGTCCTCTTACGTCGCGGTGATCCGCCCCGGAGCACGGGAGTCATCCGTGACGGGCAGCATGAGGCTGATCTCCTCTGCAGGGGAAGTGGTCGTCGACCTCCTCCCCGCAGGCCGGGAACTCTTCCAGTCGCCCGACCTCCGGTTGCCGCTCCCTGTCCACTGGCACGACAGGTATGCCGCTGCCTTCGGACCATTTCCTTCGGGGTTCGTCCCGGCCCGGAAACCCCACCTGTACGAGCGGGGCGACCTCATCCTCGGGTGCGGAGGGTACGACCCGAACCGTTCCTACCTGATCTTTTCCCGCATCCGCCATACCGCAGACCATGGAGCTGCTTTAGAGGGGGGTGTCATCGGCAGGGTCGTTTCCGGCCGGGGGCTCATCGACCGGTGGACGTCAGGGGACCGGCTGATGGAGGCGTTTCCCGTGGTCAACTGGGCCGACACGAGCAGGTCTTTTACGACGAACGACGCGTCTCTTCCCCTCGAGGACGGCATGGAGATCGTGACCCACGTGCGCATCACGGCCCACGGATATACCAATGGCACAGTGCAGTCGACGGAGGCCGCAGATACCGTGGAACACATGCTCCTTGCCCTCGCCAATGACCGTTTCGTCGTGGGCAGGGCCTCGAGCACCTACATCCAGGACGGGAGGATGGCCGGGACGGAAGTGCCCTTCGAGGTAAAATCCCCGCGGCGCGAGGGGTTCGTGACGGTACGGACACGGGGGAAATCGACAGGCTCCCTTTACATTTACACGCGGGACATCCCTTCGTCCTCCTCGCACACCCTCGTGGGTCAGGTCACCCACGGAATCGAACTCGCCCGGCTCGCCCGTGAGAATGAGTCATTCCGCGTCAGCGTCGAACCCCCCCGCTTTGACCTGATAGGGCTGTTCCTGCAGGAAGCCGAGGAGATCGCGTCCAATCGGGGAATTTCTGTCTCTGCAAAAGGCAAGGGCCAGGACCTGGTCGTGGTGGACCAGGATCCCGGGACAACTCTGGAGAGCCTCGATGCGGGCTCCGTCGTCCTCGAAACCGTTCCCCTCGAAAAGATCATCGATATCACCCTCGACGATGCGCACGCGCCGGACTCGTGCGAGATCTTCCGGAAGCTGACGGGCCTGCACCGGCACCGCGTGGGCAGGATACCGTTCTTCTTTCACTTCGAGGATGTCTTCCTGTTCAAGCCGGCCATCCCTCCCGGCATCAACATCAACCCGGAAAACCTCCCTGCCGATGTCGTCCTGCCGGGGACACTTGCCATGACGAACGACTCGCGGAAGGGCTCCGGCCTCGTCGGCGTCAGGATAACCGAGAACAGCGAGTTCGGCCCCACATCCGAACCGTTCGAGGGCACAAACATCATCGGACGGGTCATCGACCTTGAAAAACTCCACAAACTGAAGGAAAACGAGATTGCATTCATAAGGGAAGTGAGTCCATGAAAGCGTATACCCCCCTCCTGACCGGCACGGTCACGAAGTATGTCTTTGTCGAATCCCCGGAGATGACCCCTTCCGATCTGGCCATCCGGGCCTACGAGATATCCCAGGGGGTTATGATCAAGGAGACGTGTTTTGGCCTCCAGGTGACCGGAAGGGAGGAGGATGTAAACCGCATCATCGATTCCCTGCGGGCGCTCGACCCGACCCACATCTTTGTCAAGGACAGGGGTTTTCCACCGGGCGATCCGCGACGGTGCAGGGCAAACCTCGGCGGTGCGCGTCCCGGGTACTTCGGGCACGAGTTCGAGATGGGTCTTGTCCGGTTCATCTCCCGCGGGCTTTCTGCACTTCCCTCCCGCAGGCCGGATGATATGCCCCGCCCCCCGGTACCGGAAAAGAGAGAGAGGCTGGACGCTGCCCGCCTCAAAGAAATCATCGGGTCGCAGGAGTCCTGACAATGGCAAACGTGTTCATCTTTCCCACCACAAGTCTCATCCTCTCGGACCTCGTGGCACGGTTCGGTCACACCCCGCTCTCTGCCGCCATGCAGATCCGCGAGATCGTCCAGACACCGGGTCTCGAGTCACCCCCCCTCCAGATCACCCCGGAGGACCCCAAAAAAGGGCTCAGGTGGGCTGCCGTCGAGGTTCCGGCCGGGGTCAGGGGGAGGATGTCACTCTACGGGCCGCTGCTCGACCGCGCCGAGGCTGCCATCATCGTGAACAACGCAGACTTCTCGTTCGGATGCATGGGGTGTGCCCGGACAAACGAGCTCCTCATGTTCCTCATCCGGAAGAAGGGCATCCCCGTTCTCGATCTCGAATATCCCGCGAACGAGGAGGAGGGAGTGGAGTTCGTGGCTGCAATTAAACGATTTCTCGATTCACTGCCGGGAGGCCGGGCATGACACGCGTCAGGATTGCCCAGCTCTCCTGCGGCCCCGAGTACAGCGGTGTCCAGAAGGAGATCAACGATGCTGCAGCGGCGGTGGATGCCGAGATCTTCTTCCCCGACCTGAAACTTGCAGACATACGCCAGTCGTTCTCCGAGTTCGGGCTCGATGTCAGGAGCCCTGACCTCAAGCTTGCGATTGCCCGGGCAAAGGCCCTCGTCGAGGGGCGTGTCGAGGCTGACGCGGTCTTCATTGCGACCTGTTTCCGGTGCGCCGAGGCCGCCATCGTGAGGAACGAGCTGCGCCGGTTCATCCACGAAAAGTCAAGGCTCCCTGTTGTCAGTTACTCGTTTACCGAACGGACCACATCGGGAACCCTCCTCACGCGGATGGAGGCCCTCACGACGATCGCACGCCGCAGGGCCCTCCTTGCGAGGGAAGTCCAGGAAGGCATCACGATGGGAGTCGATTCAGGGTCGAGCACGACCAAGGCTGTGGTGATGAAGGACAACAGGATCATCGGCACGGGATGGCTCCCCACGACGGGTGTCATCGAGAGTGCAGAGAACGCCGTCTCGGAGGCCCTCTCCGCGGCAGGGATATCCCGCGACGAGATCCAGGCAATCGGGACCACAGGTTACGGCAGGTTCCTCGTCGGCGAACACCTCAAGGCCGACCTCATCCAGGAGGAACTGACGGTGAACTCGAAGGGCGCCGTCTTCCTCGCAGACAGCCAGCACGGTCCCTCGACCGTGATCGATATCGGGGGGATGGACAACAAGGCCATCAGCGTCCAGGACGGGATACCGGGTACCTTCACGATGGGCGGGATCTGCGCGGGCGCGAGTGGGAGGTTCCTCGAGATGACCGCGAAACGTCTCGGCGTGGACATCACGGAACTCGGGCCCCTCGCCATGAAAGGGCTCTCGCAGAAAGTCCCGATGAACAGTTACTGCATCGTTTTTGGGACGCAGAGCCTCGTGAACGCGCTTGCTGCAGGGAGTACCCCCGAGGACGTGGCCGCCGCAGCCTGCCACAGTGTCGCCGAGCAGGTCTTCGAGCAGCAGCTCCAGGAGGTGGACATCAAGGAACCTGTCATCATGGTCGGCGGGACATCCCTCATCCAGGGCCTCGTCAGGGCCATGGGTGACCTCCTCCAGACACCGATCACGGTCCCCCCGTACTCGCAGTATATCGGTGCCGTTGGCTCTGCCCTGCTGGCATCAGGGTTCATCCGGAGAGAGTGAATGGAGGCTGTGGAGTATTTCGAGGTGGAATGTCCCGAGGCAGCGGGCAGGGAGTATTACAGGAAGATTGCCGACGTCGTTCTCCTCGATCACAATCTCCTCCGGGTCATCCGGAAACTCCACATCTTCATCGACCCGAAGGTCCCGATCTTCGTTGCCACGGGGGTGACGCGGAAACTCCCCGGCATCGTCCGTGTCCGGGACTTTGCCGACGTGAACGTGAAGGACACCAACGTGACCATCTCCATCGGGGACGAGGCGTACCTCGCTCCACTCCTCCGCATCCTCTGGGATAAGTTCGGGAAGGAGCGTGTTAACCAGCCCGACCGGTTCACCATCGTCCTTTCAGTCGGGGAAGGCGAGGGGGATATTGCCGATCTCCCGGTCTACGACCCGAGCGAGTCGATCTACAAGGATCTCATCTACGTCCTCCAGGTCATCCAGCCGGAGGGTTTCAAGGTACGCAGGCAGTATTACGGCGGGAACAGGTTCTACCTGGTCGCAAGCGAGGATACCCTCCCCGATGACATCGAGGATCTCGTCAGGCAGAAGTTCGCCCTCATGGGGGTGGAAGGATGACCCATGTCCCGGTGACCTACAAGGGAGGGATTTACAGGCACGACGAGATCATCGACCTCATCGAGGACCTTGGGGGCTATATCATCCAGAAACACGTGATTGCCCAGGAGATTGTTCTCCAGGCACTCGTCCCGCGGGAGGATATCGAGCTCATCAGGCGGATCGGAAAGCCCCTCACCGGCGAAGTCACGCCCTCCCCCCTCGTCGGCACGGAGATCGCGGTGGTCACCCCGTCGCTTGAGATCCACCATCTCCCCCATGCCTCGTGCGATGTTGCCGAGTATATCCGCAGGTTCGGGGCCAAGACCAACATGGTCGGGCTTGCACGGGGGTTCGGCAAGAGGATAGCCCAGTTAAACGACGAGGAGAGGGACGTCATCAACGAGCACGACCTTGCGGTATACCTCCTCGGGGATTTCGAGACCTGCATCGAGCGGAAGTTCCCTGTGCTCCGCAGGGGGATCGATGTCCCGATCGTCCTGTGCGGCGGTCCCTCAACCGAAGCGCTCCGCAGGATCATCGACCCGCCGGTCGAGGGGTACGTGGGGGGTATCGGCCGGTTCATGCACAGGACCAAGGAATCAGAGGAGATCGGGAAGCTGGAGGAGGTCGTCGGGGAAATTACCCGCGTTCTCGACCAGCGGCGGGAGGATCTTGCCCGCGATCCCCTCTCCATCTCACCGGCACGGTTGATGGACATCATCGCGGAGAACGTGGAGGAGATCCACGAGGTCCTCTCCCCGACGCCCATCACTGTCCAGATGCAGGGCCTCCGGGTCAAGCTTCCCTACGATACGTTCGCGCCGGTGATCAGGAAGCTCGTGATCGATGAAGGAACCACGATCGGGGACCTTGCAACCGTTTCACCCTCGCGGATGCGGGACTACATCCTGCTGCGGATAAAACCATTCTCCGAGACAAACATCGTCCTCTGAAGGGGTTCGCCAGAAAAAAATTCAATCCCCCTTTTTCAGGCGATGAAGATCTCTGCCATCTCGTAATGGTGGTAATCTCTCGGCGGGAATGGCTGGGTCGTGAACTTCCACGTCTTTTGCGGGGCGAGGGAGTTGACGCTTGCGTACGTGTTCCCGATGAGGTTGCCGTTTGCGTTGTAGAGGTTGAACTGGAGAGTGATGTGGTTGAGCGTGACCTGTTCCTCGTTCTTTACCTTCCCTGTGAGGTACTTCTGCCCGGTCTCGTCTGTCTCCTCCTTAATCTCGATGATGGAGAGACGGGTTCCGGAGACGGGACGGGTGAGGACGTACCCGTAAGGTGTTGCGACGAAATGCTGGGGGCTTCCCGCATCGGGTGATGCCTGCGCCACCCCCGGAACAGGTTCTCCCCCTGCCCCGGAGGGATAGGTACTTTCGGTCGGCACTGCCGTCGGCGGTATCTCCCCTCCCTGCCTCTGTTCCGGCAGGAGAACGTCCGGTGAAAGGCAACCGGCTGCAAGGATCATTAGTCCCATGATGCCTGTCAGGGCGAGGACAGCCCAGGTATTCCCGCGTCTCATTCAATCCACGTCCTTACACAGAGACTGGATGCTGGCCACTGATAAAAGATGCGCCTCCAGGCGGGAGTGCGCCGGGGTGTATCGGTTTTGATCGAAAAAAGAGGAATTTTCCGGGATTAACGGAATGCCGGGGGGATGATGTCATCCGGTCCGTTCCCGGAAACAAGCCGCGTCAGTGTCCAAATGAGGGGGAGAAGGGCTGGAGGAACTGCCCCGTCATCGGCGGTGACGGTTTTTCCCTGGTACGTGATCCTGTACGTGAAGTAATCGGCACTTCCGGGAGGTGCCCGGTAGGAGGGAGCAAGTGTGTCGAAGCCCAATGCAGCGAGATCCGCTTCAAGGGACTCGAGGAGCGCCCGGGAGAGAGTGAAATTGCTCCTGTACTCCTTCCTCTCGAGGACTGCAGTTCCATCGGAGAAAATGGCAAGATGGTCGTTCATGCCGGCAAAACCTCCCGTTCTCCAGAACTCGACGAGGGGTGCGGGTTCCCTGGCAGCCTGCCTCCCGAACACGAGGATCTCCCTGCCCTGGGCATCCCGGATCACGAGGGATGTGTCCCTGATCTCCCACGATGCCGCCTGTTCGAGGAGGTTGTAGTAGATCGTCTCCTGCCTGAGGAACTGGCGGGAGACGTCAGGGCAGTACATCATCGTGGAGGTTACCTTCCCGATTTTCAGGGTATGCCCATCCACAAAACAGGGTGCAGAGTAGAGATTGCAGCCCGATGTCCCGCTCACGTTGCCTTTTCCGTCAAAGACCGCTGTTACTTCCTTCTGACGGTTTGCAGGTGTCAGGACTCCTTCCCGCGCGATTGATTCCAGTGTCCAGGCGCCATTCAGGGCGCTCCGGGTCCATCCGCCTGATTGCGACTGCGCTCGTATGGAAAGGATCGTGACGGGTATTCCCCACATCTGGATTGTCGGGGTATCGGGAGATGTCCGGGCTGAAAACGCGATCAAAAGGCCATCGATCCGGTAATTTTCCGGGAGATTGAGGGGCAGGTAATGCGTCCCGTCCGAGGATTCGATGCCATAGAATCCCCCTTCGAGGTCAACGTACCGGATTGTTCCCTCGGCTGTTATCTCTTCTCCCAGGGGTTGGATTGATACGATACGGAGTGGTTTTCCCCACATCTGGATGGTGGAGACATCCTGACGGAGAAAACCCCTGAAGGATACGCGGGTGCCCTCTGCCCTGCAGGAGGACGGCAGTGTATCAGGCAGGTACCGGGAACCGTCATCCGCAACGATCCCGAAAAAACCACCCTCGAGGTTGACGAAGACCACCGTTCCCTCTCCTTTGATGAATTGTCGCACCGGTGTTAAGTTTTTCAAAACCCTGTCTTTCACCCGCTGGTCGAGGGGGGTCCCGTTCCGGGGGGAAACATTTCCGTCCGGTGAAACAGGGCCGGCATGCCCCACAGGAACAGGGTTACGGGCGCTTACGTCCTTTTGCACGGGAAGGGGTTCCATCTTCTTGGGGATGTCCCTGGAAAATGTTTTATCCGTCTTCGACAGGGAATATGGTGAAAATACAGTGGTTTTTCCCTTTACGCTACTCTGCGGTTGTGCCTGGACCGGGCCTATTGCGCAAAAAAGAAGCGCGATGGCAAGCACGAGGCACAGGGAGTGTTGAAAAAGACTCCTTTTTATCATATCTCTCTTCCTGGCCGGTATATCATATCCGGACCGAGAGAAAAATGCGTCACCATAATGGAAAAACCTGTTGAAAACTGCGAATATTTTTGCACTCATCGCGCCCTTCCATCACCCTCAAATAGGGGTGCAGTGGATATGTATGCCGACGACTATGGCAACCGATGACCTCGTGGAATTCGAACAGACTCTTAAGGAGATCGTCACGCGGGGAGGGGAAGAGACCGCACGGGAGTGGATGGACAACATCGAGGCCGAGTACGGCCGGGCTCCCCTGATCTTCAAGCGGATGGCTGAGAGACCCGAGGTGCTCATCTCGCACCTCCTGTACAAGGGGGCCGTGACGCGGACAAGTTCCCTCGATCCCAAGTACGTGGAGCTCATCAGCATGGCTGTGGGAGCTGCACTCCGGTGCCAGCACTGCACGAGTTACCACATGCAGGCTGCTGCCAAGAAAGGTGCAACGCGCGAGGAGATCCTCGAGGTCATCCTCATTGCAGGGCTTATCTCAAACTCCTCGGTCCTTGCAAATGCATACCGGATCTTTGACGAAAAGATGGCCCGGTGTATCCCCTGCGTCAACGAGGGGATCGACCAGCAGGTCGAGTGACCTTTCCCTTCCCTTTCCTGTATCCGGGCGCGGACACGGCGGGAACGAGGCATTTCCTGCCGTCTCCGATGAGATCCGCCCTTCCTGCCATGAGGAGGCCTTCCCGGACGAGAGGCTGGTTCCGTGGTTCCCAGTACTGGAGGAGTGCCCGCTGGACTGCCTTTTCCCTCCCCCGGGGAACGTGGACCGGTTCAAGGGAGAACGGGTCGAGTCCCGTGTGGTACATGCAGGTCGAGGCTGTCATGGGAGTCGGGGTGAAGTCCTGGACCTGTTCCGTCCGGAAACCGTGGTCGCGCATGAACTCCGCGAGGGCAACCATGTCAGCCACCGTGCATCCCGGGTGTCCCGACATGAAGTAGGGGAGGATGTACTGCCGTTTCTTCTTTCCCTCCTGGATCTTTTCAAAAGCAGCCACGAACGCGGTGAAGATATCTGCCCGGGGTTTTCCCATCAGGTCCGTGACATGGGGCGAGACATGCTCCGGGGCCAGCTTGAGGTGCCCGGAGACGTGGTGGGCACAGAGGTCCGGGAGGAGCGAGTACGAATCGGCAACGAGGAGGTCGTGCCGTATCCCGGATCCTATGAATACCTTCCTGATTCCCGGGACCTGGCGGAGACGGGCGAGGAGCTCTTTCTGGCGGGAGTGCGAGACAGAGAGGGAGGGACACGCCGGAGAGCACCTCTTGTCCGGGCAGGCCCCTGCCGTCTGCCAGCGGGCACATCCCATGCCGTACATGTTTGCCGTCGGCCCCCCGACATCGGTGATTACCCCGGAGAACCCACGCAGGGACGCCAGACGTGTCGCTTCCCGGACGAGCGATTCGATGCTCCTGCTCTGAACGATCCGGCCCTGGTGGTGGGTGATCGCGCAGAAGGAACACCCCCCGAAGCACCCGCGGTGGCTCGTCAGCGAGAACCTGACCGGTTCCAGTGCAGGGACGGGCTGATCATATGCCGGGTGGGCTTCCCTCGTGAAAGGAAGCTCGTAAACCGCGTCCAGGACCGGTGTCGGAAGGGGCGGTGCGGGCGGGTTCTGGACGATAATGCACTTGGGGTGCCTCTGCATGACGGGTCTTCCCCTTAGGGGGTCCTGCTCCCGGTAATGGAGGGCAAATGCCCGTGCATACGCTTCCTTATCCTCCCTTACCGCGGTATAGGAGGGTATCTCGAGCAGCCCGGGATATCTTTCCGGATCGAGATCCGGGAGGGGGACTTTCTCGACGGTCCCGGGGATGGGGGGCATTTCTCCCATCTTTTCCCCGGCGGCCAGCCTGCGTGCGATTTCCCGCAACTGCTGCTCGCCCATGCCAAAGACGAGGAGATGCGCCGGGGAATCGGCGAGGACTGACTGGCGGACCCTGTCGGACCAGTAGTCGTAGTGTGCAAACCGGCGGAGGGATGCCTCTATCCCGCCGAGAACGATGGGCACATCCGGGAAGAGTGCGTGCAGCCTGTCGGAGTAGACGAGGGCGGCCCGGTCAGGACGGCGGGGTTTCCCGCCCGGCGAGTAAACGTCTTCTGACCGCCTCTTCCGTGCAGGAGTATAGTTATTCACCATGGAATCGCAGTTGCCCGGTGCAACCGCGAAGAAGAGGCGTGGGGCTCCGAGAGCGAGGAAATCGTCCCTGCCTTTCCAGTCAGGCTGGGGGATGATCCCGACGGAATACCCCTCTTCCCAGAGAACACGCCCGATAAGGGCTGTCGGGAACGCGGGGTGGTCGACGTAGGCATCGCCGCTCACGATGATGATATCGAACTGGTCGATACGGAGCCGCGCTGCCTCTTTTCTGCTCACCGGAAGGAAACGCGGCTGTCTCTTCCTCATCGTTTTAGTCCGGGGAGACATGGTCGGGGAGGGAGTGCCCCGTGAGCGGGTCCGGGAACCTCCCGGTCTCTATCCCCCCGACCTCGAAGATGACTGCTTCGACAACGATGTACACGTCAGCCGAGTCCCTCATGCACCCTGTCAACGCCCTGAGCCCCCTTCCGGTTGCTGTGTGGAGGTGGACATGGGGATTGCCGTCGCTCCACGAGATTGTCCCGATCCCGACGATTTCCCATCCGTCCCGGATGTCCTCGCGGTGCGGGACCGGGGGGAGGACCGGTTCCTCCGGCCCGGTTACCAGATGGGCCGACCTGACGGCACCGAGCACCTGGATGAAACCGCAGCGGATGTTCTTTTCCGCAACGCACGTCTCGAGTGCCCGGATGAGGTCTTCCCCGTGATCGATACGGAGGACAAAGACCCGGCCGGGACGTCCTTCAATGCACTGCATGTGACACTCTCCGGAAAGGGGTGCAGGGATACATCATCTCCCTCCCACCCCTCCGCCTCCGAAACCACCGCCGCCTCCGAAAGACCCCCCGCCGAAACCACCGCCGCTCCCCCCGCGGGACGGGGGACTGAAGGCAAGTACCGGGATAAAGGCCGCGTTCAGGCCGCTTGCAAGCGGGATACCTGCTTCCGGCAGGGAGACGTGCAGGTCCTTCATCGCTTTCTCGACCTTGTCCCCCACACCGAGCGCCGTGCCATACACCAGCCATTCTCCCCACATCGAGATATCTGCCGGTGCATACTGCCGGATGAGGGCAAGGTCCGAGAGGAAACGGGCGAACGCATCCCATTGCAGTTTCTCCCGGTAACGGTCGTCCTTCCAGTGGCCAAAGAGCGTCGACGGGAATGCAAGGGCAATTCCTGACTGGACGATCATCGCTCCAAAGAGGAGAACTGCAGGCAGAAGGAACGACGATAGCTGCGGTGTGACAATCAGGGCTATGATCGAGACGGCACAGAGCGCAACCGCCACAAAGAGGAGGGGGAAGATATGGTCCCTGCCATCCACGATGTAGCGGGCGACCAGGCGGGGATCGGATTTCCGGGTCACGGATAGCAGGTCTTTTTGGTACCTGAGGATCATCCGCTCGGCCGTCGTGTCACTCCGGGCACGTGCAACGGTATTCTGGAGAGCTTCTGAATCAACTGTTCCCTCTTCTCCGATTTCCTGGAGAAAGTCAAGCACCCTCTGTTCGTACGGGTCAGGTGCAGTCTTCTGGTTCACCGTGATCCTGACCCCCTTTCCATCGGGCTTTTCCTGGATTGTGATCATCTTTTTCCGGTGGAGGTCGAGGAGGGTCGCAAAGTACCCGTCCTCGTCAAATGTCATGGGGTCTCCCTTGAAAAGGAGGTTGACTGCCCATGGTTTCATCGTCGGATCGGGGGTAAAACTCAGGTACTCCGGGACCGTAAATTCCCTCTCCGTCCCGTACTTCCTGTACAAAAAGACGAGGAGGAGGGGCGTAAGGACGACCATCGCAAAGCCGAGGCCGTACAGCACCCGGGCAAAATAAAGGGGAAAAATATCATAGAAGGGGTTTGCAGCCAGAGTTTTCGCCCTGACACCGTCGACGGGCACCGGGAACCCGGGCAGGCTATCCTTGTCTGCCGGTGCAAAGAGTGTCTCTATCCCAAGGACCTCGTCTGCTGCAACGTTTCCTGATATACGGACCCATTCACCTTCCCGGGAAACAGAAAGGCCGGGGGGATGGGGGAAGATCTCTTGGGCATACCGGGCAGGGATGCGTATCTCCAGGTGCCTGTAGGGTATGTGGCGATCGACGAGGCGGAGGTTGAGGTGCGCGTCTTTTGCGTCATATTCGATGGGGGGGTGGAGGGTATACGTATACGAGACAGTGTATGTCCCGGCCGGGAAATACCCGGGATTGTAGATGCCGACCTCGTTCCTCTCGGCCTTGTCCTCGATGAATCTTACGTACGCAGGGTTGTCGTCCCGGTAGAGTGTCACTTTCCCCGACGATTCCCGGATGTACCCCACTGTTCCCGGCGGAATTTCCATGTCCACGATCCGGATGAAAGGTGACTCCAGCGGTTCCACGGAGAGGGGATCCTGCCAGTAGCGGTAGAGCATCCTGTACGTGCCGCCGCTCCTGACCTCGTAGGTATACACCTCCCCGAACGTGCCGTTCTCCTGCAGGGTGGCCCTGTAATCCGCGATAACAAGGTCACCTTCGAGGAGGATAGGCACGAAAAATGCGATAACAATTGCCACTGCCCCGATGGCAAGGGCTACTGCAACGAGGACGAGGAGATCCCTTTTCTCTCCGGTCAGTGCCATGGTCAGAACGCTATTTTGGGTGGTGTCTGGATGGCCTCTTCGAATTCAAGGTACTGGAGCTTGGAAAGACCGAGGATCCTCGCGATGATATTTGACGGAATGACGTCGCAGAGGGTGTTGTATTGCTGGGAGATGTTGTTGTAGGTATACCTCTGGCGGGCAATCTCGTCCTCGACGCCCCTGACCGAGTCCATAAGGGTCATCACGGTGCTGTTGGTCTTGAGGTCGGGGTAGTTCTCTGCCACGGCAAAGAGCCGCCCGAGGAGCGAACGTGACTCCCTCTCGATCTGGTTGAGGTCTCCCGGCCCGGCCGAGCCGACGCTTGCCCGCATCGCCGTCACCTTCTCGAATGTCTCGCGTTCGAATGCGGCATAGCTCTTGACTGCCCCGAGGAGCTGCTCTATCATATCGAGGCGTTTCTTCATTGCGACACGGATCTGGCCAAGTGTCGCTTCCGATGAGTTCTTCAGGCTGAAGAACCGGTTATAGATCCCCACGAAATAGAGCACCAGTCCCACCGCGATGACGATGAGGATACCGATGATTATCCAGGGTATGAGGTCACCAAGTGCCATACTCATCTATTATCCCGGGGTATCATTAAATTCCCCACGAATACTATCCGGGATACCCCTCTGGATTGCAAGAGAGCCCTTTGGCAGGGGAAGATACTGGCATCTGCAGCCTTTTACCTTTTACCTTTTACCAATCGCAGGCCTGCCTGCCGGGAGATGGAAAAACGGATGAGAGGGATTCACCGGGGTACGATCCTCCCGACGACACGGAGCTTGCCCCCTTCGAGGTGGTGGATGAGGACTGTGGCGCCCGGGGGAAACACGAGTTCTTTTTCCGACCGGAATGTCACCTCCGGTCTCCTCCAGTCCCCGCTGTTGTTCACGTAGGCGACCCTTGCCGGGATAAACTGCATCCAGTGACCCAAATAGACGACCATCTGTTCCCTGAGAGGCCCCGGCCAGTAACGGACGAGTTCTGCCCGACCGTTCAGGATGCCGGAGACGGTGAGGGCGGGGTTGTTGGAGAGGACAAAACCCCGGTCAAGATCCCCGGCCTCGATCCCCTTGAGGGCAAGGCCCACTCTGTCCCCTTCGGTCGCTTCTGGAACGTCCTCGTCATGCTTCTGGATCGAGCGGACGTGGGCGACCCTGCTCGTCGGAAAGACCCGGAGCTCGTCGTGGACCCTGATCGTCCCCTCGGCCACCCCCCCGAGTACAACAGTCCCGACACCTTTGACGGGGAAGTGGTGGTCAACCGGGACAGAGCCGTATTTCAGCCCTTTCGCGCCGGCCGGCTGCTTTCCTGCGGCCTCAAGGAACATCTCCCGGACGTGGTTATGGTCATCGGGCTCGAGCGTGTAGTTCTCAACGACCGTCCCCTTCACGAGCGGGAGAACCTGCTCGGGGGAGAGGTAATTCCGGAGGACAAGGACCCCTTTCTCCACCTTCGCTGCATCGAGCATGAGAACACACTCCCCGAATGCCGGGGTTATCTCGTCAACGATCAGGAGGGCCATATCAGCCATGGACACGGCGAAAAAGAGGGAGGATATCTTCTCGGGGTATCGGCCCGGCTCGACGTAGGTGACAGTTGTCTGGTCCCTCTTCTGGTTATAGAAGGTGATGTCCGAGACTGTCCCCTTCTTTCCGAGGTGACCGGCATACCCTCCGGGGCCGATAACCGCGACGGTGAGGTTGGGCATGTGTGGTAGTGTAATGGGCGTCAAAACCTTTTAAGTTTCCATATCTCAATAAAAAAGCTACAAATATGTCCAGATAAAATTAAGAATATAAAATATTTAATTGAAGGGGAGACGAGAATAACAGCTGATTTCAAGAAAATAGCCCAGGTTTTTCTGTTTCTGTTCGGATTGGTTATTTTATTCTATTTGATTATATCATCGGGGATCATAAACAACCTTAAGATCTTTTTCATTTTGAATCTCGGTTATTTTTTCCTGGCAATTACCTTTTCAATTACCAATATTGCAATAAAAATCTACAGATGGCATTATCTGTCGTTATTGTTTCAAAAACCAATATCGTGGCAGGATGCTTCCATTATTACCCTTTCAAGTTTTTTTTATGCAAATATTACCCCCGGCAAAATTGGAGACCTGTTCAAGGCATATTATATGAGGGCAAAATACGGCCTGAATCTCCTGAATGGCATATCAATGATCTTCTTTGAGAGACTGTTTGAGATTGTGATTCTTTTTTTCTGTGCCCTCCTGATTGTGTCAAGAAAGATCGATGATTCCACACTTATTATACTTCAATTCACAGCCATTCTGATCATCATGCTGATTGTCTTTTATTATAAATCCGAGTGGATAGTAAACTTTTTATCAAAAGTTCTTGTAAAAATTACAGATAACGATCGGTTCAGTATCTCATTCTCACTTCAGAAGATATCACCTGGTCATGTGCTTATCGTATTTTTCATAACACTCCTTTCCCTTATCTGTGAATTTGTCCGCCTCTGGTTTGTGGTTGCTGCATTTGGTTTTATTGTTAATCCATTGGACATTGCCATCATCTTCAGCATCTCAATAATATTTGGTCTTATCTCCCAAATCCCCCTCGGCATCGGGGTCATGGAAGGATCCCTGAGTATTTTACTGGAACGATCAGGAATTCCGATTCAATATTCCGTTCCCATTGTATTAACCGACAGAATGATCTCTATGTATCTTGTTCTCGTGGTGGGATTTATTGTATCTCATGTATCATGGAATGAATTAAGAAAATTGACACTGGAGTCCCCATGATCTCGTTGATCATCCCGCTTTTTAACGAGGAGGAAAATGTTAATCTCTATCGTGAGGACTTGTTTCCCGTCGTTAAAAACATTTCTGAAAAGTACAACGTAGAATTTGAATATATATTCGTTGATGATGGAAGTTCTGATAATACACGGGAAATGCTTGAAAAAGTTTCTTATGATTTAAAGTACTGGAAATTAATTTCCCATGACAGAAACAGGGGATTGGGTGCAGCGATCAAAACGGGGATTGAAAATTCGGGTGGTGATTGTATCATCTGCATGGATGCTGACCTTACCTTCCGGCCAGAAAACATTGAAGATTTGTTAATACATTTTTTCAAAACGAATGCAGATTGTATATCGGGTTCACCCTACCTTGAAAAAGAGCATATCATGGATATTGAACCTCACCGTCTTCTTTTAAGCAAGTCAGTAAATCTCATATATCGTGTTCTCCTTGGAAAAAGGATTACCGCTATCAGCCCGATTTTCCGCCTTTATAAAAAATCCGTTTTCAGAGATATGGAATTGAAAAGTAACAATTTTGAGATTAATGCTGAAATTCTCTCAAAAATCATTATCAATGGAAAAACAGTTGAAGAAATTCCTGTTCCCCTTTATAAAAGGAGGTACGGCTACTCCAAAATAAATGTGAAAAAGGAGATTATCAACAATATCATTTTAATTGGAAAAATAGTGAAAGTGAAATATTTCCATG
>JASEES010000014.1 GCA_030019395.1 Methanolinea sp. | reverse complement strand
CTATGGATCGTGAGCAGGGAAGCTGCAGAGAAGCTGTCGTTCCAGGACCACACTGTTACTGTCGAGGACGAGATTCCCGGTTCTTCGCTCGTCGATGAAACCGTTTCCCACCGCCTTTGTGGCAATGTCCCGATTCTCCCTGCAAAATTTGTCGACCCGGGGATGGCAACGGGCCTCGTTATGAGTGTTCCCGCACATGCGCCATTCGATTACATTGCCCTCCGTGACCTCCAGTCAAAGGGCCTCTATGCACACATCAGGCCGGTGAGACTTATCACGGTTCCCGGTTACGGCGAGTTCCCGGCCAAAGATGCAGTCGAGAAAGCCGGTATCTCCAGCCAGGATGATCCACGGATGGACGAGATCACACAGCAGGTTTACTCCGCGGAGTTTACATCGGGTCGTCTCCTGCCGGAACTGGGAGGGCAGACGGTGCGGGAAGCGCGGGAGAGCGTGGCTGCACTGTTGATCGAGAACGATTCTTCCCGGTACATGTACGAGTTCGATACCCGGCCTGTTGTCTGCCGCTGTGGCAATCAGGTCTTCGTCAAGATCCTTCACGATCAGTGGTTCCTCGAGTACAGCGATCCTGCCTGGAAGGCTCTGGTGAGCAGGCACCTTGAGGACATGACGCTCGTCCCTCCGGAAGTGCGGGCAGAATTCGAGCGGACGGTCAGCTGGTTGAAGGACTGGGCCTGCACGCGCCGGGTTGGTCTCGGGACACGTCTGCCATGGGATCCCGACTGGCTCATTGAACCATTGAGCGATTCCACAATCTACATGGCTTATTACACGATTGCCCATCACCTGAAGGAATTTTCACCGGAGGAACTGACACCCGGTGTCTTCGATTACCTTTTCCTGGGAAAAGAATGCCCGGATCATCCCCGCAGGGAGAAACTTGTCCAGATGAGGAGAGAGTTCTGCTACTGGTATCCCTACGATTACCGGTTTTCAGCCAAGGACCTCATCTCCAATCACCTCACCTTCCAGCTCTTCCACCATGTGGCTATCTTTCCCCGGACCTGCCTTCCAAGGGGAATGGTTGTCTTTGGAATGGGTCTCCTCAACGGGGCCAAGATGTCCTCTTCGAAAGGCAACGTCTTCCTCCTCGAGGATGCAGTCAGGGAGTTCGGCGCAGACACGGTCCGCATGTTTCTCGTCGGAAGCGCTGAACCCTGGCAGGACTTCGACTGGAGGAACGAGCTGGTCTCCTCAACGAGGAAACAGATAGAAAGGTTCTACAATACCATCATGGAGAGCCGCGATGCACCCCGGACCATGAGCGTGGCAGACGCGTGGCTGGTATCCCGCCTCCAGCAGCACATACAAAGAACGACTGAAGCGCTCGAAAGGTTCCAGACCCGGCAGGCACTGCAGGAAGCATTCTTTGCCATCGAATCTGACCTGAAGTGGTACAGGAGGCGGCTCGTTCCGGGCACGCCCGGAGGGGGAGCTCTCCATGAACTTGCATCAGTCTGGATGCGTCTCATGGCACCAGTCATCCCTTTCACGTGCGAAAAACTCTGGAAGGAGTCAGGGGGCAAGGGTCTCGTGTCCTATGCGCAATGGCCCGTGCCCGAACAGGCAAAAATGAACGGGGACCTCGAGCTGGCCGAAGAGCTGCTGATGAGGACCATCGAGGATATCGAGTCGATTCAAAAAGTCCTCCAGGCCACCCCCTCGTCGCTTTCACTATGCATAGCACCTGCCTGGAAACGTGACATATTTTCAAGGGTTGCCCGGGCAGATGACAGGAATGCCGTTATGCGGGATATCATGAAGGACGAGCAAGTCCGGAAAATGGGAAAAACCGCCGTAGAAACGATAAAACAGTGCACCAGCCTCGTCCACCGCCTTCCCCCCGCGATCGTGGAACAGTACCTTGCCGGAAAGCTCGATGAAAAGGCCGTTTTCCTCTCGGCCCGGGACTTCATCGAGAAAGAGGCAGGCGTCCCGGTGACCATCGTGGATGCGGATGAATCAGCGCACCCCCGGGCAAAGCTGGCCCTTCCGCTCAAGCCGGCAATCATCTTTGAGTAGGGGGACCATCCCTACTCTGTCTCCACGCTCTTTGCCCGTTTTACCCTTTCCTTTGTTGAATACCCCGTAACTGCGTCGAGAAATGCCCGGAAACGCTTGTTCGTATCGAGTATAACCTCGTCTGGTGCACCGATGTCAGACTCCGTGTGCACCACGAGTGTTTTGCCGTCCTTTCCCGGGGCTGCATCAAGCAGCTCGAGTGCACCGTAAGAGATCTGGTAATGGTCTCCAACTCTGACGGGTTCCACCCCGAAACAGTCCCGGAGCGACCTGGCAATTGAACCGGGCAGATCCCGGTAATAACCCCTTTTAACAGGATACTCTTGCATAATACTTTTTAGGGGGGATGAAATATGTTAAGCTAATGTCGCCAGAGTCCAAACCAGACATAAAGATATATTCGCGGTCCCTTTCGGGGCCGGGATCAACTGTTCTCATGGGTTTTCCCGGCAGCGGACTGGTCGGAAGCATCGCACTCCAGTACATGGTCGACCAGCTGAATTTCGAGCAGATCGGCAGTATCAACAGCAAGTACTTCCCGCCGCTTGCGATGATGAACAAGGGAGTCATCAACGTTCCTGTCCGGGTCTACGAGAAGGGCAACATCTCCGCGATCGTTGCAGATATCCCCATACACCCCATGATCTGCTACGAAGTCGCCAACGGTATAATGGACTGGCTTGAGCCTTTCGCCGTCAGGGAGGTGGTCACTATTGCGGGCATCATCACGAACGAACCCGAAAAAAGGGTCTTTGGAGTGGCCAGCAGCGAAGAGGCGCTCCAGCGCATCCAGGACTCAACCATTGTCCTGCCCATAGGGAGCATATCCGGTATTGCCAGCAGCATCCTCACGGAGTGCAAGATCCGGAACATTCCTGCATTTGGGCTCCTCGGCGAGACGATCAATGCTCCTGATCCGCGGGCATCAGCAGCAACGATCGAGGTCCTGAACAAGATGTACGGCATGAACCTCGATGTACAGCCCCTGATCGAACAGGCGGAAGAGATAGAGTCTACGATGCAGAAACTGGCTGAACAGGTCAAGTCGGCCGAGACGATGCCCAAGAAAGAGCATCTGCCGATGTATGGGTGATCACGATGCAGTGCTATGCTTTAACCGGGATCTCCCCCCAGATTATAAGGGAATTGCGGGAGGGCAAGGCCCGGACACTGGAACTCCAGAGCACCCATAATGTCGTCACCCTCGCGGGTATCAGCCCGGGGGAACTCGTGTTCATGACATCCGTTGATTTGGAAGATCTCTCGCCCGGGGATACCGGCATTGTCGTCGAGGTTCTCTCCCTCAACATCACCATGAAGAGAATCATGGAGTACTCCCATGGTCTCCATTACGAGGAGAGGGAGAGGATGTCTGCCCGCATCAAGGTGAAATGCATCGGGGCTTCAACGGTGAAGAGTGTGACCGTCGAGGGCTTTACCCGTCCCATCGTCGTCGATGTCATGAAAACCGCGTGTTACCATGCGGGTTGATTTCGTCCCCCTTTTTTTCCGCTCCTTTTTCCCAGTCCGCGCTGCATGACCATGCCGGTGCGGGATCGGGTGTGTCCAAAAGAACGATTAATTACCATTCCCCCGAAATAAGTAATGGACAGGGAGATATCCCTTGGGCTTGTGGCTTAGCCAGGATAGAGCGCCGGGCTTCTAACCCGGATGTCGGGGGTTCGAATCCCTCCAGGCCCGTCCGATATAACAAACTTTTCTTGAATAACACATCCGCGATTTGCACCCCGTACCTTTGTATCGCGGGGAGAAGTGCCTGCATTCATTGACAAAACCCAATTTCGAATGACAACTTTAAACAGAAAAGAAGAGAGAGGGGATGGTGTGAACCATCATGAAAGAAGGTTGCCTCGAAACTGACAATACCATCATGACAGCAATAGCCGAGATCGAGGATGCATTCTTCGATATCGAGAGTATCAAAACCGATATCCGCAACATCCAGTATGACCTCGCAGAACTTGACCGGAAGCTTCAGGCCGTGACTGTCCATCTCAAGGAAGTCCAGTCTTTTTTAGGGACTGTCTGCGCAGTACCTCCAACCGAATCAGGAGGTGCCCCACAGGAAAAATCATTCAGGCTCTGATTTTTAATCCCGGAATCTCTATTCTTTCAGGCTTACCCGGCGTGCAGGGATCATATCCACAAGTAAGGTCCTGCCCATTTTTCGCCCCCCTGTTGCTCCCCTGGTGTGAACGGGATAATACCAAAGCGAAAAAAGGAAGGAGAATGGTTTAATATCTCCTTTTTTTAGGGCTGCTGGTTATTCACCAGGAGCACATCACTGATGTTGTGCTGTCGCTGGGCAAGTTTCTTTGCCTTGAAAATATTTTTCCCTTCCTTGCCGATCGCAAGGCCACGATCCTCTTCCCTTACCTCGACCTGGGCAACCTGTGCATCCCCCTCCCCCTCGAAGACCACGGATGTCACTTTTGCCGGGAGAAAACAGTTCCTGATGAATTGTTCCGGGTTCTGGGCATATTCCACCACTTCGATCCTTTTGCCCATCACCTCCATGGCCTTCTTGATGCTGGCACCGCTCTTTCCAATCGCAAGTCCCATTTCACCGGGGTTGATGACAAAAATGATGCGGTTGTTGCGGTCATCGATCACGCAGTCCCTGCTTCCTGCGCCGGTCAGTTTCTCGAACTGCGACATCAGGCGCATGCAGTCTTCGTTAAGGAGTACTTCGACCATGGTCGTCATGCCCTCTTGAGACTGAGAATGTCGGATTCACCGGGATCGACAACGACGAGCGCACTCACCATGAAAGGCTTTCCGCATGCCTTCCCCAACTGCACGCTTGACCCGTCAAACGTGTGAACGAAAAGGTTTTCCCTGGATTTCAGCATTTCCAGAAATTTTTCCGGGCAGTTCCGGGCGACAACGACCATCCGGGCCGATCCGCTCTCAATACACTGCGCTGTCACGTTCTGTCCGAGCAGAACTTTTCCCGTTTTTATGGCTCTTCGCAAAGAGGCATTAAAATCCATTATGATTCTCCTAGTTTGAGTGGTTTTGCAATGAGTTTCACGTCGCCGGTACCCAGCTGGATGGGCTGACCGACGATCACGTTCTCGGTCACTCCCGAGAGCTCGTCAACCTCGTTGGCAATTGCAGCGTCAAGGAGGTGGTTCACGGTGACCTCGAACGCAGCACGGGAGAGGACACTCTCTTTTTCTCCTGCAATCCCATGGCGGCCTATCTGCTTGACCTCCCCCTCCATGCACATCATGTCGGCAACGAGCATGATGTGCCGGACATCGACGAGGATACCCTGTTCGCTCAGCGTCGAGAGGGCCTCATGGATTATTGCATTCCGTGCTGCCTCGATACCCAGGACCTGGGCTATCTCGCTGATGTTGTTGGTGCGGGTTCTCGTCGTATCCACACCCTCAACTTCAAACACGTCCTTAAGGTTGGAGCCTTCAGTATAAAGGATATACTCCCCGCTCTCCTTGCGGACGACGACCCGCTCGATATCGTCGATACCCTGCACAATCACGTTGCGCACGTGTTCGGCAAGCTGGAAGAGGTTCTGGTAGCTCTCCCTGTCCTTGGGGGAGAAGATCATGGTGGCATTGTTTTCGTCTACCTCGCATTCGAAGTCACGGTAATGGCGCCTGTCCCTGATCTTGCGGGGTGCACTATCGATGATGTCCGAGACTGCAATCCTCCGCTTTTCGCAGACCTGCGTGTTGAGCTGGACGACGATCTGCATGTTCTCCATATCGATGACGATATCCCCGAACTCGTGGAGCGGTGCTGCCTCGATCTGCCAGCTCACCTCCCGGGCACGATCCCTGTCGGTTGCGTACTCTCCCTCCAGGTAGATTGTCATTGTAGGAGTGCTGGGTTCTTTCCGTGCATCCATGATCTCGATGAGCCGGGGCAGACCCAGTGTGACGTTGATCTCTGCCACTCCTGCATAGTGGAACGTCCGCATGGTCATCTGTGTCCCCGGTTCGCCGATTGACTGGGCTGCAATGATTCCGACCGCCTCGCACGCCTCAATCCGGGTATTTGCGTATTCCCTGATGACGCGGTCGAGAATCGTGTCGAACTGTTCCCTCGTGATATCGCGGTCAGCAAGGTATGTACGGAGCTGTTCCTTCGTTTTTTCAGGGAGCTCTGCAGCCGTGATTGCCTCTTCGAATTCGGGCTGCATTTCACACCTCCTCCTTGAGGATACTCTCCACGATCCCCTTGACGTCGACCGGATCGCCGAAACTGCTCTTCATGGGATCTGTCCCGTCCTCACCGTAGCAGAACTGGATGATCCGGCCACCTGTTGTCCGTACCGTGCCGTCATACGCCACTTTGAGGTCCTGGAGCGCATTGATCATTCTCCTCTGGAGGTACCCGCTCTGGGATGTCCTGACCGCAGTGTCCACCAGCCCTTCGCGACCACCTATGGCATGGAAGAAGAATTCCGTCGGGTTGAGCCCTGACTTGTAACTGTGTGAGATGAAGCCATGGGCTGCTGCTCCCCGGTCTCCCTTCCTGAAGTGGGGGAGGGTACGGTCATCGTATCCCCTCATGATACGCTCCCCACGCACCGACTGCTGGCCCACGCACCCTGCCATCTGGGTCAGGTTCAGCATGGACCCCCTTGCACCCGAGACTGCCATCACGACGGCACTGTTCCCAAGTCCCAGGTGACGGCCTGCAATTTCACCGGTCCGGTCCCTGGCCTTTCCGAGGACCTGCATGATCTGCATCTCAAGGGTCTCCTCGGGTGTCCGCCCCGGCATCGCCTCGAGTTGTCCGTCCTCGTAGATCCTGATCCTGCGCTGGACGTCTGTTATGGCGTTCCGGAGGACTTCTTCGATCTGGCCGTACTCTGTCTTGGAAAGGTCTTCATCGTCGATTCCGAACGAAAACCCGTTCATCATGATTGCCCTGATGGCAAGGTGAGTTATATCGTCGATGAAGTCTGCTGCCCTCTTCATGCCATACTGCCGGATGATGCGGTTCACGATCTGGCCGTCGAAGGCTCCGATCGCCTTCTTGTCGATCGTTCCTGACTCGAGATTTCCGTCGATGATACGGACGTATGCGTCCCGGTCGCATTCCTGCCGCTTGCATGTCTCGCAGTTCTGGCATGAACTCGCCCGGAACACCATGTTCAGTTCCTTCGGGAGAACGATCGAGAAGATCTGCTTGTTGCTCCAGTAAGGGACACCATCCTTGACCATTCCCGGGGGGGGAAGATGTTCTATCTCGATGTTCTTCAGCAGGTAGAGTGCCTCCTGCTTGGTATGCCACTTCAGCTGGTTCGTGAGCATGAATATGCCGGAGACGTGATCATGGATGCCACCGATGATGGGTCCGCCGAACCTTGGTGAGAGGATATTCTCTTCGACCGCAACGAGAATTGCCGCCTCGGCCCTTGCCTCTTCCGTCTGGGGGATATGCAGGTTCATCTCGTCGCCGTCGAAATCAGCGTTGTACGGCGGGCAGACTGCCGGGTTCAACCGGAACGTCCTGCCATCCATCACCTTCACACGGTGGGCCATGATGCTCATCCGGTGCAGGGACGGCTGCCGGTTGAAGAGCACGATATCGCCATCCCTTATCTGGCGTTCCACGACCCAGCCCGGCTCGAGCATCTCGGCAACCGTCTCGAGGTTGCCCTCCGCGAGCCTCATTCTCCTTTTATCGGGCCGAATCACGTAATTGGCACCACAGGGCTGGGAGAGCGAGCGCCTGACCGGACCGTTCCGCACCATCTGCCTCAGTTCCTCGATGTTGTAGGGCGTAACAGTGACCGGAAGGGTCATTTCGTTTGCAACGGCGAGGGGTATTCCCACCTCCATGACACTCAAATTGGGATCGGGGGATATGACCGTTCTTGCGGAGAAATTGACCCTTTTCCCGGAAAGTGACCCCCGGAACCGTCCATCCTTTCCTTTCAGTCTCTGGGAGAGCGTCTTGAGCGGCCTCCCGCTCCGGTGCCGCGCGGGAGGACAACCGGCGACCTCGTTGTCCAGGTACGTCGTGACGTGGTACTGCAGGAGTTCCCAGAGATCCTCGATGATCAGCTGGGGTGCCCCGGCATCCTGGTTCTCCTTGAACCTCTGGTTGATCCTGATGATGTCAACGAGCTTGTGGGTGAGGTCGTCCTCGGACCTCTGGCCGTTTTCGAGGATGATGGATGGGCGCATCGTGACGGGCGGGACGGGCAGGACAGTGAGGACCGTCCATTCCGGCCGGGCCACATCAGGGTTAATGCCAAGGTGCCTCAGGTCCTCGTCAGGGATCTTCTCGAGTCTCGCCCGGATGTCTGCCGGGGTGAGCTTGTGCTCAATCTTTTTCCCATCCTCGATGATGATCTCCGAGAACGTCGTCGGTTTCTCGAAGTTTATCTTCAGCTGCTGTTCACCGCAGTAGGGACAGACCCGCTCCTTCTTGATGTCCTTTTCGGAGAGGACGTCCCCGGTGAGATCGTCCTCGGTTCCGACGACCTTCTCGATCTCTTCGGGTGAGAGGAGGAGCCTGCTGCAACTCCGGCAGGTTACCCTGAGCAGTTTCCGGATCAACCGTGTATAACCAACATGTATGACGGGTTTTGCAAGCTCGATGTGGCCGAAGTGCCCCGGGCAGTCACTGGCTTTCTGGTCACAGGTCTTGCAGCGGAGGCCCGGGTCGATCACACCGAGGTTCAAGTCCATCAGGCCCTGGGGATAGGGGAATCCGTCGTCATCGTACGTGTCTGCCCAGATGATCTTCCTCACGCTCATCGTGCGGATCTCCTTGGGTGAGAGGAGTCCGAATTCTATCTTTCCAATTCTCTTTGGGCTGGGCATTGGTGTTCCTCCTAGACCACGTCCTCCAGCTTGAGGCGGGGGGCGATTCCCATGCTCTTCATCTCGTCGAGCAGGAGCTTGAAAGCATAAGACATCTCGACCTGGTAGATGTCGGTCTCCGCCCCGCAGGCAAGGCAGCGGGTCGTGTTGGACTTGCGGTCGAGCATCGCCACCATTCCGCAGCGTGCACAGACGTATTCCTGTACCTTGTCGGATTCGTCGAGGAGCCGTTCCTTGAGGGCCATTGCTGCACCGTGGCCGATCATGACATCCCGCTCCATCTCACCAAACCGGAGACCTCCTTCCCGTGCCCGCCCTTCTGTCGGCTGGCGGGTGAGCACCTGGACAGGGCCGCGCGAACGGGCATGCATCTTCGAAGAGACCATGTGGTAGAGCTTCTGGTAGTAGATCACGCCCATGTAGATGTCTGCAGAAAACCTCTTTCCCGTGATCCCATCGTACATGACTTCCCTGCCGGTATGTGCAAAGCCCTGCTTCTTCAGGGACGCGCGGAGATCCTCTTCCCGCTCTCCCGAAAAAGCCGTGCCGTTGACACGCCGCCCTTCGAGCGCGCCGACCTTTCCTCCGATCATCTCAAGCATGTGCCCTATCGTCATGCGGCTCGGGATGGCGTGCGGGTTGATAACGAGGTCGGGTGTGAGCCCGGACTCGGTAAAGGGCATGTCCTCCTGCGGGGTGATCAGGCCGATCACACCCTTCTGCCCGTGCCGGGACGCAAACTTGTCGCCCACTTCCGGTATTCTCTGGTCCCGGGTCTTGACCTTGATGAGGCGGGAACTGTTCTCTCCTTCCGTGATGATGACGGTATCCACGATCCCGCGTTCGTTGCTGCGCATTGTCACCGACGTGTCACGCCTCTTCTCGACGGTGATGAGGTCACTCGTGGGCTCTTCGAGGAACCGGGGAGGGGACGTCTTTCCGATCAGCACGTCTTTTTCGTTGACAACGGTCTCAGGGTTAATGATACCGTCGTCATCGAGGTTCTTGTAGCTCTCCGCCCCGTGTGCACCGGTCACCTCCTCGTCGGGTATCTCAATGCGGTCGACCTGTCCACCGGGATATCTCCTCTCCTCGCCCTCGTATGTCCTGAAAAAGTGTGAGCGTCCAAGTCCCCTGTCAATCGAGGCCTTGTTGAAAATGAGCGCGTCCTCGATGTTATACCCCTCGAACGACAGGATGGCCACGACGAAGTTCTGGCCTGCAGGGCGATCATCCGATCCGATCAGGTCCGAGGTCTGGGTATGGACGAGCGGTTTCTGGACGTAATGGAGGAGGTGGCCCCGCGTGTCCGGGCGGATCTTCATGTTTGCTGCACCGAACCCAAGGGCCTGCTTGACCATCCCTGCACCCATCGTCACCCTCGGACTTGCGTTGTGCTCCGGGAACGGGACATGCGCTGCACCAATCCCGAGGATCAGGGAGGGGTCAATCTCGAGGTGCGTATGCTCCGGAGTGATGTCTTCAGGGTTGATGGCGATGTAGAGGTCCTCTTCCTCCTCCGCATCGACAAGTTCAATCAGTCCTCTCCTGATGAGGTTATCAAAATCAATCTCCTTTTTCCGGAGTTTCTCGATGTCTTCCCCGGTCACGAGGGGTTTTCCCTGGGAAAGGACGATGAGGGGGCGGCGTGCCCTTCCCCTGTCGGTGTGGATCACGACATCGTTATTGAACTCCTTGTATGAGACGTTCACCTCGGTCGAGAGGAGACCCTGTCTCCTCATCGTCCTTATCTGGGAAACGAGGGTTTTTGGATCATCGACGAGCCCGATCAGTGCCCCGTCCACAAAGACTCTTGCCTTCTTCATAGGGCATCCCCCTTGATGTGTTCGACGCCAAGCGAGTACAGCGTGTGAATCACTTCTTCCTCGTCAGGAACCCCCCTGCTGATCTCGACCATCTGCGCAAAGTTCTTCACCAGGCCGCAGTTCGGACCTTCCGGTGTCTCACTCGGACAGATCCTCCCCCACTGGGTGGGGTGAAGGTCACGTGCCTCGAAGTGCGGCTGGGACCGGGATAGCGGGGAGATGACCCTGCGGAGGTGGGATAAAACACTCATGTGGTCAACCCTGTCGAGGAGCTGGGATACCCCTGTCCTCCCGCCGACCCAGTTGCCCGTGGCGAGGGGATGCAGGAGACGTTCGGTCAGGACATCCGCCCGTACCGCTGTCCCGATCGAGAGGTCACGGTGGCGCATGCTCGCCCTTTCCAGCTGATACTTGATATCCCGCGTGAGCCTGTTGAGCGAGATGCGGAAGAGGTCTTCCATCAGGTCACCGGCAAGTTTCAACCTCTTGTTTGAGTAGTGGTCTTTATCATCAATCCGTCGTTTTGCAAGGACGAGGTCAAAACATGCTTCCGCCATGCGACCGAGGAAGTGAGCCTTTGCCAGCCTGACCTCTGCAACAGCCTCCTTGTATCCTTCCTCACCTTCCTTGAGGTTGGTGGGCATGAGATAGTTGAGGTGGGGGAGGAGGTAGTTGTCAAGGACGAACTCTGCCCTTTTCCGCTGGTAGTCACGCGTCTGGTTCGGGGCAAGTTTCTTCCCGACATACATGATCCCGGCTTCGACGCTGTCGCACTCGCTCTCCTCCAGGTTCTGCATCATGAACGTGAGGATATCCTCGTCGGTTGACACGGCACTGACGATATCGTGGTCACTGACCATGCCGAGTGCCCTCATCAGGTCCACGAACCGGAGGTGCCCGGCAACGGAGGGGAAAGAAACCTCGAGGAGGTTTTTCCTGTTCCTCTCCACGACAACCAGTGCCCTGTATCCCCGGTACTGGGAAAAGACCTTTGCCACGTAGATGCGCTCGTTGTACCGCTCTGTATACTCGGTCATGATCTTGTTCGAGGCCAGGTCCTCCAGTGTCATGAGGACCCGCTCGGTCCCGTTCACGATAAAATAGCCACCGGGGTCAAAGGGATCCTCGCCGTGTGCAATCCTCTCCTCCGGCGACATGCCATAGAGGTTGCATGCCACCGATCCCACCATGATCGGGAGTTGCCCGATCGTTGTGATGACCGGTTCCTGGCGATCCTGCCCCTGGACGAGTGTCAGTTCCAGCTGGATGGGTGCGGCATAGGTGAGGTTGCGCAAGCGCGCCTCGCTGGGGAAGAGATCTCCCTGCGAGCCGTCCGCCTCGCGGACGAGCGGTTTTTTCACCTCGACACGGCCCAGTTCCACCCAGACCGGTTCATTGCTTCTTCCCCTTATCTCGATGTCAGTCTCGATGACACGCTGCTCGTTGACAACCTTCTGCAGGTTCTGCGTGAGAAAATTGTTGAAAGAGTCGAGCTGGTGGCGTGCCACGTGCTCCTGGGAAAAATATGCCTTTGATAATACGCTCCTGTCAATCAGAACTATCAGCCCCGCCTGAATGTGTTCTTACTTCTTCGGCCTCTTTACGACCAGCCGAAACGATTCGGCCCTTCCAGCTGTGTGGGACGTGCGGATGATGCGTATGACATCCCCGACCTTGGCTCCGATTGCCTTCACCGCAGGATCGTCATGGTAAATTTTTGGCAATTGCTCGCTTGTAATGTGGTAGAGAGAATAGAGATGCTGGATTTCCTCTTCACTCATGATCTTATGGTCAGGAACCATGATGTGTTCCAGTACATTTAACTTGATGCTCACCGAAAACCCCCTTTCTGTCGTGAATTTTTCTTCCCGTCCTTCCCGGTAAAACCGCTGGTTTTAACCGCGGTAGCGGGCCCGGAGGGATTTGAACCCCCGACCACCTGGTTAAAAGCCAGGCGCTCTACCTAGCTGAGCTACGAGCCCACCGTCTTCTCACACGCAGCATTATTACAACGCGGGAAAACTATATAAAGATATTTGCCTAACCTATTAGCCTCAAATTAACTGCCTGACGCGAGGTAGGCCTTTTAAATCACTGTTACTATTCTGACAGGTGTTTTTCGAATCCCAGACTGATATGAAATTCCAGAAGTCTTGCATCAAGGCTCTTTTTTCCTTTTTTCTCCGTTTCCGTGTCCCGTCCCGGTTCCTGCACCACCGGTCCGGTCACATCTTCCTGGGATTTAATCTCTATGTCCGTTGACCCGGCCTTCTCCTCAGCTTTTTCGAGGTTTTCCTCGCCAGTTACGCTTCCTGTCCTGCCCAAATCAGGGGGTACCCCCTCACTCTGCGCCTCTTCCCCCGGTCCGGCATCCCCTGACCCATCTCCTGCTTTACTCTTACTGGCTTCTCCCTCACTCCCTTTGCCTCCTGCTTCATCCTCCCGGGAGAGGATCCTGGTGATTACATCAAGCAGGAGGGAGGTATTGATGGGTTTCGTGAGAACTTCGCTAACATTGAGGTGATGATAGGATGCTTCCTCTGAAAGAGTCCTCCGGGCGGAAAAGACAATCACAGGAACCTGCACAAGGTCCGGGTTTGCCCGCATCCTCCGAAGGGTCTCCCACCCGTCTATTGGTTCCATGGAGATATCGAGGAGGACAAGATCCGGAACACCCCGTGAGAGGAGATCGAGCGCCTCTATACCGCTCATGGCAGATATCGTCCGAAAACCCCTTTTCCGCAGGATGGCATGAAGGCCTTCGACGATGAACCTGTTATCATCCACGATGAGGATAGTATGTTCCATGATTCCCTTCGGTCTTTTCGGACGGGGCTCCTCCTTCCCGCCCCGGTTAATCACCATTTGACCGGGGGAGAAAAAGGTATTTTTGATCGGTTCTCTCTCCGGTGGAGAGGGTATCCCTTACCGGCTGTATTAATAATTACATATGTTTTATATATAATTAGAGAATGGTCCAGTTGGCAGAGTGGCTCGGGGAGCTTTCCCCTTCTTTTTCTCCAAAACCCACTACTGTACAGAGGGCTGCCCGGCACCTCTCCAAAATGGAACGCGCCAAATTGCTCTCGGCAGATATTGACAAGATGAGAACTGCCGAGGGCCGGTGGTACGAGGCAATCATTTACGAGACGTTCATCGACCTCGCGACACGCGGCGATTCAATCCGGTACCTTGCCCTGAAGGGTGCGGATGCGCCACGACGCAGGAGAACCGCACGGCTGGGTCAGAACGGGATATTTTACTCCCGTTCGGGCGACATCACGATACGTGGGAATGGCCAGGACCTTGCAGAGTTTGATCTCCTCATGGTCGATGGAGAGAACAGGATCACTTTTGCAGAAGTCCTCACATCGCCCTCCGACTTAAAGGAGTTCGAAGTCGAGATTGAGTATAAGAGAAACCTCCTGGGTTATCTTTTTGATCAGCAGGAAGTACCTTTCCTCCTCGTATCCTCCTTCAACGTGGCAAACTATTCTGCCGGCCGGAGGATCATCAGGAGTCCCTATACCTATTATTTCCAGACTGAATCCTGCGAGACCATCAAGACACGGATCGATACCCGGCAGCTGACCAAAAGACCGGTCTGGGATTTCACACCTCACGCAAAAATGGTCGATGCAGCCGGGTTCTCATTCAGGCGCCCCTTCGATTACCAGAAATTCCATGACTGGCAGAGGAACTGGGTCTTTTCAAATGTCTCCAACGAGATCGATGTGAAAAAGGTCAAAAATCCTCACGAGACTGCTCCCCTTGTCAAAAAAATTCTCTACGGCAGCCTCTACCCCTCAGCAGTCCGGAGGGTCTGTGAGGACTATGAATTCTCGATCCGGGGTAAAAAAGTCGCTTTCAACGATATCAGGAAGAAGTACTCGAAGGTCATCCTTGCAACCGATCTCCCGGGGTACGAACCTCTCATATACCTGCGGTCAAGGGAGAAGAGAGAGTACCTCAAGATGGTTCAGGACCGGGATGGAAATTTCAAGTTCGAACGGAATACGCCGCCGCGTGTGGGATTTTTCCTCTGGCTCGAGTCGCTTACGCCGACACTGGGCTCGCGGATAGCATCAAAGATACTCGAGGCATTTTCCCCGCGATGAAAATGCCTGCCAGGGCACTGTTTGCATCCCCCTCGAAAGTAACCTGAAGACAAAACGTGTCAGGAATAATCCGTGAGACATTTTTCGTCCCTTTCTTTACAGTGCGGATGAAAACATTTCTGCGAAAAAAATAGGTAAAGAATTGTTTTTTTCAATCGAGGAGGACTGTAAGTGCCTCGTCTGCGTATGCATCCATTACGTAGGGGATGCCGGATATGCGGGAGGCCTCCTCGGTGAGAGCCATGACATCGCTGCGTGAGATCGAGCTGATGGCAAAGTTCCTGCTCCCGGCCATGATCTGCTGGAGCCCGATCCTGAACTTCTGTGCGTACGTGTAAATACCGATTGCCCCCATCGGTATCTCCTTGAAACGGGCACCGTACTTCTCGCGGAGCTCTTCCCACGTGACAAAAATCTCTTCGGGGGTTGAACCGAACTTCGAGACGGTCTTTGGAAGGTCTCCATCCTTCAACCATTTTTCGATGTTCTTGCCCACCATTCCCGGTATCATGAGGCCGCGGCCCATGCACACTGCCTTGAAATACGGGCTCCCCATTGCAAGGGCCTTGAAGACACCCGGTTCGTCCGAAAAGCCGCCTGCCATAGCAAGGTCGGGCACACGCAGACCTCTCTTTTTGAGCAGTTCAGCATACTCGTACGCAAGCGACTGGAGGTAGAATGTCGGTATACCCCACTCGTTCATCATGGGCCACGGGCTCATTCCCGTTCCCCCGGGTGCACCGTCAATTGTGAGCAGGTCAATTTTTGCTTCCGATCCGTACCTTATTGCCATTGCGAGCTCGACTGCGGAATAGGCACCGGTCTTCAGGGTAACCCTCTTGAACCCGATGTCCCGCAGGCGATCGACTTCCTCGAGGAATCCTTCCTTGCTGATGAAACCCAGGCGTGAATGTCGCTCGAACTCCTTGATGGCACCTGCCTTGAAAGCCGCCTGGACATCCGGGAGGGTCGGATCGGGAAGGACGATGTAGCCTCTCTTCTTGAGCTCGAGGGCTCTTTCAAGTGTCTTTACCTTGATCTCTCCACCGATGCACTTTGCACCCTGACCCCACTTGAGTTCGATTGTCTCGAGGTTGTGCCTGGAGGCAACGTACTCAGCTGTCCCGAGGCGCGTATCCTCGACGTTCATCTGGACGAGCATCTCTCCATACCCGTCCCAGAACTTCTTGAATATCTCAATCCTCCGATCCATCTCGGGTGACTTCTTGACCTTTCCGTGGTTGTCAAGCTGGAGCGCGGGGTCCACACCGCAGACGTTTTCTCCGCACACGATGGTGATTCCTGAAATTGCAGCCCCGATTGCGAAATGTTCCCAGTTTATCCGGGCTATGTCTGTTGACCCCAGTGCCCCGGTGAATATCGGGAGCTTCATCCTGACTTTTTTATCCCACCCGTACTCCGTCTCCGTGTTCACGGAGTAAAAGACTGCACTGTCGGGCCCAATCTCCGTTCCTTCCGGTAGACCGCGGGCACCCATGGCATATCCCTGGATGTTGAGGTGCGAGTAGTCGACAGGGTAGTTCTTGTCTGCCCCGGCCGTGATCTCTCCGAAAGGTCCGGGGTATAAAACTTCCCGCCCCCTGAAGGAGGATAACCATATTTCACAGCTCCCCTTGCACCCGTCAACACACCGGGTACAGATTCCTGATACCGGTGCAACATTGCGCGACCTGTTTGTTGTACCAGTTGCCTCGTTTGCATTTGGTTGTCGAAGGTTCATGCTTGTCTCCTGCGTTCTCAAGAAATATTAACATAGAGTGGAATGAGTCCAGGCATTCGAGCCCAAACCAGGAATAGTTTTATATTTTAAAGATTTATAAGCGCTTGCCTTCCTTCACTATATATATTTTTCACATCCTCGTTGTCTGCCTGTTTATACTTCCGGAGATCCCATAGTGGCAGGATTCTTCCTAAATAGTCCCTGAAAAACAGATTTAAAATTTTTATCAGGAGATACTGACGAGCTCGTATTCACACGACCCTAGTCCAATCTCCTCGCCATACCGTATCTGCAGGTATCCATCAGTATTCTTTCTTAATCCCCTGAACTTGTCTTCCCCCTCGCGAAGGTTCTCATGGAGAAATGATCCTTCCCTTCCCTTCTCCCCGTTAACCAGGTCAAATGATGCGGCATCGATTGCAACAGGGTCTTTGGATGCAAGGATCCCGATATCAGGAACGATGGGCATGTCACTCCAGGGGACACAATCGCAGTCCGGGGTGATATTCACGAGAAAGTTCATGTACCCCGCTTTTTCCTCCTTTCCCAAGACAACCCCCCTTGCATATTCCACCATGCGTTCCACGAACTCCGGGATTTCGGTTTCCCAGTCAACATCTATTGCATGAGATGGGCATACCGTCATGCACTCGAAACACCCTATGCACCGGGAATACTGGATCTTTGCACGTGGCTTCTTCCTTTTCTTTTCAAAGGTTATCGCCTCTCCCGGGCAGACTGCGATGCACCTGCCACACCCGGTGCACCTCTCGTCGATGTGCATAGGCCGGGCACAGTGCTGGGCCTGTTTTCCGGCAGGGGGTGCACAACCCATTGCGAGGTTCTTTATCGCACCGCCGAACCCTGCAACTTCATGCCCCTTGAAATGCGAGAGGACGATCATGGCATCCGCATCAGCAATGTCTCCCGACACGAAGACTGACGGGAAATGCCGCAGATGTACCTCCACACGACGCCAGTTCTTCCCCCGCAGTCCGTCCGCGATGAGGAGAGGAGCCCTGACGACTGCATAGGCAAACCCGTGCTCGATTGCCGTGACGAGGTGATCAACTGCATTGGCCCTGCTGCCCCTGTACAATGTGTTTGAATCGGTGAGGAATGGTTTTCCTCCCGTTTCCCTGATGCAGTCCACCACCTGCCGGACATGGACCGGGTTGATATAGGAATCATTGCCCCACTCGCCAAAGTGGATTTTGACTGCAGTCAGGTCACCCTGGCATATAAGGTCCGGGAACCCTGCCGCATAAAATAGCCGTTTTATCTTGGATAGGGTATTCTGGCCGGGATCCCGTCCCCCGACCCGCGTAAAATAGACTTTTTGTGGCATATCATTCACACTCTTCTGAACCAGCAATCAGGGTTGGGCAATTTATCCCATATAGGTATACCTTCCCCTCTGCTCTGAATCAGTACGGTTGTTCATGCGATGGGGATTCTATCGTGAGATAACTCTACCGGGCGCCTGGAAAATCAAAATTCGCTGTTATTCGTGCACCAGGAAAACGAATAGCGACTTTTCGAGGGGTCATTTGGTCCCGGGTTGTTTCATCCGGAACACCCGGGATTCCCACCGTACTCCTCCTGATATCTCTTGAGAAACAGTGATGACTCCCCGTTATTTGCCCGGAATAAACGGAAAGACTGTATCAGGGCTGCATACAAGGCCCTTTTTTATGTCTTTTACCGGTAATCTGGAAAAAAAGGGATAAGGATCGTTTCCGGACAGTCAAAACCTATTCTCTCTTGCCCAGTTCGTGGTCAAGCCAGAACATGTGTCCAACGACATCCTTCAGCATCCTGATCTGGGCAAGGATTTCGCTTGCATTTGCCTCTTCCTCGACCTGTTCCTTAACGAACCATGCAAGGAAGTTCTGCGTGGCGTAGTCTTTTTCCTTGACCGCAAGATCCATGATGCCGTTGATCATCCCGGTAACCTTTTTTTCATGTTCATAGACCTGTTCGAAGACCTCGCCAACGGATTTCCACTCGGCCTTGGGAGCATCGATCCGGGCAAGCTTCACAGTTCCCCCCGCCTCGATGATGTAGTCAAAAAATTTCATCCCGTGTGCCTTCTCCTCTTCTGACTGGATCCTGAGCCATTTTGCAAAACCCTTCATGGGAATGGTCTCGCAGTAAGCTGACATTGCCAGGTAGAGGTAGGCAGAGTAGAGTTCGGCATTCAACTGCTTGTTCAGCGCTTCCTCGATACTTTTCTTGAGCATGGTTTACTCCTCCTCACCACGGATATGTCCACTTCCCTTCCCTTTAATGCTTCTATTCCAGCACTTTCCATCGTGGTCCGAACAAGTCTTACGCGGGAAAGTCTTTCTCCAGGGTTGGAAAAGAGAGGAAACTATTGCCCGACAATCACCCGGGCATTCGGATCAAAGGGATTTGTCCTTATCGCAAGCGAGAAGAGATAGGGGTAATTTCGCTTGAGGTGGTGCATGTATGCAAGCCATTCGAAACAGAGGAGGCGGTAGACACGTTCGGTGTCCTTTTGGAGATGGGCAACGTCGCTATCCGGGATGGCACGGAGATCTTCCCTCCTCGCGAGTTCTTCGCCCAGATGGGTCACGGCCCGCAGGAGCTCGGTGAATGTCTGGTGTTCGAGGAGCATGGGGTTTTCAAGGAGGCGAAGCAAAAAATTCCTTTTTTCCTTCAGGAATGCCCGCATTGACTCGAGATCCTGCCTTTCGGGGAGCACGCGGAACGGGTATGATGAAAAGACCTTTTTGGTCCTTTCAAATTCTTGGTCGCTCCACTCTTCCCTGATTGTGAGCGCATCGGCAACACGGGCGATGTCCGGATCCTTCCGGGCAATGGAATGCAGGAGATCGGTCCCCATTTCAGAAAAGAACGTCCCGATTACCATGTTCAACTTTTCCAGCCTTTCCCTCCGCGCTCTCGTGCTGAGCAGCTCGTTTAAAACGAGTGTGACGAGGAGGACATTGATAGGGAGAAAGCCAAGGGCATTGAAGACGTAAAAATATGTATTTTCCGGATCCCCGAGTATGATGAACTTGAGGAAATAGACCGAGAATGAAAAGAAAACGAGGAATATCCCCAGTTTGACCTGCCAGGAGTACTTCATGGTCACCTTCATACCTCTCTTTGGCTCTTTTCCCGAGAGCGTGAATACATCCTGAATTCCTCCCTATTGCCTCCCTGTTGCCCGCGTCAGCTCTTCGACGTTGCTCCTGGTAAAAAACCCGTCAAATCCCTCGTACCTGTGGATGTACTCGTTGACTATCATCGTGTGGGGTGATGGCATGGAAAAAGTCTGTTTGAGTCCCTCCTCGCGGGACCCGACAAGTGCAACCAGGAATTCCATGCCGTGGGACACCAGTTCGGCAAAGACCGTATCAATGTCGTCTGTCGAGAATGCCATGTGATGAACGCGTGTCCCATAGCCGTGGATGAAGTTCTCGGTCGGCCCGGGATCTTCTCCCTCGCGGTAGGGTGCAATGCCTGATGTAAAGACCATGGCAAATGCATCATCGTTCAGGCGGGCGACACTCGTGATGGAGTTGAGTGACTTCACAAAGACAGCAAAGTCAAAGTGATAGCTGGTCAGGGAGAGAAACTCGAGGATCGCTGCGTTCCGCTCTTTTGCCCTTACCCGTGTAGCCGTATGATCGAGCTTCCCTATGTTCGCAAGGTAGGAAAAACCGGGCTTTTCAAGAGTAGCGGGACGTTTTTCTGCCCCATCTGGTGCAAATGAGCGTCCCCGGCCCGTCCATTCAATAAACCCGAGGGAGTTTCCCGTGTAGGGGGAGGGAACTGTCTGGATGAAGCGGAAATCAGGGCCCGTGATAATCCCGTCTGTCTGGAAACGAACACTCCTCTCCCGCTGGATTTCCCAATACGTATCGATGTCCCGGCACCCAAAGATAAATGTCTCGAGCCGGGTACTGGGAAGGTTCCTTGCTCTTTCGGCCTGGTTAAAGGGTAGAAAAGGGTTTTCACCCGCAAGGCGGCTCTTGACAATGACGGCAGGAGAACCCGGTGTCCGGAGCGTGTAAGCCCGTACCAGGGGAGTGGAAAACTGCTCATCGATTGTGAGCCCCGTGAATGCCAGGAGTTCGGCTACTGCGGACTCGAGCCTTTCCCTTTCGGTGTTGATGACAACAGCTTCGAGATCTCCAACGAGCCCATCAAGGCCTGCTTCCTTCCTCGCCTGCATGACGTGCGGCAGCCGGGTGGCAAGGTCTTCCTCCTGCCACTTCATGAAACCTTCATCCCCTTTTTCCAGGGACATGCTGTTTTCCTCCTGTTTTTCCATTTTCATCTCTCTCCGTAACCGGATGGGTTTGATATGTCCCCCCGGTAAATGCTGGTATCGGGGTTACCGCACTATGGGCAGATTCTCTAACACTCACTCAGGCTGCGTATTTTTCCGGGTCTGCGTCAAATTTTTTCTTGCACCCCGGAGCACAGAAATAGTAGGTTTTTCCCCTGTATTCCGTCCTGAAACGCGCTGTCTTCTCATCAACTGTCATCCTGCATACCGGGTCAATGGCCATGGTTTTTTCCCCCAGGTAAACGATCTCGGAGAACAGGAGGTATATACCTTTTGAGGGTGAGGGAAAGGGTGACGACGGTTACTGAACTTGCGGCCATCGCCAGGGCCGCGAGCTCCGGCTGGAGCATGTATCCCGTGAAGGGAAAAAAGACCCCTGCTGCGAGAGGGATGAGGGCCACGTTATAAGCGAATGCCCAAAAGAGGTTACCTCGTATCCTCGCCATCACCTTCCGGGATATCTGGAGTGCGGCTACTGCATGGAGGAGGTCGTCCCGGATGAGAACGATGTCTCCGCTCTCTATGGCCACGTCTGTCCCGCCCCCTATCGCGATCCCGATATCCGCCTGCGCGAGTGCCGGGGCATCGTTTACCCCGTCACCCACGAACGCGACCACCCTGCCCGATTCCTGCATCTTCCTGACTTCACGTGCTTTCTCTTCGGGAAGTACGCCGGCAATGACATTTTCAATTTTCAGCTTCTCTGCAATCGCCCGTGCCGTCCGGATGTTGTCCCCGGTGACCATGCTGACGGATAGCCCCATTCTCCTGAATTCTTCAATGGCACCCGGGGACGTATCCCGCATGGGATCCGCAATACCAATCACGCCGGCAATGGTCCCGCCGGTCGCGACAGCAACGACCGTCTTTCCCTCTTTACCAAGTCGCGAAATGGTCTCTTCCGCATCAGTCGGTAAATGTATCCCGTTTTCTTCCAGAAAAGCGGCATTTCCAATCACTACCTGCTCCCCAAGAACACGGGCCGAGACGCCCTTTCCCCCATGAAGGTAAAACTCCTCCGCGTCAAGGGGAGGTGCTCCCCCGGCCGCTGCAGCGTCAACGATTGCCCTTGCAAGGGGATGTTTTGAGTTTTTCTCAACAGCTGCTGCAAGCGAAAGCAGGGTTGCTCCCTGTGTGTTCAAGGGAACGATATCCGTTACTACCGGCTTTCCTTCGGTGAGTGTTCCCGTCTTGTCAAGAACCACTGAATTGACCCGGTCTGCAACCTCGAGTGCCTCGCCATTCCTGATGAGAACACCGAGTTCAGCGCTCCTCCCGATTCCTACCGTAACCGCCGTCGGGGTGGCAAGTCCCAGCGCACACGGGCATGCCACGACCAGGACAGAGACGAATGCAGTCAGGGAGAAAGTGAGAGGTTCGCCGAGGACAAGGAACCAGACGAGAAAGGTAAGGGCCGCAATTGCCAGGATGACCGGGATGAAATATGCCACCACGCCGTCGGCGATCCTCTGGACGGGTGGCCGGGATGCCTGCGCATCTTCCACGAGGGCAATGATACGGGCAAGCACCGTCTCCTTCCCAACCTTCTGTGCCCTGATCGTGAGGACACCATTGGTATTGATGGTCCCCCCGATGACGGTTGATCCGGGAGCCTTGAACACCGGTACGGGCTCACCCGTGACCATGGATTCATCGACAGAGCTTTCACCCGCGATCACGGTGCCATCAACCGGAACCTTTTCTCCCGGCGTGACGCGGATGAGGTCCCCCACCCTGACATCCTCGATGGGCACTTCCTTCTCTTCCCCATCGGAGATGAGGGTTGCAGTTCTTGGGCGGAGCCCGATGAGTGCCTTTATCGCATCGGTGGTCCTCCCCTTGGCCCGTGCCTCGAGGTATCGCCCCAGCATGAGGAACGAGGCCAGCATTAATGCCGTATCGTACAGCATGAAATCGTGGGAAAGGCCAATTCCCACGGTGGATGCCACGCTGGCGCCAAATGCAACACCGGTTCCCATTGCATACATGACGTCCATGTTCAGGGTCCTGTTCCGCAGGGCGGATACAGCCCCCCTGTAGATGGGATAGGCGACGTATGCGAACGCAGGGGTGGTAATTACGAGCATGAGGAACGAGAGGGTGTGCGGAGAGAGGGGAGGTTGTGATATCATCAGGATGAATTCCGGAATACTTATTCCAAAGCCCACCAAGAAACGACGGGCCTTATCCCCGAGGTCCCGGCGACGTGCCTCCTCCTCGGCACCGGTGGTCACCTGGTCGGCAAGCCCCAGGTACTGGTAGCCTGCGTCCTCGATGGCTTTCTTCATATCGTCAATGGTCGTGATGGACGAGTTATAGACCACATATGCCTTCTCTGTCGAGAGGTTGACCGTCGCACCTGCCACGCCCGGGAGCGCTTTGAGCACGGCCTCGATTGTCTCGACGCAGGTTGCACAGACCATTCCCCCGACTTTTATCGTGGCCTGGTCATAGACAACCTGGTACCCTGCTTTCCGGACTGCCGCCTCGATATCTGCGAGGTTTGTTATCGATGGCTTGTAGGCGACGTGGGCGGTTTCGGAGGCAAGGTTGACAGTGGCGGATTCAACACGTCCCTCTCCTTTTAGGGCCTTTTCGAGGTTTACTGCACACGTGGCACAGCTCATTCCCGATATCCGGAGTTCGGCCGACCTTTTCTCGTCCTCTTGTGTCATGGTTCCCTTCCTCTCGTCAGCAGAATGCACCTGCTGGTACCTTATGCAGCTAATGTCATTGAAAGGTATTTTAATTCCGGCCCGTTTACTCGCTAAACGCGAACGAAGAAGATTGTACATTTGTATCAAAGTGAAGTCCGGACAATCTTCTGTCGATAAAGGCTATTCTTTGGAACTTCAAGCGGGCATGAAAATCCAATCGGAACCGGAGGACCCTTACACCCGGTGAGGATGTTTTCGCCCTGATGACACGATGACCCCCCGGTTCTTTATTTCCAGCTTTATACCTGAACCACCGTTTGCCTTATAATCGACCCGGACACAACTGCCCGGTACTTCTCTCCTCATTTTACAGGATAGCGAGAAAAACGGCGTAGATGATGACCTGGGCGAGCGTGAGGGGCAGGCCAATCCTGATGAATTCAAAGAACGTGATGGTATACCCCTTCTTCTCGGCATTCTCGATGATGATGACGTTGCTTGCTGCTCCCAGGATAGTGAGATTGCCTGCAATCGTGCTCCCGGCAGCAAGGGCCATCAGGGATGCCACGGGCATTCCCTCTTTCATAATGAGCGGAAGAAAAAGCGCGACAAAAGGGACGTTGGAGATGAACTGGCTGATACAGACGCTTGTGGAAAGGATGAGAGGAATGGACGTGAGGGACTGGAAATCAATTCCCGACTGGAATATCCCGGTGTTGTAAACGCTCTGCATCAGGACAAACATCGCGGCAAAGAATGCCAGCGTGGGCCAGTCAATGGTTTTTATAATTTTTACCCGTTCCCGGGAAAGGATAATGATGGGGGCGGCACCTGCCAGTGCAATGACCGAGAGAGGAATGAGAAAAGGTCCTGTTATGACCCTGACAACGATCAGGAGAATGATAAGAGCGAGGGAGATGCGGCTAATCCGCGCAAGATTTTTGTTCCTGATCCTGTCCTGCCTCTCGTCGAAACTGCACTCGAATTTCCCCTCGCCGACATCATAGGTCAGCAGAAGATAGGTGACAGCGAGGCTGATTGCGGTCGGGAGACCGAGGTACACGAGGAAGGTCAGGAACGGTTGGGGCAGCTGGCTGTAGGTGGCAACGAGCAGGTTCTGGGGATTGCCGATCGGACTGGGGACGCTTCCCGTGGTTACGGCAAAACAGAGGGCAAGGAGGGCTTTCCCCGGAGGGAGACCAAACCGACAGGCATAGGCGATGACCACCGGGGTTGCAATGATTGCAACCGTATCGTTCATCAGAATAGCGGAGAGGAGCCCCATGAAGACGAGAATGAACAGGATGAACTGCCGCCCGGACCGGGCCTTCGAAAAGAGCCGGAACGCAAGTACGTGGAGGTATCCGCTCTCTTCCAGGGCCTCTCCCACGATGAACATCCCGAGGAGAAAGAGCATGACATCTGGGTTGATCGCAAAGAGTGCATCACGCGGGCTGATTTCTCCAAGGAAAAGAACGGCAAGTGCACCCATGCACATCACCTGCCAGATGCGGAACCGGAATCTGCCCACCTGGCGTACGGCGATGAGGATGAATACCACAAGGAGGACGATGACTGGTCCCGGGGGGAGGAAAGTGCCCTGTGTCACGGCAGGTCAGGTCTCGATCAATTTTTCTCCACGACCCAGTGGAGGAGAATGCCGTTATCCATCCTGTCTGCGGCAAAGAGGGTGAGTCGTGGAAAGTCTTCCTCCCGCACGAAGCCCGGACCGTCCGCAGGTGTGGGGGCATTTTCCCCCCCGATGACGATATTTCCGATAAACGTGATGAATTCGTCGACGAGTCCGGCAGCAAAGAGTGCACCGATCAGCCTTCCGCCCCCCTCGACCATCAGGCGCCGGATTCCCCTCATCCACAGTCCCTGCATCAGGACAGGGAGGTCAACCTCCCGCTCCCCGGCAACGATCACCTCTGCAAGTGCAGAGAGATCCTCCCTCTTTTTCCGGTCGGAACCCTCGCAGCACGCGATGATCCTCCTGCCCGGCCCCCGGTGGAGGATGGCTGCATCCAGGGGTGTGCGGGCGCGGCAGTCTACGACCACCCGAACGGGGTTCCCGGGGAGTCCCCTTCCTGTGCGTGCCGCAACAAGCTCCTGTGACTTGACGGTGAGGGACGGATCATCCGCAAGAACCGTACCTATGCCGACCATGATGGCATCGCATTCCGCCTTGAGACGGTCCACCCGGGAAAAATCATTTTTTCCCGATATTTTCACCTGCCGTCGTTCACGCGTCGAGATCTTCCCATCAGCACTCATGGCGAGGTTTACGATGACATGGGGACGCTGCATAGTCTCACAGAATGTGGACAGCATATCCTCTTGAATGTGGCGGAACCGGGGGAATGGACAGGCTCCTCTTCGTTCTCTTCTTTCTCTCCACCCGGGCGTGCCACAAGGAACCGCCAACCCTGCTGGACATGATTTGTGATACCGGAGGTATCTGCCGGTATAGGGACTATTCCTTCACTCGCCTTCCCGAAGTGCAACGTATCGCATGGATTTATAGAAGAAGAAGCCGACGATGCCAAACGTGACGAGGGGGGAGAGCCAGTTAGGGATATGGGCACCGAAACTGTCGAGAACCATGATGATTCCCAGAACCAAAATGGAATACATCGCCCCATTTTTCAGATATCTGTATTTCCTGATGTTCTCCACGTTCCTGACCGTCAGCTCCCTGACAACGAATGCACCCATACCGTTCCCGATGATGATAAGGGGGACAGACAGTGTGAATGCGAATGCTCCAAGGACTCCGTCAATCGAGAACGTCGCATCGATCACCTCGAGGTAAAAAATTTTTGAGATGTCTGACATATCTCCCCCCACCATTTTCTTCTCCTGCTCCTCGGCATTCTGGCGGAAACCATGGACGATGAAGAACGCAGTTGACCCCACCACTGCACCGAATGCCATCATGGGGTTCACCTTGAGGGCTTCCCAGACGAGAAGGGAGAGCAGGACCGAGACAACGGCAAAGAACCACACCCCCTTGGTTGCGATGTACCGTTCTCCGCGGAGTCCGTAGAACTTCGGCTCGAGGAATATCCAGTGGAAGAAGAGAAAAATGAGGAATGTGCCCCCTCCCATCAGGAGAACGGGTGCAGACTCCTCAATGGCCGCAACGACAGAGGGATCGCTGCTGAATGTCGCTGTGAGCGCACCAAAGGGACCAAGAGAGGGCGTTGACATCCAGACAATGAGCCATGGAAGTACTCCCCGCACGATAAAAACGGCAATGAGGAGTCCCCAGAGCAGGAACCACCTCCGTGCCCACTCCTTCATCGTGGAGAGGACCTCGGCATTGATGATCGCATTGTCAATGCTCGTAATCGTCTCAAAAAGAACGAGCCCGGCAATGATCAGGATCGCGGAAAACGGGTCCATGGGTGATTGTTCCGCGTAAGTTAGTCCTTATTCCCAAAAAAGATTATTATCATATCAATTTTCTTCAAATCAGGAAACTGTACACTGGCCCCCGTCAAAGCCGTTTTCCAAAAAAGGTACGGGGGTTTTCCCCCGGAAAAAAGGTTGTTCAATTGGAATACGCCGGTTTTCCCAGCTTCGGCTCAAAGACCATGTCAGCTTCGACCCTGATGGCATGCGAGAACTTTGCAAGCGGGATGTCCATGGCACAGAGTTCCTCGCACTGCCCACAGTTGACGCAGGAGTCCGATATATGGGCGAACCTGCGCAGGTGGAACATGGGGTTTGGCGGGACCTCACCCGGTTTCACCACGAGATCCTTTGCCTTGAGCGCTCCTCCGGAGGGGAAGCAGACCGGGCAGTTCTCGATGCATGAGTAACACTTGATGCACCGGGAGGTCTCCTTCCTGATTGTCCCCCAGAGATCCTTCGAGAGTGCCTCGAAGTCCTTCTTCCGCCATTTTTCTCCGAGCTTGATCATCGCTCCCTCGACCTTGCCCCGCATCTCGAGACCCTTTGGATCGGGTTTCTCGGTCTTGAGCGCACCATCCTTGACCGCACGGGCAAGGAGGTCGGCACCCTTCTCGCTGCAGACCTCGACGAACGTGGCCTTGCCGGCCTTGTCGCCGATGACTCCCCAGTTCCCGCATGCGAGGTCTGCCTGGCGGGGGACTTTGTAGAGGCAGCGGCGGCAGTTGGACCTGCGGCCGTACCCCTCGTCTTCCAGGTCATCGATCTTGATGCCCTTGTGGCCGCCCTCGTACTCGATGATGAACTGGCCGCGGTCAATCTCTTCCTTCGTGACCGTGTCAGGGTCGACGCCGAACTTCTCCTTTATCATCTTCCGGGCCATGACAGGGCTGACTGTCCCCCCGCAGTTGACGCCGATGAGGAGGAGGTTGTTTAGGTCGATCTTTTGCCTCCTCGCGAGTTCGTGGAGGGCCATGACATCGCAGCCTTTCACCGTCATCGCCACTTTCATCCCCTTTGACCGCTCCATGAACTTTTGCGCGACCTTTGCCAGGAGCAGCGTCCCGCAATGGAGTGATCCGGCCGTATCCTTCAACTGTCCGGGATCGGTGACCAGCACGGGAACCGCATCGTAAACATCCTGGCCTTTCTTTACAGCGATGACGGCATCCACGATCCTATGTTCGAGTGCATACTTCAGGAGGCTCGTGACAGCACCGCCGCATTCCGCTTTCTTTGCGATATCCGCGTCACTGGTCCAGGCATAGACCATGTCTCCCTTTTTCACGTCGGGTTTCCCCCCAAAGAGTCCCATCTTACTTCCCCCCCTCAATCTTCCCGATCTTCACAGCACAGGCCTTGAACTCCGGGATCTTGGCGATGGGGTCGAGTGCGTTGTTGGTCAGGACGTTTGCGGCGCATTCCCTGTAGTGGAACGGCATGAAAGTGACACCCTTCATGATATCGGGGGTGACCCGTGCGGGGACGTTGACGGACCCGCGGCGCGTTGTCGCCTTGACCATCTCGCCGTTCCTGATACCGAGTGCCTTGGCGTCCTCGGGATTGATCTCGATCCATCCGGTCGGTTCCTCGGCCTCGAGGGAGTGTGACCGGCGGGTCATGGTCCCGGTGTGCCACTGCCAGAGGCACCGGCCGGTCGTGAGCACGAACGGGTACTCGGCGTCCGGGACCTCGGCAGGCGGCTTGTACGGGACGGCGAAG
>JASEES010000013.1 GCA_030019395.1 Methanolinea sp. | reverse complement strand
CATGGAACTCATGGATGACCTTCTTGGCAATCTCGCGGACGCAGTCTTCCACGAACCGGGGGTTCTTGTGCGCATTGAGGACGACGTAGCTCTCATCGCTCCGCTTGAGCAGTTCGAAAATCGAGGAGCTCATGGACTCTTTCAGGATGGTGATGATCTTTTCCAGTTTCACGTGCTGGTCGTCATCAATCTCGATGCAGAGGAAACCCCTTCCCCTCTGGTTGTGGGTTGCCATCGGGACCTCCTGGAGGAAGAGTTCGATTTTTTCGTCCGGAATGCCGAGTCCCTGGAGGACAGATATTGCTCTCTCCTTCATGATGTCCTGAGCACACGGGCAGGCCGTCATACCCGTCACTTCGGCACCGATGCTCTTCCTGACGATGGGTTCGCGGAACGTCCGCCGGGCGACCGCACGCGCATGAACCTTCACGACCTCGTGGCAGTGAGTCCGGGAAATGGGGGTCTCTCTCTTGACCATGAACTGGCTGTTCATGAGGACCTCGGTCCTGTCGGCGTATTCGTGGCGGTCGAGGAGCTTTCGTGCAACAACGCTGCAGAGGTTCTCGATCTCCTTGACTTCACCGTCGATTGCCTGCTGGAGGACCTCGTCGATGACCTCGAAGTTGCGCGAAAGGTTTGCACCCTTGAGGCTCCCGGGAAGATCGACGAAGACGTCGAAATTGGAGATGAATATGACCGGCCTCTTCTCCGGACGGGAGACTTCGACGAGCTTCTTGACGTTTTTGACCCCGACCCTGGTGAGGTTGATACGCACATCCGGGAGCGTGGACTGGATATCGGGCAAATCACGCCCGGATCTGGGTTTTATGGCATTGGGAATAGAGCATCTCTCCCAGGTCTGATGTGGAATGTAATTTTTCCATATAATATTTAAGTGCTCTGTTACCGATAGATGTGAGATCAGACCATGATGGAAAAATACTACGACTCCGATGCAGACCTCGGGGTTCTCTCGGGAAAGAAGATCGCTGTCATCGGGTACGGGTCCCAGGGGCGGGGACAGGCGCTCAACTTGAGGGACAGCGGACTTGACGTTGTGATTGGCCTGCGGCCCGGGCGTTCGTGGCAGGCAGCGACAGCGGACGGGTTCAAGGTCTACCCTGTCCCGGAAGCCGTGAAGATGGCCCAGGTCATCCAGATCCTCGTGCCCGACGAGCTCCAGGGTGCGCTCTACCAGGCCGAGATCCGCCCGCACCTTTCCGGTAAGAAGTGTCTGATGTTCTCTCACGGGTTCAATATCCATTTCGGCCAGATTGTTCCCCCACCGGACGTTGACGTGGTCATGGTGGCACCAAAGGGTCCCGGGCGCATGGTCAGGAAGATGTACGAGGAGGGGAAGGGTGTCCCCGCCCTCATTGCCGTCCACCAGAACTACACGGGACAGGCCCAGCAGATAGCTCTTGCGTATGCCAAAGGTATCGGCGCCACGCGTGCGGTCGTGCTGGAGACAACATTCCGCGAGGAGACCGAGACGGACCTCTTCGGGGAGCAGGCTGTTCTTTGCGGAGGAATAACATCACTCATCAAGGCAGGCTTCGAGACACTCGTCGATGCCGGGTATGCACCCGAGATGGCGTACCTCGAGGTCCTTCACGAGACGAAGCTGATTGTCGATCTCATCTACGAGGGCGGCTTTACCAGGATGCGCAACTCAATCAGCAACACTGCCCAGTACGGGGACCTGACACGGGGTCCGCGGGTGATCGGGCCCGAGACGTACATCGCCATGCAGGAGATTCTCCGGGAGATCCAGACGGGCGAGTTTGCCAAGGAATGGATGCTCGAGAACATGGTGAACCGACCGGTCTTCAATGCCCTCACAAAAGCCGACGAGGAACACTTAATCGAGCAGGTCGGGAAGGAAGTGCGGGCAATGATGCCCCAGTTCCAGAATACGGAAAAGACCTGATTCTTTTTTTTAAATATTGACGCGGGAAAAACGTCACAGCTGCATGCAGCGGGTGAGAGAGGAGAGGGCTTCTGCCACCTCCCCCGCATCGAGCACGAGTTTCCCCGTCTTTCCTGTCACTTCAAGCCTCTCCCCACCAAGAGTCCCTATGACCCTGCAGGGGAGGTCCCGGATGTCTTTTTCATCCCTGAAGGCGAGGAGAAACCGTCCGTAGGTTTCTGAGAAGAGCCCGGGAAGAAGGTCACAATCGAGCGTAACCGTGCAGCCCGGCGAGAAAGTCACCAGTGCTCCAAGGAGTCCCCCCTGTGAGATATCGGTCACGGCGATATCACGCGTTGCGCAAACCCGTTCGCGGACGAGCGGGAGGAACCGGGCACTGCCTAATGGAGGCGCATCGCCCCCGCACCCTGTCACCGCATCGAGGACGGACCCCCCGAAATGGGCCCCCGGTTCCCCGAGCAGGGCAAGTCCCCACCCCTCCCCCGGCCGGGCCGGGGTGAATAGCGGCCCTTTTCCGAGCATGCCGATAGACGGTGTGGGCTTTATCCGCGTGTCGTGCTCATCGCTTTCGTTGTAAAGCGAGACGTTTCCGCCGACAACCGGTGTCGCGAGGCTCCGGGCAGCATCCCCAAGACCCCTCACGCACTCGGAGAGCTGCCAGTATACTTCAGGGTGGACGGGGCTTGCGAAGTTGAGGCAGTTGACGATGCAGAGGGGAGATGCCCCGACACACGCGAGGTTCGATGCATTCTCGAGCACCGCGTTGGCGGTCCCCTCGTACGGTTTGAGATAGATGTGCCGGGGGTTGCACCCGCAGGAGAGGGCGAGTGCTTCACCATCGAGCCGGAGGACGGCGGCATCAGGGCCTAAAGAGACGGTCCGGAGCTGGACATCGTGGTCGTATTGTTCGAAGACCCAGTTTTTGAATGCCACTTCCGGGTGGGAAAGGACCTTCCGCGCAAGCCCTGCAATGTCCTCGGAAGGCCGCGAAAAAGGCTTTGAGGCATTGTATGGCCGGCTATCCCACGTGCAGGGCGGTGCTTTCGTGACGAGAAAGTCAATTGGAATATCGCAGACGACCCGTCCATGGAACGTAACCCGGTATACCGGCTCATCGATGACTTCCCCCACCTCGCTCCAGGAAAGGTCGTACTTCTCTGCAATCTGTCCCATGAGGGGGACATCGTCCGGTTCCACTTCGAGAAGCATCCTCTCCTGCGACTCGGCGAGCATGATCTCCACGGGATGCATATCTTTCTCCCGCTGGTGCACTTTCTCTGCCCAAATGAGACCTCCGAACGTGCTGCACATCTCGCTTGAGGCACCCGCAAGCCCGGCAGCCCCGAGGTCCCGGCAGGAGAGGACTTTTCCGGTGGCGGCCATCTCCAGCACCGCCTCGATGAGGAGTTTTTCCGTATACGGGTCACCGATCTGCACGCTCGGCCTATCGGAGGCCTCGGCGTCTTCGGAGAGGTCTCTGGATGCAAACGACGCGCCGCCAAGGCCGTCCCTTCCCGTCGATGAACCGACGAGGACGAGCCTGTTTCCCGGTTTCTTCACCCGTGCCGTCAAAAAAGAGTCCGGGGCTACTGTCCCGATGCAGACGACGTTGACGAGCGGGTTGCCGGAAAAGTCCGGGTCGAAGCAGAGATCCCCCCGCACCACAGGCACCCCGATGCAGTTGCCGTAACCGCCTATCCCGGCAACAACGTGTTCAAACAGGTACCTGTTCTTCTCCCTGTCGAGCGGTCCGAAATAGAGGGGGTCCATGAGGGCGATCGGCCGGGCACCCATGGAGAGGACGTCCCGGACAATCCCCCCCACGCCTGTTGCAGCCCCATCGTGCGGGTCCACGTAACTGGGATGGTTGTGGCTCTCCATGCCCACTGCAAGTGCAGTCCGGTCATTGAAGCGGACAATCGCTGCATCGTCCCCGGGACCGAGGAGGACACCGGGACCCGTTGTCGGGAGGGTCTTGAGGAGTGCGCGGGTCGAGCGGTAACTGCAGTGTTCGCTCCAGAGGTTTTCAAAGCAGGCGAGTTCCACATCGGTCGGTTCACGACCGAGCCTGTTTCTGATCTGTTCGAGGTCCCGGGCAGATAGCATGCAGGAAAATTTTCATGCTGAACTCACAAAAAGCCAGCGGGCATCCTGCGACGGAGGCATTTTTACCCGGGCGCACAAATAGAAAGACAATGGTAGACCCTTACGAGACCCTCCTGAAAAAGGCATATTCACACGTCACGGAGCCGACAGAAGCCAGGGAACGCTTCTCTGTCCCGGAAGCCAGGTCCTACATCGAGGGCAAGACAACAGTCCTCGAGAACTTTGCCGAGATTGCCGACACCCTCCGGCGGGACCGTGACCACCTGATGAAGTTCCTCCTCGGGGAACTCGGGACTGCGGGTAAAATCGACGGATCACGGGCCATATTCAACGGAAAGTTCGAACCCGGCCTGATTAACTCCCTCATCAAGTCCTATACGGAGGACTACGTCATATGCTCGGAGTGCGGCAAGCCGGACACGCGCCTTGTCAAGGACGACCGCGTCCTCCTCCTCCGCTGTGATGCGTGTGGCGGACACAGGCCCGTGAGGAAGAGGAAAGCGCGGACGGAGCCGGTCGTCAACGAGGTGACAGAGGGGGCGACACTTGACGTGGAGGTCCAGTCCGTGAGCAGGAGGGGCGATGGCGTCGTGAGGATGGGTAAGTATATCCTCTATATTCCGGGAGGAAAACCGGGGCAGAAGGTCAAGGTCAGGATAACGAGGGTCTCAGGTTCGATCGTCTTCACCGAGAGGCTTCCGTCCTGAGTAAAGGGCAACATCACCGGGAGGGGAAGAACCACTCCTTTTCCGGAAGGAAAGGAGAATCATTCAATAAAAGGTCAGGATTTCACTTTTTTGATTTTTTCTTCGCGGATGCATTGAGGCTTCCGAGGAGGTCATCGCAGGTCCGCGAGATGCGCTGGCATGCTTCGGTGATTGCCTGGAGGGGGTCCTTCTTCCCGTTCGTGGTGACCAGAAGTTCCGGGTCGGAGAACTGGAACTTGATGAGATACTTGGCAACATCAACGTCCGGGTCGGTCAGGATCTCCTCCGTAAGGACGTTCATGAAGGTGTGACCCTCTCCCTGGATGAGAAGTTTCACTTTGTCTTTCGTCAGTTCAAGGATCTTTATATTCATCCACCTATGAATGAGAACTGGAATCCTATATAGATATGGTTAAAGGGTGATCACGGCTGCCGGGAGAGCAGAGGCACCGCTTCAGAAGACAAACTCCTCGCCGTCACGTCCCAGGCGGGGGAGGTCCCAGGGCACGAGGTGGCTGAGGTGGACGCACCGGAAGTCGGCAGCATGGAGATCTTCTGCGAGTTCGCAGGCTTCCTCGTAGTTCATGTGCTTGGGGACATGGAGCCTGCCGGGGAGGAGAGCATCGACAAGGAGCAGGTCAACGCCGGTCAGCGCCTCCCGTGTCCGATCCGGGATGTTCCTGTTCGTGTCGGACGTGTACCCGATACGCACATCTCCTGCGGATATGAGGAGACCGCAGGTGTATGCAGGGGGATGGCAGACAGGAAGGAACGTCCACTCGATGCCATGGATGACGAAAGGTTCGTACTCCCCGACCCTGACCGGTGGAAAATCGAGAAAAGAAAAGATTTTTCCGCAGTAATCCATGACGGGGGGCGGGGCGAAGACCGTCGGCATCTTCTGGACCCGGTAGAACTCACCAAACCCCATGAAATGGTCATAATGGCCATGGGTCCAGAGGACCGCGTCAATCCGGGGCGACCCGTTTTCGAGGAGCTGGCGGCGCAGGTCTGGCCCCGTGTCGACAAGGATGTTATGGCCGCACTCCGAGACCAGCAGGGAGGTCCGGAGTCTCTCCCTGCCGGTTTGCCTGGCATGCGAGCACTGGGGACAGGAACACCCGACCCGTGGTGTCCCGACGGCATCACCCGTCCCCAACAGGACGATTTTCATCCTCAGGCCAGCCAGTTCTGGGACCGGATCGCGTTTCGGTTCTTCACGGCCGCGATACCGCGCTCGATGTCAGCAGGCCCGATCTCTTCCCGCCGGTCCATGAGGGCAGAGAGGATGGCCTCCTTGACCATGATGCGCAGGTCAGCACCCGAGAAACCGTCGGTCGCATCGGCCAGGTCCGGGAAGTCACAGGAACACCTGATACCCGCCGCGATCTTCCGGAGTATCGCAAGGCGCATGTCCCTGTCGGGGAGACCGAATTCCACGACCTCGTCGAAGCGCCGCCAGGCAGCCCCGTCGAGGAGCTGGGGGTGGTTCGTTGCCCCGATGAGGAGCACACCGTGGCGGATGAGGCTCACCTGGTCGATATTTTTGAGGAGAGAGTTGACAGCCCTCTTCATGGCACCATGGTCGTCGGTGACCCGGCTCTTTGCCACGAAATCGAATTCATCGATGAAGAGGATGCAGGGGGAAAGGCTCTTTGCCAGTTCAAAGATGCGATCGATGTTCTTCGAGGTCTCCCCGAGGTACTGGGACGTGATCATCGAGAGGCGCACTTCTATGACAGGGAGATGGAGCTTGCGCGAGAGTGCGAGGGCAAGCGAAGTCTTTCCCGTCCCCGGCGGACCCACGAAGAGGAGTTTTCCAACCTCGTGGATGCGGTGTTTCCGCAACAGATTCCTGTGTGTCCTCGCAACCTGGATCTTCCGGATGACGGTCTCCTGCGCGGGGGTGCATACGAGGTCCCCGAAGTCCTGTTCGACTTCCTCGGGCGCACTGATGATAACGAGATCGAGGGCACCCTTCAGGCGCTCGTCACCGGCAAGAAGTGTTGCGATGCGCGACTGGAGAAACGCCCGCGTGTCCTCGACCGGGGGGTTGTTCGCGCGCACGTCCTCGTAGGAGACATTCGTCGATTCGAAGTCGCGGAAAAAATACGCAAGTGCCGGGTTCTTCTGTATGATGGGAAGTCCTCCTTTTTTGAGGAACCACCGGGCTGCAGGTTCAAGTGTTGTCACCCTGATGCGCTGGCCGAACTCCTCGCAGGTGATGACAGGGGTCTCCTGCAGTTTCCGGCACGCGTCGGTGATGCCAAGGCCCCTCCGGATCATCCCTTCGCTGACGTGAACGGGGCGCCTGACATCCACGCTTCCGTTTATCCCAAAGATGATTCTGCACTCGGGGGTGAGGTCATTGGCGTCCAGATCGGGGCGCGTATTGAAAATCTCGGCAGTGAGGACGATTTCCATGAGCTTGAGGATTTCATCGTCAACAGGCATGTCTATAACTTAATTCATTTCCTGTGGAATTGTTTAAGAGTATCTCACCGGGTCGTCACGATGCACCCGTCCCCGGTGACGATCAGGGTATGCTCGGCCTGGGATACCAGTGAACCGGCAACATCTGCGAGCACGGGATACCTCCGGAGAACTCCATCCCTCGCAAGCGAGGCGAGTGGGATGTCCGGGCGGGGGTCCGAGAGCCATCGTCGTGAAAAAGGCATACCTCTTCTTTCCCGCACTTCATCGAGTATCCGCCTTGCTGCAGGGGGCCGGACGGGCCTGACGGCTACCTGCTGGAAAATTTCGGCCCGGGGCTTCTCACTCACCTGGCCGGACCCTGTCGTTGCAAAGGGCTCGATTGCAAAGACCAGCCCCTCCTTCAGGATTGCGCCCCCGGGGAACCCGACGTTCGGGATATTCGGGGGTGTGTGGATCATGTACGGGGCAAGACCGTGACCCGTGAGGTTTACCACAGGACGGAAACCCCGCGACTCTATCGCTTTCTGGATTGCCTTGCCGAGCGCTCCCGTCGTCACTCCGGGACGGACGGATTCGAGCGCGCGTTCGAGCCCTTCCCTTGAGGCCGCGACAAGCCCTTCGTGATCGCCCAGGTCTACTGTCGTTGCGCAGTCGGCGATGTACCCATCGAGGTGCACACCGAGATCGATCTTGACAACGTCTCCCGGCTCAAAGACCCTCTGGTCACCCCGTGAAGCGGTATCGTGTGCCGCATCCTCGTTCCGCGAAACGTTGAGGGGAAATGCAAGCCCTGCTCCGGCGTCGATCACCATGCCCTCGACCTTTTCCACGAGGGAGAGGAGGGGGACACCGACCCTGATCTCACGGGCACCCTGCGCGAGTATCCTTGCCGCGATTTTCCCGGCCTCGATGTAAAGGTCAATTTCCTCGTCTTTCATCGTATCTTCCTCACAGGACCAGTTCCCTTTCGAATCGGGTGAAGGAAGAAAATCCCCCGCGTTTCACCACGCCCGTGTTCTCGAGCCGGACTCCTCCTGTACCCGGATAGTAGAGGCCGGGTTCGTTTGTCACCACGCTGTTTTCCCTCAATTCCTCTCCCGACGGCCCAAGCCCCGGCCGCTCGTGGACTTCGAGGCCGACCCCGTGCCCGAGGCTGTGGATGAAACCCCGCGACCCGCTCTCGTAACCGGCATCGCGGAAGAAATCGACTACAGCCTGGTATACCCCGGCCCCGGATACACCCGGCCTGATGAGCCTCGCGGCAAGATCCTGGGCATCCCGCACAGCCCCAAACATCTCGGCAATTTCGGGAGGGGCCTCGCCCCGGCACACGGTCCGCGTCATGTCAGAAAAATACCCGGTCTTCTCGTGCCGCGGAAAGAAATCGATGACGATCGGTTCACCTTCCCGGAGCTGGCCGTCACCCCTCCTGTGGGGCATCGCGGTCTCTTCGCCGCAGGCCACAATTGTATCGGACGGGATACACCCGTTTTGGACGAACACCTGGTGAATGGCGGAACGGACAAAAGACGAGGTGAGAGGTATTGCACCCTGGAAGAGGAGCCCCTTTCTTACCTTTGCCTTTCGGATCATGCGCAGGGCACGGTCCATTGCGATGTCACAGACGTGCTGGACGTCCCGTATGCACCTTATTTCCTGCGCTTTCTTGACTTCGCGCATGCGTGCAAGGACCCCGCCATCGATGGCAACCTCCCGCTCCCGTGCAAGTTCCGACCCGAGTGCATAGGGCAAATGGGGAGGGACAAGGAGCGGGCCCTCCACCTGGCGCCCGATGACCCGGGCGAGCACGCGCCAAGGGTTACTCTCTTCCTTTGCAACATCGAAAAAACCGGCATCTGCACGGGAAATAACAGCCGTTGTCGCCTCTTTTGCTGCCCTTTCGCATTCCATCTGGGAAACGACAATGAGGCCCCTTTCACCCGGTTTCCTGATATAGAGGATCGGATCCGTCGTGGAAAAACGGGTCAGGTAGAGGATGTTTGCGTCCCCGGAGGTCCCGAACGCCACGTAAGCTCCAAAACCTCCCTCCTTTAGTGCCCGGTCGAGCGCATCCATGAATATAAAAACGTGAGACGCAATCCCACAAGTACTTTTATTTCGAAGCTGACATTCCTGTGATGGACGCGGCGACAAGGGAGCAGTTCAAGTGGAAATTCTACAAACTGGCCATAATCCTCAACGGGGTGGTGCTGATGGCTGCACTAGGCGTCGTGGTCTTTTTCAAGGCGCCCGGCACCCTCAATATCCCCCTCGCAGCACTCTTTTTCGTGCTTGCAGCCGGGCTCTTCCTTTACTTCCGCAGGAAATACAGGCTGACGAAGGAGTGGCTCGATGCGCAGTCTTGATGGACCGGGATTCCTGATCCGGGGGGCGTCTTCGTGATAGGGAGAGTGAGGGAAGAGATAGAGCTCATGCAGCGGCACGTGCAGGTACTCAGGGCAGTCGTTTCAAACCAGCCAATCGGGATCATGAAACTCTCCGAGCTCCTTGACCTGCCTTTTCACAGGATCCGGTACTCGCTCAGAATACTGGAGCAGTTGGGATACATCCAGGCCTCGCCAGCGGGGGCGGTTGCAACCCCCCTGAGCGAGGAACTCCTGCGGGATCTTGACAGGGAGATAGATGATATGATCGCGCTCCTCCTCCAGATGAAAAGAGAGGGGTGCGGTCCGGGGGAAGAAAAAACGGAAGGAGGACAAAAGCCATCCGCTACCTTTAACACCGCCAAGGGCAACCTATAAAGGCATACCAGGCGTGCCGCCATAACTCAGTTGGTAGAGTGGCTGGCTGTTAACCAGCATGTCACAGGTTCGAGTCCTGTTGGCGGCGCTTTTTTCTCCAGGGGCCCGTAGCTTAGTCCGGTCAGAGCGCCCGGCTCATAACCGGGCGGTCATGCGTTCAAATCGCATCGGGCCCATGAAAAACCGCAATGGTGGAGTTTTTTCATACCGGTCAGCGGGTGAGATTCCACTCGTCCCCCGGATTGCCAAGGTATGTATGGTGAGCCGTGCTATCTCGGGGTATGAAGTGCCCGGTGTGCGGCAGCGACTGTATCGAGGATGCAGGGGTCGTCCTCGGGAGGCTGCCGGATCTCTTTTCACCCTGTGACCAATGTTCCTATCGCGTCCTTGACAAGAACGCCCCGCTGCCCGATGGGAAGTATACCCCTCCCTGCAGGTGCGGGAAGCGGTTCATCGACGAAGTCTATGCACACCTCTACGTCATACTCGTGGAGGAGGGAGTCTTTTCCGGAAAAGAGCCCCTCAGGGCAGTGGGATCACCCCTGATCCACCCCGGGGTCTTCACGGCCGCGCCACCCTTCCTCCCGGAAGACTCCCTTGTTCTCCTTTCCCCCCGCGTGACAGTGCCTGTTGCAGAGAGGTTTGTCGCCGAGGTCCCGGAAATCCGCGGGGTTGTCAGGTCAGGCGATTTCGTGCCGGGGGCCGTTGACCCGACCCTGGAGAAAAGTCCCCGGACGTACGATCTCCTCGCCGGCTGCGATGTCAGGGCGGGAATCTTTCCTACGTCTGCAGGGCCTCTCGTCATCTACACGCAGCAGTCCCTGATACACATCGAGTTTCCGCGCCCCCGGAACCCGAAGATCGAGTCGGTGGAGCGAAGGCTGAAGGAGGGTCTTCCGGCAGTCTTTGTCGATGCCTGTGCGGGGAACGGGACGCTCGGCCTGTGTGCAGCCCTGCATGGCGTGGGGAAGGTTATCCTCAACGATGCGTGGTACGCGGCAGCATACTGGTCGGCGCAGAACATTCATGTCAACCGGAAAGCCCTGAAGGTAACAGGCGTTACGACCACACTTTCATACGACGAAATGAAGGCCCGACAGGTCTCGAGGGAGCCTGTCCTTGTCGCCGAGACGGAAGGGGAACAGGATGTGTCTGTGTTTTTTGGCGACTACCGGGAACTGTGGAAGGTTCTTCCCCCGGGGCCCGTCTGCGCGGTCCTCGATCTCTTCGATAAATCGGACATGGAAGCAAACAGGCGGATTATGAAGGAGTGGCGGGACCGTGTCCCCGGCGAGGTATTTATCCCATAGGCCCCTATATCATACGGGGACTAGCCCGGGTGGCCCGGCGTCACCTGTGACCCGAAACCGTCGGTATGCGGGGGGCGAAGTTCGAAGAAGGCGGAACCGGGCTGCCTCCGAACGGTACAGGCCGACGTTGAAACCTCGTCCCATGAGGTCGGTGGACAGGAACCAGGACCCCGGAGGGGGTCTGTGGCCTGCTGTCGCGGGGACCGGTCCAGGCCCGGAAGGGAGCAGACTCACCGTGAACATTCGGCGCCCATGGGGGTGCGGGGCGGAGGAGGGCTGTGCCGGGAAGGGGCAGTTTCGGGCCGTCGACCGAGAACGTGTCCCCACTTTTTACCAAAGCGGTACCTTACCATGGCAAAAGTGACCATCGTTGGCGCAACCGGCAATGTAGGCACTTTCTGTGCCTACACGATTGGACATATCCCTTACGTGGATGAGATCCTTCTCCATGGCAGGGAGGGACGCGAGAACCTCCTCGCCGGGATCACGAGGGACCTTTCCGATTCCTTTGCAGCAGCAGGAAAGGCTGTAAATCTCTCATGGACAACGGATCTTGCCGATGCGCGGAATTCCGATATCGTCGTCTGCACCGCGGGAGTCGCCCGTAAACCCGGTCAGGACCGCCTCGACCTTGCGCTCGAGAATGCGCGTATCGTTTCAAAGACGGCCGAAGGTATCGGTATCCATGCCCCGGACGCAATGATCCTGATGGTCACAAACCCGGTGGATGTCATGACATCGGTTGCCCTCCGGTATTCCCACATGGCGCCCCACCACGTATTTGGGCTTGGCACGCACCTTGACTCCATGCGGTTGAAGTCCCTGATTGCCCGTCACTTCAGGGTCCACGTAAGCGAAGTCCATACCCGCATCATCGGGGAGCACGGCGAGTCGATGGTGCCGCTCTGGTCTGCAACCACGATAGGCGGCATCCAGATTTCGAACCTGCCGGCGTTCATCGGCCTGCCCGTCGATGACATCATGGGAGTCGTCCGGTCAAGCGGCGAGGAGATCATCCGGAACAAGGGGGCCACAGTCTATGGACCCGGGGAAGCTATCGCAACCCTTGTGCGAACGATACTGGGGAACGAAAACCGTATCCTGACGGTCTCGGCCTACATACGGAGCGAGGTCCACGATATTGGTGACGTATGCATCGGTGTCCCCGCGAGGATGAACAGGCAGGGGGTCTTTCCGGTTCCGATAAAGATATCCGAGGACGAGGTTGCCCGGTTCAGGGAATCCGTTGAGAAGATCCGGACGATTACCGCGGCAGTCCTTGAAAAATTGAAAACCCAGTGATCTTTTCTCTCCCAAAAAAGGGAAACGCCAGGAGGGGGCTTTGCCTTCGTCAGGTCAGTGTGACTTCAGTGATCTCGGCCCGCTCGACCCCGGGGATTTTCTGGATCGCGGCCTCAACTGCATCACTTTCGCCTGCCGCATCGTTCACGAGCGCTGCAACAATGAGGGCTTTGAGACCAAAACCGATGGGCTCTTCCCGGATGTCCCTGACGGCCGGGACTTCATTTTTAATCCGATCCTTCAGTTTTACAAGATCAACGTCAGGCGATTCCGGCATGACCTTGAGAATGACTGCAACGGTCCCCATGGTTCACGGCCCCGTAAACCCGCACTTTGGACAGACATAGGGGATACTCTGTTCCCGGCAGCGGAAACATCTCCTGATCTCGTACCCGCATTTCGGGCAACCGAACTCTGTTGCGCCCCTTTCGGCAAGTGGCGAATTGCATGACGTACATTTTCTGACTGGCATGAAACCTCCTCGCAAAGTGTCTCATATTATCTCTCCTGAAACACTTAAAAGCCGATGGTCGTTCCGGTGGTCGCCACGCCATCAAGCACAGCAGCGAGGCGTTCGGGATGGAGGCCGGAGATGACCATCGCGGGTATACCGTGATCAAGCACAAAACCCAGAAAACAGGGATCGACGTCGTCTGTCCGGACAGGGGACCGTATGGCTTGCTGCATCACTCCCTCCGAACGGATGCCGTCCACAGACTTGAGGAGGACCAGGGGTACACCGAGAACGTGCGCACACCACGCAGCGATGGTATCCGACGTCACGTCCCACGAATGCGGGAGAGGGTCCCGTGACCGGAGGATGGAGTAGGGGAGGAGTATGCGGGGCGTTTCCGGCATGGCGAGTTCTTCGGTGACGGGGATGCCGGACCGGGAAAGGTACCACCCGTACTGTTCCATTGCAGAAACGGCCATCCAGTGTGCTTCCGTTCCCACTGCGCCCGTCTCGCGCACGGCCTGTGCAAAGGGTCCGCCGCCGGGCACGACAAGGACAGGCCTCTCTTTCCTGGCGAGGAGGGAGCATATTCCCTCGGCGCGGGAAAAGAGGCTTCCACCGATCTTGAGGACGAGGGGAGGGGAGATCACGCCGGGTTTCGTGGATTAATGTGAGATATTTCAGCAGATTAATGGTTTCCTGCCACTCCATCCATAGATCATGCACTGGTGCCGCCTTTTCCTGGCACTGGCCCTCGTTTCACATGCAACCGGCATCGCTCTCGTCGAGTTCTGCCCTGACCCGTACCTCCCGGAGGACCGGGACGAGTATTTCTGCCTCGGGGGAAGCGGCCCCCTCGATGGGGTAATGGTCAGCGATGGCGAGGGGAGTGTCCGGTTCCCTGCGGGTGCCGTCCTTGCCGGCCGCTGCGTTGTCGCACGGGATGCCGGGGCCTACAGGATGAGCCATGGCGAGTACCCGGATTACGAGTGGGACGGGACGACGGCAGAAGTGCCGGACATGATCAGGACAGGCAGGTTCCAGCTTGCGAACACCCGCGACGAGATTACCCTCTACCGGGACAGGGTGCCCCTCCAGAGTGTTGAATGGCCGGGGATGGTCAGCACGCGACAGGGGCAGGTCCACTACTGCCAAAACGGGACATGGGACCCGCGTATCCTGATGCTCGGGCAGTCTCAGTTCCCCGAGGCGACGTTTCAGGATGCAGATGGCCTTGCCTTCGTCTCACCGGACTGCTCCCGGGAGGTTTTCCTCTCCCTTGCAAGGGGTGCCCGGAGAGAAATCCTCGTCGCGGTATACGAGTTCACCAGCCCCGTACTCGCAGGCGCACTCGTGGAAGCCGCGGGTCGCGGGGTCAACGTTACGGTCCTGCTGGAAGGCGGGCCGGTGGGAGGAATCCCCAAAGAGGAGAGATGGGTGATCTCCCGGCTCGAAGACGCTGGCATCCCGGTCTACACCATGTCCGGAACGCCGGACGTCCATGCGCCCTACCGGTACATGCATGCCAAGTACATGGTTATTGACCGGTCCAGCGTCCTCGTCACGAGCGAAAACTTCAAGGAGAGCGGTTTTCCTGAAAGGGAAAAGCGGGGTAACAGGGGCTTTGGCGTGGTTGTCACCCATCCGGGCCTTGCAGAGTATTTCCTCTCGGTCTTTTCCCACGATGCCGGCGGAAGGTTCTCGACCAGGGCAAAAACAGGTGAAGGGCCGGAGGAAATGCCCTCTCAGGATGCATATATGCCGTCTTTTGAGCCCTGCAGGTTTTCAGGAGCAACCGTCACGCCCGTGATAGCCCCGGATACGAGCAGCCTGGTCCGTCGGCTTGTCCAGGGTGCAGAAAGGTCCGTGGACATCGAGATGGCATACATCACGAATGAGTCCGGGTCGATGCTCAACCCGTTCCTTACCGATGCGGTCGATGCTGCCCGCCGGGGAGTCCGCGTCAGGGTCCTCCTCGATTCCTATTATTACAACGTCGAGGGCGAATCGGACAACGACGAAATGGTCGCAACCATCAACAGAATTGCCACTGCAGAGGGCCTGCCACTCGAGGCGCGGTGTGCGGATATCGGTCCCGGGAAGGTCGAGAAGATCCATAACAAAGGTGCCATTATCGATGGCAGGAAAGTCCTCGTCAGTTCCATCAACTGGAATACCAACTCCCCGGTGAACAACAGGGAAGCTGCCCTGATAGTGGAACATCCCGGTGTCGGGGCGTATTTTTCGTCTGTATTTGAGTCAGACTGGAACCGGGCCGGACAGGAGGGGATGGCAGATCAGGGCCCCGATGTAATAAAACTCGTTGCTGCAGTGCTCGTGGTGGCAGCCATCATCATACTCTTCCTGTACAGGAAGAGAGGCCGTTAAACAGGATGCGCGTGATCAGTGAAAATCAGGAGACCGTTCCCTGATGCACCGGCAGAGATCGCAGAGAGTGATTGTGCCACCGTTGTCTGCAACAGCCTCCGCCCACCGGTCGAGAAGGATATCCATGTCGGGTGACAGCTTAAAAAAGGTACCCCCCCTCTTCTTCTTCATATACTGGGAGACTGCAGCCCTGCTCACACCGAGGCGCCGCGCTGCATTGCTCTGGCTGATCCCCCGCTGCTGCACAAGGCGACAGACCATCTCTGCACGCAGGCATGGGAGAATGCGCCTGGCCATCGTGTCGCAGAACATGATGTCACAGTCATGACTCTTCATGCAGTCACCGCGCGTGGTCGGGAAAGATAGATGACCTGGCGTGCGTCCTCGAAATTGAACTTTTCTGCGATGAGATTCTGTTCTTTTAATTTCTTGAGGGCATACCGGACAGTTCGCGGAGCAAGACCGCTTTTCTTCACAATCTCCTTATGCGTCATCGCCCCGTTATCATCGAGGATGTGGAGAACGATGAGAGACGAGGGTGGCAGGTGGCCCATGTTCAATCACTGACAAGTGTTAACACTGTTAACATAAATAAACAATGATGGATGGTATAAGTTACCCGACGTCCAAAATACAGGACCGTGATACTCGTCCGGCAGGAAAAGATTGCACTCGTGCTCATTCTGGTTGTTATTGCAGCAGTCGCCATCGCCACATTCGCCCTTGAATCTGCCGGGAAAGGAGCGTTTGCACAACAGATGGGCCCGGATTCACGCGAAGGAGACCTTGTCCTTCTCGAGGGCAGCGTGGAAGAAGCTAAAATGACTGCAACCGGGGGTCACCAGATTCTCCGGGTGGAAGGAGTCCGGGTCTTTGTCCCTTCCTCGGCGGTCAGGAGCGGGTGGCCCAGGGTCGGTGATGAAATACGGGTTTATGGAACTGTCCAGACGTACCGGGGGGAGAGGGAGGTGCTCGTACACTCTGCAGGGGATATCACGGCTGTGGCTCCCCCTTCCTGAGAATACCAATTGTATTTCTCCAGGAGACATGAACAAAAATGAAAAAAGCTGATACGACCCGTTCCTTCTGACCAATTTTAATATTGCCGCGGGGAGATAAAGAGAGTGGGAGATTTTTTAGGATAATGAAGGGGGAAAGTATGGAGCAGGAGCAGAGAAAATTCACCGGGGAAGGCGGGCACAGGATTTGGATCCTCGCAGTCCTTGGTCTCGTTTGTATCGGGCTTGAGGTCGTTGTCCACCTCACTTTGAGGACGGCTGTCGGATACACGCACATTTTTTACATCCTCCTCGTCCTGTCAGCACTCTGGTATCACCATAAAGCCCTCTTCATCGCAGGAGGACTTGTCTGTGCAACGCTCGCGACGAGTCTTTTCGTGGGAGACCTGACATGGGCAACCATCCTCCGCGCTGCCATGTTCCTCGTCATTACATGGATCGTTGCAACCATATCGGACGAAAGGGACCGCGCAAGGAGAATGCTGCAGGAACAGAAGGAGGAAATTGAGAAGAAGCACTATGCACTCGTCGGATACATCTCCGAAGCGGCCCTCAGGATGAAGAACCCCCTCGAAATGCTCCGGGACAACCTGACATCGATGCGCGTCCAGCTTGACCAGGGACCTGACATTGAGGAGCTGAAGATGATGCTTTCGGTCCAGATCACCCACCTGGAACAGATCATCGGGAATTTCCGGGAGCTTAACCGGGAAATCGTCGAGGAACGCGACGAAATCCCCGAAGCGTTCCGCGAGTTCCTGACACGGTGAGGGAAGATGGAGACGCAATTTGATATTGGGCGTCTCGGCCAGGAAAAGCTCTTCCTGGTACTTTCATCAGCCGAAAGGCTCAGGCAGAACAACATTCGCGTTATAAAGACCCTCATCGGCAGGGGGTACAGGGTGGTCGTCATCACAACCAACCAGCCCTCGGCAATTCTGAAGAAGCATTACGCAGCCGAGGGGATCGACATGGGGAAAGTCACATTCATCGATGCCATCACAAAGTATGCCATCGGGCGTATCCCGGAAGGAGAGACCGATACCAAGTTTGTCAACAGCCCATCGAACCTGACGGATCTCGGTATCGCCATTACAGAGGTTCTCAACCCGGCATCCGGAGAGAAAACGTGTCTCCTGTTCGATTCGATCAGCACCATGCTCATTTATCTGCCGTCAATTCACATTTCAAAGTTCATCCATTTCGTCACGAGCAAGCTGCGACTCCTCGATGTTCCGGGGATTTTCCTTGCAGTGGAGAAGGGGATTGACCCCCTCCTCCTGACCCAGCTGACAACTTATGTCGATGACGTGATCGATATGGACAAACCCCCGGGTATTTTGGGACCGGATGGCAAATCCCCCGGCACCTGATTTTTTTCGGGATATCAGGCACCTCCCGTTTTCATGATATGGTATCTTACCTTCCCCTCCTCCACGCAGGCGCGGACCATACGCTCCCGGGACGAGAGCGATGCCGACCTGCCACTCTTGACTTCGACAAAGACGATCTCGTCGAGGCTGCCGGCAGAAAGACCCGAAAAGACCACGAAGTCAACCGGCGAGCCGAGGAACCGGGCATCCCTGGGATTATAGGGAAAGCTGGGAAAGAAGGGGATAAGGTGCTCGGTGACCCTGCCCCTGACCACGGCTTCGCTCCTCTCGACTGCGTCCCGCCTTATCCGGGTTTCCTGCGCGGCAACCCACTCGCGGCAGAGCAGTTCAGCGCGTTCCCTGGCCTCCCGCTCGAGAGAGACGGATCGCCATTCCTCGAAGAGGGTGTGAGCCCTCTCGTCAATCCTTTCCCGCGCGCGAAAATATGCAAGGAGCAGAATGAGAAGCGCCAGAATTGCAGTAACCAGCGCGAAAGCAAGCACCATGACCGTGATCTCAACCATGATCAGGAAAATGGATTAACGACAGGAAAATGATTCCCTGTCGAAGAAAATGTGACGTGATACCGATCAGGGAGAATTACCCTCGCCGGGAGGCGAGAGCTTTTTTAAAGCAAGCAATACTTCCTCCCTCACTCTCCGGTCAGGGTCGTTTACCAGTGCCCTGAGTGGCTCAGCAGCTGAGGGATCGCCGAGCACACCGAGGGCCCAGGCGGCATGTTTCCGGACCAGTGCCTTTTCATCTTTGAGAGCCTCGATCAGGGCAGGAACAGCACGCCTGTCTCCAAGGCGACCGAGCCCTATCGCGGCACCTATGCGCAGCCATTTCTCCGGGGAACGCAATGCCTGGATGAGTGGTTCAAACGCCCTCCCGTCACCGATCTCCCCCAGGGACTTGGCAGCTATCCACGAGACCTCTACGAAAGGATCGGAAAGAGCTTCAATCAGTGCGGGAACGGCAGAACCATCCCCGATGACCCCAAGTTTCTCGGCGGCTTTCCACCGATCGTCCAGGTAAGGGCTTTTGAGAAGACCAACGAGCCCCCTGACCCGTTTCCTTCGCATAGCCTCCTCGGCCTCAATTTTCACGCGGTCCGGCACTTGCGTATCGGGCATCCAGATTGTCCCCAAGGGCAGGCATTTGCGACTGGTCATTATAAGTGTTGTGGAAGGGAAAATGCCCCCTCAATCACTGCCCGGCGGATATCCGGGTGTACAGGGTGAAAAAGCACTTTCCAGGAGAGAATTGATCCGGTTCCCGTCACTACCGGGTTGTGATTTACACTATAGCGTCCAGATCCAGCCCGATATCGAGGCTCTTCGAGCTGTGGGTGAGTGCCCCGATGCTGATGACGGAGACTCCCCGGATTGCATAATCGGCGATATTATCTTCATTTATTCTCCCGGAAACTTCGATGAGGGGAAGCCGCGGGAGTTGGGAATCCATGAGCACCCGGAGAGTCTCCCTGACAACCGGGGGCTCCATGTTGTCGAGGAGGAGTATATCGGCACCCGCCCGTGCCGCACGAAGTGCCACCTCCGGGCTCTCGACCTCGACTTCTATCTTCCGGTAGCAGGAATGGGCCCTTGCCCGTTCAATTGCCGTCTCGAGGGGGACGATGGCCAGGTGGTTGTCCTTGATCAGGATACCGTCCGATAGTGTCAGGCGGTGAGGGTCACCACCCCCGAGAATGACGGCCTTCTTGTCGAGCACACGAAGGCCGGGACATGTCTTGCGGGTCGATGCGATGCGTGCCCCGGGAAGCTTCTGGTCGAGCACGTCCTGGAGACTCCGTGTCATCGTTGCAATGCCGCTCATCCGTCCCATGATGTTGAGTGCCGTTCTCTCGACCAGAAGAACGGCTTCGGCCAGTCCTTCCACTTCTGCAAGCACGCTGTCCGGCCCGACCCGATCCCCGTCACGAACGAGGGGTCGAAAGATAACGTCACAGAACAAAAAAAGGGCCTCCGCCTCCTCCAGCCCGGCAATGACGCCGCCTTCCCTCGCTACGATCCGACCCCTGCACCGCTCTCCTGAGAGGACAGATCCTGACGTGATATCTCCTGCGGGGGCGTCTTCTGCGAGGAATGAGAGGAGCATTTCCCTTGGGAGATGGAACGGCCCCCTCACTGCCCTGCCTCCAGCATTCTCCGTATTGCACGCCGGGCCTTCTCCATGGTCTCTTGGGGAAGGATGACTTCGTACTGCTCCCGCTCGAGCGACAGGAGAAGGTCCCTTGTTGTAATCTTCTTCATGTCCCTGCAGACAGCATCGTCTCTTACGTGCACCTCCTGGTCAGGGTAGAGCGTCCTTAACCTGTAAGCCATCTCCCTTTCCGTCAGGATTGTCCACCTCCTGCCGGGTTGCTGCCCCCGGAGCGCCCGTACCATTCCTCCCGTCGAAGCGACGAGGTCCGCCATTTCCTGGATCTCCGGGCGGCATTCGGGGTGGCAGATAACCGTATCCCCCCGATCCCGTGCAGAAACGACGTCCTGTGTCGAGAAGCACTGGTGAACGTAGCAGTGGCCTGCCGGGGGGATTGCAATGACCCTCTTTTCCGGCACCCGGGACTGGACATAGGCAGCAAGGTTTGCATCGGGGGCAACGATGACCTCGGTTGCATCAAGGGACCTGACGACATCGACAGCATTTGCAGAGGTGCAGACGATGTCAGCAAGTGCCTTGCATTCCGCCGTACTGTTGATGTAGAGGACGACTGCTGCACCGGGGTGCTCGGCCCTTGCCCGCGCAAGCATCGCAGGGGTCAGCTGGTCGGCAAGCGGGCACTTTGCATCCCTGACGGGGATGAGAACTTTCCGTTCGGGGTTAAGGATCTTTGCTGTCTCGGCCATGAAGAGGACCCCGCAAAAAACGATAACGGGCTTTTTTGTCCCCTCGGCCATCCGCGCGAGTTCGAGGCTGTCACCCACGAAATCTGCAAGGTCCTGGATCCCGGGTCTCTGGTAGTTATGGGCAAGAACGAGAGCATTTTTCTCTTCTTTTAAAGCGCGTATCCTCTCTTCGATCGTCATGTTCCGACCACCAGGGGGCTGTCGAGGTTCCGCAGCAGGGTGAGGATCGAGAGCGCGGCAAGGTAACTGGTCGCAGGGTTGTCCGGGCTCGGGACGTTGCTCACCCTGATGTAGATCTCTCCGAAGTCTCCTTCTGCCTCGATCTCGTGGATATTCCGCGTCACGGAGGGGTCAGCGTAGAGTTCGACATCCGCGTCCCGTCCCGCGGCAAGGCTGAGTGCAACGGAGACGTTCACGTTGCGGGGGAACTCCTTGATGCATTCGTGGGCCTTCCCCCGGAAAACCAGCTGCCGGTCCGTGGCCTGAATTCCAAGGGATTCGGGACTCTTTGTCGTCCGCAGGAGAAGACGCCGGACAGGGGAGATCTGGCCCACCTTGAGGTTGTCAAGACCCGTCACGGCGCCGCTCGGGATAAAGATCCTGCGTCCGCTCTGCCGGGCTGTTGCAATGAGGCCGGAGAGGAAAACGGGGTCTGCAAGTGCCCCTACCGAGAGGAGGATGAGATGTTTTCCCTCTGCAAGGACGCGCTGCCCGTACTGTCGTGCAGCCCGTACCGATGCAGCCTCGACCACATAGTCGAAGTCAGCGCTGATGAACGAATCAAAATCGCTGTACGCCGTTCCCCCTGAAATGTCAGCGAGCTCCTGCGCCCTTGGAAACACCTGGTCATACAGGGCCAGAATCTGACAATTTTCCCGGTTTTTCGCGATGATATGACCAATATTCCCGCAGCCCAGAAGCCCGATCCGGATCATTGTACAGACATAATGAATTCTTCGGGTTAAGCATTTTCCTCCACGGAGAAGAGATTTCCAAAAAGATGCGGGTTTGACATACGCGCCTGCCCTGCAGGGAAACGAAAGCAGCAATGGTTGACACCCGCAGCAAAAAACCTTCAGGAAGTCGGGAAGAAGGGTACTTACCAGGTATGGAACGCGACAATCAAGGAGACGACGGGGGGACCATGCGTCCGGGATCCGGGCTGCATTTTCCGCTTCCGGGAACCAGGGTCTACATGCGCACATATGGGTGCACCTACAACGAGGGTGACAGCTGGAAACTCGCCGAGATCCTCAAGGCCAGGGGATGTATCCTCGTCTCCGACCCCTTACTCGCTGATGCCATTGTAATCAATACCTGTATTGTCGTCGGGAAGACAGAACGGAAAATTCTTCACGAACTCCGCCAGCATGCCGGACGCCCCCTCTATGTCACGGGCTGCATGCCGCTTGTCCAGGCGGATGCAATCAGGAACGTGTGTGACCCTGTGATCATCCACCCCGACGACATCCATGCAGCTTACGCCGAGCTGAAGACTGTTCCGCAGGGATCCGTAGGGGTCGTCCAGGCATGCAGGGGCTGCCTTGGGTCATGCTCCTATTGCGTCACGCACCTGGCACGCGGAAAGCTGGTCAGCAGGAGCCTTGAAGATGTCACGCAGGAGGCAGCCCGCCTCGTTGCCGCCGGTGCAGTGGAGCTGAGACTCACCGGGCAGGACCTGAGTGCATGGGGGAGGGATACGGGACAGTCTCCGGCTGATCTCCTCCGTTCCCTCGACGCCCTGTGCGGCCGGTTCATGATACGTGCGGGGATGATGAACCCTGCAACACTTTTTCCCGTCATGGATGAGGTCGCAGAAGCCTTCCGGCTCCCGAAGATATTTGCAGCGCTCCACCTCCCCATCCAGTCAGGGGCAGAAAAAGTCCTTTCGAGGATGCGAAGGGGATACACACAGGAACAGGTCGTTTCCATCGTGGAGCGGTTCGAAAGGGAAGTCCCTGCCCTCTCGCTGACAACCGATATCATCTGCGGGTATCCGGGCGAAACAGGGGACGATTTTTCCGAGACTCTGGCACTCCTGCAACGAATCAGGCCCGACCGCGTCATTGTCACGCGGTATTCCCCGCGTCCCGGCACGCGTGCCTGGCACGAGAAGGACATGCCTGATCGCATCAAGAAGGAGAGGTCACGGACACTCCGCGTTTGTGCCGAGGAGATTGCGCGGCAAAAGAATGCCAGGTGGAAAGGCCGGGTCCTCCCTGTCATGATCACGGAGCACGTCCGGCCCGGAACCTCGCTCGGGCGGACACGGGAGTACCGCGCTGTTGTTCTGCAGGGAAGCCATGAACCCGGTTCTGTCCTTTCCGTCCGAATCCTGGAGGATCGCACTTACTATTTCACCGGTGAACCGGTTTGATTGCGGGAACCACGCCCGGAAGCCCCGTGTTACCATATCGCGAAATGTGGTTTATTATCCTCCGGAGGGGGCAAAAGGAAGCATTATTGCCGGTGATGCCGATCCCTTCTGTGAACACCCCGGAAGAACCCCTGCAGCGTGCGGGGAAGGGGGAGACATGTCGGGAAAAGACGAAATTGAAAAGGGATACACGAAATTGCTCGGGAAGATCGAGGAATATAACGGGAAGATCGAGGAATTAAGCGAAGAAGTCAGGTCCCGTGACAGTGCCCTGATGGAACGGATGGGTGAACTGACTGCCCCCCTCATCGGCAAGATCGGACTGAACATGCTCAAGAGGGGAAAGCAGGACACAAAGGGAGAATTGTATGACACGTCTTTTTACAAGGAGAAGATGATAGTCCTCGGGAGGACCGACCCGGTGCCGCACAGGCCCGATGATCCGGGAAAGAAGGTGGATGACCAGTTCTGCGTCCTCGGAGAAGACGGCCGTTTCTACGAGCTGATGTACAGCACCGATGGTGTTGTTGTCGATTCCTACCGGAACCCTCTTTCCGCGCAGGATGCACTGAAACTCTACGGGTATGACATCATGGTCATGCTGTACCGGGCGATGAGGGATTACCTGCAGGGCCAGAAAGAACTCCTCGATGCCCTTGAAAAAACGATCGCGTTCATCACGCAGGGAAAATAGGATAGTTCAGGGTTATTTCCATCCAAAGAGAGGAAAGAGGGGTTTGAGAAGGTCTTCGTCCTCGATATCCCCCGGCCTGAGGAAAAAGGTCTTTGAGAAGGCTTCACCCTCCTCGTTCCGGTAACTGACATTCACTTTGACCTTGTCAGTCACGGGAGGAACGGGAAACGTTGAGGCCTCATCTTCCCCGAGAACCGGCAGATCGAAGTGGAGATCCTGGGGTTCTAGAGATACCCTTACGGACAGTGCCTTTGCATTACCCCTGTTACGCACCCTGATTCCCTTTGCATTCTCCTCGATGAACACAAAGATGTTCGGCTTCATCACGCTGTCCTGCATGATGAAGAGGGACATTGCCAGTGCAATCACGAGGACTGCTGCAATCAGGCTGGCATAGATATCGACAAGGAAATAGAGTGCGACGCAGGCGAAGAGTCCGAGCACAAGGACGATGAGCAGGTCTCTTTTCATACAATGCATGTAACACGGGATGGATAATAAGAAGATGGGAAATGGGCCCGATGTGATTCGAACACATGACCTCCCGGTTATCAGCCGGGCGCACCACCTGGCTATGCTACGGGCCCCCGGGGTTGCCGTACTACTTAATCCTCGCTGGCTTTTATAGGTTTTGAATTCCTGTCTGCCGGGGGACTACGAAAGCCACTATATTAAATGTGGGTCTGTCAGAATGTACGTGTGCGAATCCCTGGTGAATACCCATGAAAACCCAGTACCTGCTTGGCAACGAGGCAATTGCCCACGGGTGCCTGGAGGCACCCGTCGATTTTGTGACGGGATACCCGGGTACACCGTCCTCGGAGGTTGTCGATATCCTCAGGGCCGTTCCCGACCGCGGCTATTACATCGAGTGGTCTGTCAACGAGAAGGTTGCGTTTGAAAATGCCCTTTCCGCTGCATGGTGCGGTCTGCGGGCATTATGCACCATGAAACACGTCGGTCTCAACGTTGCAGCCGATCCCCTCATGACGAGTGCCTATACGGGTGTGACGGGAGGACTCGTTGTCATGAGCGCTGACGATCCTTTTGCACACAGTTCGCAGAACGAGCAGGACAGCCGTTGTTACGCTCTTTTCTCCCGCCTCCCCTGCCTCGATCCCTCGGGCATCCAGGAGGCGCATGACATGGTCAGGGACGCGTTTGCACTCTCGGAGCAGTTCTCGCTGCCTGTCATATTCCGCCCCACGACCCGTGTCTGCCATTCAAAGGGCGATACCCTGATCGGAGAGCCCGTCAGGAATACGCGGAAGGGAGAGTTCCACAAGGATCCCCGGCAGTATGTCGTCATCCCGGCCCACACCCGCATCCTCCACAAAAAGTTGAATGAGAAACAGCCCGCTCTCAAGAAGGCACTGGTTGAAAAGGGATACAACACCGCCGTGATCAGGGGTCGCCGGGCAGTAGTTGCAAGCGGTATTGCAGCCGCCTACGTCCAGGAGATCCTCCCTGACGATGTCTCGTTTATCAAGATCGGCGCATATCCGATTGACGAAGAATGGCTGGCAGCCCAGGTATCACGCCATGAAAAAGTGCTTGTCGTCGAAGAACTCCACCCGGTCGTCGAGGAAGCGGTCCGGCAGGTTGCCGGGACAATCCCGGTATCCGGCAAGAAGAACGGGGTCGTGCCTTACGAGGGGGAGCTCTCCACTGCCTCGGTCGCAGCGATCCTGAAGTCCTTTGGGATCAATCCGGGGGAGGATTATCCTGCCACGAGTCCCGTTACGGATCTCCCGCCGAGACCGCCGATACTCTGCGCCGGGTGCATGCACCGGCCGGTTTTCTATGCAATGCGCAGGGTGTTTCGGGACGGCGTATATCCAAGCGATATCGGGTGCTATACTCTCGGCCTCCAGCTCGGTGCCGTTGATACGACCATATGCATGGGCGCGGCGGTGACCGTTGCAAGCGGCATTGCCCATGCGGGAGATTCAAGGGACATTGTTGCGACAATCGGGGACTCGACGTTTCTCCATTCCGGGATACCCGGGCTCCTCAATGCTGTGTATAACGGTGCCCGGATGATCCTGATCATTCTGGACAACCGCATCACGGCCATGACAGGTCATCAGCCCAATCCCTGTTCCGGGGTCACGGCCTGCGGAGGGCCGTCACCCCAGGTGTCGCTCGAGGCACTTTGCAGGGCTTGCGGTGTATCGTGGGTCGAGACCGTGGACCCGTACGATCTCGTCTCCCTCATGGCCACCCTCCGGGCTGCAAAGGACCAGCCCGGTGTCAAGGTGGTGATTGCCCGGCAGCCCTGCGTGATAATGGCACGGAGAGCCAACCTCAGGAGGGGACGCTTCGAGGTCGATCCGGCAACGTGCACCGCCTGCGGCGTCTGCATAGGGTTTGGCTGCCCGGCCATCGAGAAGAGGGATGACAAGGCATTCATCACTGATCTCTGCAGCGGTTGCGGGGTCTGCGCCCAGATCTGCCCGGCAGGGGCAATCAGGAAGGAGACCAGGACGGAGGGAAAGAGATGAGCACGAGTTTTGATGTCCTCATGGTCGGAATCGGTGGGCAGGGGATCATCCTTGCCTCCAATATTCTCGGGGAGGCATGCCTTGCCGAAGGAAGGAGTGTGAAAGGAGCAGAGACACACGGGATGGCACAGAGGGGAGGATCCGTCGAGGGGCATATCCGCATTGATGGAAAGTTCGGTCCCCTGATTCCGCCGGGTTCGGCCCGTGTCATCATCGCGTTTGACATGCTCGAGGCACTCCGGTATGCACACTTCCTTGCCCCGGGGGGAATGATTGTCTCAAACAGTCATTTCGTCATCCCGACGTCGGTCTACATGCAGGGAGTTCCCGTTCCCGATGAGAAATCACTCAGGGAGAGACTCTCTGCCTGGCCCCTCTGCCTGGTCGATGCAGACGGGATTGCGGCAGAAGCAGGGAGTTTCCTCTCCCAGAACGTAGTCATGATAGGTGCCGCGTCCTGGTTTTTACCCCTGAAACCGGCATCCCTTCTTGGCGCAATCGAAAGGCTGGTTCCGCAAAAGACGGTGGAGATCAACCGGAAGGCTTTCGAACTTGGCAGGGCAGCAGGAGAAAAATGCAGGACGGAGAGACAAGGAGCGTGAAGGTCCGGGACACAGGCCCTTTTTTTCCTGATACAATCTACCGGGGGGACGCACTTGCTCTCCTGCCTGAAATCCCGGCAGGATCCGTCGATCTCATCGTGACAGATCCCCCGTTTGCGATCGATTTCAGGGCCAAAAGGACGAACTATAACAGGACCGGTTCCCGTGTCCTGGACGGTTATTGCGAGGTCGCCCCCGATGAATACGGTGACTTTACCAACCGCTGGATGGAAGAGGCTTTTCGCGTCCTCTCCCCGACGGGGAGCCTCTATGTCTTTTCGGGATGGAACAGGCTCAAGGAGGTGCTCTGCGGCCTCGATCGGGCAGGGTTTCACACGATCAATCACCTGATATGGAAGTTCCAGTTCGGGGTGTTCACCCGCCGCCGGTACGTCACGAGCCATTACCATATCCTCTTTGCCGTCAAGGACCCCCTGCGTTACACTTTCAACAAGCAGGACCATTACCCGGAGGATGTCTGGTTCATCCGGAGGGAGTACTGGAAGGGCAAAAAGAAGACTGCAACGAAACTCCCGCGGGAACTCGTCAGCAGGATAATTGCGTATTCGAGCAACCCGGGAGACCTTGTTCTCGATCCCTTCATCGGATCCGGGACCGTCGCCGTGGTTGCCAGGGAAATGGGCAGGCACTTTCTCGGTTTCGAGGTCTCCGGTGAATACTACGCGTTTGCGCTCGAGAGGCTCCGGGAGGAGGGCATGCACACGGGGCTGACCTCTGAAAGAGGGGACGCTGAGGGGGAGAATTGAACTCCCGAGGGGCCGAGGCCCCACAGGCTCTCCAGGCCTGCGCCGTACCGCTAGACTACCTCAGCAAAAGGAGTGCATCCATACTATGGGGCGGGATTTTTTTTAATGCTATCTGATTCCCGGGCTATCCCTCCGGAGGGGCACAGGACAACCATTCCGGCGGGCCTCGTGCCATGGCCTGGTCTATTCCGGGGAATCAAACCCGCCTCTCCTTCTTTTTCCATCCCGGGGGGTACGTCCCCCGCGGAAGAAAGACGCTTTCCGGTGCGATAACGAGTCCGGGTTTTCCGGGCGAAAACTGTGTCGATGAGACAAGTGCCTGCCCCGTGCAGACGAGTTCCCCTTTCTGTGTCATGACTGCCACGCGTTCACCCTTCCTGAAGACCCCGGACGAGAGAATACCGACTCCCGCGAGTGCGGCACCATGGCAGAGTGCATCCACGGCAGAGTCGCGGATGACAACTTCCGGCAGGCCGGCGAGAGCAGATTCGGGCGGGAGGATCATCTCCCGGAGGGGGCGGACACATCCCATGCGGAAAGCATCTGCGGCATCGCGAAGCCCGGCGAGGGTATGGGCAGAATCCTCCCGGAACGGGCCGGAGCGGGTCCTCCGGAGTTCCTGCATGTGTGCCCCGCATCCGAGAGCGAGGCCCATGTGGTGGCAGAGTGACCTGATATACGTCCCTGCGTCGCAGCAGATGCGCAGCACGGCAAGCCGCCCGTCGAGTTCCAGGAGATCGAGGGACTGAACGGTCCGGATACGGAGGTTCCTTGCAACGGAACTCCTCCGGGGGGGCCTCTGGTAGATACGCCCGCAAAACTCGCTGCAGGCCTTTCTGATTGCCTCCTCGCCGGGGTTGCCATGGAATCGCACCAGAGCCACGTATTCCTTGTCGTGGGAGAGGAGGACGGGTGCAAGCCTGACGGCACGGCCCACCATCACGACAAGGACACCCGAAACACCGGGGTCGAGCGTGCCGGCATGCCCGACGTTCTGCCCGAGGATGTCGCCGACCCATGCGGTCACCTGGTGACTTGAAGGTCCCCGTGGTTTGTCGATGACGATCAGGCCGCCACGCGGCACAGGCACGGGCTCTTCATTTCCCACTATGGAACCCTCCCGGAAGACCCAAGAACCCTGTTGAGGGCAGAAAGCGTCCCCTCGAGGGATCCGTCTCCCACGACGTGAGGGGGGTGTCCCCCCTGCTCCATCGCGCCGGCCGTAACCTCACCGATGGCAATCAGGACAAGGTTGGGCCGTGGTTTCCAGACGGCTTTCCGGTAGGACATGGCACTCGTGAAGAGCAGACCGTCAGCATCATCGAGGGGGAGAGGAATCCCGGTTGGTTTCAGGGAGTAACAGAGGATTTCCGTAACACGTCCCCCGGCAGATTCTATCGAGGCAATAAGACCGGGGTTCGGCACGTCCGCGCGGGGGATACCGACATGTTTGCCTGCTACCCAGTCTCCGACGTACCGGGCGAAATCCCGGCTGTAGAAGCTGTCCAGGACCTCGGAGGATATGCCGAATTTTTCGAGTTCACGTTTTGTCTGAGGTCCGATGGCGATAACGCGAGGCCAGCGCTCCAGTTTTGGGGCAATAAGGCGGGCAGGAAGGGCACTCGTGAAAAATATGCAGTCAAAGTCCCCTCTGTTAACCCTGCAGGCGAACACCTCTACCGCTTCCCTGTCGACAACTGCCTCGAGAGGGGAGACTGCGTAACACTCATGACCGAAGGCCGCACACCGGGCCCTGTCATCTGTTGCCTTTTCCCGGAGCCTCGTTATCGCAATTCGCATCCCAGAACTCCCACGCAGGCTGCTGGTCTTTTGATCTGGTATCGATTCCTTTAAGATAATTGCCCCCCTCCCTTGGCAGGGATGATGGAGCTGCTCGCCGGGACGGCAGCAGGGGTTGTCCTCGGCACCGTCTCAGGACTCCTTCCGGGGATCCATGTCAACACACTGGCAGGAATCATGGTCGCGCTCCTTGCCCTCCTCCTGCCGCTGTTTGGTCCCGTTTTCCTTGCTGCAGTACTGGTTTCGGCGCTCATAACACATTGTTTCCTGGACGCTGTGCCCAGTACGTTCCTCGGCATTCCCGATGCAGACACGGCAGTTGCAGTCCTGCCCGCCCATTCCCTGTGCCTGGAAGGCAGGGGGGAGGAAGCAGTCCGGGTTGCCGCCCTGGGCAGTGCTGCAGGGGTGGTCCTTTCCATTCCGCTCTGCCTGATCCTCATCGTCCTCATGCCGTCCATCCAGCCTGCAATTGACTGGGTGAGCGGAATCGTTATCCTCGCGGTGATCACCATCCTCGCGCTGCATTCCTCTGCTGCCCGCGTATCCATCGCAGTCTTCCTTGTTTCCGGTCTTCTCGGTATTTTTTCGTTCCGCTATGCTTTCCTGTCCCCCTCACCATTCGGCGGGAGTGCTGTTCTCATGCCGCTCCTCTCTGGTCTCTTCGGGGTCTCCGTCCTCCTTTTCTCGGGCAGGGGGGCAGTTCCGCCGCAAAATTTTTCCGGCATCGCCCTCGAAAACAGGGGAATCGTGCGCGGATCGATCCTCGGAACCATCGCGGGCGTCTTCGTCGGATGGCTGCCGGGCCTCTCGAACGCGACTGCAAACGGTGTCCTCGCTTCCGCCGTTGACTATTCACGGGACCGGCGGGAATATATCCTTGCCACGAGCGCGGCAAACACCACGAACGCGCTGGTGGGGCTTGCCGCTTTCTTCTCGATCGAGAGGACGAGAAACGGGGTCGTGTCTGCTCTTTCCGCCCTCGAGGTTCCTTCACTCTCCTGTCTTATCCTCTCTGCCACGATTGCAGCACTTGCTGCTTATATTCTCACTGTTGCCCTCGCGGGCATGGCGCAACGCATGGAGGGAATCGACAGGACCCGGATGGCCGCAGTCGTCATCGGGTTCGTGATTCTCGTTGCATTCCTCACAACAGGGCCGTTCGGACTCCTTGTCCTCGCTCTTGCAACGGCGGTCGGGTGCGTTCCCCGGCTGCTTGGAATCCCCCAGGTCTTCTGCATGGGGTCGATCATGCTCCCCGTCCTGTTCTTCTCTTTTGGTATCGGTGCATTCTGATCCGATCGTCAGGCGGTCTCCCCGTGATGATCCGGGGAAGGAACAGGTGGGTATATGATTCCTGGTAAGCCCAGATCTCTTTCAATGCCATCGTACTGGTTTGGCGATGTCACCGGCGGAAAGTGCACGCCGGCAGGATCCCATGACCCGGAATACCTTTCCTTTCGCCTGGACGGGATTCGGACTGAAATGGAATCGTTCTGTCCCCCCGCATGGGAGGCCGCGAGGGACTCCGGGTTTGTCTCTTCGCGCGGGGAGTACATCCGGGTGCTCCGCGAGGTCTGCATTTACCGCGCAGAAAAGGCCCTCGCCCTCGTTGCGGCAAGGCCGGAACAGGAACTGATCCAGATGGTCCACATGCGGGACCAGCTGGACGAGGTGATTAACCTTGTCACCGGACGGGCGCTGGAGTGGCATGCCGCCAGGTCCCCTGAATTCTCGCGAAAATTCCGTACCCTGAAGGGAAAAAGAGCGCTCGAGGCTCTTGTCGCGGGGGGAAGCCCCCGCGTCAGGGGTATTGCAACCGGAATGATGCACCTGTCGGAGGTAAAGGCTGATCTCACCCGGGAGATCGAGCAGATGGCAGGCGAAGTGATTCCCAACTGCACCGGGCTCGTCGGGGGAGTTGTGGCGGCACGTCTCCTGGCCGCTGCGGGTGGCCTTGAAGCCCTTGCGCGCCTCCCTGCAGGCACGATCCAGGTACTGGGTGCCCGGACGGCCCTGTTTGCACACATCAGGTCGGGGTCTGCCCCTCCGAAGCACGGTATCATCTACCAGTACCGGAAGGTCCATGGTGCCAAAAAGGGGCGGAGGGGAAAAGTCTCCCGGACACTTGCGGCAAAAATTGCCCTTGCTGCCAGGATTGATTATTTCCGGGGTGAGAGGGACGAGGAATTCCTGGATACAGCACGCGCCGCAGTTAAGAGGGCGGCAGGAGAGTCCGGCTCATGATCTGGATCGATGGTGTCCTCGTTTCCCGGGGAGAGGGAGGAGTTTACGGGGAACGCATGATGCGGGGCCACAGAGTCTGGGATCCCTACCGGAGCAAGCTTGCGGCATACTATTACCTCGGAGGGGAAGTCAGCCTCGAATCACGGATGCGGGTCCTTTACCTTGGCGCTGCCCACGGGACAACGGTTTCGCACGTTGCAGACTCTACGGAGGTCGTTTACGCGGTGGAAAACGCCTATGCCCCGATGCGGGACCTCCTTGCCGTTGCGTCGCGCAGGAAGAACATCATACCCCTCTTTGCCGATGCGGCACAGCCCTCTTCCTATGCGCCAATCGTGGAAGAAGTAGACCTGCTCTTCCAGGATGTCGCACATCCCGACCAGGCAAGTATCGCACTCATGAACCTCCCGTTCCTCCGGCGGGGAGGGGTCGCCCTCATCGTCGTGAAAGCCCGCAGTATTGACGTCACGAAAAAACCAGCCGACGTTGTGCACGAAGTATCGCACAAGCTGGCAGAATCCGGCCTTTATCCAAGAAGGGTCATCTGGCTTGAACCCTACCACCGTGACCATGCGATCCTCGAATGCCCGAGGGATTGAAGGAGAGTGTGATTTTCCGGGTTTTCCAAAAAAAAGCAAAAAAAATGGATTTATAGCCCGGAGCAGATTCGAACTGCTGTCGCGAGATCCAGAGTCTCGCATGATTGACCGCTACACTACCGGGCTGAGATACCCTGATCTATTCACCCTGTCTCTTAATTAACCTGACTGGTTTTTATGCACGCTGCCGGGGTTATCCGGGAGCCGGTCACCGGCATTTCCCGCAGGAGCGGCAGACTTCCGGGATGGGGGAAATGACCTCGCCTTTCCTGCAGAATGGCTCGATGTCCGCGGCATCGCGAATATAGTAGATATGTGGCACGAGGGAGACGTGGGTGTATGATCCGCAGCCAAGCCCGAGTTTCCCGGCGATGTGTTTCTGGAGCGACACGAGGGCAAACATGTTTGCACCCGCCGCAGTGAGCATGTCGTTGCTTCGAAATACCACTTTCATGTGGAGGAGACCACCCCGGGCAAGGCACTGGACGAGCTGCAGGCAGGGGCAGTCACCAAGGGACTGGTCCCTGACCGGGTTCCACGTGATTGCGATGGCCCGCCGCGTCGAGGGGTTTTCCTGGATCTTGCGGAGAATGTACGCGACCTGGTCAGAGTGGATTTCAGACCCTTCCCGGGAATAGAGCCCCTCGCCCCAGTTGAAGAGGCGGTCGTGGTAGTCATACTCAAAGACAGACCCGGTGCCGGAGATGAGGTCACGGGCATACTGCTCCATGAACCGCCCGGAGAAACGCGAGGACGGGCTCACCATGGGGGGTGTATCCGGTTGTTCGACCCTGATGGCGACCTCCTCTGACTCCACGGTTGCTTCCCCGTTCTCGGTCGTGAGTGGTGTTCCCTTCTCGAGGACCATCTTGACGACCTGTTCATGGGCAGAGGCAAGGGTATGGGCTCTGATACACCGCATGCTCCAATATGGGGAAGGCATATGTCGTTAAAGTAATGTTAGCCCCCTTGTGGGATCAGCCCCAAAATAGCACCAAATCATTTCTCAATTGAC
>JASEES010000012.1 GCA_030019395.1 Methanolinea sp. | reverse complement strand
CCTTCCCGGCGGGTGGTTCCTCACCGGGGACATCGGGTACATGGACGGGGAAGGGGTGCTCTACATCACCGACCGGAAAAAAGACATGATCAACATGTCGGGGTGGAAGATCTACCCGACGGAGGTTGAAAACGTCATCCTCCAGCACCCGGCCGTCGAGGATGCCGCCATATTCGGGGTTCCGGACGAGAGGCGCGGCGAGATCCCTGCAGCGGCAATAGTCGTCCGCAGGGGATGCGAGCCGGCTGACGAGGAGATCCTCGGTTTCTGCCGTGAACGGCTGGCCGGGTACAAGGTCCCAAGAAAGATCATCCGCGTCGCGTCACTGCCCCGTGTCCACGGATGGAAGCTCCTCAGGCGCACACTCCGGGAACAGTATTTCCGGTAACGCTGAGAGTTTTCGTGAAAGAGTATAAGACAGGGGACAGAAATATTTATCAGCGGGGATAATTCTCTTGGCCAGAGAGAACAGGCGATCGACTGGTATTTCAGGGCTGGATCTCGCGATGGAGGGGGGTTTTCCGGCAGGGAGCACCATCGTGGTCCAGGGTTCCCCCCTCACCGGGATCGACCTGCTTGCCCGCCAATTCTGGAGTGCGGACGGCATGACCGGTACCTACCTGATGATCGACAGCGAGGTGGAACCGGGCATGACGGATGCACGTGACAGCCCCCCCGAGGCCCTTCTTCCCCTGATGAAGGGAGACAGGGTGGTTCTCGACTCCCTCTCGACAATCATCACGAGGAACGGGATCGATGCCGCAATCTCGCTCCTCTCCTCGGTCAAGAAGGATATTGCAGAACGGAAGGCAAATGCTCTTTTCATCCTTTACAGCGATCTCCACACCACTGTTGAGGAGATCAGGATCATGCGGATGGCCGACGTCGTCATCGAGCTCAAGGAGATCATCATCATGACCGAGATCGAGCGGCAGCTGGCAGTCCACAAGGTCCGCAACGCCCAGGTTCCCAAGCGTATCATTCCCTTCAACATCACGGAGAAGGGGATCGAGCTCTCCACGACCTCGCGCGTCGTCTAGGCGGATACGACAGGGTTACCCAGCCAGTTCTTCCCTCACTTTCCTGACAGCGGAAACCATGCGGGAGAGCTTGCCGGTCGCGGAATCGAACGGGAGCATCCGGAGGCCGCAGTCAGGGTCGACGAGGAGACGTCCTGCACCAAGACGGTCGACGGCATCCCGGACCCTCCGCGCAATCTCGTCCTCGTCCTCGACGCGGGGAGTGCCCGAGTCCACGCATCCCACGGCGATCCTCTTTTCCCTGAGGTCCCGTTCCGAAACGAGTTCGAGGTTTTGCGGGGTCTTTGCGCACTCGATGTCGAGCACGTCGACAGGAAATGCGAGCAGCCTGTCGATGACGGATGACAGGTCCCCGCAGACGTGGAGGCAGACGGGGACGTGGATACCTTCCAGCAGGACTTTCAGCGCCCTCTCCGCCCCTGCGATATCCGCGGCACCCGTCGAGAGAACAGGCTCATCGACCTGGAGCATGCAGACCCCTGCACTTTCGAGTGCCTTAGCCTCGGCTGCAAGCGCCCGTGCCAGGTCCATCGCGAGATCCGCCCTGTCCCTGTAGACGGGAGTTGCGATATGGAGGCCGAAAGAGAGGGTCGTCGGGCCCGTGAGGATGCCCTTGACGAGCCGGTGGCGCGAGAGGGCATAGCGGGTATCGGCAACCGTGATGGAACCCGATGCAGGCAGGACGGTGCTTACCACGTCCTGCCCGCGAATCCCGGGTAAACGGGAGGAGAACGCACGGATCATGTCACCCCTGACCTGGCCGTCCGAGATGATGTCGATTCCCGCCCTGACCTGGGATTCAACAGCTTTTTGGACCGCGTGCCGGAGCGGAAACAGGAGTCCCGGGAGACCCCGGCCCGTATCGACCGGAAAGCTCCCGACGACGGTCGTGGGGAGGACGGGGAGGGCAGCGAAGAGGTCCGGTATGGTCATGGGACGAGCCTGTGCCGGTCACGGGGGAAGAGGACTGCTTCGCGGATGTTGGGAAGACCGAGCATCGTCATGACGAGCCGCTCCATCCCAAGCCCCCATCCCGCGTGGGGCGGCATCCCGTACCGGAACGGGGTCAGGTAGAACGAAAAGCTCTCGGGGTTGAGTCCCTTCTCCCTGATCTGCGCAACGAGGAGGTCGTACTGGTGGACGCGCTGTGCACCCGAGGAGAGCTCCATCCGGGGGTGCATCAGGTCAAAGGCACGGCAGATCGAGGGGTCGTCCTCGTATGGCATCGCGTAGTAGGGCTTGATCGCGGTGGGCCAGTCCACGATGAAGTAATGGCCGCCCATCTCCTCTCCGATTGCTTTCTCTGCGGCAGTCCCGATATCGTCCCCGTACCGGATGGGCTCGTCCGTCTTCTTCCCGGCAATCTCTATCGCCTCCGCGTAGGGGAGCCGGGGGAACGGTGTCTTCGGGACAGAAAACCCGTCGAGTTCCATTGCCTCGAGGAAGGGACCGCAGTCCTTCTCCACCTTCCTGTAGACAGAGACGATGAGGTCCTCGAGGATCTCCATCACGGTGTTCTGGTCGGCAAAGGCCATCTCCAGGTCTATGGACGTCGCCTCGTTGAGGTGCTTGGTCGTGTTGTGCTCCTCTGCCCGGAATATCGGCCCGATCTCGAACACCTTTTCGAATCCTGCACCGATCATCATCTGCTTGTAGAGCTGGGGGCTCTGGTTGAGGAACGCCTCTTTCTCGAAATATGCGATCGGAAAGAGTTCAGTCCCGCCCTCCGTGGCTGCGGCAACGATTTTAGGGGTCGTGATGTTCACGAAACCGGCGGAAAAAAGGTATTCGTGCACAGCCTGTGCGACCGCACTCCGGATATGGAACACTGCTGCGACACGCGGCCTGCGGGCGTCGAGGAACCGCGAGTCAAGGCGCGTGTCGAGCTCCGCCGGGACCTTCTCGGCGACATCGAGGGGGAGGGGAGACTCGCTTTTGCTGATGACCTCGAAGACCTCGGGGATGATCTCTCTCCCGCCCGGTGCCTTGTCGATGGCCCTGACGGTCCCTTTCACCCGGACCACCGACTCGCGGGAGACATCCCTGACCGCATCGATGATGTGGGGAGCGACCTTCTTCTTGGGCACGGTCACCTGGATGATACCGGTGCGGTCCCTGACGAGGAGGAAGGCAAGACCCCCCAGGTCACGCACCTCGTGAACAAAACCACAGATCTCAGCCGTTTCGCATCCGGGAGTGACCTCCCTTACAGGTATCCGCATGTGAAATCCATTACCTATGGTGGTTTTGGGATAATCTGTCTTTCCGAAAAGGGGGCCCCTTCATCCCGTCAGTCGGGCCCGAAGATCTCTTCCCTGACGAACTTTTCGATGGCAGCCTGCGAGGCAAGGACCTCTCTTCTCGCTTCCGGCGAATCCCAGAGGAACCAGTCCTGCATGCCCATCATCACCCACCAGCGGGCGGGTATCTCGGTTGAGAGCACATAAAGTTCGTAGAAATAGTCCATCGAGAATTCCCTGGAAAAGTCCATCTCGATGGTCCGCTTGAGCATGTTCGAGAGGGCATCCCCGACGACCTTCGTGTGGTACCAGGGTGACCTGCTCCACCTGTGCGTCATCATCTCCTTCATGTCGAGGTTCTTGAACCGCTGGAGCTCGGGGATGTTGATGACAGGGTTGAGCTTGTATTCGGAGAGGGTATAGGCAAGGACCATGTCCCGTGCATAGTAGACCGCGTTGTGCACGACATAATAGCGCTGGGGGAGAAAGTCCTTGACAGGGACAAGGTCATGCATGTCCCTCATGCTCTCCTTGAGGAGTGAATACACCTGTGCATTGCGCAGCAGTGAAAAGCGGTGCGAGATGACAAGATCTGCCAGCAGTTTCAGGGGCATCTCCGAGAAGACCTCGTGGAGCAGCATGAAGAGGAGGAACACGAGCTGCTTCTTCTGCCAGACGGGCAGGTTCCGGGTACCTTCGTCCTTGAGGATGTCAAGGTAGATCTGGCGGCACCCCTCCAGGGCACTTTCCTTTGAAAACGAGAGCACCTTGTGGTTGCCGCGGCGGGCAGCACAGCCCCGGGCAAGGAGCTCGATGCAGTTGCGGCAGATCGTGTAGTCCTTGAGTGTCCCGAGGAGTGCACTGGAGAATGCGATGACGTTCTTCCCCGTCCCGTACGTGAACTCGTCGATGAGGAGACCCTGGGGCGGGACATCCGTCCTCCTGACGAGCTGGATTTCTATCCCGAGCATGCTCTCGGTCATCTCCAGGAGTTCGCGCAGGACCGGGGACAGGTTGTACGAGTGGATCATGGAAAGTGGTTAAAGCCCCGCCGGTGCAGGGACCGGCTGAGCGATTATGAAAAAAGTTCGTCGCTGCTGCTTATTAAACGATACCGGATCGGACCCGTTCCCCTGCACCGGCCGGGCGGGAATGCACTCAGGCTATCCGCGAGTGGGCTGCGCGGATGAGCGGTTCGACCGTGGGGAGGTAGACGTTGAGCACGTTCCAGACGAGTGACCAGTCCATCGAGAAGTAGGGGTGCAGGAGGTGAGACCGCAGACCCTCCAGTTCCTTCCACGGGATTTTCGGGGTATCTTTCCGGGTCTGCTCCGATACCCTTTCGGCCGACTCCCCGATGACCCCGAGGCTCCGGGCGACGGCCCGCCGGAGGGTCTCGTCTTTGAGGAAGTCACGGGCTGAAATCCCCCGTGTCCGGTGGGAGAGAAACGCGATCTCGTCGAGGATCCGGGCGAGGTAGACCTTGTCCCTGCTGATTGCGGCATGCATGGCCCCGAGTTCGGGTCGCAGGTACGACGCAAGGACGCGCGAGAGGACGAGGTCAACCCTTCGCCCGAGGAGTTCCTCGAGGTACAGGGCAAGCCCGATGTAGTTAGCATACGTGTCCATTCCCGGCTCGAACTCGACCTCGATGTCCGCATCGCTCCCGGGCCTGTCCTCGCCACGGGCAAGGGACCCGAATATCCCTATCTTTTTGACCCCAAAGAGCTTCCGCATGACAGGGAATTTTGCATTCAGCGCAAGGACGACCTCTTCCCGGGACGATTGCCTCTCTCCCTGTGGCATGGTTCAACCTGCCTCTCATCTAGGACTTTTCGAGGCTTATGGATATCGACGTCCCGGCCGGGAGAAGAGGAGAAGGTTCTTTGCCGCGGAGCATCATTCCCTGGTTATGGAACGGTGTGCCCTCCGCCCCGCCCTCGTCGTCCTCCTCGTTACCCTTCTCGTGGCAACCGGGTGCATGGCGCCGCAAACGCAGGGAGGGGAAGGAAGGGGAAGCCCCGGAGGGACACCGGGAATAACACCCGTTCCCACCGCTTCTCCTCAGGTCCAGGAGACGGTGACTGTGGCAGCAGTGGTGCCTGTGGAGGCAGAGCGTTCTCCACGGCCTCTCGCTCCCGGTGCCGTTTACCGGGCGGGTGACACGCTGACAATCTCGGGAGAGACGATCCTCTCCCCGGGAAACCACGTCCTTGTCCAGGTCACGCCAGTCGCGTTCGGCCCCACGAAAAAGGGGGCGGGCCTGCCGGTATCAGGGGTATCGGGAGTGGCACCCGTGACCCGGCAGGAAGGGGCGGCATTCAGCCGGTGGTCTTTTGGATTCGATACCACGGGATGGGAACCGGGGGAGTACATGGTCCGGGTGCAGGGCATCGAGGTCCCGGATTTCTCTCTCGATCTCCGGTTTTCTCTGGCAGCGGCAGGATAGGAAAGAGTCTTTCAGGCCTTCTTTGCGCTGGGTGAAGAATTCCGGGCCGGTTCATTCCCGCCCTTTTCAGCCTTTGGCAGAGGAGGGGTCCCTTCGGGCTGCTTTTTCCGGATCTTCTCGAGGGCCTCGAATGCCTCCCTCCTGACTGCCGGAACCTGGTCACCGAGGACCCTTGTCAGTGCCTCGATGGCAGTGGGATACCCCATCTCGCCGAGGAGGAGGGCGGTCCTCCTCCGCACGTCAGGGTTTGAGTCGTCGAGGAGGTCGAGCAGGGGGCGTACCGCGGGACCACCGATGAGCCAGAGCGCTTCCATGGCGCAGTTCCGGATGACCATGTCACCCTCGCGGAACGCGGAGACGAGCGGGGATATGGCAGGGTACCCGAGCGTGGAGAGAGCCTTGACACACTCCTGGCGGACATTCCTGACCGGGTCACCCAGGAGGCGGACGAGGCCCGGGACTGCGCGCGAATCGCCTATCCTGCCGAGCACTCCTGCAGCACCCTGCCTGACGAGGGGGTCCTCGTGGTCGAGTGCCGCGATGAGGGGCTCCACTGCCGGGCTGCCGATCGCTGCGAGGGCGAGCCCGGCCCTCTGGCGGAGTTCCGGCTGGGGATGGGCAAGTGCAGCGATCATCGGCCCGATTGCCCGGTCACCGAGGGAACAGAGGGCCTCGGCAGCGGCGATGCGGACGTATCCCGACTCGTCCCCGAGGAGGGTGATCAGGGGGGATATGGCATCCGGGTGCCCTATCATCTTGAGGGCGATTGCCGCCTGCTTCCGGACGCGGGGCTCTTTGTCTTTCAAGGCCTCCACGAGCGGTCCGACTGCGCTCTGCACACCCATCTCGCCGAGTATCTGGGCAGCACCCTCCCGGATGGCGGGCTGGTCGCGCGAGAGCGCCCGGATCAGGGACTCGACCGACGTATCCCCGATGAGGATGAAAGCCTGGACGACTTCCCGCCTGACGGACTCGTCCTCGCAGGCCAGCATCTCGATGAGAGGCGGAACCGCGGGTGCACCAATCTTTGCAAGGGTCTGGGCTGCCCCCCGGCGGATGATCCAGTGTTCATCGTTCAGGGCATTGATGAGCGGATCGATGAATGCGTCCCCGAGTTCCCCGGCGGCCCGGATCGCGTTCCACCGCGCTTCCATGTCCCCGTATGCAAGCGCGTTGCGAACGCTCTCCACCCGTTCCTTCTCTGCCTCGTCGGGGGACTTGTCCCCCTCCCTTCCCAGTGCTCCCCGGAGAGATCGAAAGATACTCATTATTTCCCGCTCCTTCCACGAATGTCTGTCCGCCAGGTAAAAACCCTATCTGTCCTTTTCGGACGGAGAACGGGTCCGCCCGCGTGCCTCCCGGATGAGCGAGAGGGCAAGGACGGAGAGATCCCGTGCAACGAGGGGTGTCTTCATCAGCGTATCTGCGCGGATAGCGCCGGGCACCGATACGGGATCGCGTACGTCCTGCACAAAAAAGTCCACGAAATCCCTGTAAAGGGCGTACGTCCCGGCCGAGTCAGGGGAACAGCCCCTTGCTTTCATGAGCGCGGCAGCAGGGCCGCTCACGGGAGTGTCCCCGATGAAGGGACTGACCGCAACGACGGGCACCTCCCGGAGCGCGTCACGCACGCCCCCGCATTCGAGGATGGGGAGGATGCTCGTGACTGGGTTGCTCGGCCCGATGATCACGCCCTCTGACTCACGGATGGAGGAGAGGACACGGGATGTTGCCCGGGCGGGACCGTCCCACTGCCGGACCACCTCATCGATCCGGAGCTGCCCGCGGTGACGGACCCAGTACTCCTGGAAATGGATGGTGCGACCGGTCGTGCGGATGAGGGTTGCCACGGGGCTGTCGGTCATCGGAAGGATGCGGGCATCGATCCCCATGATGGAACAGAGGGCTTCCGTTGCCTCCGTGAGGGTCAGTCCCTCCCGGAGCATCTCTCCCCTGCGGATCTGCAGGGCCCTGTCCCGGTCCCCGATGGCGATGTACTCGTCGCTGCCCAGGCGAAGGAGCGCGTCGTGGGTGACAAAGGTGTCCCCCGCGACGCCCCACCACGTCCCCGTGTCAAGGAGCCCCGAAAAGAGGTAGATCAGGGTGTCGATATCGGGGGAGAGGAACCCGCCCGAGATCCAGATGTCTTCGGCGGTATTGACAACGACCGTGATATCGCTGTCTGGCACGACCATGCGCATACCCTGGACGAGCTTGGGGGTACCCGTGCCCCCGGAGAGGAGGACGATCATACTGATGTATTCTTTATCGTTCCGAAAGATGACTGTTCTTCCGGATGGGTGCAAAGATCATCAAGGATCCCGTCCACGGGTACGTGGAGGTCGAGGACCCCTTTCTTCCCCTGCTTGACTCCCCGCTCCTGCAGCGACTCCGCTACATCCGGCAGCTCGGTTTCTCGTACCTCGTCTACCCCGGCGCCCACCATACCCGGTTCGAGCACTCGCTTGGAACGATGCACCTTGCCGGGGTCATGGCACGGCAGCTCGGTCTTGCCGCGAGGGACCAGGCGCTCGTGAAGGCGGCCGCACTCCTCCACGACGTCGGGCACGGCCCCTTTTCGCACGCGATCGAGCCCCTCGCCGGAGAGTACCTGGGACGCCACCACCAGGATGTCTCTCTCCTCCTCGGGCGGAGTGATGTCCGGGAGGTTCTCGGGGCCATGGGAATCGACGCGGGCGACGTTGCCTCCCTTATCCAGGGCACGCACCCCCTCTCCGGCATTATCCACGGAGAACTCGACGTCGACCGGATGGATTACCTCCTGCGTGACGCCCACTACACGGGCGCCCTGTACGGGACGATTGATGCCCACCGGCTGATCAGGAACACGTTCGTGATGGACGGGCACCTCGTCCTTGCCGATGCCGGGATAAATGCCGCAGAGAGCCTCCTGATTGCCCGGACACTCATGCGCCCGTCGGTCTACTTCCACCACGTCAGCAGGATAGGGGAGATGATGTTCCAGGAGGCGATCATGGCACACGTGGCCAGGGACCCGGCCAGGGGACTCGAAGCGCTCATCCGGGCCGACGATTCAGCCTGCATGCAGGCACTCCTCTCCTCGCCCGATCCTGTTGCCCGCGACCTCTCCCGCAGGATCTACGAGAGGAGGCTTTACAAGAGGGCACTCTACATCGGCCGGGACAGGGTGAACACGGCCCACATGGCCAGGTATGCCTCGTTCGAGAGGCGGAAAGAGATCGGGAAGAAGGTTGCAGAAGAGGCGGGGATAGCCCCCTCGTGCGTCCTCGTGGATATCCCCCCCTTCCCGGGCGATATGTCCCTCTCCGTCCAGGTGCGACACCGCCACATGGCAGTCCCGCTCTCGGAGGTGTCCCCCCTGCTCCACACCCTGAACGAGACACGGCGGGGACAGTGGCGGCTCGGTGTGTACACCCCGCCCGAGTTCCGCGAACAGGTCGGGGAGATTGCAGCGGACATTCTCCACGTCAGGCCCCTGACGACGCAGGAACCCCTCTTCTAGGTGTCCCCGTGCCCATACGGAAGATATCACACGGTTCTTTTCCCGGACAGAGGCACATGGCATGAAAACCACGGGTGCGCCATTCATGGCGACCGTCCCCTCCTTCCCTGCAGTCGGGCATGAAGGCTGGAAAACCCCGGAGTGGTCTTGATGCGAAAAAAGAATGCTCAAATACGAAAAGTGCCTAAAAGGAGTCCTCGGGGGTCAGTGTGATCGAATACTGGACGATGGTCATTGCAGGCGTGGTGGCAGTCGCCGCCATCACCTCCTGTGCATATCTCTACGCGAAGAGCAGGGAACTCCGGCTCGTGCAAAACAGGCAGAAACTGAAGGTATACAACGATTTTCTCTGCGCGGTAACCCGCCTCACGGTCGCGGGCGGCGACGCATATGCCCTTTCCCAGGCCAAGAGGAACCTCGCGTTCGTCCTGAACCGTGTCAACCTCGTTGCCGGTCCCGAAGTACTCGGGCACGTCAACGAACTCCTCGATTTTTTGAACGAGACCCGCGAGGGCGACTACGACGTCCTGAAAGAGAAAAACATCCTCAACGCGATCGTGCAGGCAGCCCGGCGGGAACTCGACCCGGAGAGCGCCCGGGCGCTGGAAGAAGCCCAGTTCCGGTACCGGTTCTACAACCCGCCGCGCACCTGAAAAACCCGCCCTTTCTGCCGGGCCCCGCGCCGGGAGGAACCCCTCCCCCCGCGAAGGCTTGCAGGTTTATCTGACGGGAGGTCACACCTTACCGCATGGAAGGAAGGCGGGAGATCCATGCGTGAATTCATCGAACTGATGAGGGAGAAGGGGGCGGTCATCGATGTCGAGGAATGCCCGGAAGGGGAGTTCGGTGCACCCCGGATGGCGAGCCGGACGGACTCCCTCCTCCTCTTCCACGACCTTCCCGGCGGCCGTGCCGCAATGAACCTTACGGCAACGAGGAAGGCACTCGGCCTCGCACTGGGAGTGGACGAAAACAGGATCGCAGAGACCCTGGCCCGGGCTTCCTACGAGGGCAGGATCGTGCGGGAAGACCCGCTCCCCATGGGAAAGGCCGACCTCTCCCGCCTCCCCGTCATGAAGTTTTTCCCAGGCGATGCAGGCCGGTACATCACGGCAGGGATCGTTTTTTCTGCCTACGGGGGAGTCGAGAACGCATCGATCCACCGGATGCTCGTCCTCGGCCCGGACAGGGTCGCAGCCCGGCTCGTCGAGGGCAGGCATACGTTCACCATGCACAGGGAAGCCCTCGCGGCCGGTGACGTGCTGCCGGTGGCAGTTGCCATCGGAGTCCACCCTGCAGTCACGTTTGCAAGCTGCACACGCGTCCCGAAGGGCAGGGAACTAGCCTTTGCTGCCGAACTCATGGGCGGGGAAGTGAGGGTCCGCCGGTGCCGGAACGGGGTCTGTGTCCCCGAGGCAGAAATCGTGCTCGAAGGGTTCATCGGGGCCGAGACAGCAGAGGAAGGGCCTTTCGTGGACATCACGGGCACGTACGACAGCGTCAGGATGCAGCCGGTCATCCGGTTCACGGGCATGTATACCCGGCCGGACGCGATCTACCACAGCATCCTCCCGGGAGGACACGAGCACCGCATCCTGATGGGGGTGCCGTACGAACCCGTCATCTTCCGTGCGGTCTCTGCCGTGACGACCGTCAGGAACGTTGTCCTCACGACGGGGGGATGCGGTTACTTCCACGCGGTCATCCAGATCCGCAAGAGCACGCAGGGCGACGCGAAGAACGCGATCCTGGCGGCCCTCGCGGCACACACGTCCCTCAAGCACGTCGTCGTGGTGGACGAGGACATCGACCCGGCCGACCCTGCCGAGGTCGAGTATGCCATCGCCACGCGCGTGAGGGGAGACCGGGACATCCTCATCATTCCCGGTGCCCGCGGGTCGTCCCTTGACCCGTGCCGGATGGCTGACGGGACGAACGTGAAGGTGGGCGTGGACGCGACAATGGTCCTTGGCCACGAGCACGAGTTTACGCGTGCGGGCTGGTAAGGGGGAGAATGAGACTATCGTCCGAGGAGGAGGCCATCCTTGCCGGGGAGCAGGGTGAGACCCGGGCCCGGATGCTCGAAATCCTCATCGCTCTCGGGAAGGTCTACGGGGCAGAGCGTCTCATTCCCATCCGGAGTGCCCAGGTGAGCGGGGCGTCCTTCAAGACGATCGGGAGGTATGGCCTCGAATGGCTGCAGCAGCTGGACGCGAGGGTCGCTGTCCCGACCGTCCTCAACCCCGTGGGGATGGACAGGGAGCGGTGGCAGGAGATGGGTATCGACCCCGGGTTTGCACGCGCCCAGGAAGAGGTCATCGCTGCCTACCGGAAGCTTGGCCTGGCCCTCGAGTGCACCTGCACGCCGTATTACCTCTACGTGACGCAGTACGGCGACCACCTGGCCTGGTCGGAATCATCAGCCGTTGTGTACGCAAACTCGGTGATCGGTGCACGGACGAACCGGGAGGGGGGACCGGGAGCCCTTGCCGCCGCGATAATGGGGAGGACGCCCGAGTACGGCCTGCACCTCGTTTCCCAACGCCGTCCCGAGATCGTTGTGCGGGTGGAGGGAGGCGCGTCGCTCTCCGATCCTGCCCTTTTCGGGGCTCTCGGGTACCACGTGGGAAAACTCGTCGGGGGTAGGATACCCCTCTTCGAAGGGATCTCTCCCCGCAGGGACAACCTGAAGGCACTCGGCGCGGCAATGGCAGCATCCGGTGCAGTCGCACTCTTTCACGTGGCCGGCATCACCCCCGAGGCCCGGATCTTCTCCTTTTCAACCGGCGACCTCGAGGTCATCACCGTCGAGGGAAAGGAGATAGAGACGATCATGGAGGAGATCCCCGTCGAGGCAGTTGCCCTGGGCTGTCCCCACTGTTCTCCCCAGGAACTCGGCACGATTGCACGTCTTTTGGAAGGAAAAGTGACGAAGATCCCCTGTTACGTGTTTGCCGCCCGGGGAGTTATCGAGAGGCACCGCGACGATGTTGCCGTTATCGAGGCGAGCGGTGCCCGCGTGTTTGCAGACACGTGCATGGTCGTCTCCCCCGCGATGGAGCGGTTCCGGGCGATCATGGTGAACTCGGGCAAGGCATTCTCCTACGTGCCGGGCATGTGCGGGGCAGCGGTGCGCCTCGGGACAACGGAAGAGTGCATCGGGGTTGCGACAGGAGAAACAACCGGGCGTTCCGGGAAGAACCGGTGACCCCCGCCCCCCACTTCCCGGACTCTTTTTTTGGGATCGTGGCTCTCCCCGATGGGTGGTAAGAACCGCGTGCAGGGACCCGTCGCCCGCCACCGCTCAAGGCACCGTCGCGGCGGCAGTATCACGCATCGCGTCCGAAAAAACCGGCATTTTGAGATTGACAAACCCGGACCTCCGGGAGGTTGAAAAGCACACCCGGTCTCTACCCGCCTGGAATGACGGCGGGGTTCTCTTCTCTGTTCCGCAGGATTTATCAGAGGGCCTGTACCACCCTGACTCGATGAACCTTCTCCGCCCGGCCCGCGAAGGACTTGACCGCCCGAAGATCGCCATCATCGTGTTTCTCGTCGCCGTATCAGTCATCCTCGAACTCGTCGTGCACGTTGGCCTTGGCATGGAAACGGTCTATTCGCACTTCTTCTACGTTCCCATCGTCCTCGCGGCGGCATGGATGGGTATCAGGGGACTTCCCGTCAGTCTCATCCTCTCGGCCCTCTACCTTGCAGACACGGCCCTCCTTTCCGGGACAATCGGTCCCGACTCCTCGATCCGGGCCGGGATGTTCGTCCTTGTCTCGCTCGTTATCGGTCTTGTCTCCGATTCGGCGCGCAGGAAGCATCGCGAGGCAATGGCCGGCACGGGGGATGCGGAAGCCCGGACGGCGACTGCCCGGAGGGGAGCGTTCCCGCGGGGAGATGCCCTCCTCTGGCACATTGGCCCTCCCAACGTGGACCGGATGCGCGTGGAGAGGGATGTTCCGGGCCTCGTCCGGGCCCTTGGCCACAAGGATCCGGCCGTCCAGTATGCAGCGGCCGAAGCATTGGGCGAGCTGCGCGAACCCTCGGGCGTTGCACCCCTGATGGAAGTCCTGACCGCTGACAGGTATTCCGGGGTGAGGTGGAAGGCTGCGGAAGCCCTCGCCCGGATCGGGGAACCGGCAGTCGTCCCCCTCATCGGTGCACTCCACCACCCCGACGAGGACGTGCGGTGGAAAGCAGCGATCGCGCTCGGCGAGATCGGGGATGACCGTGCCATCTCCCCCCTCATCGAGCTCCTCGGGGATTCGGACCGTTTTGTCCAGAGCAGGGCCGCTTACGCCCTTGGGGAATTTGGGATCAGGGCGGCGCCGCTCCTCCGCCTTGCCCTTGCAAACGGCCCCCCACCCGTCCGGAAGGGTGCAGTGCTCGCACTTCGAAAGATACGCGACCCTGCCGCCCTCGACGACCTGACGCGGGCACTCGGGGACCCGGACGCGATTGTCCGGTCGGCAGCCCTCGAGGCCCTGATGCAGCACGGCGAGGAAGGGTACAGGCACATCCTCCTCTACCTGTCCGCCGCCCCGATGGCAGAAAGGGCAGGGGTGTTCCAGGCGATCAGGGATATCCCGAACCAAAAGCTGCTGAAGGGGTTTGTTCCCCTCCTGTCCGGGGCAGACAGGAAATCGCGCGAGTTCATCCTTTCCGTCATCGATGCAGGGGAACGGCACGAAGGGCCCGGGGAGAGACCTGCCGGGCCGTGAGTGGCACCGGCAGCAGGTCAGGTATATGTTCCCGGAGACCCGATCTCTTCTCCGTGTTCGGGAGGTACGGGATCCCGTTCCGGCTCGGGGAGAGCGGGATAACGGTGGAGACAAGGACGGAAGGACAGTTTACCCTCTACGAGAGGGTAGCGCCGTCCGGCCGCGTGGAAAGGAGGCTCGGGTTCTCCGGCGGGACGATCACCATCAACCCGGTGGAACCCGTCAACCTTCCCCAGGAGGTCACGAATACAATCGAGTTCCATTTTACCCCGATCGCGATAGGACCCCTCTCCGAGGTGACCGTCTTTCTCACGTTCCCCGTCGAGATAGGTGTCTTTTCCGGCTCGGAAGGCAGTTATACCCTCATCGACGTATTCTCTCTCGCAAAGCCCAAGTACTCGCTGTACGGGACCCCGGAAAAGGGCGTGATCACGCGGCACGTGGAGACGGGGGTCAGTCACGAACCTCCCCCGGTGGACCCCCTGCAGGAGGGCATCCTTGCACTTGCAATCAGGAACACGGGAAAGGACTGGGTATGGGTGTCCCGGGCAGTCTTTGAGAGTCCCTCCCTGCGGATCTTCTATGGCCCCCATGCCGCCATGTCCGCAGAGATGATGGTCTACTCCCGTATTCTGGGCGAGACGTGGGTCACCAGGACACCGCCACGGGAGGGCATGGAGGAGGCCATCCGGATTTTCCCGACAAAAAAGAGTCTTGTTCCCGAAAAACCAAGTTACCTGATGGAATACGGGGTGGGGGACTGAGAAGGGCCATGGTCTTTGAATCGCTCTCAATACCTGTCATTGGCACGGTCACCCTCCTCGATCTCCTCGTCTTTGCCATAGCTGTCTTCGTGGTTTACATTATCTCCCGGATCGTCGCAATCTACCTCAAAAAGGCATTCAGCGACCGGGTCGATCCCGTCGAGCTCGACAAGCTCGTCAAGGTCATCCAGGCGGCCATCATCATCGTCGGGGTGTACGCCGCGCTCCCCCGCTTCGATATCAACATCGCTGACATGGTGGTGGTCGGGGGGACGATCGGCCTTGTCGCGGCCTTCGCGGGGCAGAGGATCGTCTCGAACTTCGGGTCCGGGCTCTTCATCATCGCGGAACGCCCGATGAAACCAGGGGACAACGTCACCATCGGGGAAGTGAGCGGGACCGTCGACCAGATCCGGGTCCTCTCGACGATCATCAAGACGTACGAGGGGGTCTATGTCCGTGTCCCGAACGAGAAGGTATTCACCTCGGAAATAACCAATTACGTTGCCAACGTCGCAAGGAGGTTCGAGTACTCGATCGGCATCAGTTACCGGTCCGATGCGGAGACGGCCATCCGGATCATCCGGTCGCTGCTCGAGGACCACCCCTTCGTGCTCGCACACCCGGCCCCGAGCGTCTTCGTGGACAGCCTCGCCGAGTCGGCCGTGATCATCAGGGTGTTCATATGGGCGCCGTCCCGCGTCTGGTGGTCGGTGAGGACCGAGATGCTCTGGACGATCAAGAAGGCGCTCGAGGAGGCGGGAATCGAGATACCCTATCCCCAGAGGGTCGTGACAATCGCGCCGGGGGCAAGGATCGAGGTGTCCCATGCGCACGGCGGGGGCGATATCCGGTGAGGGAAGAGGAGATCGCGGAGCAGGTCCGGGTGCTCGCGCAGGGCGACCTTGCCGCGAGGAGAAGTGCCGTAAAGACCCTCGCAGCGGCAGGCGGGACTGCGGTTCCCGCACTTGTCCGGTTCATGGCAGAGACTGACAACGACGATGCCCGCTGGTATGCAGCCGTCGCCCTTGCCCGGATAGGCCCGCCGGGTATCGATCCCCTGATCGAAGCCATCGGGAAGAACAGTGACGTCCGCTTCCGGCGGTATGCAGCAGCCGCCCTCGGCCACATCGGCGGGCCTGCCGTGCGGCCTCTCATCGCAGCCCTCTCCACGAAAGACCCCTCTGCCCGCGGGTTCTTTGCGCAGGCCCTGTGCCGCGTCGGGAAAGCCGCGGTTCCCGCTCTCCGGGCCGCGCTCGGCTCCGCCGATCCGGACATGCGCCAGTACGCGGCAATGATACTCTGGCAGATGGGCGAAGAGGGGATCGATGCCCTCATGTCCGGGCCCGGGTGACAGGAAGGTCGACGCAATTAATTTCCCCTCCTCCAAAATTTTTCCGCTTTTTCGTATCTCCCGGGACAGGGACGATCTGCCCGTCCGGGAAAAACCGAAGGGATAAGTCTCCCGGTGGCAAGAGAGAAGGTGATGATCCACTGCTCCCCTGCAATGGAGAAGTACCTTGCCGGCCTCGAGGAAGGCCTCTCGCGCGCAATGGAGGTCGCGGGAAAGGCCCGGGCACTCGGCCTGGACCCGCGGACCGGGGTCGAGATCCCGATCGCAAGCGACCTTGCAGACCGGGTCGAGGCACTGCTCGGTATACCGGGAATTGCTTCCCGGATCAGGGAACTCGAGGGCCAGATGTCCCGCGAGGAGGCTGCACTCCGCATCGGGCTTGATTTTGTCCAGCGGCGTTTCGGCGAGCAGAGCCGCGAGGAAGTGCTCGACCATGCCATCCGGACGGCGATGGCAATCCTCACGGAAGGCGTGGTGGCCGCCCCGACGGAGGGGATCGCGAAGGTGGGAACGGGAAAAAACGACGACGGCTCCGAGTACCTCAAAATCTACTACGCAGGACCCATCAGGAGTGCGGGCGGCACTGCGCAGGCGCTCTCCGTCCTCGTCGGCGATTTCGTCCGGAGGGAACTCGGGATGAACAGGTACATTCCCCGGCCCGAGGAGGTGGAACGCTACATCGAGGAGATCCGCCAGTACAACTCCATCATGAACCTCCAGTACCTCCCGTCCGACCACGAGATTCGCCTCATCGTCCAGAACTGCCCGGTCTGCATCGACGGGGAGGGGACTGAACAGGACGAGGTGAGCGGGTACCGGAACCTCGAGCGGGTCGAAACGAACGCGGTGCGCGGCGGGATGGCCCTCGTCCTCGCCGAGGGTCTCGCCCTCAAGGCCCCCAAGGTCCTCCGGTACGTCCGGGCCCTCTCGATGGATGGCTGGGACTGGCTCGAGGAGCTGATCAGGGGCGTGGCAAAGCCGGGGGAAGGGGAGAATGGAGGAGCGATTGCGCCACGGGACAAGTACCTCCGCGACCTGATCGGCGGACGCCCGGTCTTTGCCTACCCGATGAGGAAGGGGGGGTTCCGGCTCCGGTACGGGCGTTCGCGGAACACGGGGTTTGCCGCAGCAGGCCTTTCCCCGGCGACGATGCACATCCTCGGCGACTACCTCGCGGTCGGGACCCAGATGAAGATCGAGCGCCCGGGGAAGGCTGCCGGGATCGTCCCGGTGGACACGATAGAGGGGCCGACGGTCCGGTTGAAGAACGGCGATGTCCTCCGCATCGACGACGCCGAGGTTGCGGTCAGGCTGAAGGACGATGTCGACCGCATCCTCGACGTCGGCGAGATCCTCATCGGGTACGGCGAATTCCTCGAGAACAACCACGTCCTCGTCCCGCCTGCCTACTGCCACGAGTGGTGGTGCCAGGAGGGGGGAAAGGAGCGGCCTAAGACCGAGGAAGAGGCGATCGCCCAGTGTTTCGAGGGGGCATTTCTCCACCCCGATTTCACCTTCCTCTGGGACGATATCTCGCCCGCCGAGGTGCGTGAAATCGCCGATTACGTCTCGGAGAAGGGTGAAATTCGCCACGGCATTCTCGTCCTCCCGCCGGACCCCCGGATCAAGTACCTCCTCGAGGAGATCCTCCTCCCCCACCGCGTGAGGGAGGGCCAGATATGCATCAGCGAGTACCTCGTCTTCCTCGCGTGCCTCGGCCTCGACCTGAAACTGAAGAGACGCCCGGCGTGGGACAGTGTGCCCGGCGGCAGTGACACGCTCGCACTCGTCAGCCACCTCTCGGGCCTCCCCATGCGGTCCCGTGCCGGGACGCGGATTGGCGGCCGCATGGGGCGGCCGGGCAAGTCACGTCCCCGGAAGATGAACCCCCCTCCCCACGGTCTCTTCCCCCTCGGCGACGCAGGGGGGAACAGGCGGTCGTTCCAGGAAGCACAGGCCCACGCACCCCAGCCCAACATGGACGGCGGCGTGATCACCATCGAGACGGGGAGACGCCGCTGTCCCTCCTGCGGGGCCGAGACGTTCCGGAACAGGTGTGCCTGCGGCAGCCACACGGAGCCGGTGTACACGTGTCCCCGGTGCAGGCGGGAGATCGGGAGCGGTACCTGCCCTTCCTGCCACGTCCCTGCCACCTGCTCGGCGACGACAACACTCAACGTCAGGCAGGAGTACATGGCAGCCGTGGAGAGACTGGGCCTCCGCGAGAACGCCATCACCCTCGTGAAGGGTGTCCGAGGGCTGATATCGCGGGAAAAGACGGTCGAGCCAATCGAGAAGGGCATCCTCCGGGCGGCCCGTGATATCTTCGTCTTCAAGGACGGCACCGTCCGCTTTGACATGATTGACCTGCCCTTAACCCACATCCGGCCCGCCGAAATCGGCGTGTCTCCCGACAAGCTGAGAGAACTGGGGTACGATGCGGATATCGATGGAAAACCCCTCACGTCACCCCTGCAGGTGGTCGAACTGCGTCCCCAGGACATCCTCGTCTCCGACTCCTGTGCCGGGTACATGGTCCGGGTCGCCCAGTTCATCGATGAGCTCCTCGAGAAGTGCTACGGCCTTTCCCCCTTCTACAGGGTCAGCTCGCGGGAGGACCTCCTCGGCCACCTCGTCATCGGGCTTGCGCCCCACACGAGTGCCGGCGTCCTCGCCCGGATCGTGGGGTTCTCCCGGGCGAACGTCGGGTACGCCCACCCGTTCTTCCACGCGGCCAAGCGGAGGAACTGTTTCCACGGGGATACCCTGATCGAGACATTCGACGGAAAAGAATGGAGCACGAAACCGATCCGGCAGATCGTTGCGGAGAACTTCGACCTCTCGCGGCCCGGGATAGACAGGCTCGGCACGTACTACTCCGATCCCCAGTCAACGCTCCTCGTCCGGACCGTGGACACCGAGGGAAAACCTCACCTCCGGCGGGTCACGTCTGTCTCGATCCACCGGGCTCCCGCAGCCCTGATCCGGTTCGAGACAAGAGGGGGGCGATCCATCGTGGTCACCCCCGACCACGCGATGCTCCTCTGGGACGTCTGTTTCCTGCGCAAGATCCGGGCCGTCGAGGTCAAAGAGGGGGATGCCGTGCCGGTGATGGTCGGGATGAACGTCCTTGCCGACCACATTGCCCGGCGGGACGTCATCCCCTGCCCTGACGACCGGGTCTTCTGCCTCACGGTCACGGACGAGCACACGGTCTGTGCAAACGGCATCTTCACGGGGCAGTGCGACGGGGACGAGGACTGCATCATGCTCCTCCTCGACGGGCTGATCAACTTTTCCCGGTCTTTCCTCCCGGAGACGAGGGGCGGGACGATGGATGCACCGCTGGTCCTCACGACGCGGATCGACCCTGCGGAGATAGACAAGGAGAGCCACAACATCGATGTCGGGTCCGGCTACCCGCTCGAGTTCTACCTCGCGGCCCTGCGGTATGCCCATCCCCGGGAGGTGGAGGGACTCGTCGACAGGGTGGGCCGGAGGCTCGGGACGCCCGCCCAGATGGAGGGGTTTTCCTTCTCCCACGACACGACGGATATCTCGGCAGGGCCGATCGAGTCGATGTACACCCAGCAGAAGTCGATGATCGACAAGCTGCAGAAGGAACTCGACCTTGCGGAGAAGATCCGGGCTGTCGACGAGCATGACGTGGCCGAGAGGGTACTCACAACCCACTTCATCCGTGACCTGATGGGCAACCTCTCGGCCTACTCCAGGCAGAAGTTCCGGTGCACCAGGTGCAACGCGAGTTACAGGCGGATGCCCCTTGCCGGGAAGTGCACGCGGTGCGGCGGGAACATCATCCCGACGGTGCACGAGGGCTCTGTGAAGAAGTACCTCGAAGTCTCCCGCGATATCTGTACCCGCTACAGGATCTCGGACTATACCCGCCAGAGGGTTGCCGTCCTCGACATGGCAATAGAGTCGACGTTCGGGCAGGAGAAGTCCGAGCAGAAGGGACTTGCCGACTTCATGTGACCCTGCGTCCAAACGGCAATTCTCAAGGTCAGACAGGACGATAATTCCTCCCGATGTACGATCTTGCACGCCTGCGGGAGGAGTTCCCGGTCCTTGAAAGGTGCATATACCTCGACTCGGCCTCGACCAGCCAGACACCGCGGAGGGCGGTCGAGGCCATGTGCGCTTATTTTTACGAGTATGCCGCAAACCACGGCAGGGGGTCCCACCGGCTGGCACGCCGGACGACGGAGGAGTACGAGCGGACCCGGGACGTGCTGGCCCGTTTTCTGGGTGTTCCGTCAGACACGCTCGTCTTTGTCCGGAACACGACAGAGGCGATCAACCTTGTTGCGAACGGGATGTCCTGGGAGAGGGGCGACGAGGTCGTCACGACAGCCCTCGAGCACCATGCCAACCTCCTGCCCTGGATGAACCTGGAGAAGAGGGGCGTCCGCACCGTGGTTGTCCCCAACCATGGCGGAAGGGTCGATCCCGCCGAAATTGGAGGTGCCCTGACGGAGAGGACGCGCCTCGTCGCGATCACCCACATGACAAACGTCCTCGGGACGGTCCAGCCGGTGGAGGAGGTTGCAGACCTGGCCCACGACCGTGACGTCCCGGTCCTCCTCGATGCTGCACAGTCCGCCGGGCACATCCCCTTCGACGCCGGGAAGTTTGACTTCGTCGCCATCCCGGGGCACAAGGGGCTCCTCGGTCCCCAGGGAACGGGAATCCTGTATGCATCCGACCTCTCCCTCCTCTCGCCATGCATCCTCGGTGGCGGCATCGTCGGGGAGGTTACGCTCGACGGGTTCTCCCTGCTTCCCCCGCCTGCCCGTTTCGAGGCAGGGACACCGAACATCCCGGGCGTGATCGGTCTTGGCGCAGCGATCGGGCTTGTCATGGAACTCGGCGTGGATAACATCCACCGGCACGAGACCACGCTTGCCTGCCTGGCCCACGACGGGCTCTCCGCACTGCCCGGTGTCAAAGTCTACAGCCCCCGGGGCTCGCCGGTCATCTCCTTCAACGTCACGGAAATGAGCCCCCACGCATGTGCCGCGGAACTCGACCGGCGGAGGGGCATCTGCGTCCGGTCCGGGTTCCACTGTGCCCAGCCGCTGGCAGCGTCCCTCCATCCCGCTGGAACCGTCCGGGCGTCGCTTGGGTGCTATACAACCGGGGAGGAGGTCTCTGCCCTCGTGGAGACGGTGGGAGAGATTGCAGGCACGGTCACCGGGCTGACGAAAGACCGTGCAGGGTGATTCCCGGCATTGCCGGGGCGGGCCTGCGGGTTACCCCGGCCGGTCTTCCCGGGCAGTCCGTATTTTCCGGTGAAGAAAAGGACCCTTCACCTGCTGCGGTACCCGCCCTTTTGACGTTAAATGGGGGGATCCAAACTCCACATTTAAATATTTTTACCTGAAACGTAAACTCGTGCATCACCAGGTACGGTCTTTTCCTCTTAGGGCAGAGACGCCGCCGGTGCATAAATTTCAGAGGGGAAATGAATGCTTGAAGTTCAGGAATATGCCGAGATATTTGAGAAAAACCCGATTCCACATGGTATCCTGGATAAGGACCTGAAGATTATCCTTGTTAATGAACCGCTTTGCAGACTGCTCGGGTACAGCAGGGAAACCCTTATCGGGCTCCCGCTTTCCGACATCAAGAATAAAAATATGATCCGGTATATCAGGGATTCGGGTGGTTCCATCCTGGACGCGCTTTCCGGCAGGGTGAGTGTGGGGGAGAGTACAATGGAGACTCCGTCGGGAATCCACACCGTTGTGCGGACGAACATCCCGCTCCTCGACGAAAAAGGGAATGTCAAGTATATTTACATCAACTACAACGACATCACAAAAATCATTAAAAAGCAGGAATACATGGCACGCGAGGTCGAAGAGCTCCAGAAGATGTATGCCCTGATGGCGAAAGGTGACCTCACGCTCCGGTATGATATAACGCCACCTGACGAGGATACAAAGGATGTTTACGAGCAGATTATCCTTCTGCGGGATGCGGTACGCGGAATTATCAGCTCTCTCCAGAACAACATCCGCGACGTCAACGGGAAGATGAACGAGCTGACGCGGGCAGCGGAAGTGACGAGCGCTGACATCGCCGATGCGGTCAAGAGCCTCCACTACATCGCAGAGAAAACTGCATCCCTCAGTTCCAACGCGGAGAAGTCGTCACAGAACATAGAAGAGGTTCTCAAGGCGATGGGCGACATGAGCGCCACGATAGAGGAGATTGCCTCCTCGATGGAATCGGTCTCCAGCCTGTCGCGGGAAACGAACAATCTCTCGAGGAAGGGTGCACAGCTCGCGGGAGATACCGAGAAAAGCATGGCCGACATTGCGGCCTCGACATCGCAGGTCTCCGAGATCGTCTCGAAGGTCGAACGCCAGATGAACGAGATTACCAAGATTGTCAGCCTGATAAGGGACCTTGCCAACCAGACAAACCTCCTCGCACTCAATGCCGCGATCGAGGCAGCGAGGGCCGGGGATGCCGGCCGTGGTTTTGCAGTCGTCGCGACAGAGGTCAAGGCTCTGGCCCAGGAATCGGGTCAATCAGCCGAAAAGATCGAGGGGATGATCAACAACCTCAACAAGGAGACGCTCAATGCGACGCAGGCAATGAAGGCGGCCAAAGCAGTCGTCGAGACCGGATCCCAGATGGTGACAGAGACTGTCCAGGCCTTCATGAAGATTGCCGAATCCATAGACCGCGTGGCAAAGAGCGCCGAGGAGGTGGCATCTGCCACGGAAGAACAGGCTGCAGCAACCGAGGAAATCACTGCGACCGTGAACGAGGTGGCGAGGATTGTCGATCAGACCGCAAAGGAAGCAACGGGCATTGCGGCCGCGGTTGAAGAATCGACCTCTTCCATGGATGAAATCTCAACTATGGCCAAGAAGGTGAACACCATTGCTGTCGAAGCCCTGGCCGCAAACAAGAGATTCAAGGTCGAATGAGGGGTATCGGCCATGACCCCGTCCAGCGTGCCCGTTCACTCTTCACCGGATAACAGGACCCATGGCGATACTATCCAGGTCGTCGAGTTTTTCCTCGGGAACCGGCATTTCGCAATAGACCTCTTCGATGTGCGCGAAGTCGTGGAATACACCACCATTACGACTCTCCCGAGCACGCCCCCCTGGGTCAGGGGGATTATCGACCTGAGGGGAGAGATCACGGTAATCGTCGACCTCCGCGGGAAACTTGGCATCACTGAAACCTCCGATATCCCCGAGGAGGACAGGAGAATAATCGTCCTCGATGAAAAGGTCATGGGAAAAAAGATCGGTATCCTCGTCGACGACGTGACGTCCGTCTCGACATTCGAGGCGGCCCAGGTGGACCGTGACCAGGACACCTTCCTTAACGGGGGATCGTCTGCGACCATCCTCGGCATCATCAAAAAGAGAGACCGGGACAAGGACGGGGACCAGAACGAGCTGATAATCTGGATCGATGTGAGGAAGCTGCTGGAGGATATCTCCGGGATTTGCTGACAGGAATCCCCCCGGAATCATTCCATCAGGGCCCCTTTCCCCCTCCCTGATACATCATTTTTGGACCTAACCTGTTCCCGGGAGTTTTTTCCCTGACCCCCGCAGCGATTTCGGGCACGCCATCTCTCTGGCAAGGAGCCCGTGGGAATCGCACGGGGTTTTATGAAGGTCACCTTCTTTTTCCGGGGAACGAAATACGTATCATTGAAACCGTTTCCAGTCACGGGTGAGACGGGTGGATCGTGAAGATTTATCCTGCTGCCTGATCCTTTCCTATTGTACAGGAGCGAGTGTGACTGAGAGGCCAAAAGTGACCGACTCAAGATCGGTTCTCGCAGGAGTTCGCAGGTTCGAATCCTGCCACTCGCATTCATCATCAGGCAACTACCGTTTCCTTGCCCTGCGCGCCTTTCTCCCCTCTTCCGATGCATCTGCATCCTCTTTTCTGCCCCTGAACCGTACCGGTCACCGTTTCCTCCCGTGACACCACCCTTAATCTCTTTCCGGGAGAAACAGGTGTTCCGCATGTTCAGACCGCTTGATGTGGATCGGTGGGAGAGGGAGCGGCGTTCGAGCCTCGACGAGGCGAAGGCCTCGGCCGCCCGGATCATCGAAGAAGTCCGGAAAGGCGGGGATGCCGCCCTCCTCCGGATGGCACAGAAGCACGAACCGGAGTGCACGTCCGTCCGTGTCATGCCCGAGGAGGTCGACGCGGCCTACGAGGAGGTCGAAGACCGGCTGATCGAGAGCCTGATCGAGGCAGAGGCGCGGATCACGCGGTTCCACGAGCTCCAGAAGGAGAGGAGCCTCTGGCTCGAGGAGACCGAACCGGGTATCGTGCTCGGTGTCAAGACAACCCCGCTCGACCGCGTGGGACTGTACGTCCCGGGCCGCCGGGCCGCCTATCCTTCCACAGCCCTGATGAACGCAGTCCCTGCGAAGGTGGCAGGAGTCCCGGAGATGTGCGCCTGCAGCCCGCCGCCAGTCCTCCCGCTCACCCTGGTTGCGCTCGACATCGCGGGCGTGGAGGAGATCTACCGGATCGGGGGAGCCCAGGCCGTCGCGGCGATGGCACTCGGGACGGAGACGATCCGCCCGGTCCAGAAGATCGTCGGGCCGGGCAACGTGTACGTGACGGCAGCAAAGATGCTCCTCCGGGAACACGCGGAGATCGACTTCCCGGCGGGTCCAAGCGAGATCGGCATCATCGCGGACGCAACCGCCAACCCGTCCTTCATCGCGATCGATATCCTCGCCCAGGCAGAGCACGACCCGGACGCCGCCTGCGTGCTCGTGACGACCGACGGGGCGATGGCAGAAAAGGTCGGCAGGGAGGTCGAACGCCTCTTTGCCCGGTCCCCGCGGAAGGAGATCATCGAAAAGGCACTCGCCCATTCCGGGTACGTGATCGCGCCCGACATGGATGAAGCGGTCCGCATGATGGACCGGATCGCCCCCGAGCACCTCTCCATCCAGGTCAGCGACCCGCTCCCGGTCCTCTCTGCCGTCAGGCATGCGGGGTCCATCTTCGTCGGTCCCTATACGCCGGTCGCCGCCGGGGACTACGCGTCGGGCACAAACCACGTCCTGCCCACGGCAGGGTACGCGAAGATGTACTCGGGGTTGAACGTGGGGCACTTCTGCAAGACATCCACCGTCCAGATCATCGGGAAGGAGGGCCTCGAGGCGATCGGAGACATCATGGAGACGATCGCGGACGCCGAAGGACTCCACGCCCATGCCGAGTCGGTCCGCATCAGGCGGAAGGGGACCTGATATTTTCCCATGGAAACGGCTCCGCCATTTTCCTTCTCTGGCCGGGTGTCCCGGGCAGAACCATGCCATTTTTCATGCCGGTCTGGCACTCCGCTCTTCTTGGGACACCCATCGTGAAACCGCTGCGGGGGCTCCCTTCGGGGGCGGCGGGACTATCCCCGTGGGGGGTGCGGGGGCGGGGCCGCCCCCGCTCTGGTTCTTCACTCTCCCAACCAGATGAGCGAAGGGCCTTTTCCTCTCTCCTCCACCATTTCCATTAAGAGACATTCCCTCCCTTTCCTGTACAGGGAAAGCACATGGCAACCGACTGGTACATGGACTTCGTGGACACGTCCTACGAACCCGCAGAAAACGAACTCGTTGCCCTTTTTTATTTCGAACCGGCGGCAGGGATAAGCAGGGAAGAGGCCGCAGGCAGGATTGCGTCCGAGAGCTCGACAGGGACCTGGACGACACTGACCTCGCTTCCGGACCGGATGAGGGACCTCCAGGCAACCGTTTTTGAAATTGAGGGGAAGTACGCATGGATCTCCTACCCTCTCGATCTCTGGGAGGAGGGCAATGCCGTCCAGCTGCTGAGCGGGATCGCGGGAAACATCTTCGGGATGAAGGCGCTCCGGAACCTCCGGCTCATCGACGTCACCCTCCCGCAGGCGTACATCTCCCACTTCCGCGGGCCGCACTTTGGCATGGAGGGTATCCGGACGATGATGAAGGTGCACGGCAGGCCCCTGACAGGGGCGGTCCCGAAGCCGAAGGTGGGTTTTTCCGCGAAGGAACACGCACAGGTCGCGTACGAGACATGGATGGGCGGGTTTGACTTTGCCAAGGACGACGAGAACCTGACCTCCACGTCCTTCAACAGGTTCGACGAGAGGGTTCGGGAGATGACGCGTTTGCGTGACCGGGCCGAGCAGGAGACAGGGGAGACGAAGTCCGCTTTCCTCAACATCACGGCCGACACGGAGACCATGAAGAAGCGGGCCGACCTGCTTGCAGCGTCCGGGTGGAACTACGCGATGATCGACGTTGTCGTCGCCGGGACCGCGGCAGTCGCGACGATGCGGGACTACTGCTCGGACCTTGGGCTTGCCATCCATGCGCACCGGGCCATGCATGCCGCCTTCTCGCGGAACAGGAAGCACGGGATATCCATGCAGTTCCTCGCCAAGCTGATGCGCCTGATCGGTGTTTCCCAGATCCATACCGGGACGGCGGTGGGAAAGCTCTCCGGGACAAAGAGAGAGGTGGCCCTCCTCGCCAACGTCCTGCGGGAGCAGCACGTGAAGGCCGTCCCCCATATCCTCCTCGACCAGGACTGGGGCAGGATAAAGACCGCGTTCCCGGTCTCTTCCGGGGGGCTTCACCCCGGACTCGTCCCGGACGTCCTCGGTATCTACGGCTGTGACCTCGTGCTCCTCGTGAGCGGAGGCATCCATGGCCATCCCGACGGGACACGGGCGGGGGCAGTTGCCACGATGCAGGCGATCGAGGCCTGGAAGGAGGGTGTATCCCTCGACGAGAAGGCAAAAACCTCCCGGGAGCTTGCACGGGCTCTGGAGAAGTGGGGATACATGCGGCCGAAATGAGAGAGAACGGGGAGGGGATCTGCCTTGCAGGCAATCCGGCAGGAAATTCTTTTTTTATAAAGGCAGCAGTCAATTCATTCAGGTAATCACATACGTGTTGGAATGGTCATGAAGGAAATGAAACCACTCATGGACAACAGGATATACTCCTTCCCCCATTGATTAAGATACAAAATAAAAATAAAACTTCATAATAAATGAGAATATCAAAAATAACAAAATTTATTGGCGCCACCGTGAACCTTTTATTTCGGTGCGGATACATGAAATATTCCATTATTTTCATTGCTTTCCTTTTTTTCACAGCACTTGCAACCGCAGACATTCCGGCAAACCAGACGCTCGAAACGCAGGGATTGCAGACACACACGGATGTGACCGTAACAGGTCTCTTCACGGAAGACGACGCTGCTGTCATGCAGGGTGCAACGGCAGCGCTCGATAACACACTGGACCCTCCGGGGGAAACTTGGGTCAGCACTATGGATTATTTACAATTTAAAGTCGGAGATGTACTATTTTCGTTTGTTCCATTTGGAGACATTTTTTTCCAGCCGGGAGAAGTCCAGTACACAAGTTCGTACAATGAACAGACTCTCGCAGACCATGGGGTAACAACATACACCAAATCCGCAGATATCGATACGAGGAATAAACCCGTCAACCAGAACAATTTCGAGGCAGAAAAAACCGTCACCTTTATCGGTGATGCATCAGGGCAGATGGTCTCCAGTGAGTCCCTTGCCTTGGACACCGCTGGAAATTACAGCAGGACAAAACAATCTTTCCTCTGTCCCTTTGCTGCCGGAAATGGTGCAGTGACACCCCAGTTCTGCAACATCGTTGCAGCAGGAAGCGATGTCTCCATGAAACAGGTCGTCCTTTCGACGAAAGCAGGCGACCGCTTCATCGCAGCATCTGCCGATATCCCCGTTGCACTGGATTATGCTGTTACTATCAATGGTCCTGGTTCGGAACCTGCTCTCGGGGATGTCACCGCGTACATGAATGTACATTCAAAAGAGGGCAGGATGTCGAAGATTTACGAGGTAGATGAGGGGGATCTAATAGGGATCGTTTACCGCCCCGGTCTCGGGTCAGACCTCTCCTACAGCGAGAAGACGTCAGCGAGCGGCGCCATCTGGACATTCCAGAAGGATATGGCGTACGTGTCGGGCGCGAGGAGAACCTGATTTTCCCCCGGCAAAATTACCTTCCCTTTTTCATCCGGTTCGAAAGGGACTGGTCCCGGTCCCCCGCCCGGGAACCATTATTCCGGTTTGAAGGAATAGTTCACCATGGCATCTACCCCGGTCCGCCCGCAGCACGAGGTCTTTTCGGCAGAGAGGGCAGGACATCTCGATACCCGGCTCCGAAGGCTCCTCTACCGCCCCGGCCGGCTCGCAGCCCGTTACGTCAGGCCTGGTGACCGCGTCCTCGACTTCGGTTGCGGGCCGGGCTTTTTCACCCGGGAGTTTGCAAAACGCGTGGGGGATGGCGGCCGGGTCTATGCCGTCGACCTCCAGGAGGAGATGCTCCACATCCTCCGGACAAGAATGGAAACGGAGGGGCTCATCTCCCGCATCACGACGCACCGGTGCAGGCCGGACACGATCGCTCTCCCGGATGCGTGCAGGGGGACATTTGACCTTGCCTTTGCCATCTTCGTGGTGCACGAGGTCCCGGATCCCCGGAGGCTCTTTTCGGAGATAGCATCCCTCCTGAAACCGGGAGGGACGCTCTTTCTCTCCGAACCGCCGCTCGTCGTCTCCGGCAGGGAGTTTGGGGACGAGCTCCGGTATGCGGGGGAAGCCGGGTTTTCCGTGAGGGAAAGGAGGCTCTTTTTCGTCAACAGGGCGGCGGTGCTCGTCAAGGAGTGACGGGAAGACGTTCTCTCGTCCGGGAGCCCCCTCCCCATTCCATGCCCGGCAGGGAGAAAACGAGGGGCACAAAACCTTTTAGTCATCCGGCAGGATAACGTGGCAGGAGAGGCAGAGTCCCCCGCGAATGCACACGGTGGGGGAACGAGGGGCTGATGAGGGGGTTTTGAAAGGGTATGGCAGAGTTCACCGGGACCTGCAGGCTCTCCGGCATCCGGGATGGAGAGCTGAGAAAGGTGACGGTCCGGGGCAAAGAGATCCTCCTTGCCCGGCGGGGAGACCGGGTCTATGCAACCGATGTCCTCTGTCCCCACCTCCGGGCGGACCTCTCGGAAGGGACGCTGGAGGGCCACATCCTCACATGTCCTATGCACGGATCGCAGTTTGATATCCGGGACGGGCACGTCGTGCGGTGGACGAACCTTTCGGGGATCATCCTGAAATTTGCCACGCGGGCGATCCCGCCGCGCCCCCTCACCTGCTACCCGGTCCGTATCGAGGGGGACAGGGTCCTTGTCAGTGTCCCATGGAGTTGAGTGAAAAGGAAAAAGGGCGCTTTCAATTCGCAGGTGTGCCCCCTGCAGGATTTTTTCCGTCCGGAAAAAGGGGGGAGACGGAAGTGATCCCCGGTGCGTCAGAATCCCATCTTTGCGGGCAGCTCACGCGCCCATGCCGAGATTGAACCCCAGTCCCTGAAATCTCCTGCCGGTATCTTCATCACCTTCCCGAGGGAACGGACAAGAATTCCATGCTCCCGGGGGTCGAATTTTCCCGCAAACATCGTGACAGCAACGGGTTTTCCGGGAGCCATTGCCTGCACGAACTTTTCGGTGATTGCATCCGGGTCACCCGCTTCCGGCCAGACCGGGGCGATACCGGTGACAAACCCTGCGACGGGAATCCTGGCGATTCTTTCGGAGAATCTGCTGGCAAACGCCGGAATATCCGCAAGGAACTTTCCTGCATACACCGGAGTCCCGAGAACCAGTGCATCATACGCCCCGAGGGATGTGACCGATTCAAGAGGGATGACATCCACCGTCATCCCGGCACTCTCGAGTTCACGTGCGACGGCACGGGCTATCCCGGCAGTCGATCCCTTCTTCGATGCATACGCGACAAGAATCCGTGCTGACATGGTGATCCTTCTGGCACAATGTGACCTCCCTGTATTTGAAGATACAACCCCGGGGAAACCGGCAGGAGAGTGACACGCTCTCCGGTTCCCGCGGGCATTCCGGGACATGTCCGCGACGGGCCCGTGGTGGAACCCTCCCCGGTCCGTGCCTTTTGTTCCTGCACTGGAGTTTTCGCCGGAACGCCCCTTGTGCCATCCCCTCTTTATTTCTGCAGGGAGAACCAAGCCCCTTGTGCGGAGATTAAACCCATGATACCGGAACCGGTGCAAAAGGGATTGAAATACCTCCTCATCGGGGCAGTCATCGTGTTCATTGCATTTTTCGGATACCTCGTATTCCTATTCAACGAGGCTCCATCAGGGAGCGGGGTGCACCATTTCCACTACACCATCACCCTATCCTATCCATCCACGATTGACAATGTGACCATCCTCCTCCCGGTCCCGCTCCTGGACGGGACACCCGTCCTGGCCGAATCCTTCCTCAACAGAACAGTCTCCGGGGCACCTCCCGGCTGGAACCTCTCGCTCGAGGTCGTAAACGGGACTCCCCTGCTCGCCATCCGGGCCGCCACGATGGTCCCGGAATACCATGGGTATCCCATCGCGATCGAACCGGGAGAGAGCCCCCTTCCCCCTACCCGTGCTCCCGGGAAAGAATACTCGGCTGATACCCCCGTGCTCGTGCCTGTCAGCCTGGGCACGATCTTTCCGGTGAACAGGACCATCGACACCCGCAACCCGGTGGGAAAGGAACCCCTCTTCTCCCCCGGAGGAGAGTTCCGGCTGGAGGAAGAATACACCCTGCCCTATGCCAGGGGCCGGGCCTTCGGGCATACTGTCCCGGTCTACGTGAGTTTTTCTGCCGGCTCCCCGGTTGCCCTCTCCATCACCACGAGCATCGAAGGGACCAATGCAGTATGGAAGGGTGGCTGGGTCTCCCATTCCTACACCGATACAGTGTCCGTTGAGGTGACAGAGCCCGGAGGCTGGATCGGTGCACGGGGAATCCTCGTGGTGGAAGAGTGAACCCGCGGGAAGGGACCCCGGATCCCTGTCCCCCTTTTCCCCGCGCCACGGGGACCGATCAGGGCACCGGGGTGGTGCAGGGAAACCGGTGGGGACCCCTCGCAGGAATCCGGATAATTCCCCTCTTTTCCTGCTAAAGGCATTTTATGCAGCCATTTTTCCGGCGAGGCATGCCCCTTTCCGGTGCAATACCCTTATAACATCACGTCGCCCAGATATGTTGTAGTGAATATGACAACTCCATGGGGCCGTGGCAACACTCCCGCGTGCGGGCCGGGGCATGTCTTTTTCCAGAGGGTGCCATTCCATCCCGTTCCGGGTCAGTTTACCCATTTACTTCCCCCCCATTACCGGAGCAGGGTAGCATGAAAAATCCCTACGAGTGGCTTGCCGACCGGATCATTGCGCATCCCCGGATTGTCGGGGCTGTTGCAGTCATCGTTGTGGTGATCGCCCTGTACGGGCTCACCCTCGTAACGATGGAGACCGGGTCAGGCACCTATATCGATAAGGCAACCCCCCGTGGCGCGACCCTCACCCATTACACCGATACGTACGGGTCGGATGCAATCATGGTCATCTTCGAGTCCGATGACATCACGGACACGGGATCCCTGCAGTACATCGAGCGGCTCCAGAGAGATCTCTCCGATGAAAGGTATGTGACAGGAGTCTCGGGTATCGTCGACCTGCTCATGCAGGGCAACGGGGGCACACTCCCGCAATCCGCGGCAGAGGTGAACCACATCATCGAACAGGCCCCTGCCGAGCTCGTGTCACGGTACATGCCTTCCCGGATGATGACGATCAGCGTTGTCACCCTCCAGCCCGGCATATCGAAGGACAGGCAGGAGGAGGTCCTCAACACCCTCCGGGATGTCATCGCATCGTCGGACCCGCCGCCGGGCATCACGGTGACACTCTCCGGGAGTCCTGCCTTTTCCCAGGAGATGAAGCAGGAGATGGGGGCATCGATGGGAGTTCTCATCATGGCAGCCATGGTCCTGATGGTCGTTGCGGTCATGACCCTCTTTAACCATGTCCGCTATACCCTTCTCCCCGTCGTCGTCGTGGCAACCGGGCTCATCCTCACGTTCGGGGTCATGGGTTTGTCCGGCATCTCCATCAGCATGGTGGTCATCGGGGCTTTCCCGGTCCTGATCGGGATAGGCATCGATTATGCCATCCAGATCCATTCCCGGCTGGACGAGGAGGCCCGGAAGTCAACGCTCCCGGACGCCATCAGGACCACGGTTACCAAGGCCGGCCCCGCAGTGCTGATAGCGATGCTTGCCACCTCGATGGGGTTTATTGCCATGAAGTTCGGGCCCATCCCCATGGTGGGGGATTTCGGCATCACCTGCACCATCGGCGTGGTCTCCTGTTACCTTGCCGCACTGGTCATCATCCCGGTCTTTGCCATGATCATCCGGTACCGCCCGAAGACACCGAAGGGAAAGCTCGATGATGTCTCTGCGTGCGAACTTGAATGGAAAGGCTGCGATGTTCCCCCCGTCCACCAGGAAGGATCGCGTGGTACCTTCATCGAGAAGTACGATGCCTTCCTCGGGAGAGTCGCCTACCGGATAGCCAAAAACCCTGTCCCTGTCCTTATCTTCGTGTTCCTGGTCGCGATCATCGGGTTCAGCCTCGACAACGAAGTCCCCATCAGCGCGGACGAAAAGACATTCGTACCCCCGGACATGCCCGCGCTCCAGTACATGAACAAGATGACGAGGACCATGGGGTCCACGAGTACCATCCCTGTCATGGTGTCGTCGGGAAACGTCCTTGACCCGGTCACCGTCAAATGGATAAACGATTTCGGCGAGTACGAGGTCTCGCACAACGACAAGGTCACGGGGGTGACGAGCATTGCCACCCTGCTGGCACGCTACAACAACGGGGTCCTCCCCTCGACCGAGGACGAAATCCGGCAGGCCCTTGCCCGTATCCCGGACGGGACGAAGAAGCGGTACCTGAACGGGAACATCGAGGCGGTGCTCGAATTCTCCACGGTCGACCTTGAGATTGGGCAGGCCAGGTCCCAGATTGAGCTCATCCGGGACGACGTGAAGTGGAACACTCCCCCGCCGGGAGTGACTGCCCGGGTCACAGGGATGACGGAGATGTTTGCAGCGCTGATGGACGACATCAAGAACTCCAAGACGACCATGACGCTCCTTGGGTTCGGCTTCATCCTCGGATTTCTCCTCCTCGCGTACAGGCGCTTCCATGCCGTCTCGCCCCTCCTGCCCATCGTTGCCATCGTGGGGTGGAACGGAGCCATCATGTACCTCCTGGGACTGGACTATACCCCCCTCACCGCGGTCCTCGGTTCCATGACCATCGGGGTGGCGTCCGAGTACACCGTTCTCATCATGGAACGGGTCGACGAGGAGATGGCCCGCGGCCTCGATCTCTATACGGCAATCCAGACCAGCGTCCAGAAGATCGGCACCGCGATCACGGTATCCGGCTTAACAACGGTCTTTGGGTTCTCGGCCCTCATCCTCTCGGCTTTCAACATCGTCTCGAACTTCGGGATCACCACGGTGATCACAGTCGGGTTCTCCCTGATGGGCGCGATCCTGATCATGCCGGCAGTCATTGCCCTCTTGTACCGTGCAGGTCACCCGGCGGCATCGGATGCCGGGAAGAGTGCCCCTGCAGCAGAGTAGGAGAAACCCCCTCCATATCTTCCGGATCCTTCCCCCGGGTCAGACAAAGACCTTCCTTTTTCCCGCGTGAATAATCTTGTGGTATTCCCTGCCGTCCCCGCTGTCCCCGGCGGGGATGACGCCCCCGGCGCACCTCTCCCGGGCAAGCCCGATGACCTGTGCACCGTGACCGGAAAGGCCCGTGGTGCGTCCATCGGGAAGGGCAGGCGCAAGGGCTGCATGACCGCGGGATGCAGGGAACGGGATCGTCCCATCCCGGCACGGGCGACCGGGCAACCCTCCCGGCATGTTCCCGCCGTGGACGAGCCCCAAGGGAGCGACTGCCTGCGTCCCCTCTTTCCCGGTCCGGGCAAACGCGATAAGGGTATCCTTGCAGGAGTACCCGGGTATTCCATGGATGCATTCCTCCGCGGACCTGTGCCGGCCGGGTGGGAAACGATGCAGCCCTCCGGCGGTCAAGCGTCACCGAATCGATAATAAAGGTGTCCGGACCATTCAGAGAATACGGATAAGGGGGAGATCCCAGGGTGGCATTAGTATTCCGGTCCTGTCTCGTCTGCCTGCTCCTGCTCCTTGCACAGGGGGCATCAGCAGTCTCCATCTCCCTTGCCCCGGACCGGATCCAGCAGGGCGACCAGGTGACGATCACGATAAACGGCCTGCCCGATGGCAGTGTCTTCTCTATCCTCGTCGATGGCGTGTTTGCCGTGACTTCGGCGGGTTCCTTCTCCTTCGAGCTGAAAAACTTCGTCCTCCCCTTTACCCTGAACGAGGGGAGGTTCTCCGCAACTCTTTCGAATACCGACACGAATGTCATCACCGTGGTTGCAGGTGATACCGAGATCAGGAAAGTCGGGCGTTCCCGGAACGGCACGTTTTCAACAAGTGACACCGGGACCATCCCCCCGGGGACCTGCACCCTCATCTCTTTCGGGGGGACTGCAGCACCAGACGCAACGTCCGTCGTGACCCGCCTTGCCCTTGCAGGGAGGAAAGCCGGACCGGTGGATTCCCACATCACGTTCTCGGTCGACGGGGTGACGGCCGGGGCCGTCACGATCACCATTCTCGTGAATGAGAATGTCGCGCTGTCCCGCACCCTCCCCATCGGGGATACGATAATCCTCACCCCGACACCGACAGTTACCCCTACTCCGACACCGACGGCAACCCCCACTCCGACACCGACGGCAACTCTCACTCCGACACCGACGGCAACTCTCACTCCGACACCGACAGCGACTCCCACCCCGACACCGACAGCGACTCCCACCCCGACACCGACAGCGACTCCCACCCCGACAC
>JASEES010000011.1:1009-37812 GCA_030019395.1 Methanolinea sp. | reverse complement strand
AAAAAGATCGATTTACAGAGGCTCTCTGAATGGTGAGTTGGTAAGGGGGCTAAAGTAATGTTTTCCGTTCCCCCCCTCGTTTTTTCTGGTTATAGTGGTGGATGGCAGGCAGCATTAGGACTAGAGTTCGAAAGGGAAGGTCGTTCAACTCACCACAATTATCTCATTCCACTAATCTCTTGAAGGCATTCAAAATTCGATAAAATTCACTAGAATATATAATCTATATAATGCTGTACTAATAAGTAGTGTGCGCGTATGCGTGGCTATCGGATGAATAAGGGAGAACGGGGTGCCCGCCAGAACCCGGTGAATAACCGGACACCAAACAGGAAAAAAAGTGAAAATGCTGACCAATTTCGGGATTAAACGGTTTTTTCCCCTTCTCTTCTCCATCTCCCGACCAAAAAGGATATATGAGGCATTCCACAAATATTCAATCATATTCCGTTATTCGGAGTATGGAGCACGGGAGAACCGGCATTCGGCATCTGTCGATGGCGGTTCTTGCGTGTGCATGGATTGAACGTTCAGGATTTGGACATGAGTAAGGAGGACAAAAGAATGATTAAGCGCTTTAGCCTTGCACTGATTGCAGTGGTCGTACTGGCCGCACTTATGCTGCCGGCATCCGCCGCAACTATCAAGCAGGTCCCGCAAGGCGGAGATGTGTTCATTGGTGAAGAGGGTCTTGATGTATCCGCGGCAATCGGAACAGCAACCCAGGTTGCCTGGTTCGCATCAGGAAATGACCCCGCCACCTCGACACCAGACTACGTGCTGACTGTCGGAACTCCGACCAGCTTCTACGTCTCCCCGCAGACCTTTGTGGGCAAGACCGGGAACTGGTACCAGTGGGCAGGTACTGTTGGCCCCGTTGCATTCAACGTGGTTGACCCTGCCATCGTCGTGAAGGTCTGGGACAACACCGCCGGCAAGGACGTTTCCGGCAAGTCTGTTCCGCCAGGCAACTATCTCAACTTCAGGATCGAGACCAATACCTACTCGGTTACTGCGAGAGGAGATGCCGGCACACAGGGATTCGTGAAGGTCCGCGTGAAGACATCCGATGGTGCAGTCTATACGTCTCTCTTCGAGACAACATCCGCATCCTATCCTATCGACAACATGAGGCCCACCAGTGACCTCTGGTACTGGAGACCCAACCCGCCAGCGGACGGGCAGGGATGGAACACCGGTGTCCTTGATGCAAACGGCGCCCGGATGTACAAGGCAGGCACCTACACAGTGTATGCAGAGCTTGACCTGAACAAGATCAAGGACAACTACAAGGCACCTGACGGCAGCGACTACACCGGCAAGACGATCTCCTCGACCCAGACGGTGACAATCACCGCCGACACCGTGAAGATCGAGGCCAGCAAGGACGTCGTTGTCCGTGGCAATCCATTCTCAGTCACCATTACCGGAAGGCCCAACACCGAGTACTACCTCTGGGTGAAGGGTACCGGCCAGATGACCGGTGCAGCCCTCGACCAGCCGCCACTCCTCGTTGCAAGCCAGAAGGACGTCACGAACGACCCGGTGGGTGGTCCGTACACAATCGGCAGCTACCAGTACGAGGGTGGAGCAGGGCGCACCATCAAGCAGGATGTCCCGGCAGCCCCGAGCAATGGTGTCTATTACTACGCCAAGGTCAAGACCTCCAACTCAGGCACCGTCACTGTCGGATGGCAGACTTCCCAGGCCACCAAGGACAAGAAGTACACCTTCCGTGTCGAGCGCTTCGATGGCAGTGCCTACAAGTCTGACGAAGTGGATGTCAAGATCGAGAAGGGAACAGTGACCGTTGTCGCAGCCGGCGACCAGAGTTACTTCCTCGGACAGGAGGTCAAGCTCTCCGGTACGAACTCCGAGACTGACACCGTGTACCTCTTCATCACAGGTCCGAACCTCCCCTCACAGGGTGGCAAACTGACCGACCCGAGGACCGGCGTTGTCAATGGAAACACCGGAACCTTTACCACAGCTGACGTTCTGGACGACAACACATGGGAGTACAAGTGGCAGACTGCCAACCTGAACATCGACGCAGGTACTTACACCATCTATGCAGTCGCAACTCCGTCCGACAAGAACAACCTTGCCGACACCCAGTACGCAACCGTCTCCATCATCATCAGGAAGCCGTTCGTGACCGCGGTCGCATCCCAGTCCACGATCGCCCAGGGTGACAAGTTCTACATCCGGGGCGTTGCAGAGGGCCAGCCCTCACCGGGAGTGGCAATCTGGATCCTGGGCAAGAACTACGTCCTGTATGAGACCGAGAGCGTCAACAACGACGGAAGCTTCGAGAAGGAAGTCAACCAGGGAATCACTGCCAACATGGCGGCAGGCCAGTACTTCGTGGTCGTCCAGCACCCGATGTACAACGATATCCTTGATGTCTACCCCGATGGAACGAGAACCTACGTGGTCGGACCCTACCCGACAGCCAACTCCAGGATCTTCAAGCTCCAGGGAGCAGGCAGCCTGCAGGGATCTGACGCTGCAGAGGCACTCGTTACCGCGCTCGACAACTCCTACGTTGACGACACCTACACCAAGCTCCAGTTCCTGATTGAAGCACCGGTCATCCGGATCTCCCCGATCACCGAGAAGGCAGTTGGCGAGAAGTTCGAGATCACAGGCACCACCAACCTGGCCGTCGATGACGAGATCCTGGTTGAAGTCGTCTCCTCGTCCTTCAAGGCAACCAAGAAGACCGAGAGCGGAGAGTTCAGCGGTGCAACCGGAACGGTCAAGGTCAAGAAGGGAACAGAGGGCTACAACACATGGTCCTTCCCGGTTGACACGGCCAACTTCAAGCCCGATGAGTACATCGTGCAGGCATCCGGTGTGACTGTTGACGTCACCACAACGGCACTCTTCAATGTCGTTGAGAAGCCGCCGACAACCATACCGACCACCATGCCGCCCACGACCCCACCGACGACCGTTGTGACCACAGTGCCGACAACCCCGACCCCGACCCCGACCCCGACATCACCGGGATTCGGTGCCCTGGTGGCCCTTGTCGGCCTTGGTGCAGTGGCGTTCCTCATCGTGCGCAGGCACTAAAAGAACATCAAAAATCCTCACTTTTTTCTCGAACCCTGCCTCCGGCAGGATACAGTGATTCATTTACACCTTTCTGCCCGGACACAAAACCACTATTAGTCCGGAGGACGGAATTTAAGGAAGAAAGATTCTTCTCCGGCCGGACGGGTCAGGGGCCTTCGGCACAGGGAAAAAGGTTTTGATTCTGCGGGAGACGGGGATAATGAAACTTACAGTCAAACTGATGGACATCGGGACGCGGGAAGTCCTCCTGCACACGGAAGATGCCGGAAATATCGGGGTCATGCCCGGGGACCGCGTCCAGATTCTCAATGAAGGAAGTGGTGTTACAGTCGCAGCTTTCGTTGACACGACAACATCGCTCCTGCCGAAAGGGACGATCGGGATTTACCGGATCACCAACGAACGGCTGCAGGTCACCGAAGGGAGTGCGGTCGAGGTGAGGAGGGCGGAAAGGCCCGTAACGCTGGACTTCATCCGGAAGAAGATGGATGGCGAGCACCTTTCGAAGGAGGAGACATACGCGATAATCAGGGATGTCGTCGAGGACAACCTCTCGGCTGCGGAACTGACAGCTTACATCACGGCCTGCTATATCAACGAGATGGACATGGACGAGGTGGAGCACCTCACCCGGGCTATGGTCGATACGGGTGAGAGACTGCGTTTCCACACCCACCCGATCGTGGACAAGCATTCCATCGGCGGGGTTCCGGGCAACAAGATCTCGCTCCTGGTTGTACCCATCATCGCTGCGAGCGGCCTGAAGATACCCAAGACCAGTTCCCGCGCCATAACCGGGGCCGGGGGAACGGCGGACTTGATGGAAGTCCTCGCCCCGGTCAACTTTTCTGCCGCAGAAGTCCAGCAGATGACCGAGAAAGTGGGAGGAGCGATCGTCTGGGGCGGGGCGACCAATATTGCACCAGCCGACGACAAGATCATCATACAGGAATATCCCTTCCGGATCGATGCAAGGGGCCAGATGCTTGCAAGTGTCATGGCCAAGAAGTTTGCAGTCGGTGCCGACCTCGCCGTGATCGATATCCCTGTCGGAACCCATGCAAAGGTAAAGACAGTCCAGGATGGGAGGAGACTCGCCCGCGAGTTCATCGAGCTTGGAGACCGCCTGAAGATACAGGTGGAATGCGCGATAACATACGGTGATTCTCCCGTTGGGCGGGCAATCGGCCCGAAACTGGAGGTCATCGAGGCTCTCCGTATCCTCGAGGGTGCAGGGAGTCCCGGATCGCTCCTGCAAAAGAGCGTGTCAATCGCCGGTATGGCCCTCGAGATGTCGGGCAAGGCAGCCAGGTGGAAAGGAGCGGAGATGGCTGCAGAGATTGTGAAGAAGGGTGATGCGCTGAAGAAGCTCCGCCAGATCATCGAGATCCAGGGTGGAGATCCCAACGTGAAATCAGACGATATAGAACCGGGAAGGCACCAGTTCGTCGTCAATGCTCCTGCGACAGGGTACGTGATCGAGCTCAACAACAAGGCATTAATCAGCCTTGCCCGCACCGCCGGTGCACCGCATGACAAGGGTGCAGGCCTCCTCCTCCATGCAAAGAAAGGCAACCGCGTCGAAAAAGGGGAGCCAATCTTTACGATATATGCAGAGAGAAGCTGGAGGCTCCAGAAAGCGATAGAGGAGGGACGGCAGCTCATGCCTGTGGTCGTCGAGGGGATGCTCCTCGACCGTGTCCCGCAGGACACGCGCTGGACGTAAATGAAGGCACACCAAACCGGTTTTTATTCTCTTCATCAACGTCCCCCTCTTTTCCCAGGGACATGTGAATGTGGTGGCATCGGGGCAATCAAACGGAAAAGAGCCTCCGGATTTGACCATGCTTGCCATGACAGGAGGAAAGAAGAGCGGACCCAGCGGGAATCGAACCCGCGTCCTTGGGTCCGAAGCCCAAGAGGATGTCCTCTACCCCATGGATCCGGAAGAGGCGTTGGGAGGACAACATATTAAGCATTTTCTGCGGAAATAATCTCTAACCATGATCCTTTCTGCATCCGAGATCAGGAGGCGCATCGGGCCCGACAGCCGGGAGGGCTTCCTTGTCATCGATCCTTACAGCGAGGAGTGTCAGCAGCCCGCATCCTATGACCTGCGGGTCGGCGGGGACTTTATCCTGCCGCCGGCAGTGTGCACGCTCGTCAATACCCTCGAGAGAGTCGAACTGCCAAGGGACATTGCGGCAACTCTCCGGTGCAGGTCGACATTCGGGAGGATGGGGGTGATACTCACGGCAGGCTTTGTTGACCCCGGTTTCCGGGGTCAGCTCACCCTCTGCCTCGTGAACATGGGACGTGAACACCTGACTCTCAGGAAAAATGAGAGGGTGGCCCAGATCATCTTTTTCCAGGTCACGGACGGCGAAAAGGGATACGATGGCAGGTACCAGGACAGCATGGGAGTCATACAGGCGAGATGAATGATCCGCACAGAGAGAAAGTACATCGAGATTCTCCGCATATTGAAGGAACACACGGAACCGATGGGTGCAAAGAGGCTCTCGGAACTGATGGCCGAGAGGGGTTTTGTCCTGAGTGACCGGGCAGTCCAGTACTACCTCCGATACCTCGACGAGATGGGGTTTACGAAAAAGGTCGGGAACATGGGGAGGGTACTGACACCCTATGGCCACGAGGAGACGGAAAACGCCCTCGTCGGAGACCGCGTGGGTTTCATCATCTCCAAACTGGAACGTCTTGCCTACAGGTGTTCCTTCAACCCCGAGACCTCCACCGGTGACGTGGCCTATAACCTCTCCATCGTACCGGAGGAGAGGCTTGCCGATGCAACGGCCGCATTCGACGAGATAGTTGCAAGAAAATGGGGCTTTTTTTCCGGGTACCGGGTCATCGATAACGACCCGAGGATCCCCCATGGAAGTGCCGGTATTCTGAGCATCTGCAGCATCACCATGGATGGTGTGTTCCGCAGGGAAGGGATCCCTGTCCGGATGGCATATGGAGGCCGGCTTGCCATGCAGCATGACGAGGCTACCCACTTCGTGGACCTGATAGGGTACCGGGGGACAACGATAGACCCCCTCCAGCTCTTCATCTCGTCGGGACTGACATCACTGTCCTCCCTTGTCTCGACCGGCTCGGGGACTGCACTTGCAAACGTCCGCGAGATTCCGGCCCTTGCCGAGAACAGGGCCCGCGAGATCGTTGCACGAATGAAGAAAGCCGGGTTTTCATTTCCCGTTGCCATGGGAAGCTCGGTGTTCAACCTCGTCCTGGACCCCTACAGGCTGGCACTCGTGGCATATTCGGGAATGAACCTTGTGGCCCACGCATACGAAAAGAAGGTCCCGATACGGACAGAAATCGGAGCGGGGACAATCCCTTTTTCACGGATTATCCAGGACTAAACTTTTTTCGTTCCGTTTTCTTCCTGCAAACGCTCCCTTGTCCTGCGCAATTCCCCGATGCGGGGCAGGGTCTCCATCCCTGCAAGGATGACGAGGACGCCAAGGTACCTCGTCTCCTTCACGGGGTAATCGCCGGAACGGAGTTCGAGGCCCTGGATACTCCTGTCAAGCCACCTCCGTACCGTCATGAACCCTTTCATGCTCATCTCGTGGCTCGGACCCGCGATGAGGATGAGGGCCTTTTTTACCTGGGAAAGGTCGGTGTCGGCTGAAATCTCCTGGAACACCGCCCTTTTTGCAAGGTCGACGACCCGTGACGCTTTCACATGGCATTCCCTGACAGAACGGGTATGCGGACCGAAACGGAGAATATGGTCCAACGGGCGGGCAGGAGGGAGTTCCTCCCTGGCATACCCTATTGTCAGGAGGCCCATCCCCTGGATGGTATTGAGGATCTCCCCGGCATCGAGCACTACTTCCGGGAGGTTGTCCGGCTCCCGCATGGAACATTCGCCGGCCCGGAGCAGGAGCGATAGTCTCCTGGCGATGAGAGTATCCATCGCCTCATGGAAGGGATCGACGGGTTTCCTTGGAATGTCAGGACGTAACTTTTCGAGCAGTTTTCCGGCAATGGCATCTGCATCCAGCGCTGTTTCAGGTTCGGTGATTGCGGGGACCTTCTCTTTCCATGCCTCATTATCAAAGACAATGATCCCGTCAAGCGTTGCGAGGAGCATATCCAGCTGGTCAAGAGCACGAGCAAGGCAGAGGTCTCCCTCGCTTCCCCGGGGCAGTGTACATAACCCAAATACCGGTTCCACGAGGGATTTTTTCAGGAAAGAAACGAGATCCGGGGCAACCAAGGCATGGGTACCCCCAAGTCCGCAGCAGAGTACCAGTGCATCGATATCACCATCGTCCATTGCCTGGAGGTGAGAAAGGATCTCCTCCTTTGGAAGGTGTGCCGCTATATCATCAGGTTGAGAGGGATCGAGCGGGGAAAAGAAGAGACGGCGGCCAGCAGGTACCATCTCAAGCGACGCAAGCTCATCTGCATCACTATCCGCGGCGAGTCCTTCGACGCAGTGTATTGCACTCATCCTGTCATGCTCAAGCAGTTTGTCGATGATACGCGAGCCCGCCCCGCCAAGACCGATTGCAAGAATGCGCATGATCGCCTTCTTCCGTTCCTGTGAGTTTTTTTCCTGTTACGATAAAGCACTTCTGTTTCCGCAATAACCGTTCTCCCCCGTGTATCAGGGCGGATTGGAGAAAAAATACAATTTTTGGATCACACAAGGTCAATTCAGGTACTGCAGGATCTATGCGGGCCACTGCAGGAAGGCCCGCACATTCAATCCCTCCAATGAAAAGACCAGTGCGTTTTTCCCCGGAGGATGCAGGATTTTCAGGAACTGAACCCCAATATTTGTTATTTTAACATGAGCCGGTGATTAGCCAAAGGTTTGGGGAAAAGAAAATCATAACGTATTTAAATCTTCGTTCGATACTATTCCATGAGGTGAATGGAACCTTGACAACCTATGGAATAGAGTTCGTACCAGGCGCAGTCAATGTCAAGCAGGTCGTGAACTACTGCAAACTCGCAGAGTCAAAAGACATTGACTATGCATGGATTACCAACCACTACAACAACCGCCACTGCTACCCCACCCTTGCCATGATCGCGGCAAACACCACGACGCTCAAGATGGGTCCGGGTATCATGAACGCCTTTACCGACACGCCTGCAGCAATGGCCTCCTTTGTCTGCACTCTCAACGAGATATCCGACGGTCGTGCAGTGCTCGGTATCGGCCCCGGGGACCTCTCCACGCTGCCCAAGCTTGCCATCAACCCGGTCAAGCCGGTCGCAAGGCTCAACGAGGCAGTAACCCAGATCCGCAGGCTTGTTGCGGGTGAAGAGGTCAAGAAATCCGGCATGGAGTTCTTTGACTATGATGGCGCCAAGCTCACCGGTGTCACCCTGCCGGGCAAGAAGGGAATCCCGATCTACATCGGTGCCCAGGGACCGAAAGTCCTCGAACTTGCAGGAACGGTCGGTGACGGTGCACTGATCAACGCCTCGAACCCGAAGGACTTTGCCGTTGCAATCCCGATCATCAAGGCAGCCTGTGACAAGGTCGGCAAGAAGAACTTTGATGTCGGTGCCTACACTGCGATGTCCATCGACATGAACGAGAAGAAGGCCCGCAATGCGGCCAAGATAGTGGCTGCATTTATCGCTGCAGGGTCTCCTCCCGAGCTGATCCAGCGCCACGGCCTCGATGCGAACAAGGTGGCAACCATCAAGGCAGCCCTGGCCAAGTTCGACTTCAAGACTGCCGGAGAGAACGTTGACGACAAGATCATCGACGCATTCACCATCGCCGGGACTCCGGACACCGTCAAGCAGAAGTGCGAGGACCTTGCAAAGGCTGGTGTCACCCAGATCATCTTCGGGTCACCTCTCGGCCCGGACATGACCAATTCGATCCGGCTGCTCGGCAAGTACATTGTCTAGGCACCCCTTTTCAAGGGGATAAAACCCACTTATTTTTCCATCCGGAGGCCCAGGAGAGGCCAGGGACCCAATGTTCACCATCACCGAGGTCAGGTCCGGAACCACCAGAATCCAGTTCCGGGAAGAACACGTCTCCGGACTCCGCTGCAAGATATCTCCCGCGAGGTTGAACCGCAGGCTGGATGCAGCATACGTTCCTCCTCCCGTTCCGGCGCGGTGCCCGTTCTGCGAGGGAGAGGTGGAGAGGGTAACGCCGACCTTTTCCAACGGGACACGCATTTCCGTCGGCGAGAGCCTGACATTCCCGAACCTCTTCCCGTTTGCCGAATGGCACACCGTCACGATCATAACCCGTGCACACAGTGTCGACGGGTTTTCTCCCCGGCAGATAGAAGATGCGCTGACGGGACAGGTGCAGTCACTCGGTGGCCAGTCCGGTTACCCGAGCATCAACTGGAATTACCTTCCCTCGGCAGGGGCGAGTATTGCGCACCCCCACCTCCAGGGGCTCGTGGACAGGAGGCCGGCCGTCCTTGCCGAACGGTACATGGAGGGTGGATTCCGTTTCCTGATAAGGCACGGAGAAAATTACTGGGACAGGCTCATCGAGCACGAACGCAACAGCGAGCGGTTTCTCTTCGGGGACGAGATCATCTGGATGGCCCAGGCCGTTCCCCTCGGCGAGAGGGAAGTCAGGGCGGTCCTGCCGGTATCAACGATGCCTGATTTTGAGCCCTACATCGGCACTTTTGTCAAAGGGCTCCTCTCGGTCCTGCGCATGTACCGCAGCCTCGGTACACACGCTTTCAACATGTCACTCTTTTTTGACAACAGGAAGACGGAAAACGGTTTTCGCGGGTTTTGTTCTGTTATCTCGCGAATTAACCCGAACGTTTCCTCGACAAGTGATTCTGCGTTCATGGAGCGGATTCACCAGGAACCCGTGATACTCACGCTCCCCGAGGAACTCGGGCATTATTACAGGAAAGGCTGAAGAAAAGGATACGCCGGATGATTACCCGGATATCCTGCCGGGTCATGAAACGCCATGAAAACAAAAAAAAGTTTTTGGGTTTACTCGGGTTTGCTGATGAGCTTGGTCTTCGAGACGATGACGCCGTCCTTCTTGTGGGGTTTGCGGACAACACCGTCGCAGGCCTTCTCAAGCTCCCTGGCCTCGTCACAGAGTGCAGCAGCGATCCGCATCATCTCGTGCGCGGAACAGACAATCGGGATGTACTTCTCCCACTCCTTTGTCATGAAACAGCCCTTGACGTTGACCATTGCGACAGACTGGGCAATCTCGTAGGCTGCGCGGGCCTTGGCCATTGCATACGGGTTCGTGAATTCTCCCTCGACAGCCTTGTCAGAGGTGACCACGAGCTTGGGCAGTACGAGTTCTGCACCCTTCTTCCCGGCCTTGACCTGGTCGATGATCTGGTCCAGGGCCGTCTGGAGCTTGCGGAAAGCACCTGTGACGGAGAGGACCTTGATCAGGTTACCATTGTAATCCGCCATCTCGATGGGGTCGAGGAACTCCCTGCGTGCCCCGATCATGGCGTCTCCCTTCATGATGATATACCCGAACTTGCCGTCCTTGATCTCGGCCCATTCCTTCTTTGTCGTCACGTCATCGGTGATGAAGACCGTCGGGATACCGGCAGCTGCCAGTCTCTCGCGGGCACCGGTGGGTCCGGGAAGGACGCCGTTTGGAGAGACAACGATGGCAAAGTCAGGTTTCCAGGCAATCATGTTGTTGACGACCCGGTCAATGTCCTCGGGCTGGAGTTTCGTCCCGCTCGTGGCCATGAATGTCTGCATGTCCTCACGGTCAGCTCTCTCATCGAGGAGGAGCTCGGCCATCACACCACTCGCGATATTGCCCAGCTTAGCAACTCCTACTTTCACAACCATGTAATTCACCTCTTTTTTGGGTTATAACAGGTTACTATCTGCCGGTACTGTTATAAACGTTTTGAAATCTTTTTTCCCCCAAATCAGCCTTATTTTCCTGATTTTGGTGCACCTCAAAAGAGAACATATCTCCCGGGGACGTTACGTCTTCTCACCAGTTTTTCCCCAAAAGTTAACGAAAAGTGTTTAAATACGTCAGGCAATACCGTTCATCATGAAGGACAGTCTGCTGACAGACCGGCAGAAGGAAGTCCTGCGATACAGGAAACAGGGGCTCACACAACAGCAGATAGCAGATCTCATCAAAACCTCGAAGGCCAACGTGTGCACCATCGAAAAGTCTGCAATGGAGAATATCAGGAGGGCAAAGGAGACGCTGGAATTCCTCTACACTCTCGATGCCACACACCTCTGCACCATCCCGGGAGGGACGGACCTGCTCGAGGTTGCATCGCTCATTTACCGCGAAGCAGAGAAACTCGGGATCAAGGTCAGGTATGATACGATCGCCCTCATCAATAAAATCCGCGACGCAGTACCTGAACGTTTTAAAGCCCGTTTTGTGAAAGAGAATATAGACGTTTATATCACAGAAGAGGGAGATCTCTATTTCAGCTGACCGTTTCTACGTTCCCGGTTGAACAAGGTTTATATCTTTTTCTCTCGAATTATTATGGAAGCCTATATGAGGGTTATCTGTCCCCGGTATGCAGTCCGCGGAGCAGAGGCCTCATGAGAGGTCAGGGACACGGGTTCCAGGAACGCGTGTCTTTGCGTGAGAATGTGGTGAATGGTCACCACCGGCTGACAGGGTGTCGCTGAAACAGGCATGCAGGGTGGACGAATCCCCTGGGATACGGGCCCGTCATCTGCCCATAAAAAGAGGCAGGTGCATGCCGGATTCAGGATCTCTTTGCGAGACAGGTCACAGGGAGACGGTCACTAACCAGGAACAGGGCCGTCTTTTTGGAGTACTGCACCTGGAGGGGGAAAACCCACTCCATACTGCTGACGGAGGGATAGACGGGTGCCTGGACATCTATCCATCGCCCTTTCCCCCTCCGCGCGACAGGAGCCCGGACACGTCACACATCTCCGGTATGCTCTGGCCGAAGATAGGCGAAAAAACCGGAAATACCGGTAAAGGCCACAAGGAGTGGCCTGCGACACAATGCAAGTGCAGGATTGATTGAAACATGCCCAAGATAAACCAGCCACGAAAAGGATCCCTGGCTTTTTCACCCCGGAAAAGGGCGAAGAGCCCGGTACCCCGGTACCAGTCATGGCCCTCGTACCAGGGGGACCCCGTGCTGCAGGGCTTTGCCGGCTACAAGGTGGGTATGACCCACGTGATCATGGTGGATGACCACAAGAACAGCCCGACAGAGGGCAAGGATATCATGGTCCCGGTCACCGTTGTCGAGATCCCCCCCATGAAGGTGGCCGCCATCCGGGCTTACAGCAGGGACACCTACGGCAGGCATCCCCTCACGGAAGTGTGGGCCGGCGAGCTTGACAAGGCACTCGGGAAACGGATCACACTCCCCAAGGAATACGACTTTTCCGGGGCAATGGAGGCACTCAAGGATGCCATTGCAAAAGGGGTGGCTGAAGAGATCTTTGCCGTGATGCACACCCTGCCCGGGCAGGTCAGTGGTGTTCCCAAGAAAGTCCCGGAGATCATGGAGATCCGGGTCGCCGGCGGGACTGTTCAGCAGCGGTTCGAGTTCATCGCGGGACTCCTGGGAAAGGAAGTCCACCTTAAAAATATCATCCAGCCGGGTGCCTATGCCGATATCACTGCAGTCACAACCGGCAAGGGGACGCAGGGTCCGGTGAAACGCTGGGGAATAAAGCTGCGCAAGAGGAAACACGCGCGGGGAGGCAAGAAAAGGCACGTCGGCAACCTCGGGCCGTGGAACCCCCACCATGTGCGATGGCAGGTTCCCCAGATGGGCCAGATGGGGTTTCAGCAGCGGACGGAGTTCAACAAGAGAATACTCAAGATCGGCGAGAATGGTGACGAGATCTGTCCTGCAGGAGGATTCCTGCACTATGGGATGCTGAGAAACCCGTACGTCCTTATCAAGGGGTCTATCCCGGGACCGGTCAAGAGGCTTGTCCGTATCCGCCCGGCCATGAGGCAGGGTGAACACGTCGTCCGTCAGCCGGCCATCGAGTTCGTGAGCACGGAGAGCAAACAGGGGTGAAGCAGGGATGAAAGCACAGGTATTATCGCTTGATGGTTCGGTGTTGCGCGAGATAGAGCTCCCCAGAGTTTTCGAGGAGGAGTACCGGCCGGACCTCATTAAAAAGGCTGTTATTGCCCTGCAGAGCACCCGGCGCCAGCCCCACGGGACCTACCCCTATGCAGGGATACTCTCGTCAGCCCACAGCTGGGGTTCAGGGCGCGGTGTTGCCCAGGTGCCCCGCATCAAGGGAGGTTCCCGGGCAGCAAAGGTGCCCCAGGCGAAAGGTGGAAGGGAAGCCCACCCGCCGGTCGTCGAAAAGGTGCTCGTCCGCAGGATCAACAAGAAGGAGAAACAGAAAGCATTCTGGTCAGCACTCGCAGCAACAGTCAGCGAAGAGATTGTCCGGGCACGGGGACACGTCTTTTCCGCGAAGGTCCCCATCATCCTCGAAGACCGTTTCGAAGACCTCAAGAAGACGAGCGAGGTCATCCCGGTCCTTGCAGCCGCGGGCGTCCTTGGGGACATCGAGAAGGCAAAGGTCAGCCGGAAAGTCCGTGCAGGCCGCGGCAAGATGAGGGGCAGGCGATACAAGCAGAAGAAGAGCCTCCTCATCGTGACCGGGAAAAAGCCCCTTGCAGCCGCAGGGAACCTCGCGGGAGTCGACGTCGCGACCGTGGACCAGCTCAACTGCGAACTCCTTGCACCGGGCACACTCCCGGGGCGGCTCACTGTCTGGACAGAGAGTGCAATCGCACGGCTCGGAGGTGAACAGTAACCATGGTGCTCCGTTACCCGTATGTCACGGAAAAGGCCATGATGATGCTCGAGAACCAGAACAAGCTCCAGTTCATCGTCGACAATAACGCGACGAAGAAAGAGATAAAGCGGGAGATCGAGCGCGCCTTCGAGCAGGAAGTCACCGACGTGTCCACGATGATGACAATGGACGGCAAAAAGAAGGCAGTGATCAGTTTTGCAAACGAGAAAGCGGCCGAGGAGATACTGTCCCGGCTGGGTATCATGTAGGTGGGGAATATGGGACATCGCATAACCACGCAGAGCCGGGGAAAAGGAGGGCCGACATACCGTGCCCCCTCCCACAGGTATAAGGCCGCGCTTCGGCACGTGAACAGCACCGGCGGACTTGTCCGCGGGGTCGTCGTGGATATCGAGCACGATCCCGCACGCAATGCTCCACTCGCACTTGTCCGCCTCGAGAACGGGACGAAGGTTTCCATCCTTGCCACGGAAGGCATGGGTGTGGGAGACCAGGTTGCATGGGGAGAGGGTGCCGAGGTAAAGAACGGAAATACGCTCCCCCTCGCGCAGATCCCTGCAGGAACGTTCATATGTAACATCGAGGCCCAGCCCAACGACGGGGGTAAGTTTGTCCGGTCAGGCGGGGTCCAGGCGGTCGTCGTCGACAGGACCGAGGATCGCGTCGGCGTGACCATGCCGAGCGGGAAAACGAAATGGTTCAGCAGCCGCTGCCGCGCGACTGTGGGTATTGTCGCCGGTGGCGGGCGCGGTGAGAAACCGTTTGTCAAGGCCGGGAAGAAGTACCACAAGATGAAGAACACTGCATCCAACTGGCCAAGGGTGCGGGGCGTTGCGATGAACGTGATCGATCACCCGTTCGGTGGTGGTGGACACCAGCACGCCGGCAGGCCAAAGACCGTGGGCCGCGGGACTCCCCCGGGCCGGGCGGTCGGCCACATTGCAGCGAGGAGAACAGGGCTTTCCAAGAAGTGAGTGATAGCATATGGCAAAGAAGACACAGAAGAGACTTCCCAGGCGTCGCGAAGAATTCACGTATCGCGGGTTCCGCCTGGACGACCTGCGGGCAATGGGCAGGTCCGAGCTGCTCCCGGTCATGCCATCGCGTGCCCGGCGGAAGCTGGTGCGTGGCCTCACGCGCGGGGAAGAACACCTCCTCACCCAGTTCAGGAAAGGGGAACAGGTCATCCGGACCCACCTGCGCGACATGGTCATCATGCCCGAGATGGTCGGACGGACAATCGAGGTCCATAACGGGAAAGAGTTCGTGAAGGTCGAGATCATGCCCGAGGCCCTCTTCCATTACCTGGGCGAGTTCGCCCTCACACGGAAGAAGGTGACTCACGGGAGTGCCGGTATCGGGGCAACCCGGTCGAGCAAGTACGTGCCGCTGAAGTGATGGACATGGCAAGGACACTCTATTCCCGGTCTTTCGAAGGCGACACATATGCCCGGGGCAAGGTCAACGAGATCCAGGTCTCTCCCAAACACGCAATGGAAATTGCCTCTTTCATCCGTAACAAGCGGATATCGGAGGTCATCCCCTACCTCCAGCAGGTTATCGAGGGGAAAAAGGCTATCCCGTTCCGCAGGTTCAACCGGAAAGTTGCCCACAAGAGGGGGCTCTCCGGCTGGGATGCCGGCAGGTTTCCAAAGAAAGCGTCGAGGGCATACATCCGGCTCCTCAACTCGGTCATCAAGAACGCCGAGTACCTCGGACTCGATACCGAGAACCTCGAAATTGTGCATGCAGCAGCAAACCGCGGTCGTGCATTCCGCGGTATCTTTCCAAGGGCAATGGGCCGGGCCACGCCCAAGCGCAGGGAGACCGTGAACATCGAGATAGTGGTCAGGGAAGTGCAGTAATGGCAGTAGAGAGGAAATTCGTGGCCGAGGGAGCGCGGCGGGCACGCGTTGAAAAGCACCTCAAGAAGGAGCTCAAGCGGGCAGGCTACGGGGGAATGGATCTCCAGAGGACTCCCCTTGGAACCCAGGTCACCATTTTTGCCGAGAAACCCGGTATCGTCATCGGGAAAGGCGGGAAACTCGTCCGCCAGCTCACGCAGGACCTCGCCACCGACTTTGCAGTCGAGTCCCCCCAGATCGAGGTCCAGCAGGTCCCGAACCCGAACTTCAACGCCCAGATCATGGCTGAACGCCTGGCCAACGCCCTCGAGAGAGGGTGGTACTTCAGGAAGGCCGGGCAGAGCATCATCCGCAGGGTGATGGATGCCGGCGCACTCGGATGCGAGGTCATTATCGCAGGAAAGCTCACCGGAGCACGGGCAAGGGTCCAGAAGTTCACCGAGGGATACATCAAGCACTCGGGCGAGCCTGTCAACACGATCGTCGAGAAGGGGTACGCCGTCGCGGTCAAGAAGCTCGGAGTCATCGGGGTCCAGGTCAAGATCATCCCCGCCGGCGCCAAGATTCCCGATCACTTCGAAGTCACGGCAAAAAGGGAGAAACCCGAAAAGAAAGGTATCGAGATACCGGTTGTCAGTGTCGGTGAAGACCTCGCAGAGGACGACATCCCTGTGGAGCCCGACGAGTTTGACGAGGAAGAACTGCTGAGGAGGAAATGAAATGGCCATATTCCGTGCAAGGGACGTGAAGCAGCTCTCGGACGTCGAGCTCTCCGAGCAGATGGAGAAGCTGAAAATCGAGCTCATCCAGCATTACGGCAAGGTCAGCGCCGGGGGTTCGACAGAGAACCCGGGTCGGATCAGGGAGCTCCGCCGGACGATTGCCCGGATGAAGACCGAACAGAACACCAGGAGACGCAGCGTTTCATGATCCTGCCGCGGAACATCCTCCGGCACGAGTTAATCGGGCTGGAGGTCCTGGTGACCGGGGCCAGTAACCCCGCACTGCATGGCCTGTCGGGCCGGATTATCGATGAGACCAGGAACACACTGGTGATCCGGGGGGACCATGGGACAAAGAGGGTCCAGAAAGCCGGGACCCGGTTCCGGGTCACCCTTCCGGATGGTGTCCTGGTGGAGATAGACGGCTCCGCGCTGGTCATGGCACCAGAAAAGCGGATCAACGCAATTCAGAAGACAAGAGGGAAATAATGGCAAGGAACATCGGATTGAGCGTCAGGCCTCCCGAGAGGGAATGCAATGACGCGTTCTGTCCGTTTCACGGCACTTTACCGGTGCGCGGCCAGGTGATCACCGGTAAAGTCGTGAGCGACCGGATGACAGGGACAGTGGTGGTGGAGCGGGCATACCTGCACTACGTGGGCAAATACAACCGCTACGAAAAGCGGAACAGCAAGATACATGCCCACAACCCACCCTGCATTCAGGCGAAGACCGGTGATACCGTGCGCATCGCTGAGTGCAGGCCGCTCTCCAAGACCACCACTTACGTCGTGGTGGAGGTGCAGCCATCATGAAGGCAAAGCAGTCGAACATTCCACGCGCACTCTCGACCGGGACGCGACTCCTGTGCGCTGACAACACCGGTGCGCGGGAGGTGCAGATCGTATCCGTCTTCGGCTACCATGGTGTGCGGAGACGCCAGCCGAAAATGGGACTGGGCGATATCGCGACCGTGAGCGTAAAGAAAGGTACGCCCGACATGCGCCGCAAGCTCGTCAGGGCAGTCGTAATCCGGCAGAAGAAGGAGTTACGGAGGCCAAACGGCATGCGTGTCAGTTTCGAGGATAACGCAGTGGTCGTGGTGGATGACAAGAACGAACCGAAGGGGACCGAGATCAAGGGGCCGGTCGCGCGCGAAGTGGCGGAGCGGTTCCCCAAGATCGGTTCCATGGCCACCATCATCGTGTGAGGCAGATCCATGGTCCGAGTCGAGAGCAAACAACCAAGGAAGCAGAGAAAAGCACGGTATGCGGCACCTGCCCACGCGAGGAACCACTTCCTCCGGGCGCCGCTCGCACCTGCCCTGAGGGAACAGTACCACAGGCGCAGTATGCGGGTCGTGGTGGGCGATACCGTCAAAGTCCTCCGCGGGGAGTCGGCAGGAACAGAAGGGCTCGTGGACATGGTGGACACGAAAAAGTCCACGATCGTGGTCCAGGGAGTCTCTGTCAACAAGGCAGATGGAACCGAAGTCCCACGACCTATCCCACCCTCGAACGTGCAGATAACCAGGCTGAACCTGAAAGACCCAAAGAGGGCAGAGAAACTGGGAGGGGCTGAATAATGGGAGACCATTTGAAGAGGCTCAATGCCCCTGATTCCTGGCACGTTGCCAAGAAGACGAGCAAGTTCATCGCCAAGACATCCCCCGGCCCGCACAACGCCAACGCAATGCCTGTTGCAGTCTGGCTCCGGGACCACATGCACCTTGCGGTGAACGCAAAGGAAGTCAGGCAGATCCTCCAGCAGAAGGAGGTCATCATCAATGGCAGGCCATGCCGGAATCCCCGGATGGGTATCGGGATCTTTGACATCATTTCAATACCACGGATCGGCAGGCACTTCCGTATTCTTCGGGACAAGAAGGGCAGGCACAAGACGATCGAGATCGATGCCGAGGCAGCAAAGAGCCGGCTCGCAAAGATCCGCAACAAGACAATCGTGCCGGGGGGGAAAGTCCAGCTGAATCTCCGGTTCGGTGCGAATGTCATCGCGGACAACAGGTACCACCCCGGGGACTCCATCGTCCTCTCTCTGGAACCCGAGAACCGGTTTGCGATCCTTGACCACTTCCCGTTCGCGGTAGGGAACATGGCCATGGTCATCGGCGGAAGGCATTCGGGGAAGGTCGCACGGATTGTCGGGATCGAGAAGGTTCCGGGAAGTGTTCCCAACAGGGTCATCCTGGAAGACCCGGCCGACGGGTCGCGTTTCGAGACCATCGATGAATACATCTACATGGTTGGTCGCGAGGAGCCAGCCCTCAAAGAGTGGGGGATTGAAGAATGAACCCGATGCGCGAGGTCTTTGTCGAGAAGGTCGTAGTGCACATGGGAGTCGGCGAAGCCGGAGACAAGCTCACGCGGGCGGTTGATCTCCTGAAGACCATCACAGGGAACACGCCGGTCCGGAGCAATGCCAAGAGGACGAACGTATCGTTTGGCATCCGGAAGGGGGCTCCCATCAGCTGCCGTGTGACCCTGCGTGGCAGGAAAGCGGCAGAATTCCTCAGTAAGGCCCTGGATATCGTAGACCGGAGAATAGCGAGGAACCAGTTTGACAGGTGGGGCAATTTCTCGTTCGGGATCGAAGAGCATACTGATTTCCCGGGCATGAGCTATGACCCCCAGATCGGGATATACGGGATGGACATCAACGTCGTCCTGGCCCGCAGGGGTATCAGGGTAGCCCGCCGGTCGATCGAGCAGCGTCGCCTCCCCATCAAGCAGCGGGTCACACAGGACGATGCAGCCCGGTACCTGAAGGAGGCACACAGGGTGGAGGTGTACTGATGGGTGGAGAGAAGACGAAGGTATTCGGTCGCGGAGCACACGAGTGCAAGATCTGCGGCCGGAAGCAGGCCCTTGTACGGCGGTACAACATCATGTTCTGCCGCCAGTGTTTCCGTGAATGGGCGCACAAAATGGGCTTCAAGAAGATGAACTAGGGGGAGGCAGTTCCAATGGCAAGACTCAATACAATCGCTGATGGCATGTGCGCCCTCAAAAACGCGGCCGACGGGGGCAAATCCTCGGTCATCGTGGAGCCCGCCAGCAAGCTGCTCGGTGCGATGTTCCGCATCATGCAGGAGACAGGGTACATCAACGGGTTCGAGTATATCGAGGACGGGCGCGGAGGACAGTTCCGGGTCCACCTTAACGGCAGGATCAACCGGTGTGGCGCAATCACGCCGCGTTACTCCGTCCGCCTCGACGAGCTGGAATACTGGGAGACGCAGTATCTCCCGGGCAAGAACTTCGGAATCCTCATCCTCTCCACGTCAAAGGGGGTCATCACGCACGAACAGGCCCGCCGGGAACACGTAGGGGGAGAACTCCTGGGGTACGTCTACTAGGGAGGGGTGACAGATGGCAACAGAACGCACCGTGACCATTCCCAAGGGCGTAAAGATCGAGGTCGACGGGCCGACGGTCCGCGTCAGCGGCCCCAGGGGCCAGCTCGAGAGGACATTCCGTTTCCCCCAGATCACGCTCACGCTCCGGGATGACACGCTGGTCATCTCCACCACCGCTGACAGGAAAAGGACAATCGCCATGGTTGGAACCATCCAGGCGCACGTCCAGAACATGGTCAGGGGTGTGACAGAAGGGTTTGAATACCGGATGAAGGTCGTCTACAGCCATTTCCCGATACAGCTCAAGCTGTCGGGGGACAGGCTCGAGATCAACAACTTCCTCGGTGAGAAGAAACCCCGGTATGCCCAGATCGTCCCCGGTGTGACCGCAAAGGTGGGGAACGACGAAATTATCCTCACGGGCATCGACCGTGAGAAACTGGGTATAACCTCTGCGAATATCGAGCACGCGACGAAAATAAAGTACAGGGACCCCCGCATCTTCCAGGACGGGATATACCGGGTCCAGAGGGGGTGAATGAACAATGGCAGAAGATACAATTCGGGCAATCAGGGTCCGTGCAGCGAAGTCCGCCCGGTTCAAGCGCGATGGTTTTGGCAAGAAGAAGCAGCTCTCGGAGAGCTGGCGAAAGCCGAGGGGACTCCACAACAAGCAGCGGATCCAGAAGAAGGCCAAGGGCCCTCTCCCGACACCGGGATATGGAAGTCCCCTTGCAGCAAGGGGCCTGCACCCGAGCGGGTACCGTGACGTGAGGGTCCACACTCCGGCCGAGCTCGACGGGCTTGACCCGGAAAGGGATGCCATTCGCATCGCTGCCGGCGTCGGCGCGAAGAAGAGAGCAGTCATTCAGGAGAAGGCTATCCAGGCAGGTTTGAAGATTCTCAACCCGCGGGAAGAAAAACCGGTCGAAGAACCGGCACCTGCAGTGAGCGAAGAACAGGAGGAGGAGAGCGATGACTGACCTTTCCTCCCAGCGGCGGATTGCAGCGGAGCTGCTCTCGTGCGGCATGAACAGGGTATGGTTTGACCCTGACCGGCTTACGGATATCCAGAACGCCATATCGCGCGAGGACATCAGGAAGCTCATCGGGGATGGGGCAATCATTGCACGCCAGATCAGAGGGAACAGCAGGGGAAGGGCGCGCGCCCTGATGGCGAAGAGAGCATACGGGCACTGCAGAGGGCCGGGTCGGCGCAAGGGAGCCGCAGGGGCAAGAAATCCCGCGAAACGCCAGTGGATTCGGAAGATCCGGGCACTCCGGAAGACCCTTGCAGAGTTGCGCGAGAAAGGAGAGATTGAGCCGCGTCTCTACCGTTTGCTCTACCGCCAGGCAGCCGGAGGGCAGTTCAGGAGCGTGGGTCATCTCAGGGCCCACCTCGGTATCATCATGGGGAGGGCACGGTAAAATGGCGACCGGACCACGCTACTTCATCCCCTTCCGGAGGAGAAAGGAAGGCAAGACAGACTACTATGCCCGTGCCCGACTCGTTGTCTCCGGGAAGCCCCGTATGGTGGTGCGCCGCACGAACCGCCATATCATCATCCAGCTCGTCCAGGCAGAGAAGGAGGGGGACCTCACACGTGTGACCGCACACTCCAGTGAACTTTCAAAGTACGGGTTCAGGGGATCCCTTTCAAGTACGCCCGCAGCGTTCCTCACAGGGGTTCTCTTTGCGGTGAAAGCCCAGAACAGTGGGTATGACTCTGCGATCCTCGATATTGGTCTCCACAGGGCAACGAAAGGGGCACGGGTCTTTGCCGCACTGAAGGGAGCGGTAACCGCAGGGCTTGATGTCCCCCACGGGGAGGAGATACTCCCCGATGATGACAGGGTGAAAGGAGTTCACATTGCAGCATATGCACCCGACCGTGCCGGCGACCTGGTACAGAACGTTGAACAGACTATGGACGCCATCATGAAGGAGCTGGAGTAATATGGCCTACGAGAAAGTGGAATGGGTCCCGCTGACCGGCCTTGGGAAAAAGGTGGCCGCGGGAGAGTTCTCCAGCATCGACCAGGTCCTGGAGAGCGGCCGGCCCATCAAGGAACCCGAGATCGTGGATCTCTTCCTTCCCGACCTCGAAGACGAGGTTCTGGACATCACCATGGTACAGCGCATGACCGACTCCGGCAGGCGTGTCAAGTTCCGCGCCGTGGTGGTCGTCGGGAACAGGAACGGGTACATAGGGTTTGGCCAGGGAAAGGATTCCCAGGTGGGAGATGCGATCAAGAAAGCGATCGTTGATGCAAAGATCAACCTCATCAAGGTCCGTCGTGGTTGTGGCAGCTGGGAATGCGGCTGCAACACCGCGCACTCGATTCCCATGGTCGTCGAGGGTGCTGCAGGCAGCGTCCGCGTAACCCTCAAGCCTGCCCCGCAGGGGATAGGGCTCGTTACCGGTGAAATCAGCAAGAAAGTTCTGGAACTTGCCGGTATCCGGGACGTCTGGACCTTTGCGAGGGGACAGACGAGGACGACGATCAACTTTGCAAAGGCCACGTTCAATGCCCTCAGGGCAACGAACATGATCCGGACAGGGGGAGAGGGATGATGTACGCCATCGTGCAGGTGAGAGGGGTTGTCAATACCCGGCGGGACATCAGGGACACCCTTAAAATGCTCCGCCTCCATCACATCAACCACTGTGTCCTCGTGCCTGATACGCCCGAATACCTGGGGATGATCCGGAAGGTCAAGGACTTTGTGGCATGGGGGGAGGTGGACGCGGAAACGATCGAGACGATCCTGCGGACCCGCGGACGGATCGAGGGTAACCGCCCGCTCACCGACGAGTATGTCCGGGAGAATTCGTCCTACAATGGAATCGCGGAACTTGCAGCGGCTCTTGCTGCAGGGGAAGTGCGCCTTGCCGACATCCCCGGCGTCAAACCGGTTCTCCGGCTCCACCCGCCCCGGAAGGGATACAGGACGATCAAGAGGACATTTCCGCAGGGAGGAGCCCTCGGGTACTACGGGAAGGAGATAAACGAGCTCCTCTACAAGATGAGGTGAGACAGATGCCAGTCAACAAGAGGTCGAAATACCGGGGATCCCGGACGTGCGGGGGAGGCACGCATAAGAACAGGAGGGGTGCGGGGAACCGCGGCGGCAGGGGCCGTGCAGGTCACCGTGACCACCGCTTCTCCCACTACTGGGTCTATGGCGAAGTTCATAACGGAAAGCACGGCTTCGTGAACCCGACATCTGACAGGATGCGGACGATTTCCGTTGGAAGACTCCAGGAGATGCTTGACGAGCTACTGGCTGCGGGTCTCGCTTCACGCGACGGCGATGCCATTGTCATATCTGCAGAACAGATCGGCATCGATAAGATACTTGGGAGCGGAAAAGTCACAGAGAAGATGCGCATTACGGCACGTGCATTTTCCGGACAGGCAAAAGAAAAGATAGAAGCGATAGGTGGCCAGGCCCTGGTTATCTGATCCCCCTTTGGTGAAAGAATGGGAGAACTACTGGACCGAATGGAACCGCTGCTTGCAGCGATGCCCACGGTAAAAGGCCCCGAGGGACACGTTCACTTCAAGAACAAGCTTGCCTGGACAGCGGGAATCCTCATCCTCTACTTTGTCCTCACCAACATACCCCTTTTCGGGCTTAATCCGAACTCGCAGGATATCTTCTTCTACTGGCGGGCACTCCTTGCAGGGGCAAGCGGGTCGCTCGTGCAGCTGGGTATCGGCCCCATCGTGACAGCCTCGATCGTTCTGCAACTCCTCAAGGGGGCAGACCTGATCCATATCGACACGAGCGAACTTCACGGGCAGATCCAGTACATGGGCCTGCAGAAACTCCTCATCTTCGTGATGATCATCATCGAGGCGGCCCCGAACCTCGTCGGAGGTTTTCTCCTGCCGGACCCTGTCGTTGCGGACATGTTCTTCGGCGGAAACCTGTTCCTGGTCTCGCTCATCATCTTCATCCAGATATGCATCGGCGGTGTCCTGATCGTCTTCATGGACGAGGTGGTCACGAAGTGGGGAATAGGATCGGGCGTCGGCCTCTTCATCATAGCCGGCATTTCGCAGGCAATCATCAACGGCTTCATCAACTGGGCACCGGTCAGTGACCAGTATCCCGTCGGGTTCTTTCCCCGCATGGTCGCAGTCATTCTGGACAGCGCAAACTTCCTGCAGTATATGGGGACAGACCTGATCGCGTTCATCACCACCATAGGAATATTTCTGGTCATCGTATACGTGGAATCGACGCGTATCGAGATACCTCTTGCCCATGCCCAGGTGAGAGGCGCACGTGCACGGTTCCCGGTCAAGCTCATCTATGCAAGTGTCCTTCCCATGATCCTCGTCCGGGTGCTCCAGGCAAATATCCAGATGATCGGCCTCTTCCTGAACAACGTGGGGATAACGATTCTCGGAACATTCCAGGGGGCAACCCCTGTCAGCGGACTGATGTATTTCCTTGCCCCCATCAACGGGCCCGATGACTGGATGTGGTGGATCTATGACCTCGGTCATGCCCCGTGGGAAGTCCTCCTCAGGATGGGTATCGATATCCTGATCGTGGTGGTCGGCGGCGCGATATTTGCCCTTTTCTGGATCAAGACGGCAGGTATGGACTCAAAGGACGTCGCACGCCAGATCCAGATGTCGGGGATGTCGATTCCCGGGTACCGGCGGAACCCGCAGGTTCTCGAAAAATACCTCGACAGGTACATCCCCCGGGTGACTGTGATAGGCGGTGTCTTCATCGGCGTCCTCTCGGTGTTTGCCAACCTCTTCGGCGTAATCGGGTCAGTGAGCGGGACGGGCCTCCTGCTCACTGTTTCCATCACCTACAGGTTATACGAGGAGATCGCAAGCCAGCAGATCATGGAGATGTACCCCTTCATGAGGACATTTTTCGGAAAGGAGTAAGTATGACGGGAAGGAGAGTGATAGTGACAGGTGTCCCCGGCGTCGGGAAGACAACGGTTGTCACCGGGGCGTTGAAACTCCTCGAGGAGGAAGGAATACCCTACAAATCCCTCAATTTTGGGACGTACATGTTTGAGACTGCCGTGGCACAGGGGCTTGTCCGGGACCGGGATGAGATGCGAAGGCTTCCCGGAGATGCCCAAAAGAGGCTCCAGCAGTTAGCAGCGCGGGCAATGTCCAAGGAAGACGGAAACCTCCTCATCGACACGCATGCATCTGTCAAGACCCCCCGGGGGTTCCTTGCCGGCCTTCCCGAGTGGGTGCTGCGGGAACTCATGCCTGACACCATCATCCTCGTCGAGACAGACCCTGACCAGATCCTCATGAGGAGGCTTTCTGACGAAACGCGGGCGAGAGACCGCGAGGGTTCGGGAGCAATCGCCGATCACCAGCAGTTCAACAGGGCGATTGCAGCTTCCTATTCGATGCTTACAGGCTGTACCATCAAGTACATCACGAACGCGGACCACCTCCTTGACCTTGCGGTGCGCGAGATGGCAGACGTGCTCCGGTGAGGCTTATGAAGAGCAGGTTCGGGGGCATCCTCGCCCTCATGGTCGCGATGGCGATGATATTTTCCTACAGCATCGCACCCCTGCGCGAGGGCGTCGGCCGGGGGCTTGATAGCGTGCTTGGGCCGCTCGCGGAGATGATGCCCTTTTTCATCCTCATCGTTATCCTCTCGGCTATCACGGCTCTCTATTCCTCCATCATCCAGAAGTACACGATCGATTACGAGAGGATGACCGAGGTCCAGGAACGGATGAAGGTCTTCCAGAAAGAGTACCGCGAGGCCCAGCTTTCCGGGGACGAAAAGAGAATCAAGAAACTTGACGCAAAGAGGGATCGCGTGATGAAGGAGCAGCTCGAGCTCTCCCAGCAGCAGTTCATACCCATGGCTTACATCCTCATCATAACTGTCCCCATATTCTTCTGGCTCCTTTTCCGACTCGGTGTTACCCCCCATGCACCCATCGTCATGCCGTTCTTCGGGCAGCATACGCTCTCCGAGGCGGTCCTCGGACCGGTCCCGGCCTGGATCCTCTGGTACATGATCTGTTCCCTTACGATCAGCCAGGTTATCCGGAAATCCCTCAATATCGGGGGTATCTGATGCGGATCACGGTGAGCGGGCTTCCCGGGAGTGGAACAACCTCCCTTGCCCGCCACCTTGCAGAAATCCGTGGATACAGATTGATATCAGCCGGGGAAGTGTTCAGGCAGATGGCGCGGGAGAGGGGTCTCGATCTCCGGGAATTTGGCAGGATTGCAGAGACCGAACCGTCAATTGACAGGGAGATCGACCTCAGGCAGCGCGAGATTGCAGAAAGGGAGGACGATATCATTGCCGAGGGGAGACTCTCGGGGTGGTTCGTTGGAAACGCGGACCTGAGGATATGGCTCCAGGCGCCCCTTTCCTGCAGGGTGGAACGCATTTTTTCCCGGGATACGATCCAGGACAGGGAGACAGCCCGGCTCCTGACCCAGGAGAGGGAAGCCTGCGAGGCCCGCCGGTATCAGGATTACTATTCCATCGATATCCGCGATCTTTCGCCCTACCACCTTGTCCTGAATTCCGAGAAGTTTGCGGTCGAAGAACTCTCTGCAATCGTTGAAACGGCAATACGGGTTATCGAGGAGAAAAAGAGAGGGGAGGCCAGGTGAAGACCAATGCGGTTACGAATCCTCGTCGACAATTCCACCCACATCGACCGCTATCTTCTTGCAGAACCAGCTTTTTCTGCCCTCATTGAGACCAGGAGCGGCAAGGTTCTCTTCGACCTCGGTTATTCCTGTGCATTTCTCGAAAATGCCCGCAGGATGGGAGAAGAGATCCTCGATGTCCGTTACGTTGTCCTTTCTCACGGGCACCTCGACCATACCTGGGGACTCATTCCCTATATTATGGCACTAACCGAGGGCCGGATTGGAAAAAAACCGGTTTCCCGCCCCAGGCTGGTTGCCCATCCTGAAGTCTTCCTGACAAAAAAGACCGGGGAGCTGCCCGAAACGGGAATGTTGCTCTCGGAGGAGAAGTGCCGGGAACACTTCGATCTGGATCTCTCGAAAGAGCCCGTATGGCTCTTTTCGGACCTCGTCTTCCTCGGGGAGATACCACGGCGGTTCGGGTTCGAGGAGATGGTGCAGTCAGGGAAGAGGATGAAAAAGAGCCCCGGGGGGCTCGTTCCCGATACGCTCCCTGACGATACCGCACTCGCATACGTGGGAGAGGAGGGGCTTGTCATCATCACGGGATGCTCGCACTCCGGGATCTGCAACATCGTGGCGCATGCCCGCGAAGTCTGCGGGAAAGACAAGGTTCTTGACATCATCGGTGGTTTTCACCTTGTGGGGGCATCCGCAACGAGGATCGAGAAGACAGTTTCGACCCTTGCGGGGATGGGGGTCACGCGCATGCATCCCTGCCACTGCACGGGTTTTGCTGCCCGCTGCAGTCTTTCCAGTGCATTCCAGGTTGAGGAAATTGGTTCCGGGTGGGAATGTGAGTACCGGTAAACGACAGGGGGTATTCATAACCCGGCAGCAGGGTCCAGGGGAGAAGCCGGCGGGCATGCATGTCCGGGTGAAACAGGCCAGGGAACAATCCACGAATTGAGAGGTTGTTTGAGCAATGTCTTCTGGTGATAAATTTGTTGTCATGGTCGTAAAAGACTGGGATACAAACGCCCTGGCAATGCTCTACCGTGCGGGCGGCTGGTGGAAGGAAGAATGGGATATCTCCGAGATTCCCCGCCTGGTGCGATCGAGTTTCGCTTTTGTTATTGCCATCCACCGCGAGAGCGGGAAGACGATCGGGATGGGGAGAGCACTATCGGATGGAGTGTCGGATGCGTACATCCAGGACCTTGTCGTGCTGCCGGAATTCCGGGGGAGCGGTGCAGGGAGAATGATCCTCGAGAAGCTCGTCGGGGTGTGCCTCTCCCGGGGGATTACATGGATAGCGCTCGTAGCTGAACCAGGGACCGCGGACTTTTATGCAGGCAGCGGTTTTGTACCGATGGAAGGGCACGTCCCGATGCGCTTCCGGGGTAAGGGGAGCGAATGCTGACAATCTCCCGGTTCCGGCCCGTCACGATGGATGATCGGGATGTGTTTTCCCGCCATTACGCACTGTATCCGCCCGAGCACAGTGATAACCTCTTCTCGAACATTGCGTGCTGGAACCATTTTGCCCACTACACGTACGCCGGGCATAAGGGATGCCTCATCATCAGCAGCACCGTCCAGGGGGTAACGACATTCAGACCGCCGATAGGACCGAGGGACGGGGAAGTTCTCCTTGACGTGATCGATCTTGCGGTCCGCGAAGGGGGAGAAAGGCCCCTTGTCCTCGTGGATGAACCGACAACTGCCTGGATACGGACGCTCTTTCCTGACCTTTCCCTCCAACCCGACAGGGATTACTGGGAATACGTCTACCTGACCCGGGATCTTGCCCGCCTCTCCGGCGGGAAGTACCTCTCGATCCGCAGGCAGCTGAACAGGTTCGTCGACAGGTGTCACCACACAGTGGAAGAGATAAATCCCGGTAACCTCGCGGATGTCAGGACGTTTTTACACGAGTGGTGCGAGTGGAAGCAGTGCAATGAGCATCCTTTTCTCTCTTATGAAAAGAATGCCGTCATTTTTGCCATCGAAAAATTCTGCGAACTCGGTCTTGAAGGCCTGGCAATCAGGGTAGGGGAAAAAATTGGGGCTATTGCCATTTTCGAGGAGCTCAACCGGGAGACCGCGGTCGTCCACTTCGAGAAGGGCCTTCCGGACTGCGAGGGCATCTACAAAGCCATCAATGCCGAGACGGCTCGTTTTCTCGAGCACAGGTACACTTACATCAACCGCGAGAGTGATATGGGTGTCCCGGGTCTCCGCGAGGCAAAGATGCGCTATCACCCCCACCACATGGTCAAGGTATTCTCTGTCGCAAGAGATGATCTCGCGCGGCTCGTGTGAGATCTTCCCTCTATCCCTCGAAAAAGTGACTGCGCGGGATATAATCAAGGTAACAGGGAAAATCTCTTCAATAAAAATAAATTGAAAAATATAGGTCGAAAAATATGCCTATTTTGCGGTCCGTTTTGTTGCGGGAGATCATCGGTGCGCGTTCCAAATCAGTGCCAATCTGTGCCGTTTTCAAATAGAGGCATTTATTGACATATTTTCTCAAAACTGGCAAAAATATGCCTTCGATATCAAAAAAGGAGCCCGCAAAGTGGGGGGATCCGAGGGAAAGATTTAAATTACGAGCGTTAGACCTCTTAGTAAGTAGTTCCATTGAGGGAACTATGGTGGGAGAAAGAAACATGCTTGAAATGAGGCGTGAAATGGCCGTCCGGAACATGAAGGACGACGATGTGATCAGGAAGTTCAAGAAAGACAAGGCGTGGGGTTTGTGTACCATGGTGGACTTGAAGCAGTGCAACCCGGAGACCATCAGGGACCCGGAGAAGATCCACGAGTTCATCATCAAGCTCTGTGATCTCATTGAGATGAAGAGGTTTGGTGACCCCACCATAGTCCACTTTGGCCCCAATGCCAAGGTTGCAGGCTACTCCATGACCCAGCTGATCGAGACGAGCCTCGTCTCCGGGCACTTTGCCAACGAGTCGAACTCAGCATACCTGGATATCTTCAGCTGCAAGGAGTATGCCCCCGAGAAGACTGCCAGGTTCTGCAAGGAGTTCTTCGGTGCAAAATCGATGGACTTCAACGTCGTCTTCCGGTACTAAAAAGATATATCCATCCAGCCACCCGTTCCCCTTTCGGGGAAGTGGGATACCCCATTTTTTGAGATGGCTTTTTCGTTTGCAGATTCACATCAGACTGCTTATTCCATTTACGTGTCCTTTTGGGGGAATGGTTGCGACACAGTGACCCCCTCCAGGGAGACCAGACGACTTTTCTGGTGAATATAAAATTATCAGATCAGCCCGATGATCCCATCGGCAATAATCTTGACTGCGATTGCTGCCACGAGCATCCCCAGGACGCGTGCCATGATCTCGGTCACGCAATCGCCAAGTAACTTCTGGATCTCTGCCGAGAAGCGGAGGATGATCCACGTGGCCCCAAGGGAGAGGGCGATTGCCACGGCAGGTATCAGTATCCCCATGTCGTTGACGAGGAGAATTACAGTCGTTATTGCACCCGGGCCGCAAAGGAGCGGAGTCCCGATGATGACCCCTGCAGCAGAAGGCGAATGATCTTTCGGCCTTCCGATATCGATACCAAGTGCCATCTGCATCCCGAGAATAAAGAGGAGGAATCCGCCTGCGACCTGGAAACTGGGCAGGCTGATGCCAAGGATATCGAAGATGAAGAAGTTGAAAAAGAGGAAAATATAGAGGAGAAAACCTGCAACTGCGACCGCTATCACGGCCTGCTTGCTTATCTCGGCAGATGACTGTCCGCGGGTCATGGACGCAAATATCGGGACGCTCAAAATGGGGTCGAGAATCACGAAGAGTGCCGAGAACGCGTACAGGAGAGAACCCAGGAAATCTGCCATGTCTGGTGAGATGGTTTCTCACGGTGAGTATTAAATCCGCGGAAGAGGGAGATAGGGGACCCGGGACAGCCGGGCGGTTCACTTGTGAGGGATTGTACGACAAAAAGCAAAAGGTTAAAATTGACTGGAATAAGCGATAATGCCAGAACAGGGGAGTCGAATCACCATCGCCTGGAGAGAGGATGCTCATCTGGATTGTCCCTGATTGATAGGGGGGTTGATGCCAGATTCTGGGGGTATCCGGCAAACAAAAAGACCAGGCGACTCATCCAGAGAGCATGTACTGTTTTTCCTTTCAACATTAAATACTATTCAGACTGGCGATGAACAGAGGAGAGGAAGGCCGGAAGCGTCCTCATTCTTTTACGGAGTCAGGAAAAATGCCGCACAAATGCCTGGAAAAAAGACCGGACCTTATCCCTGCAGAATAATTCTACCACCCCCGTCACCGCCTGTCCACGAGCCGCCTGGGCCGCCCCTTTACGCGGTACAGTTCAAGGCCGCCGGGTGGTAAAAAGGAGAAGACAATCTCCAGTTCATCCCCGATCAGGGGGGCAAGGCCTGGTTTATAGCGGAAAAAGGAGGAAAGAAACCTTTCCTCAATATCTTCTCTTCGCACTGCGCCGGGATCACGGGCCTCCATACTCACCCGGATAACGACACCCCCGTCTTTTCCTGCGTAGACGAATGCTTCGTATTCCCCGGTCAGGTAATCCATGTTTTCCGGCTGGAAGACGCCCCGCTCGATGTCAACCCTGTTAACCGGGATCCCGTGAATCCAGACAGTCTCTGCTTCCCTTTGCGGGGTGAAGATCTTCATGTGCGTCCTCCCACAGGAACACGGGCCGCGCGTGAGGATAACTGTCGTATCCTCGGTATCATAATTGATGAGGAGCGTTCCGCACCGGCCACCGGGAGGAAGGAGTGTGGTGAGTATTGCGCGTCCGCATTCTCCTTCGTGCACGAATGTCCTGAGAGCAGGGTCATAAACGTCGAGATGGACGAGATCTTCAGGGACGTGGAGTCCCTGACGCTCGGCACACTCCCCGCACATCGTCCCCTCGGTGCTCCCGTAGGTGTTGTAGACATTTCTGTCCCAGACCCTGGCAAGGTGCGCACGCGCCTCCTCCGAGAAACTCTCCCCCCCGACAACAAGCCTCTCAAGAGACGTCTCTTTCGGGTCAATGCCCTCGCTTTTCAGCCGGTCGGCAAGGTGAAGGAGTTTGAAGACGCTTCCCACGATGCCGGTCGGCCTGTAGCTATTCAGGATCCGTGTCGGGAACGAGCATTTCCCCGTCGGAATGATGGTCATTCCAATATCCCTCGCGGCAAGCGTCATCGTATTTGCACCCACGTTCATCCCGTAGGACGCGCATATCACGACCCTGTCTCCTTTTCCAAAGCCCTGGGATACGAATATCCGGGCATATTTTGCAGCGTATCTCTTCCAGTCTTCCCACGTGAGGAAGAAACTCTTCGGAGTCCCCGATGTGCCGCTGGTCTCGTGCACGGTGAATATCTCGTCCCAGGAGACACTCCTGAACATGAATTCAGGGGTCAGGGGGGGCTGGTTCTCACGAATCGTTTTTCCCGAGACGATGGGGAGGGTCAGCAGATCCTCATGTTCGCGAATGGCACCAGGTTCGATACCATGCTCCCGAAACCACTTGCGGTAGAAAGGCGAGTGTTCCTGGGCATATGCAACGGTGTACCGGACCCGCTCGTCAACAAGAGCATCAAGATCGCCGCGGGACATGGTCTCAATGGCCGGGTCAAAGAATGGGTCTCTCCCCATGAGGAGAGAATATACCGTGCAAGATGATGAGACTCACCGTTGTGCAACACATGGATCACTGCATGGACAAACCGCGCACCGAAGACGCAAAGGATCCTGCTGCCCTGAGAAATACCATTAACACCTTGGAGGAAAATTCTCGTAAATGTCCGGAAGACGGATGAGGAAAAACAATGAAAAAGAGCAGGAAATCGGACCAGAATGTGAAGAGATACCGGTGCCGGATCTGCGGGTACATCTATTCACCCCTTCGCGGTGAACCCCACAACGGTATTCCCGCAGGAACCGCCTTTGAGGACCTCCCCGAGACATACGTCTGTCCCATCTGTGGAATGGAGGGCAAGGGCAAGATAGGGAAGTGGGGTTTTGAGGAGTGGGTCCCGACGAAATATATCTGTGTCGTCTGCGGGTACGTATACGACAAGGACAGGGGAGAGCCCCACCGGGGCATCAAGCCGGGAACACCGTTCGAGGATCTCCCCGATGACTACACCTGTCCGGTATGCAACCTTGACCCGAAGATTTCGCTCCAGTTTGGAAAGGTGTTCAAGCAGGGGTTCGAACCGCTCTATATCCCCTGAAAACTCCTTTTAGGGAGTATTTCCGGATCAGCGGAGTCGTACACAGCCATCTGCCCCCTCCCGGGCTTTTACAAGCTCGATGAGCAGGGAGAAGACTGCGGCTTCAAGAGGGTCCCTGATAGCCGGCATCCCGTCGATGGCATGGGACCGGATCATGGCAGCAAGGCATTCCGCGTAAGGCCTGTCTTCTGCAGGGAGGGCTCGTGCTGCCCGGAGCCAGCGATCGGCAGTCTCATGGAGATCGGCCCGCCCTTTCCGGTTCCCGGCCGGTAGAACGTGCCCGTTCATGTCTGCATCCATCCTCGCAGTGAAGCATGGCAGTCACACCATGATGAAGGGTGGGGCAGGCGGGGTGAAAGTGCCGGCACGGCCTGTTCCGGCCAGCTGAAAAGGTAAAGGTAACTCTTAACTCCGACCTGGCAAAAAACTCATGTAATCATGAAGAATCCCTTCCACGTGATGCTCATCCCCACGCTGGGGTGCCCCGCCCGGTGCAGGTACTGCTGGAGTTCCGAACCGGGGTCTCCCCGGATGAGCATTGCGACAGTCAGGGACGTTGTCGAGTGGGTATCATCCCTTGGAAAGGAGCGGGTGACTTTCACGTTCCATGGTGGCGAGCCCCTCCTTGCAGGTGCGGCTTTCTACCGCGAGGCCCTCCCCCTCCTTGCCGAGGGGGTGGCGCAGGCAAACCCCGAGTTTGCCATGCAGTCCAACCTCTGGCTCATGACCCCTGAAATCGCAGGGATCCTTGCCGAATACCACGTTCCGATCGGGACGAGTATCGACGGTCCTGCCCGGATCAATGATGTCCAGCGTGGTGAGGGGTACTTCGAGAAGACGATGAAGGGGTGCCGCATCGCACGGGAACACGGGCTCCGGGTAAGTTTCATCTGCACGTTTACATCGCAATCCTTCCGGGAAAAAGAGGAGATCGTCCGGTTCTTCAGGGAGAACGGGTTCACACTCAAGCTCCACCCGGCACTGCCATCGCTCCGCAACGATAATCCCGAGCCGTGGACACTCTCACCGGATGATTACGGGGATCTCCTCGTATACCTCCTCGATGTCTCTCTCGAGAACCTGGGGTCCTTTGAGATCATGAATATCAATGACCTCTGCAAGTGTGTCTTCTTCCGGCATGGGACCGTCTGCACGTTCGTGGACTGCATGGGGAGCACGTTTGCCGTCGGTCCGGATGGCTCGATATACCCCTGCTACCGGTTTGTCGGCATGCCGGAATACGTGATGGGACATGTTTCGGACTGTCCTCTGCCAGAAGACCTTGCTGCGTCTCCCGTCGGCGAGGCTATGCAGGAGTTCCGGAGTTTCGTGGACAAGGCTTGTGCGGACTGCCCGCACATCCGGTACTGCCGTGGCGGGTGTCCCTACAATGCCATGGTCCCCGGTCACGGTACTATCGGAGGGGTCGACCCGTATTGCAGGGCATACCACAGGATTTTTGACGAGATCTCGGGGCGGCTGAACAGCGAGATGGCAGAGGCTCCGGCAATGGAGATGATGTGTTTCGGGGCTCCGCGCCAGAAGCAGGATAAACCCGGTGTCATGGCCCTGATGCGATTCCAGGCCATGAAAGAGGGAAGGAGAAAGCGTTAACCGGGGACCAAACCGGTTGATGGAGACCCTCTCTGACCTGATCCTCTCATTTCTGCTGCTCCAACCCGGTTCATGGGCCGACGGGGGGGGACTCACAGATTTTTTCCCGGATAAGAAGTATACGCTGCCATCCCGTATCAGCCCTGTCGCATGAATGAATGGGTGCAATCCCATGGCAACCCCCCCATGTCCACCGTGCAGCCGGGCAAAAGTTTTGAAAATCACGAAAGCAGTTTTGGCATGAGAACAGCCAACGCGTTTTTTTATCAGGAGACCTGCAGGTCACACTCCCCCGTGCAGCGCAAGTCCCCTCATGTTTTTCACTACCCGCTCTTCTTCCTGCATAATCTCCCTGTCCGCATGCCAGACGCCCCTCCCGTTATGTATAGCATAATAGAGTTTAGAAAATACCGGCTTCCCGGGCAGGTGTGAAATCTGGCGGTATTTTTTGTTCCACCTGATACGATGCCTTCACATGATGACAGGCCCGGAAAAGAACTGGGAAATAATGCGGGAGGGGAAGGGATTTTCCGGATCATCAGTCCCTATTGAATCCGGTTACGTTGACATCAGCAGCTTTTCTGCCTCTGAAAAGTATGGATCCATGGGGATATGCACATGCCTGCGGCATGTGCATGCACAAAAAAAAGTTTAAATGAGTTTGAATATCGGGTGGTTATCGGCCTTGCAGTCGATGCCCAGGGGGCGCATTGCCTCCAGGGTGACGATGTCCATGTAGGCCTGCGCTGTGATCATGGGTTCGACGTTCTCGATGGGTCCGTACATGATGAGGTCCGCACCGAGAGTGCTCGCGACGAGGTTGCATCCGATATCGGGAGCAGACCATGCAGCCTGGACGACACCCTCGATACCGCCCTGGTAGTGGTGGAGGAGCTGTTTTAAGTAAATGTCCTTCCCCTTCAGGGACTCGACGAGCTGGGACGGGTTCTTCTTTGAGCCTTTCCAGCGCTTGAGCCAGGTCCAGGCAACCGTCATGTTGTGGTAAGCACCACCGGTCGGGTAACCGTGGATTGCCTTGCAGGCAAGGATCTCGCGGTAAGCACTCCCGGATCCAAGGCCGAGCGGTGTTGCAGCGGTGTCGAGGATCGGGCGGGTGATACCGCACTCCTCGGCAATCTGGAGCATACCCTTGGCCTGACCGGCGACTCCACCCTCGACGAGAACTTTCTCTCTCCCTGCAACGGACGGGTCTGCGGGGTTGAATGCCAGCACGATCGCAGCATCAACGTCACTGTTCTTGAGGGCCTCCACGTTCTCCGGCAGGATGGACCCGTTGATGGAGTTGTAGATTGCCCGGTGTGCAAGACCCACCTCTGTCACGTACTTGCACGCGTGTGCAAGGCACGCGGGCACAGAGGAGTCCATGAGGAACGCAGTCTTGTTGTCAATGCTGTCGAACCACTGGAAGTAGCTTTCGAATGCCTGCGGGTATTCCGCAAGGATCTGGATGAAGTGAGGAATACCCACCATGTCGGAGAGTTCCTGGCACCTGTTCCAGAGTGCTTCTGCGGCTGCTTTGTCTATCTTTCCGGTCTTTTCGTCAAGCACAATCTCGTGCTTGTTGTAAAAGATTGAACATGCAAGTACTGTCGGGTACTCTCCAGGCTGACCACCAATCTTGGTGCCATTGAAGTCCCAGACTTTCTGTTCTTTCTCAAACCTGAACATCTGAATTCACACCTCCTTCACATCATCATATTCAGCTTCGGGAGCAGGACCAGCAGCATGACGAATACTGTCAGTCCGGCGACCAGTCCATAGAGGATGCCAATATCCCGGCCGATCTTCCTGCCCACGCGCTGGGCAACCTCTGCATCGACAAACTCGATCTTCTTCTCGATCTTGTCAAGCCGTCTCTCAATCTCCAGGAACTGGGGGTTGACGCCTGCAGCGGCAACTTCGACCCCGCCTGCCGCAGACTCCTTGACCTCGACGACCATGGGGTCGGCGGCGAATGCACCCGGGTCACGTCCCTTGAGTTCGGCGATCTTGGCCTTGATGGCGCCGAGGTCCTCGGCCTCCATGATGTTAACCAGTTCGACCTGCTCCTGGAAACGCTTGATGGCGTCCTCCTTGAGGTTCTCGATGAAGGGGATAGCACCCTCTGCACCGACGACCCTGCCGTCCTTGACACCGTTCTTGTGAAGGGCGGCCATTGTCTGGCCGGCGAGGTGCCCCTTGACCTCGGTTCCACAGAGGAGGAGGAACCGGATGTTGGGGTTGGAGATGATGTTGGCGATGACCTTCTCGAGACCGAGGTTTTCGGTCTTGCAGGACCCGGCGATAGCGGCTCCGCCATCGCAGATGGCTTTCTCATCGAGGTGTGACCCGCAGGTCATGACCGCGACGGGACTCTGTGGGTCCCCGGCGTGGAAGTCTCCCTGGACGATCGGCCACCCGCTTGCTGGTGATTTCTTCTCTGCCATCTCACTCACCTCATA
>JASEES010000011.1:0-1001 GCA_030019395.1 Methanolinea sp. | reverse complement strand
GACGATCGGCCACCCGCTTGCTGGTGATTTCTTCTCTGCCATCTCACTCACCTCATACCAATGGCAGGCACCACGATCAGGATAAGTGCGGTCAGCAGACCTGCGGCAAACCCGATGATACCGGAACCGAGGAGTGCAGAGTCGTACTTATTTGACCTGGCTATCAACTGGGCCTTGTAGCGGATGTTCTCCATCATGTTCTCGATGGCAACCATCCTGATTGGCCCTGTCATTTTCTGTCCTTCTTCTGCCATTTTTCCTCACCCCATCAGCATGAACCCGAGGATGGCGAACGACACGATGAGACCGATCATGATACCCTCGATCTTACCGGAATAGACACCGGCAGCGAACTTGTCGCGGTACCCGATGTCTGTCACCATCTTCTCGATTACTTTCATCCGTGCGTGAATGAGGGCCAGTTCTCCGGACATCGGCTGGACAACGCCACCCGCTTCCTCTGCACCGCCACCTGCGGCCTCCTTGACCTCGACGACCATGGGGTCGGCGGCGAACGCACCCGGGTCACGTCCCTTGAGTTCGGCGATCTTGGCCTTGATGGCGCCGAGATCCTCGGCTTCCATGATGTTGACCAGTTCGACCTGCTCCTGGAAACGCTTGATGGCGTCCTCCTTGAGGTTCTCGATGAAGGGGATAGCACCCTCTGCACCGACGACCCTGCCGTCCTTGACACCGTTCTTGTGGAGGGCGGCCATTGTCTGGCCGGCGAGGTGCCCCTTGACCTCGGTTCCACAGAGGAGGAGGAACCGGATGTTGGGGTTGGAGATGATGTTGGCGATGACCTTCTCGAGACCGAGGTTTTCGGTCTTGCAGGACCCGGCGATAGCGGCTCCGCCATCGCAGATGGCTTTCTCATCGAGGTGTGACCCGCAGGTCATGACCGCGACGGGACTCTGTGGGTCCCCGGCGTGGAAGTCTCCCTGGACGATCGGCCACCCGCTTGCTGGTGATTTCTTCTCTGCCATCTCACTCACCTCATA
>JASEES010000010.1 GCA_030019395.1 Methanolinea sp. | reverse complement strand
GCCGGCCTTTTCCTCTCTGCCTGCACAGGCTACGTCTACCTGGTACACAACAGCATCCGTCGCAGGGACTCAATGCCCGTTGCATGGTGGGTCCGCTACTCCCGTATCCTTGCCGGATTCCATGCAGCACTTGCTGTCGTGTTCGTGGTGATGGTACTGGGCATCGTCCTCCCTTTCCTGGACACCGCCCGGGAGACACCCGTTGATCCCCTCATCTCCCTTTCCAGTGGTGCAATTGCAGGTTTTGCAGCGATATCCTCGCTTGTGATGTCATACTTCACCCTTTCCGGACATCTCCCGCGGCGAGTGGGAACGGTCCATGCAGCGGTTGCACTGGCAGGAACTCTCCTCATACCCGCGCTTGCCTTCTTGCAGGGTAGCGCAGGTCCAGACCCTCTTCGGATAGTCCCCTTCCTGTCAGGACTCGTTCTGGCAGTGGTGCAGGCACGGGAAGGCGGATTGAGGTTTGGAGTGCCTCCCAGGAATGCGCCACTTCCAGACACCCTCCTTTTCGAGGATGAAAATCTCCCCGGGCCCGGACCTGACTTTCCCGCGGCGCTTTCCAGCCGGTATTACGGGGCACGTTACATCCACCACGGCGGAATTGCCCACGTCTTTTCCGCATACAGGAGATCCGATGGCGTTGCGGTCGCCGTCAAGATCCCCATCAGGACTGATGAGCAGACGGGGAAATCATTCCTCCGGGAGATGAAAGTGTGGGAGGGACTGGTCCACCCCGGGATTGTCCGGATCTATTCAGCAAATATCCTCCCTGTCCCCTACGTCGAGATGGAATACCTTCCCCACAGCCTGGCGGACACGCCCGTCCCCACCAGTCCCGCCGCGTCGTTAGGGATAATCCGGAAAATCGGAGAGGCACTCCTGTATGCACACGATCGCGGGGTTATCCACCGCGACTTAAAGCCCGAAAATATCCTCGTCACTTCCGGAGGTGAACCCCGGATCGCTGACTGGGGCCTTGCCAGGGACGAGAAGGGAACGTTCCAGACGACACTCCATGGTTTCTCGCTTTCGCACGCCGCTCCCGAACAGCTCGATCCCGGCAGGTTCGGGACAACGACGCAGCAGACTGACATATACCAGCTTGGGATCATCTGGTACTGGCTTGTGTGTGGTACACAGCCGTTCTCGGCAGGAAGCATTGCAGAAGCGACGAGGGAACGCCTGGAAGGGGAGGTGGTCCCGCCTTCTGCCCGCGTGCCGGGGATTGAGCTCCTGGATCCGGTCATCCTCAGGTGCCTTGCCCGGAACCCGTCCGAACGGTACAGGGACATGCGCGAATTCCTGAAAGATATCCTGGACCTGGAAACAAGGCTTGGAGGAAAGAATGGTGGTGCCGGCACCGGGTAATGCCTGACTGCCCGGCCCTGCCCGGGAAAGGATGCTCCGGGAGGCAGCATGGATAAACCCGGTCTGGCAGGGGAAGGGATTCCTGTTGCCGTTGTTGCGTGCCCCGATTACATGCCACAAAACGTTTCACGTGCACTCAGGCGCGCTTTAGACTTAGTGGGAGGTCTCCCGGCTTTCGTTCCTCCTGGTTCCCGTGTCCTCGTCAAGCCAAACCTCCTCCAGGCAGTCCCGCCCGAGCGGGCCGTGTGCACGCATCCGGTAGTGACCGGTGAAGTCGTCCGATCCCTCACGGACGAGGGCTGTTCTGTCACCGTTGCCGACAGTCCCGGCGGGGGAACGCGGTACACGGAAAGGAACATGGAACGTGTCTACAGGGTTTGTGGGTATGCACACCTCCCGGAAGAAACAGGCTGTTCCCTGAACCATGACTGCAGGTACCGGGAGATTACCGTCCCCGGAGGGTCGGTCTGCACCCGCTTTCCCCTCATATATCCCTATTTTCAGGCGGACAGTATCGTGAGTGTCTCAAAGGCAAAGACGCATGTCCTGACCCTTGTGACGGGCGCGACAAAAAACCTCTTCGGGCTCCTGCCCGGCCTGGAAAAACCCCTTTTCCACTCCCGTTTTCCGGACCCTGCCGTTTTTTCCGACATGCTTCTTGATCTCCTCCTCGCGGTCCGGCCGGCTCTTCACATCGTGGACGCCATCGTGGTCATGGAAGGGGATGGTCCGATGTCAGGGTCACCCCGTCCCCTGGGTGCCATTGTCGTCAGCCCGAGTGCCCTTGCAGCCGATATCGTCCTCTGCAGGCTCATGGGCATCGATCCTGCCCGCGTCCCCTACCTCGCACGGGCTGCTGCCCGTGGCCTCGTTGCCCTGGATGGCAGTGGCATCGATCTCAGGGGAGATCCGGTCTCCATGCTGCGCGGGGAAGACTTCAGGATACCGGGGACTTATGCGTCAGAAAAGTCCGGGTTCTCCATTCCACTTGTCTTCCGTGTTGTCCACCGCCTTGGGAAAGTCTACCAGCTCCGCCCGGTCGTGGATGGATCGCGGTGCTCCGGATGCGGGAGGTGTACAGTTGCGTGCCCGTCCAATGCAGCAGCGCTCGTTCATGGCAGGGCCCGCATCGATCCCCGGAAGTGCATCCGGTGTTACTGTTGCCACGAAATGTGCGAGCAGGGGGCAATCCGGCTCGAACGTGGGGTTGTGGGCGCACTTATCCATGCCATTGCGGGCGAAAAACGTCACGAAGAGTGACTATTCCGTTCACGCGGGCGAATCCTCCCGTGACTCTTTCCTCTCCGCGGAGCAGAATCGGGTGGTCTCTGGTCATTTCATTGAACCGCAGGTATCCACCAAATTTAAATGCGTGTTCCATCCACCATAGTGGCGAGGTGCCAAAAATGAGAGACACCATAAAAATAATGCTGGCAATCATGACGTTTGCCGCGGTCCCGATAGTCCAGCTCCTCGCTCCATGACAGGAAGGTCCAGGGGTTTTTAACCCTCCCCTCATGTCCCTATCAGAAACATCAAACCCTTATCTTTTCACAATTGCAGCACAGTGCCAGGTGACAAGGAAGATGTACCCGCCGCACATTCCACGCCTCCTCGAAAAGTCAAGGAAAAGACCGGACCTTGCCTGTATCATCACGCGGGCCCGCCTGGCCTACCGGAATGCAATATCCCGGAATGCATGGCCCCGGTGAACCATGTCTCTGCCCGTGGGAAGAAACCATAAAAAAGGAGCGAATAAGCCCTGGGTTAACCTTATATCATGTTCTTTCCATTCCTGTTAGTGAGGTGATTGGTTCATGTGCACTGTCGGAGGCCCGGTGGATCTTGAAGTTCCCCCTGACAGGGTCAAGGGGAAGAATTACCGGTGCAGGGAATGTGGAGAAAAATTCAGGGGAGTGGGAAAACACCCTGTGTGCCCTTCCTGCCAGTCTGAAGACGTGGAAGAAGTCTGAGGTTGTCGCAATATCTTTTTTTACGGTATTTCTTTCGCATTCTCCCTCTTTGCCGGGTTGCAAGGGAGAGGCATTCGTGTTCAGCAGCACTCGTTACCTGTCGATCCGGAATGCACCGGCAGGCACCAGTATCTCAAAACGAGCGCCATGTCCCACTTCGCCGGTCTCCCGGATTGTAAATCCGAAAAGTGAAAGGATCTCACGGGCAAGAGAGAGACCGGAGGCAGGAGCTCCACCCTCCCCCGCCTGAAATATTAACTCCTTCCTGTCAGGAGAAATACCCGGGCCGTCGTCCTCGCATACGAGAACGAGACCGTCTCCCTCTTCCCGGTAAGAGAACAAGATTTTCGAGACCCTGTCACCTGACCGGAGGGCATTTTCCATGAGGATAGAAAAGACCTCCCCGAGGAGGGGGTCAGCCCGGATCCTGAGCCCGTCGCAGTCAAGGAGAACCGTAACGTCGCGCAGATCACGCATTTCCGCGACTTTCCTGATGTTGCTGCTGACGTCCAGCCAGGCAGGGGATCGCATCGCGGGAACACTGTAACTCTCTGCAAGGGCGATGAGGCTCGCGAGTGTACCCAGGCCCCGCGCCTGCTTGCGGATGTAGGTCAGGAGGAGGGGGTCATCAGTCTGATCCTTCATCAGGCCCAGGTAGGTCTGAAGGGCCTTGATAACAAACCCGGCATCGTGACACACCACCGATCCGAGGAGAGAAAGCTTCCTGGTGTCCAGGGCAAGCCTTCTGCATTCCTTCTCCTGGTCAGTCATGTCAAAGGAAAAAACAGCTGCCCCTGATCGCAGACCATCGGTATCCCGGAGAGGATAAATGGCATAGGCAAGGAAACGATCTCCTTCCTCTGCCACGAACCGGGCGGGTTTTCCCGACCGGAGGGCAGATTCCACGTATGAACCGAGTGATTTTTTCCCATCCGGGTCGACGGACGAATAGGCAGACGTGCCTGCGGAAAGGGGAGAGGATAGCCCGTATCGTTCGAGAAAAGCGGTATTCGCCAGGACGATCTCACCACTTTCTGTAACAAGGAACGCGGGTTCCGGGACAGCATCGAAAAATGCCCGAAACAGGCGCTCTTTTTCAAACAGTTCTTTTATGATTTTCCGGTCCCTTGTGACGTCCCTGACCGAAAAGACAACAGGGGAGGCAGGGTCGGAAGGGCCAAGCGGGGAAGTACTGATCTCGACATCGATCAGGGATCCATCTTTTCGCACCCAGCGGCTTTCGACCAAATCCCCTCCTGTCTCCCATTTGCGTCTTTCCATTTCCTCGCCGACCCGCCGGAATTCCTCGTCGGAAGAATAGAGGAAGCGACTGCTCTTCCCTACGAGATCTTCCCGCGGGTATCCCGTTATGCGGCAGATGGAGTCATTGACATAGAGGAGCATCCTGTCCCTGACAAGACCGATTCCCAGCGGGGTAGCCCTGAATATCCCCTGGAGTAAGGTCTCTCTCTCTTTTAAGGCTTCTATTGCCGTTTTTTTATCATGAATATCGGTGAGGGTGCCGGTGCATCCTGCAAACCGGCCGTCCTTTTCAACGGGATGCAGGGAGAGACGGCACCACCGGGCATCCCCGTTCCGGGTGAGAACCCTCCATTCAATGTCGAGGGGAGCCGTCACCTCCCCCGCCCTGAATGCCGCGTATCCTGCAAGGGCCTCCGTGACACCCTCGGCGGGGAGAAGCTCGGTGAAACTTCGTCCGGAGAGCTCCTCGGGCCTGTAGCCAAGGGCACGGGTAACGGCGGGACTTGTGTAAATAATCTTTCCCTCCTCGTCGATGGAGAAGACCACGTCGTTGATGGTCTCCAGGATTTGCCTTGTCCGCTCCTCGCTCTGCCGGAGAGCCCTTTCGGCTTCTTTCTGCGCTGAAATGTCCACGATCTGGATGAGGAACCAGCTTGTCTCTCCTTTTTCATCGCGGAGTGGTTCCATGGAACATGTTGCATACCATGTCCCTCCGTCCTTTCTCCTGGCCCCAAACTCGATATTCCTGAATCCCGTTCCCTCTTTTACTGACCGGAGGACGAGTTCTCTGACCCGAATAGAGTCGGCCGGGTGGATGATATCAAATGCAATGTTCTGGAGCTCTCCAGGGGAATACCCTGTGAAGATGGCGCTGTGAGGGCTGACGTAGCTCACCTTGCCCCCGCGGTCCAAGATGAGGAGGAGACTAGGGGCCGACTCCACCATTATCCGGAACCGGGCCTCGCTCTGGCGGAGTGCCTTTTCTTCCCTCTCCAGCCGGTGACAGTACTCATTGAGAGAATCCTGGGTCACCCGGAGTTCCTCGAGGGTTGCCAACATCTGCTCGTTGGAAGCAAGAAGTTCCCTTTCCGTCTTTTTGAGGTTCGATATATCATTGACGAGGGCGACGAAGTAATCCACTTCTCCGGTCGGTTTCCTGACCGGCATGGCAGAGACCTCGACCTCAATGAGTGAACCGTCCTTTTGTTGGAACTTCTTTTCGAGGGTCAGAAACTGCTCTTCCCCGGAAATAACCCGGGAAAGGCGTGCCATCTCCCGTTCCCGGTCTTCCTCTGGTGTCAGGTCAGTCCAGGAATGGGTGCCGAGTTCCTTCGCGGAATATCCAAGCATCTGGCAGAACTTCTGGTTGACTTGGATCCACCGGAGGTCGGGTGTCGCAATGGCTATTCCCACCAATGGGAGTTCGAAGTAGGAGCGGAACCTCTTTTCACTTGCAACGAGCTCAGATTCAACCCGTTTTCTCGAGAGTACCTGCCAGAGGCTCCCCATGAGGAGCGTGACCTGCTGGACATCGTTCTCGGTGTAATCAATCTCCTTATTTGCAAGCCCGATGACCATCACGATCCGTGATCCATCCATGATGGGCACCCCCATGTACCTCACAAGGGGGGGGTGACCTTCGGGATATCCCTTTTTTCCGGGGACATTGCCGCCGTAATCATTCGTGATGATGGCCCGTCTCTGCCTGACGGGATCTCCCCAGAGGCCCGTCTTTTCAAGGGGATAATAGGTTAGCCTGTCCCTAACACTGCAGGCTTCAAGTGCCGACCGGGACCAGGCGTACATTATGAGGGCGGTCTCCTGTTCATTGACAAAGGCGAGGAACCCCATGCGACTGCCAGAGAGTGCAATAGCTTTGTCAAGCGCGTACATGCAGAGATCGTGTGCGTCACCTCCCGACATCTGGTAGAGGTCGATGACAGCCTGAAGCCGGACCTGGTTGGCACGGACCTCCTCCTCGGCACGTTTCTTCTGGACCGCCTGCACGATCATGTTGCGCAGCTCGGCGAACTGAGATTTTGGGTCACCTCCTTTCTGGAGATAGAAGGATGCCCCCAGGTTCAATGCCTCGATTGCCACGTGCTCACGTCCCCGGCCCGTAAAAATGATGAAGGGGATGTCGTACCCAGCTGCCTTGATCTCCCGCAGAAAGTCAATGCCGTTCATCTGTGGCATCTCGTAGTCTGCGACAATGATGTCAAAATGCCCCTTTTCGAGTTTTTGCAGGGCATCCTTTGCCGATTCTGAGAGGGTTACCCTCATCTTCCCGTCACGCTCGAGAAATATTTGCGTAACGTCAAGGAGGGCAGGTTCGTCGTCCACGAGGAGTACCGATATCATGGCAGACCCACTGGAATATCCGGATATAGACTAAAAATAGATGCATTCAATGGATTAAAAAGTGTAGGGATGTCTTTTCAGGGCGCGTGAAGAAGACCTCATAATCTCTCATCCCTCCCGGAGCGGGAGATGATCGCCTCTTCCTTCACAAGAAGGGTCCCTTTCCCCCTGTTTGCGACATCTCCGCGGAATACTGCCATCCGGAACTTTTTTCCACCGAACTCAACCTCTGTCGATCCGTTGCGCCGGAACGACGGGAGGAGCTCCCCCGGGTCTCCGATGACCATGCACGTGCCGCCTGTCATGTTCCCGCAGGGCCGGGAACAGTTCCCCCCGATCACGAGGGTACCGCCCCGCATCTCCACGCCTGGGAGGTCTCCGCAATTCCCATGGATGATCACCTCGCCGCCCGAGAGATACTCGGCAACGAAGTCCCCGGCATTTCCCATGACCTCGATGGTTCCTCCCCGCATGCCGCGTTTTTCCCCGCGGTAACCGGCACCGCAGTAATCGCCTGCGGTCCCCTCGCAGAGGATTCGCCCGCCCCGCATCTCGCGCCCGAGCCATGCATCGGCATTGCCACGGATGATGATCTCCCCTGCACTCATGAAGTTCCCGCAGTGCATCCCGATATCTCCCTCGATGATGATCCTGCCGGCGTTCATGTACTCGCCGACCCGCTTGATCCTCCCGGTATCGCCCGTCAGGATGATCTCGACCTGGTCGGGAGAGACTGCGGGGCCCTCGACCGTCACGAAGAAGAGGTCCTCGAGGTTCCGCTCGCGGTTCCCCTCGTACACGGTAAGATCGTTTTTACGAAGGAAGTTCTGGGGGATGATGCCTTCTGCCTCGATCGGGACATGGGGCTTTTTCCGTGGCCTTGTCTTCAGGATGACCCTCATAGTGCAGCCTCGGTCTCTATGCAGACTCCCCGCGGGAGGTACACGTCCTGGACTGGGTAATTCCGGAGCCGGACGGTGTAATACTGGTCGAACTTCCTGGTGAACTCCGGGTCAGACCCCATGTCATACTCAGGCGGGACACGGGACCGTGTCCATATCGTGCTGTTTGCCCCCTCGACAACGACGTCCCCGTCCCGGGCAACGACCCTGCCCCTCTTGATCGTGTAGAGGGTGCGGGAAAACCCGGCCATCACCTGCTGGTAATCGACGGACGGGTCAAGGTTATCGGGCTTCAGCGGGTAGATTGCCACGTCAGCCTGTGCTCCCGGCGAGAGGTGTCCCTTCCCAATCCGGGTGATCCCCATGGCCTTTGCCTGTCCGGCCCGCGTCATCACCGCGATGTCGTACCAGTCGAGCTCCCGGTCGAGGGCAAAGAGGGGGACATAGTGTTCCGTCCGGGGATCGATCTCCTCTCGCTCGTTCTCCCGCATCCTCCGGCTCATCAGGAGGGCGATGATCTCGGGGTACTTCACGAAGGGTGCACCGTTCGGGTTGTCCGTCGAGAGGAGGCACTGCCAGGGATTTTTGGCAAGGAGAGCAAGCTCGAGGCCGATTGCCCACATCACGCAGTTGACGAGGCTTTTCCGGCTGTAGTAGACAGGGATGATGCCTGACCCGGTCTCCAGCTCCACGTCGTGGTTGCTCCACTTGTTGTGGTGGAGCATGTAGAGCTTGAACTCCATCGGGCCGTCTGCCGTCATCGTTGTCGTCCGCCCGAACATGATCTGGCCCATGTCGATGACCACCTGGGGCTTGCTGTTGAGGGACCGGGCAATCTCCTCTGATTTTGAGCTGATATCTCTCCATGTCGTCCCGCCATAGGAATGGAACTGGACGTGCGTGAGGTACAGGGTCTGGCGATCACCTCCGGCCGGCGGGGCCAGGTCCATCGTCTCGAGGGTGGTCCGGAAGTTCCCCGGGACCCCGAGGTTGTTGCAGTGGAGGTGGACGGAGTGCGGCAGTCGCAGGATCTCGTTTGCCTGGATCATCGTGGAAATGATCTCGGCAGGGGTGACTTCGAAGTAGGGGACAGGGTCGTGGATATGGGACACGTCCTTGCCCCACCCCCATGCCTCGGTCCCGCCCGGGTTCGTCAGCTTGATGGCAAAGCCCTTTACGGCCGCAAGTGTCCAGGCGACGATCGCGGCCGCCCTTTTGACGTCCTTCTCCCTGACAGCCTCCATGACGGACCAGTTCCCGTCAAAGAGGGTGTTGGCAAGCATGTCCTGGTGGGGCGTTGCCGTGAACTCCTCGTGGGTGTGCCGCGCCTCGAGCGGGGCCATGGCTCCCTCGAGCACCGTCGTGTATCCCATCGTGCTGTACCGATAGGAGTTTCCAAACGTCGTGGGCACGCTGTACCCGGACGTAACGTGCATGACGCCCTTGCGGGAGGTGCGGCCGGCCCTCATGTCCTCGGGGCTCATGTACCTCCCGAAGTTAACCTTCGTCCCGCACACGTGCGAGTGTGAATCGATACCGCCGGGAAGGGTCAGGCATCCCCCGGCATCGATGACCTCGGATCCGGGAAGGGCATCCTCGACGATCCGGCCGTCCCGGATGGCAATATCCATGATCTCACCCCTGATGCCGGAGAGAGGGTCGATTACGTAAGCGTTCTTTATCAGGATCCCCTGTGTCATCCCTTTGCCTCCTTCACGAGCGAATAGACCCTCCCGAGGACAGCCACATCGTCGGGGTAGCCGGTGGAAAAGAGCTTGCGCGTCCTGATCGGGACGCCGTCCATGCGGTACGCGGTCCCTTCGGCATCGATACCGGTCACGGCGACGGGTATCTGGATCCTTGAGAGGTGGGTCGTTGCGTTCACGTGGGGATCGATCTGGACCGTGGGGATGCTTGCCAGGTGCTCGGCACAGGCACGGGGAAAGTGCGCACCCGGGTCGCTTGCAACAACGAGACACGCATCGCATTCCTTCCGGCGGAGGAGGTCAACGCTCGTCGTCTCCCCGGGGTTGTAAAACGCGATCCCCCGCGAGAAATCGACGGCATACGGATAGCCCGTAATCCAGGTGAACACTTCGTTTGAGCCGTACACGTTCCAGTGACCCCTCATGGGAGAGATAGTGAACTTCGTGTGTCGGTTGAGTTCCTCGGTCAGTTCGATGGCGTTGCGGATATTCTTGGACTTCCCCCGGGACATCGTCAGGCCGAGCCCGAAGAATATCGCTCCAAAACGGGCAGAGAGGCAGATTTCGGCTACCCTGAAGAGTTGTTCCCTGGTTACCCCGCTGACCGTGGCAGGGACGAGATCACCTTTCCCCCGCACGATCATGCGCAGTGCAGTGAGAACCGCGTAGTCACCCCCCGGCGTCACTTTCACGAACTCGTCGGCGATCTCGGACGAGTCGGTCTCGCGGATATCCACGACGATCACCTTGCGTTCCCGGAACGCGGATTTCACGAAGAACCCGTCGGTAAAGGTCGTGTACCTGCTCATGTGCCGCGGGTGTGCCTCGATGGGGTTTGCTCCCCAGTATACGATCACGTCGGCCCTGTTCTTGACCTGGCCGAGCGTGCAACCCGGGTGACCGACCTCCTGTATTGCCATGATGGAGGGGCCGTGGCAGACGGTCGAGGTGTTGTCGATGACTGCGCCGAGGAGCTCGGCCATGTGGACACCCAGCGTCTGGGCCTCGACGAACGTCCCGCTCCACCCGTAGAGCAAGGGCCGCTCCGCATCGAGCAGGATCTCTGCCGTCTCCCTGATGGCGTCGTCGTATGTGGTCTTCTCCCAGGCGCCGCCCGTCCGCCGGATGGGATGGGCGAGCCTGTGGTCGCCGGTGAACTTCTCTGTCGCCAGAGTGCACCCGTTCTCGACCGAGAGGACCTTTGTCCCTTCCACGGAGACGACGAGGTCGTCGCAGAGGCACCCGCAAAAGGGGCAGACGACGTCCTCAATCCTCATAGGGCATCCCCCCGCACTCCCTCATCAGGGCGGAGACCGGGAGCGGTTGCTCGGTCGTCGGCTCGATGCTGACCGGCACGGTCTTGAAGTCCGGCATCCCCGTCCCGTGCGTCCACGGGCTGGCAAGGGCATTTGCATACGGCCCGAGGCAGACGAAGACGAGTCCCCGCGGGAGCATCGGGTCCGGTCTTACCCGCATGACCACGGAACCCCCTGCACCTGTCACGCGTACGGCATCTCCTTCCTCGACGAGGAGATCGAACATGTCAACGGGATTCATGCGGATACAGGATGCCTCATCCCGGTAAGGCGCGGTATTCTTCCTCTCGACATAAGAGCCCTGACGGATCGTCCTTCCGGTCGTCATCAGGAAGTTCATGGCACCTCCTCCGGCGCATGGACTGCTTCCAGCAGCCGGGCGACAGAAATGGCTTCGTTCGGGCAGTGGTGCTCGCATGTTTTGCATCCCGTGCACTTCTCCACGTGGAGGACGCGGCACTTCCCGTCGCTTAACTTCAGGAGGAGATCATCGGTCGATGCCCGGCCGCCGTGCGACATCTGGGCATCGATCAGCTTGTTGACAGGGCAGGCTACCGCACAGTTCCCGCACCCCATGCACTTGTCCAGGTCGACGTCTATTTTGAAGGAGAAGGAGAGGCGGGTGTTGTCACGGAACATGGATTCCAGGATCCTGCCGCTCGAGAGCACTCCGTTGGGGCAGGCCTCGACGCAGAGACCGCAGCGGATGCAGTGGCCGATGTGGATCCGGGGCTGCCACCCTTCAGGTGTCCTGATGACATCGATGGCGCCGGGGGCAGGGCAGGCCATCATGCAGAAGAGGTGATGGGTGCAGGTCTTGCCGGTCAGTTCCGGGTAATTGCGGAAGTAGGGGGGGATAACCAGCGGAGCTGTCCGTGCCGCAAGAAACTTTCTTGCCCATTCCCACCGGGCGAATTCCCTGATATATGCGACGAGGGATATGGCCATTGTCACCGCTCCGTGCAGGCTATGCAGGGGTCAGAGGAGACGAACGTGGACGTCACGTCCGCCAGCGAACTGACTCCTTTCAGCATGTAATGGCAGCAGGCCTCGATGTTCATGATCGATGGAGTCTGGATGGAGATCTCGAGCACCCTCCCGGCCGAATCCGTTTTGATGAAGTAAGAGAGTTCACCGCGGGGAGCTTCCCCCGAGTACGCGATCTCCCCTGCACCCGGAATACCCCCTCCCCGGATCGGTCCTTCCGGAAGCTCGTCCAGGCATTTTCGAATCAGCCCGATACTCTGGACAATCTCCTGGAACCGGACCATGATGCGGGCGTAGTTGTCCCCCTCTGTCCTGACAACGGGAGAAAATCCGAGGCTCTGGTAGGTGGGGTGGCGCAGGCGCCTGTCGATATCGCCAAGACCGCTGGCCCTTGCCGTCGGGCCCACCGCGTAAGCTTCGCGTGCCGCCTCTTTCGTGAGGATCCCGATCCCCTTACTCCGGAGGGCGATAAGGGGCCCACTGGAGAACATGTCGGTATACCGCGTGATCTCCTGCTCGATGGCAGAAAGTGACTGGCGGAGGGCCTGTGCGTCTTCGGGGCGGAGGTCGAACCGCACGCCTCCCGGGACAATATAGGCGCAGGTGACACGGGCCCCCGTGATCCGTTCGAGCTGGTCCATCACCTTCTCCCGGACGTCGAGGAGGTACATCGCCAGGGTCTCGTGCTCGATGGTGTAGCAATAGGAGAAGTTGGCAAGGATGTGGCTCTGCATCCTGTCGAGCTCGTTGACGATGACCCGCAGGAGTGCGGCACGCCGGGGAACTTCGATACCGCTGATGTGCTCGAGGGCCTCGATGAAGACCATGTTATGGATAACCGAGCAGATACCGCAGACACGCTCGGCAAGGAACATCACCTCCTGCCATGGCCTGCCCTTCATGATCCGCTCGATTCCCTTTTTCATATATCCAAGTTCCACCTCGGCCGAGACCACGTACTCCCCGCGGGTCTCGCATTTCACCCTGGCAGGTTCCTTCCAGCAGGGGTGGACCGGGCCGACGGGGATGGAAACATCGACGGTCCGCTTCATTTTGTTTTCACCTCGTAGTCTGCGAAAATGGCCGGTGCCACTGAAAGGATGGCAGAGAGTATCTCCGTTGGACGCGGCGGGCATCCGGGCACCTGCGCAGCGATGGGAATATGTTTTGCCACCGGGGGGTCGACAAGAGTATGGGGGCGGGCAAAGAGGCACCCGGATATCGGGCAGTTCCCGATGGCGATAGCGGCCTTCGGGGGCGGGATCTTCTCCCAGAGCCCCCGGAGTTTCTCCTCCCATCCGGGCGTGTACGCGCCGATGACGAGGAGGATGTCTGCTTCCCGCGGGTTATTGTGGACGAAAATCCCGTACTGCTCGATGTCGTACCGCGGCGAGAGGCAGGCGAGCACTTCGATGTCACACCCGTTGCACGATCCGACGTCCACGTAAGCAACGTGGATCGAACGCGACCGGACGAAGTTCTTGACCTTCTGGAGGAACGTCATCGGAGGATCACCTGCCGGATCATTGCCTTTCCGGCTGACACTGCCTCGGAAAGGGGAAGTCCCGCCGCAATCCTGTCCTTTGTGGCGGTGACAATAGTATCCATCACCCCCTCGTTGACGAGCGGGACAGCCCGGGTATAGAGGTGGGAGGAGAGTGCCCTCTCGACCTCGGGCAGGCCCTGCTGGAACTTTTTCCCCTGTTCGTACCGGGCAGGCAGGTTCTCGAGGAGGAGCATGTCGAGGTTCTCCATCAGGTATCGCCGGAGCAGGAGGTGGGGGATGCCAAGGTCGGCTGCAATCTCGCGGACCATCCGGTCGTGGCGCCTGCTCTCGAGGATGGCGTACTTCAATGCTGTCAGGTCTTTTTCATAGAGAGCCTCTTTCATACCAGTCCTCCCAGCCGTGCGAGGCCGTAAACAAGGAAGAGGAGCACGGCAGCCCAGAGTGCTGCCTTCTCCCAGCGGTCCAGTATAATCCTGTCGCGGAACCAGTACATCGCCACAGCTGCTGCAAGGGCGGCCCCGGTGAGAAACCCCTCCAGCCAGAGGGAAGGACGGTTCCATACCTGGACGGCTATGATCAGGATATAGATCAGGAATGCTGCCACCAAAACAACTCGTATCATGGCATCACCACCAGGATGCTGACGTAGGCGAGCATCAGGCCTGCAATGATCGTCTGGACTGTCACGCTGTCGTACGGCGAGAGCATGGGGCAGAGTGCACACGCAAATGAGAGCGACACGGTGAGGACCACCATGCCGAGGAGCAGGAGGAGAAACGGCAAAGACCCCACGAAGACCAGCAGGAACGTGGTGAGCAGGACGTACGTCTTTAACCCGTTGCAGACCTCGAGGCCTGCCCGCCAGACACCGAAGTGCTCGGTCTTGTACCCGCTGACCAGTTCCTTGCTCTCGACGATGGAGAACGGGCCAAAAGGCATCTTGGAGAGGACGACGAGGTACATTGCCAGGCCGGCGAGGGGCACCGTGAGGAGGAGCGGCCCATGCACCTCCTGGTACGCGACGATGTCTGATATCATGAGGGAACGGGTGAAGAGTCCAATCGCCGCCACACTCACGAAGAGGGGGATCTCGGACGCGGCCGAGATGACAGACCGGACTCCGCCGAACTTCCCGTAGGGTGACCCGGATGAGAGCCCAAACCCGTGTTCCACGATCTTGTGGAGCATGTAGACGGCAAAGATGATGAGGAGGCTCTCACCCGAGAGGACGACGAAAAGCGCGGCTGTCCATATTCCGATCGCGACCAGGACCACCCCGACGAAGAGGGCAGCACTCGCAGTCGCAGGGACCCACGTCGTCTTGAAGGAGAACTTGAGCATGTGCAGGATCTCCTGCCAGACGGGGGGCCCCGGTCTCCTCTGGATGCGTGCAATGACCTTCCGGTGGATACCCAGCAGGAGGAGCCCGAAGACCGTCCCGAAGAGGAGCTCGCCGATCATTGCTAGTACCCCACGAACGGTATGTCCGGGTCTCCTTCCCGGGCCATCCAGTACAGGTACAGTCCCAGGACGAAGGCCGGGAACGCGATGACCCAGGCTGCGGCATCTGCATGGGGTGGCAGCACCCCCGCGAGGGTAAGGAGGGTTACAGCGATCCCTGCCAGGGCAGATACCACTGCCACGGCGAGTGCCTGGGACTTCTTCACATGAGGCGTCATAGGAGGAGGACCACCTCCGTGACCCGGAGGAATATCAGGAGGGACGAGAGCGAGCACATGATCACGTACGGAGCCCCGGGTGCCCGGAACATCTCTGCCTTTGCCGCGTAGAAAGGTGCCATGCCCTCTCCCATCACCCCGAGGACAAGGAGGGCACGGGCAATCAGTGGAACGGCCGGGGCCGCTGGAGACGCCAGTTCAAGCATCGAGAGGGTCCCGGTCGTTGCGGCAACAATGGCAGCGGCAGAAAAGAGGGGAACAGTTCCCGCGAGGGCGACGAGGCCGTACTGGTAGGCGGCGTCCTGGACATGGTAAGTCCTGACCGCGGCGACGATACCGACGTTGCAGATCCCGACGAGCGAGACGAAGAGGGTGAAATCGAAGACGTCTCCCGTGACCATTGCGCCCATGCACGCCAAACCGCAGGCAATTGCCATGAACCTGCGGAACCGGAGCTCCGGGAGGGAGATCTCCTTGGCAAAGAAGGCATCCGCCCCGAACGCGATGTCGATCTGCCGTTCCGGGCGGCTGACGATCACGAAGACCGAGAAGACAAGCGCCAGGAGGAACAGCGTGAGCGTGAAGGGGGAGAAATATGCCACGATGTCCCCGAACTCGAGGAAGAAGAGGGGAACGCCGCCGATCTCGTTCATTCCGCCTCACCCCACATGACTCCCACGAGCGAAATTTTCGTGATAACCTTGAGGAGGATGCCGACCGCAGCTCCCATCAGCGCCAGGAACCAGAACGCCGGCGCGAACATGAAGACGAAGAACGCTGCGACCCAGAGTGCCCAGGAGATCCCGCTCGCGAGTTCCAGCACGTGGAAGTCGCCGAGGAACCTGTGGCTCATGAAGTAGAAGACGAGGCCGAGGGCAGCGATCCCCCCGCCCGTGAACCCCGAGAGGACGATCCCGTAAACGACGAGGAAACCGGGGATGATCACGGTTGCAGGGGACTTTTGCACGACCTCGATGTTGAGCCCCCTTGGGGGAACACCTGCGAGCCCCTCCTTGGCGATGTAGAGCTGCGAGAGGGCGAGGAGCTCGGCGATACCGACGACAAGTCCCGGCAGGATGAGTGCCTCGGCAAGGTCGGTCCCGAGGAGTGCGATGACGGCGATCGAGGCGACCTCCACGAGATCGACGAGGAGGAGCTTGTGCAGGTCATCGCGTTCCCGTGCGAGTGCCATGAATCCAACAAGGGCAGCGAGGAAGACGACGAGGAGACCGAATGAGTACTCATTCCATGCCATCTCCTAGTCCTCCCGCCTGTGGAATATGTAGGCAGCGATGGCAAACGAGATGAAGAGGATTGTCGGTTCGACCACAGTGTCAAGCCCCCGCGTGTTGTAGAGGATTTCGTCGAGGATGCCGCCCGGGTGTGCAACAATCGTCGTGCCCATGTACATCGTGGTCCGGGAGAGGAAGAGCGAGAAGGGGGTGAGGTATGCAGTCACGTAGCCTGCCGTTGGCGAATTTTGCGGGTACTGGAGCCTGATGTCAGCCTGCGTGAACGGCGGGCCGCCCCTGTCATAGGGGTTCAGTGTGCTGCCCGGGACGATCTGCTTGGGATAGAGCTGGTCCTCGAAATAGGGGAGGGGAAGAGAGAGGAGTGCAATGACAGCGAGGATTGCACATGCCCCGGCAAAGAGGGGGAGAATGTTGTCGTAGTTGGAGAGGATCCGTGATATTTTCTGGATGATCACGTTTTTCCCTCCCTCTTCTGGAGAACCCTGACGAAGATGAAGACACTCAGGGCAGAAACGCCACCGTATGTCAAAAGGGCGAGTGCCTCGTTATACGAGAGCATCACGAGGAGTATTCCAATCCCCGGGATCTCGAGGTTGATCAGCCTGTTCAGGTAGGTCTTCGGCTTTGGAAAGGCAGTCCCCACTGTACCTGCGAGGATGAGGAACAGCCCGATGAGGAACTCGGGGGTCATGGCTCTCCCCCCGGGCATGCCATCAGGATGAAAATGGTCGAGAGGGGAAAGATGAGTGCCACGGCAATGGCCACGTCGAGGAGTCCCCTGTCCACGATGAAGGGGATGGTCCCGCCGACGATGAGCGAGAGCGCTATCAGTTTCCGGTACGGATCGCTTTCCCGGATGGCAAGGACGCACCCCAGCACGGCCAGGGCTGCAAGTACGACGATGACTGTTTCATTCATCCGCGATCGAGACCCCCGGCATACGTGCTTGCAATGGCGTTTGATTCGAGCGTCGACCCGACGAAGTAGGCCGCGGCAGCCACGATACCCAGGGGGTGGGGCAGGAGGAGCGCGATGAGACCCGTGATCGCAAAGGAGAGCACGTTGAGGAAGGGAAGTTTCCGGAGAGTGTCCGGTTCAAGCGCAACACGAACACCTGCGTACAGGGCAACTGTCCCGCAGAGGACCAGTGCCATATCGGCCGGTGTCATCCCCACCTCACCTTCCATATCGTGGAAAGAAGCCTGCTTGCGTACACGTGGGATATTCCCTGGATGGACAGGATTGCAATCACCATCCCGGCGATGAACTCCGCGGCAGAGAACCCGGCGAGGGTGAACCCATAGATGAGAAAGGTTGCCGTCAGGCAGCCCGTCGTCCCTGCATATCCCCTGTCGTGGCAGATGCGGTTACCGATGAAGACGAGGAGTGCTGCCAGCAGTCCGCCGGGGATGCCTGCAATGAAGACTCCGCAGGCAGCAAGGAGAGTGCCTGCAGATGCGTCGGGCGAGGAGACGATGTTCCCCATCATCGTGCCACCTTCCAGCGATCCTCCACCGGCCTCGATGTGCCGGGCGATGGCAGTGGCCCCGACAACCCCCCCTTTTTCGGGGAGCTTGAAGAACATATCTATCGTGATAAAATTGAGCCAGCAGACGGCTGCTGCAACCAGGATATGCACGGTGGTCAGGAGAACGGTATCCATCGGGCCGTCAACGTATTAGGGATTAGGGCTGAAGGTGAATAATATTTTGTTTTTGGCATTCAACGCCAATCAGGGCGTTTTGATAGGGGGGGAGATTCCTGTCCGGTGGTGGCCTGCAGGGAGAGAAGGAAGAGGTTGCGGTGGAACCTATTTCCCCTTTATCCGGGGTTCGAATCCCCGGATCAGCCCCATGGCAAGGATGAGAACCGGGATGATCTCGAGCCTGCCTGTCCACATCAGGAAGATGAAGACCCATTTGATCGGGAGCGGGCTTGCCGGAGTCAGGTATCCGAGTCCGAGCCCGACGTTGCTCATCGCGGATATTTCCTCGAAGATGACCTGATGCGTCCTAAACCCGGTTGGTGCAAGGTGCAGGCTGATGACCGTTGCAAGAAAGATGGTCAGGACATAAAGGACAATGATCAGCATGTTCTTGGAGAGTTCCACGTCAGATATCCGCCTCGGGATGGCCCGGCCCTCGTGCCGGAAGGGAACAATGACCCTGCCCCGCGAGAAGAAACGCCTGAACCACCATACGAGACCCTCGTAGCCAAGGATGACACGGTTTGCCTTGATACCCCCCGATGTACTTCCGGCAGCCCCCCCGATCATCATGAGGAGACTGATGATGATGAGGGGCGAGGCGATCCACTGGAGGTTCGAGTTCTGCAGCCCGCAGCACGTAAGGCCTGATACCGTGCAGAAAAAGCCCTGGCGGACGGCTGTTTCAAGGGGAAGGCCGTTGAAGAGGTGCAGGTCGATGGTGACGATCAGAGATCCGGCAAGGGCGAGAAAGAGGATGAGCCAGACCACGCGGTCCTGGAGAAACGGCCGTATTTTTCCCCTGTATATCAGGAAATAGAGCTTGAAGGGCAGTGCACCTGCAAGCATGACAGGGATGAGGAGGATCTCGAGGAGGGCATTATCGTAGTAGGAAACACCCGCATTATGGAGGGAAAAACCTCCCGTAGCAAGGCTGACCATGACGAGGTTGAGGGCATCCCACAGGGGTATTCCTGCAAACATGACCATGCCTGTGAACACCACGGTGAGGAAGACATAAATCACCCACATCCTCCTTCCCGTGGAGACGACGTTTGGCATGAGATCCTCTGATCTCCCCTCGGCCCGGTAGAGCTGGTGCTGGGTCAGCCCGGACCGGGAAAGCATCGCGATACCGAAGGCAATGACCCCGATACCCCCGAGCCACTGCATGAACGATCGCCAGAAGAGGAGAGTCTTGGGAGTCGTATCCAGATTATCGATGACTGAAAAACCTGTCCCCGTCCACCCTGACATCGACTCAAAGATGCTGTCCGTCCAGCTCATATGCATCCCTAAAACGAAGGGAAAGCTCCCGATCAGGGCAACTGCTACCCAAATGAGTGCAACCGCGGTGAGGGCAACCGAGAGCTGCGGCACGTACTCCTTCCGGGGTATATGCGAGATGAGTAGGCCAAGGAGACCGAACGTGAGGGGGACCGAAACCATCGGCAGAAACATGTCCCATTCCCCGAATACGACCACCACGAGGAAGGGCAGGAGAGTGATCAAACCGAGGAACTCGAAGATGGCCCCCATGTCATGGGCGATGATGGCCAGGGTCTCCAGCCTCTTCATGATGGATCACGTTTGGTGGACGATGTTATCTTGTTTCTCCCCGGTTGGCAGAGCCCCCATGCCGTGGGAAGGGTGCAAGAAAAGGAGGGTCAAGTTCAGGCTGTTCCCGGGGACCCGGGGGGCTGTAGTATGTCTCCCGGTCAGCCCCTTCCTGCCATAAAAAGCAGAAAAGATACCATATATGAAGTTACAAAGGTCCGGTATGCAGGCCTTTTAAGACATCCCGTACATCCTCAGTGTCAAGTTTCTCAAGGATCTTCATTCGTAGGAGGGAATCATCACCATCCGGCAGTGCCTGACTGAAAGGTGGCGAACAGTCAGCAACATTCTCCTGCCCCTGGTCTTCCTGGTTGACATTCCTCACCATTTATCTCACCCGGTCTTCGGGATGCCATTGACCCTGCTGGTGCTGAAGGTTACAGGGTCATCAGACTGGTCTTTCTCACCAGACCCTCATATATGGCACATTTCTATTAAATCTCCATGTATATAATAATTGCGCAGAATAATATTTTTACGATAAAAAAAAGTGGCATCTGGCTTTATTGGCTTTTTTTCTCATTTCGTGCAGTTATGCAACGAGAAACGGGAGCGCAAAAATAACGTAAAGTGAGGTGGCAATGATTTAATCCGGAAAGACCAGTCACATAATTATGGAGCGAGGGTTGCCGAGAGGTCAAAGGCGATGGATTTAGGGTCCATTCTCGCAGGAGTTCGGGGGTTCAAATCCCCTCCCTCGCATGGGGACACGAGGTTCCATTTTCCACCTTTTCCTTTTACAAAAAAAGGCAGTTGCAGGATCTTCTTTTTCCAGGGTAAGGATACCAAATCATGGTCCCCTTACCGGCGTGGGAGATGTGGATTGAAAGTATACCGGCAGCGCATCACTCTTCGTTCTCCTGGTTACAGGGAGTTTGGAACGGTCGGGAAGGTGCGTTTACCGTGCGTTCCAGATTTCGAACCGACAGAGGTTGCTCCCGGTTGCATAACAATTCTTCTCGATGGCTTCCCGGGCCTCGCCGTGGTGTGCAGAAAAGAGGGCCGAGAGCACACCACCCCCGAATGAACATTCAGGTTTTCCCGTCAGGGGGAGGTCCATGCATTCGAAGCAGTCGCGGATGACGATGGTGAAGGGGTCATCCCGCTCGAGTTCCATCTTTCCAAGCCCGAACTTCTCCCAGAAGCACGAGATGCGGGAAAAAAAGGAAAGCGTGTCGTCGTCCTCGACGAGGTGGTAGATTGCCTTTCCCGCCCGGCGCCCTGCCTGGGAAAGGATGGGATGTATCTCGATCCCGTCTGATATCAGGCTTACGCGGAGCGCGGTGAGGATGAAGCTGAAGACGTCCCGGGTCGTTGCATCCGGGGGCAGCCTGTCGGGGAAGAAATTGTCGGCCCATTTCATGTCACGGTCGAGGGCGAGGGTCCGGATGAGGATTCTCCCGTTCAGGGAGAAGAGCCGGCGGCGTGCATCCGAAGGATCGGGACGTGAGACGGTGATGCCTGCCTCGCTGAGCGCCTTGAGGTGAACGGAAATGGTTGACTTGGCCTTCCCTGTCCGGGTCACGATCTCCTCGAAGTCCATCTCACCGGCTTCGAGCATCTCGAGTATCTGCCCCTTGAGAGGGCTGTCGATGGCCTTCAATCCACGTTCCGAAGTACAGATCTGGATATAACGTTGTTTATCGCCCTGATCATGATTGGACCCGGTCACCTGCAAACCTCCACTCCCATGAAAATGGTCACAAAAAGTATAAATACATATGGTTCGTATATACTAAAACGTTCGTATATATTCGAACAATCTCATGCCGTGGATGGAAAATCCCGCCATGGGATGATCAGGCCGGGGGATGCGCTCCGTGTCAGGCGGGGATGACCCTGGCACCGGGAGACGTACGAATATACATTAAAAAAAGGAGACAAGTGCAATGACACTGGTATCAACCCCGACCCAGACAGACGGGATCGAGGTGAGGAGGCAGGTAACCACGATCGATTGCCTGCCATCATCTGCAAGGGCGGTCTACATGCTGCTCTCGGACGGCAAGGAGAGGACTCTGAACGAGATCATCGGACGCGTGGCATTTTCGCCCCGGACGATACGCAATGCGCTGTCACGCCTGCGCGAGAGCGGCCTCATCATCGCCAAGTTCAACTTCAGGGATGCACGAAAACCCCTCTACAGGTTAAAAACCGCTTAAACCGGCCTTTTGTCACCCTTCAACCGGGCTGCCGGGCCGGACAATCCCTGTTTTTTCCGTATTGAAAAAAACTGGTACTCCGGACTGTCCGGAATATGCCTGTTTTGCCATTCAGCAGAATGAAAGAGAGGGGGTCTTTTTTTTTTACGCGTTATCGTTTCCGGCATGGCGATCGTTCCTGCGGGCTACCCGCCTATACCTCCACATTGAAGAAGACGCGGATAAAGACCCCGATGAGGAACGAGACTGCGGCAATCCCGAGAGAAAGGGCAGCCATCTCTGCAAACCTCCGACCGAACGGGAGGTCGAGTGTCACCGAGGTATACCCGGTAAACCCGGTGATGATGAGAATTGCGCAGATCAGGGTCATCAGGAACGCAAGGAAAGGGTTGGCAGTCATGATGAATGGCAGGACGAGCACAAGGACGGTGAAGATGTATGCAGCTCCCGTGTAAAGTGCTGCCCTGATGGGATCCAGCGAACTGCGATCTGATTTCCGGGAGAGGTATTCTGATGCTGCCATCGAGAGGGCAGCAGCAATACCCATGATACTTCCCACTGCAGCAATCACCAGGGAATCCTGGAGTGCAAACGTGAAACCCGCGAGGCTCCCTGTGAATTCAACGAGGGCATCGTTCAGCCCGAGGACGATCGAGCCCACGTAACGGAGTTTTTCCTCGGAGATCATGGCAATGATCGAGTTCTCGTGCTGTTCCTCATCCCATATGACCTCTTCGATTCCCGGAACACGGTCAGACACTGCACGGTATGTCCTGATGGTGCTGCCTTCGCCCCTCTCCATGAGCTTGATGGCAAAGGTAACTCCAAGGAGCTTTGCAAGGATGACATACCACCAGACGCGAATGGTGTCCGGTCCCTCTTCAACCTCTGCAATTTTCTGCCAGAACCGCGAATGAGCAAGTTCCTCGCGGGCCATTTTCTGCAGGACGCTGGCGTTTCTTTCATCCCGCATCATGCCTGCGAGCCTCTGGTAAATGTGGTACTCCGTCACCTCGTCCTTCTGGAAAGAGCGGGCAGCCTCCATCAAATCGGGATGAGGTTCCCGATCCCTTTTAACGGAAGGAATAGCGATACCCCCTTCCCATTGCTGTAACCCGGGCTGTCTCCATGATTTGTACCACCGTAAAAGATCCCTGAAAGGATCCACCTCCTAACAATGGGTATGAAACGGATTAATAGGTTCTTTTTTGTCAAAAACTGCTACCGGCAGTTATTTATAGAACTCCGGTGCACTTTCCCGTGACCGGGACGAGGGAAAGGGGGATTTCCTGGATGAAAAAGGTCCTTATCACGCTCAAGAAAGACGATGCCCCGAATATCACCCAGTTACTCGGCGGTGCGTATTCCTACCAGGAGGAGATTGACGACAGGGTCAGGTTTACGCTCGTTGTTCCTGATACAAAACTCGATGACCTGGTATCACGGATCCGCACGGTTTTGGACTTCGTCGACAAGGAGACTCTCGTCGAGGTCTATTCGCCGGACTTCACCATCTTTCCCGCGTTCGACGAGAAAAAAAAGCAGGAAGAAGAATCACGGGAAAAGAAGAATGAAAAGTCTCCTATCGAGAAACTGCTTGCATCTGTTGAATCGTACGAGAAACTCGATACCAAAATCCTGACTCTTGCCGGCGTTGCCAGCATCGTGGGACTCATCGGGCTCTTTCTAAACAACGTCGGGATCATCATCGGCGCGATGCTGATCGCACCCATGATAGGTCCCATATACTCTTTTGCACTCCATTCTGCGACCGGGAACGGTATCGGTGTTGCCCGGGATATCTTCAACATCTTCACCCTTCTCCTCGCATTCATCCTGTTCTCCCTCGCAGTCACGTGGATCATCGGTTTTTTCGTCCCCCTGGAAGTGACCGGGGAAATACTTGCACGCACGCACCAGAGTCCCGTCTATGCCATCATGGCGATATTCCTTGGTTTTGCGACGATTGTGGCACTTGCAAAGGGAATACCCGATACAATCGCCGGAGTGGCGGTCGCGGCAGCCCTCCTCCCCCCTGCCCTCGTGAGCGGGCTTTCGATCGTTCTCTATCCAGGAGGGACTATCAGCGCTATCATCCTCACCCTCCAGAACGTCATCGGCCTCATGGCCGGTGCGATCATTGCAACAATAGCACTCCAGATCAGGCCGAGGTCCTATAAGGAGACACAGGCTGCGCGCACTATCCTGATCAGGATTGCCACACTGCTCCTGATCCTCATCCTCCTGCTCCTGCTCATACCCCTTTTTTGAGGCAGGCCTTTTATTGGTAAAACAGGCGGTTAACTCCCGGGTGGGATCGGGGCAAAGGGACGGAGGAGGATCTCGTGGGGCAGGCCTGAAAGGGCTATTGCAGCAAGGGCACCGATCCTGCCCCTTCCCCCGAAGAGCTCCACACCGTTTTCTGCAGCAACCGATTCAGCCTCTTTTTCATCAACTACCCCGCTGCGTGCCTTCGATCCGAAGGTACGAAAAATCCCGGGAATCGAAAAACCTCTTCGGAACGCCATACCCCATTCGGGCGAAAGCGACTCGTCCTGGATGAATACGAGTGCCCTGTTCCGGACATCCTCGTATCTTTCGGGAGGAATTGCGATCTCGATGTAACTGCATGAGTTGCCTGTTGTCTTCTCGGGGATGGCAGTATTGAGCATTACGATGTGGTGGCTGATGGGAAGCACCCCTTTGAGGGTCTCGAGGTGCTGGAGGAGTGCAAGGGCCATGGCAAAAGTGGCACCTCCTTCACGGGAATCCGTGTCATCGAGACCGATGACCAGGTGAACGAGGGCACGGGTCCTCACGCTCCCTTCCACCAGCCCGCCGCTTTTTTGGATTTTCACATCGCAGACGCCTTCGGCTTTCGCCATCATGTCGGTGAGGGAATACGCCGGCCCGCCAATGCACCGGATGTGCTGTATGATGTCGTTTCCCTCTCTCTCGACCCCTGCGACCCCGACCGCGGAGGCAGGATGGAGCCCGATCTCGATCCTGCTCTGTCCAAGATGGGCCCTTTCACGGAGAAGCGGGCCGTCCCTCATCACGTCCTCGAGAACGCCGCCCGCGCGCGAATGGTGGTATGCACAAAAGGCTGCACACGCATTGCTCATGCACTCGTGGTAAATCTCGACCCTGTCCCCATCGACGGTCGTGAATATCCGCCTGCAGGCACTCGAGGGAAGTGCACTGATGGCAGCATACTTCGCCGGGTTCCGGCCCAGCTTCCGTTCCTTCAGGACAACGCATCCTTCATCGAGGAGACGGTTAATCCAGTCCTGCGCGGTACTCCGGGGGACTCCGGCCTGTTTCTGGATGTCTGTCACGGTAAAGTAGCCACGGTCAACCGTGCAGGCCCGCATCAGCTTGAGGAACTCACGGCGTTTTCTTATGACGCCCCTCATGGAAATCCCGGATATACAGGAGGTCACCGATGATTGCGCTTGCCGTTTCGACCGACCCGGCACCCTTGCCTATCAGCGTGATCTCTCCTGCCATGTCTGTCTCAATGGTGATGGCATTCAGTGTCCCGTCCACGACCAGCGGATGGGAGAGGGGAAGGAGACGTGGGGCGACCCGGAGGATACCCCTGTCAGGAATTGCCTCGGCAATCAGCCGGATGGTGCAGTCCTGTTCCTCGGCGAGGCGGAGGGCATCGTTCGTGAGCATGTCGATCCCCGTGACTTCGACGTCCTCGAGCTGGACGGGCTTTTTCCAGAATGTATTTGCAAGGATGACGAGCTTGATGGCAGGGTCGATACCCTTGACATCGTAGGTTGGATCCGCCTCGGCATACCCCATCTCGCGTGCCTCGAGGAGTGCCTGCTCGTAGGAGAGACCCTCGGCAGCCATCCGGCAGAGGATGTAGTTGCACGTCCCGTTCAGGACCCCGAATATGGCAAGCACCCTGTTTCCTGCCAGTCCCTGCTCGAGGGTGTGGATGATGGGAATCGCCCCCCCTACCGTGGCTTCGTACCGGAGGAGGACCCCCTTTTCCGCGGCGCAACGCCTGAGACGTTCGTATTCCCGGGCAATGGGTCCCTTGTTGGATGTGACAACGTGGCGTCCCCTGTCAAGGGCGGCGAGGATGTGGGACAGACCCGGTTCACCTGTGAGTGCATTCGTGGGTGTGACCTCGACGAGGACGTCGTATGTGCCCTTCGTGACAACGTCCATTGCGGAGAGGGACGTGTCCCCACAATACCCGCGTAACCTCTTTGCTTCGAGCACCTCATCGATGCTTATCCCGTCCCTGTCCATGATGGCACTCCGGGAATCAGCAACCGCAGTGACCACGAGCCCGAGATCCCTCTCGCTGATGACCTGCATGAGGCCCTTTCCAACCGACCCCATGCCGAGGATGGCAACTTTCATTCGATCTCCTCCAGCGGCTCGACGAGCAGGAAGTTTTTCTCTTTTGAGACACCGCGGAGGATATCCATCGCCTGTTCCATGTCCTGCCTGTTCACAGCCTTGACGACAAGCCGTGCCGATGAGACCTGCGTGATGGCGGGCATGCAGATATTGAGGCCTGTGACTTCTGCAAAACCGGTCCTGTCGATCCTGTCGACGGTATCGCCGAGATCGGTGTGGATGAGGTGCCCGATCACGATCACCGTTTTTTCGTAGAGAAGCCTCTCGTGCCCGATCCTCTGGATATTCACACCCTGTTCCCGGATGAGCCTGACGAGGTCGGAGAGCCGCTGATCCGGCAGTTCAAGTACTATCTGGACACTCAATGTGTCCCCCTTTGTTGCCTTCTCGTCCCTCTGGTGGATAACAGCGATAATGTTGCCCCCCACCTCGGAGATGGGGCGAAGGGCTGCCACCAGCTGCCCGGGGGCGTCCCTCATCTCGAGTTTCATGGATACCTGCACAGGTTCACCCGCACAGGTATGTGTGAACGCGAAAAAAGATAAGCCTTTTACCCTCCTGCGGGGTGCGGGAAGTCTTTTTTAACCCGGTTCTACGTGTCGTCCCCGATACCGTAGTATTTCCGGATGAATTCACGGATCTTCTCTGACTCGACCCATCCCCGGTCAAGCTGGGCGACCGTCTTCTCGATCTCGTGGACCTGTTCGCGAATCTTTCCGGCAAAGGGACCCCCTTCCAGATCGGCAAGGCCCATGATTACCTGCACGGGATTCCGTATGTGATCACCGAGAATTGCAAACTGTTCAATGTTCTTCTCGATCTGCTGGTATGCCCTTTTCTTCTCCCTCTCCAGGTGACGGGCCCTCGTGATGTCCCTCATGATGATCATGACCCGCGTGACCTCTTCGGCGGCAATAACGGGAATGAGATGGGCCTCGAAGAAATAATCCTGGCCCCGGAAATGAAAATCGAGGATAGTCTCCCCGTCTTTCCCGGTCTCGAACACGGAACGGATCGTGTCGGAAACCTGGCTGCTGATGCAGGGAACGGCTTCCCCGACCTCCATGCCGATTACATTGTCTTCCGCCCCGATATGCGACAACCAGCGCCGGAGGGTGGAATTGAGGAGCACGATCCTGAAGTCCCGGTCGACGAGCAGGATTCCGTCCATCATTGCGTTTAATGCATTTACGTACTGGCTCTGGGACGCCCGGAGTTCTTCTTCAGCCTTTTTTATGGCAGTGATATCAACGAGGGTCAGGACGGTCCTTCTCCCGGGGACAGGACCTGCTGAAAGGAGGCCATGGAGGATATACCCGTCTTTCCTGCGGAGGTGACACTCGAAGTCTGTCACCGTTCCCCCGCGACTGATACTTTCCATGACTCTCTCCTTCTCCGGACCGACCGCGAAGAGGTCGAGGAACGGTGTCCCGGCGAGTTCTCCTGCCCGGTATCCGAGGAGTTGTGCGCCCCTGTAATTGACTTCCTCGATCACGGGTCCTGACCGCAGGTTAATGACGAGGAATACCCCGGCCTCCGAGTAATCAAAAATCCCGTGGTACCTCTTCTCCTGTTCTTTCTGCGTGCCGGAAAGGGATCCGACAATCAACCCGATTGCGACAAAAACGTAGAAGTACGCAGTTGCCTGGGCGAGGCTCTCGACCTCGGGATACCTGAAGAAATAGACCATTGCCATGTACCCCATCGCTATGACGACGGTGAGTGTGACGCCGTTCCGGGTAAACCAGTAGGCGGCGATGACGATGGGGATGTAGAACAGGTGCGACGTGATGGAGAGGAGACCCCTCTGCATGCCGTAATAGTTCAGGAAGAATGCAAACAGAGTGGACAGGATAAGAACGGCAATCCAGAAACTTCTCTTTTCGAGGAGTGAAGGGATTGCTCTTGTCAGTGTTCCCATCTCTCTATCACCCGTCCCTGCACCTAAAATGAATAGCGCCTCTCCCTATAAAAGGTGTGACACCAGAGACCCCTCGCGGTCCCTTCATGTCCGTTCCAACCGCGCCCTCCCTGGGGATACCCGCGGTATCTTCAGTCTCCCCCGCTCTCACCCCGGTTATCGGCGGATGTATCGCACGGCACGAGGTGGTACCGGGTCGCAAAATAGTGAAAGGACCGGTTCTTCCGGCATGCCACCGGTGCCGAGAACCGGGAGAGTATGTCCAGCATGAACGCGATCCGCGAGACAAAGTGGCGGGGAATGCGTGAATTGAAATATTCCTTCGAGAGGTCATCAGTCGAAGAGTGGTGGGGTAATGAAAGATCCCTTTCTGCCGCATCGTCGAGACCGGCAAGGTACCAACTTTCTATCTCCCGGATGATTATGATGATCTCACGGCTATCGAGAACGCAGAACCGCTCCATCAGGAGATGTTTCTTGGCTTTCACTCCCGGTTCGTTATCGATGTCTGCGAACACGAGAAAGTCATCCTTCATGCGGCGGATACCCGTCACGAGGCGGCAGACGCTGGCCCTTTTCATGCAGGCAAACTTGACGATGTGGACCGACCTGTACCGGGACTCGAACAGGGGAACGACGACCTTTGCGAAGAACCGCTCGTCATCGTTTCCCTCGACGAAGAGGAAGAGTCTGCGCCTGGTCATTCCAGCCCGAGGAGGTTCTGGATGAAGAGATCCTCGATTCCGATCTCCTGTTCGAGGAACTCCCGTATCTCCTGCCTGTTCGCGGGCCGGCTCACGTTCGAAAAACCATCGCGATCACGGGTTATGAGCAGAATGTCATCGATACTGACATGTTTCAGCATCTCCGGGTTGTGCGTCGTGACAATGACCTGCTTGTTCCGTGATGCATCTTTGAGCATCTCCACGAGCTTGGATATGAGGTAGGGGTGGATGTTCCTCTCCGGTTCCTCGATGATGGTAACAGGCCGCTCCTCGAAGTAAAGGGCGATTATGATGGCACAGATGTTGATGGTCCCGTCCGAGACCATCGACGCCGGGAGGTATTTTTCCCTGTTATAGACTTCTTTTAACTTTAAAAACATCGACATGTCCATGAACTTTTCGACTTCCACGTCGTCGACGAAGGGGAGGACTTCGTGGAGAAGCCGGGAAAACAGGTTCCTGCGTTCCGGGTCGTCGATGATCTTTTTGATCACGATGGCAAGATTGCTTCCATCCTTTTCGAGGTCGGTTTTTCCCATGATAGGGACTGCCCTTTTGAGGAGCCGGGGGTCGAAGTCGTAGACCTTCATTCCGCGGAAGATCCACTCGAGCGATGGAACGCCGGGGATGAAGAGGGGGACCGTCATGATCAGCTGCTTCCTGTCAGCTTCTGTCGTCCGGAACGAGAAGGGAAGGAGTTCCTCATTGCGCAGTTCGAGGCCGTCCGGGGGAGTGATGGTATAATGGATAACCCGCCCCTCCCGTGCAAGGCGAATCGTCCCGATCCCGGTCTCCTTCTTCTCCTGTCCCTCCAGCCGCAGGAACTCACCGCTCACCGTGAGAGTATCGGACGCTATCTCGTAGTTCTCCCCCCTTTCGTGAAAGGAGAGTGAAAAAGTATAGGAAATCTCCCCGGGACGGAAGAAGACGGGAGAACCGGATTTCAGGGCCACGATGTCGGAACGCCTCTCGTCAAGCACATAATCGATCCGGAACGAAAAGGGTTCAGATGCCCCGATGAGCGTGTTGCGGAGGTACTCGACTCCGCCCTGGAGCGAAACTGCATTGGCCAGACCGTACTTGGCAATGTCCCGCAGGAACTTGATCACCTGGATGAAGTTTGACTTGCCGGATGCGTTTGACCCGATCACCACGGTGAAGTTATCGGGCTCCACCTCGAGGTGCGAAAAGCTCTTGAAGTTTCTGACGGTGAGCTTGCGGATCGGCATAAGAGAGAGTGCATCGCCGGGGCATATGGTATTTGTGCCCGGGGATGGCGATCACGTGTCAGGGGAAGGGGATACCGGCAACTCCGAGGTGTTCTGCAAGTTCCGCAATTTCCTTCCGGAGGTCCCTTTCCAGCCGGAAAAGGATAACGAAGTAAAAGAGTGCACCCGAAAGGACAATCCCGGCGAGCACCGCGACGTGGGTCGGGAAAAATAGCCACCGGAGTATGAACACGAATCCTCCCATGAGGAGGCCGGCGACCGCGATATGTCCGATTGTGGCTATCTCTGCACGCGCACCCGTAAAACGGAACAGCGCCAGCCGGGACAGGCAGGCTTTGAAAATGCTGACGATGAGGACTGCTGCTGCAGCCCCGGTGATGCCAAGGGAAGGGACCATGATGATCTCCAGGACGACGAGGGATGCGCAGGAGAGGGCGTTGATGAGAAAGACCACCTTAAACTTTCCGACCGCGGAGAGCGCCATGCTGTCGAGCACAAAGATAACAGCGCCTACCTGGGCCAGGAGGAGGAGGGTGAATGCATGCGTTGCAACGATAAACGGCGACCCGTACAGGAAATAGAGGAGGCGTTCTCCGAGGACGAGCCCACCGCATACGACGGGGACCGCGAGGACGAGGGAGTAGGAAAGAGCCCTCTCCAGGGCATGACGGATGGCAGCCGTATCGCCCTGTCCATGCCAGCTGCTTACCCTGGGAAAGAGTGAGATGGAGAGTGATGTTGCCACGAAGAGGGATAGTGTGGCAAGCTGGAGCGGTGTCCTGTAGTATCCGACACCGGTTGGATCCAGGAAGTACCCGACAATGACAGTGTCTGCATACAGTGCAAGGACCGCTGCGAGAGACGAGGAAAAACCCCATGCGGCATCGGGGAGCAGCTGCCTGAAGTGGCGCAGGCCGAATGCAGCCGGCCTGATACGGAAAAAACGGGCATTGATCGCGACTGCCGCGAGCAGTCCGGCGATAAATCCGCCTGCCATTCCTGCGACGGCAAAACCCGCGCCGACGGCGAGGATCTGGACGGTAACGCGGATCACCGTGCTGATGAACTCACCTGCCTGGAGGATACCAACGCTCCCGTGGCCATAGATCCCGGAGGCAAGGATGCCTGATACCGAACCGATTGCAAGGGCTGCAACGAGCCAGGGGAGGAGGCCGGCAGACCGTGCATCGTGCATGAAAGGCGCAGCAAGAAGGATTATTCCGGCTATGGAGAGACCTGTCAGGAACAACCTTGCCACAGCCTGTGCAGTGAAAAATGCACCCTCCTGCCCATCCCTGCTCATCTTCCTTACCGCAGCACCCCCAAAACCCCCGTCGGACACGAGGGCTGCAATGCTGTAATAGGCAAGAAACAGATAGTATGCTCCCAGTAACCCTGCCCCGGCGACGTGGGCAATATAGACAGTCGAGAGGTAACCGACTGCCGTGATACCTGTGCTTGTAAGGAGGGACAGGAGTGCGTGGCGACGGACGGCTTCGATACCGAGGAGCCGCCGCAGGAGAGACGCAGGAACGCTCACGTGCAATCACTTGAATCTCCCAGGAGAAATAGGCGGTGCCCGGTATCTCCGGCACTTGACCGACGTTTCTGCCCGATCGAAAGGGTGTTGGTTTACGGGAGCGCATACCCTAAAGACGCACCCATGCAGGGGAGTGAGGAGACCACGGAGGGGAAGAGGGGAGACAACAGAATCCGCTCTCCCATTATCCGGGCACGGGATCTTGTCAAGAACTACGGGAATGTCCGTGCGGTGGACACCATCAGTTTCGAGGTCATGCCTGGAGAGGTCTTCGGTTTCCTCGGACCGAATGGTGCCGGAAAGACCACCACAATGAGGATGATCCAGTGCGTTTCACCCCCGACAGCAGGGTTCCTCTCGGTTTTTGGGCTGGACGTGAAGGACCACCCGGCCGGGATCAAGAGATGGCTTGGCGTTGTCCCCCAGGAGACGAACCTTGACCCGGATTTTTCATGTCGTGAAAACCTGCTTGTCTATGCCCGGTACTTCGATATCCCTGCACGGGAGGCACAAAAGAGGGCAGACGAACTCCTCGCTTTCATGCAGCTGACCGAGAAAGCCGATGTCCCGATCGATGGGCTGTCGGGCGGGATGAAGAGGAGGCTCATCCTTGCCCGGGCGCTCATCAATAATCCCCGGCTCCTCATCCTTGACGAGCCGACCATCGGTCTTGACCCCCAGGCCCGCCACATGATGTGGGAGAAGCTGAAGGCTCTCCAGGCAATGGGAAACACCATTATTCTCACCACCCATTACCTCGAGGAGGCCGAGAGGCTCTGCGACCGGCTTGTCATCATGGACGCTGGCAGGGTCCTTGTCGAGGGCAGGCCCGCCGACCTCGTCAGGAGGTATACCGGGGACGAGATCGTGGAGTCAGAGAACAGCCCGCAGGTTCTGGCCTGCCTGCAGGAAATGGGATGCCGCTACGAGGTCCACGGGGACATGGTCCAGGCTTTTTCCGACCAGCCGAGGGTTCTTGCGAGGCGCATCCTCGAGACCTGCAACCCGGGCCGCGTCTTCGTCCGCAGGGGAACTCTCGAGGATGTTTTCCTCACCCTCACAGGGAGGGAGCTCCGGGAATGAGGCGATTTTTTCCCATGCCGACGCGGTTGGCGTGGAAGGTATGGCAGAGGAACAGGGATGTCTTTTTCAAGACGTACCTCGTGAATTTCCTACCTCCGTTCGTCGAACCTGTCCTGTACCTCCTTGCCCTGGGATACGGCCTCGGCCTGTTCGTGGGCGAGATCGATGGCGTGCCCTATGTGTCTTTCATAGCTCCGGCCCTGCTTGCCATCTCCATGATGAACTCATCTTTCTTCGAGTGTACCTACTCCTCGTTTGTCCGGATGTATTACCAGAAGGCGTACGATGCCATGGTTGCAACACCACTCTCGATAGAGGACGTGATTGCCGGCGAGCTCCTGTGGGGTGCGACCCGGAGCCTGATCTATACAACGGCAATGCTCGTCGTTCTCATAGCGTTCGGGGTTGTCGCCCTTCCCTCGTCCCTCCTCGTGATTCCCTTTTCATTCCTTGCAGGGCTCCTTTTCTCCGGCATTGCCATGTGCTTTACAGCCATTTCCCCCTCGATCGATACCCTCAACTACCCTGCCTTCCTCTTCATCACGCCGATGTTCCTCTTTTCGGGGACTTTCTTCCCCCTTTCGGTTTTGCCCGGGCCGATCCAGGTCTTTGCGATGGCAGTCCTCCCCCTCGCCCAGGTGGTGACGGTGTCCCGGTCGTTCACCCTGGCATCCGTCTCGCTGCCTCTGTTCCTGTACAGCATTGCGTGGATCGCGGTTGTTTGCACGGTCCTTTTCTTCGTCTCGATCTACCTGATGAGAAGGCGGCTTGTTGTCTAGGGATCCGGGGGGAGAAAGCCTGTCGTTTTAGCGATTGCCATCCACGAAAACCGGGTAAGGATATCCTACCTCCCGCGTCGGCAGTCTGTTCTCCCGGAGAGATCCTGCAGCAAGGGCAGACCCGGTCAGGACAATGTTTCTCATCCCCCGGAACAAAACGATCCTGTTACGGTGTGATCCATGGATCTCTGGTTCATCGTCGGAGGCATTGCCGCCATGCTGACAACGTTTGGGTTCGTCCCCCAGATCCACAAGATGATCCGGACACGGTCTGTTGATGATGTCAGTCCCCTGACATTCGTCCAGTTCATGGCAGGAGTAAGCCTCTGGGCCCTCTACGGTGCACACATCGGTGACGTGATCGTCCTGCTTGCAAACATTGTCACGTTCGGGACCCTCATCGTTGCCGTCTCCCTCTACTTTTATCTGCGACCCCGGAAGGATGGTGATTAGAAGACCGCATGCGCACAGAAAGCGAAAGTTCCCGGCAATTCCGGGACAAAAATGATCCGCATGTGCAGGGAGGGAGAGAGGAAGATATTCGCCTCTCCCTCATAGGGTATGCCATCCGGGCCCCCAGTCACCGGAACTCCCAGCCCTGGAAAGTCGCCCTCCCGGGGGCATCGAGGATTGTTTTATCCATCGATCATTCCCGGGTTGCAGGTGCGCTGGATCCTTCCGGCCGACAGGCATTCCTCTCCTGCGGGGCATTCCTCGAGAACCTCGACATTGCTGCCCGGGCATCGGGTTACCGTGCCGACATCGACCTTTTCCCGGCGGGATGGCCGGATCCCGTCAAGCCACTCCGGGATCCCGTGGCCAGCATCGATCTCGAAAGGGACGCAAGAATCCAGCCGGATCCCCTCTTTCATGCGATCCCTGTCCGCCAAACCAACCGGCGTCCCTATTCTGACAGGCCAGTCCCTCTCTCCGTTGCCGGCGAGCTTGGAGCAGCCGGGGATAGCGAGCTGGTCCCGTTCGGGTTTACAAACGACAGGGACCTGATCCGGGAGATACGGGACCTGGTCGTGGATGCGCTTGCCCGCGAACTCTCCAACAGGGAAAGATTCAGGGAATATTGCGATTACTTCCGGTTCACGGATGCAGAGGCCGCCCGGTCCGGGGACGGGTACGGGTTTGCACAGTCCGGGTATGGGAAGATTACACGATTTTTCACCGGTGCGTTCCTCTTTTCCCGGGAATCTGTTCTTCGCAACCCGGAGGCATTCCGGCGGAGAGCCGTATCCGATCTGGGGAAGATAATGGAGAAATGCGGCGGGATCGGGTGGCTCTCCACGAAGGGGGATTTCCGCATCGACCAGGTGAGGGCAGGAAGGGCCTTTGAGAGGATACACCTCAGAGCCAGTTCCCTCTCCCTTGCCCTCCAGCCGGTCGCAAGCCCGGTGGCCGGCTACAGGGAGATGGAAGAGGTCAGGGCCGGTCTCTCCGAACTTCTGGCAATTCCCGGGACACACACAATCCAGGTGCTCTTTCGCACCGGGTACGCAAAGCGGGTCCCGCAGACTCCGCGGAGGAATATTTCCGACTTCATCGTTTCCTGACCGGGTCCTTCCCAGTCAGCCCGGGAAAGGCATGGAGTGCAGTACCAGTGCCAGGAAGAGAACGCCTGCGCCGCAGGCAGCGAGGGGGAGCGTGTAGGCAAGGGAGATTTCCCTGATGGTTGCATCCGTGGTGCGGTGCAGGAGCCAGAAGAAGGGGTCGGTCAGCCAGGAGACGATGCATACTCCGGCAGCAACCGAGAGGATCAGGGGCAGGGGTGCGAGGACACTGGCAAGGGCAGTTCCTGCCATGACCTGGGAGGCGATTACCGCTGTTGCCACCCGGGACCCGAGTGCCGCCTGGATGATCGCCGTAAATGCAAAGGGTATCAGGACAGCAGGGAGCGTCCCGCTCACTGCGGGGAAGACCGCACCTGCAAATCCACTTTCCAGGATAACGTTTCCCAGTGCTCCCGCACCGCAGATATCGAACATGATCAGGCCTGCGTGCGTCGTCCCTTTTTTAAGACCTGTCGAACGCGCCTCTGCAGGTGCAAGGATGAGGGCGGTTGCCAGCCCGGCGAGCATTATTGCCTGAATCATCGATTCGTGCGAGAGGGAGAAGACGAAGAGACAGAGAGGTATGGAGACCACGATGGCGATGAAAGGAGCCCATGCCCGAAGGGAAGATAACACGTCCGATCCACCTGCAGCAGGGGAGGAGGCTGCAATCCCGCCCTTTCCACCTGAAATTTTCCGGAAGAGGAGGACAAGTCCTGCAAGGAGTGCCAGGGAGAGGGGAATGGCAACGATATCATAGAGGAGGGGAGACAGACCCGACCCGAATCCGAGGAGGAGAGGGATGATGACGGGTGTTGGAAAAACGAGCGTATAAGAGACAACGCTTCCTGCGGCGGTGAGGAAGAGGAGCATGTTCTTCTGGTGGCGGTCGCTTCCTGTCCGGCCGATAACGGGCGCAAGTATGACGAAAGCGGTGATGCAGCAGGTCGTCAGGAGGGAGAATACATACCCTGCAATCGCTGCAAGGCTCCAGCTCCCGGGAAACCCGGTGCGGAGGTCTGCGACCATTCTCTCCAGGTGTCCCTGTTCCCGGAGTGTCAGGGCGATGACAGCTCCGGAGAAGATGATGATCGCAAAGAGTGCAAAGACGCGTCCCAGCCCGGCAATGACTGCCCCGAGCACGGTCCCAAAGTCCATTCCCGCGCCCATGCCGAAGATGATTGCCCCGGCGAGGAGCGAGAGAAAAGGCGGAGTTTTTGCGTATATGCTCAGGAAGGCAAGGAAGAGAAGGACGAGGAGAAAGAGGACAAGGAGTGACATCATCCGGACCTTGCGGGGATGCGCCCGATCAGCGGCGTATCTCGAACCCCTGCCACGTTTCCGTGACCTCACCGGACCAGGTAAGAGAGATGTCCGCGATCCTGATTAAGGGGTCACCTTCTGCCCGGATATCCTCCAGGAATTGTTCAAGCGTATCGCTGTCCCCTGCAGCAACGATGCTCACTGTCCCGTCCGGATTGTTCTTCACCCAGCCCCGTATGTTGCGGCGGAGTGCGGCATCCCTGACGAAATACCGGTAGCCGACCCCCTGAACCCGCCCGGACACGACTACCCTGATCTCTTTCATAACGGATTGTCACTCCTGCAGGAACACGTGCGTGTCTTTTCCGGATCACCCGGGGCTGTCCCGTCCTGCAAGGCAGCCGGTCTGCCGATCACGGGATCCGGGACCACGGCGACACCTCCCCTTTCTTTTCCAGTGCCCTGCACCGGGGAAAGTAGGTCTCCCCAAAGACCCAGGGCATGTAGTTCCTGCACATGTCTGGTTTATCTGCGTGAATGGAACAGGTGTAACGGGTCTTTCCGACCCGGCGGAGGAAGGGACAGACGGTAGGATATTCACCGGTCTCCGGGTCACGCATCTCCACAGCCGTAATACTCCCTGTTCCGGGTGCATCCAGTTCCGTGCAGCGTATCCAGGTCCCGTCTGCCCTGCACGCTCTGAAATGGCGGAGTATTTCCGTTCTTCCGTCAACAATCCACGAGTAGATGTTCTCGGGGGTGGGGGAGATCCCGTTCCCGAAGACCCTGCAGCAGAGCCCGCACTGCATGCAGGAATCCTCGTCTTCGTGATCCTCGCCGGTGCCGGGAGTGCCCGCCATACTGACCTGCAGGTATGCTCTTTTTCCCGGATAATTTTACCGTTTCGTCCACGGGATAGTGCCGTGCCCTGGTTTTATTGGCCAGGGCGTCATAATAACGTGGCAATGGGATTCGTTTGCCGGCAGTGCGGGCAGTGCTGCATGCACATGGGTGATTACATCGCCATCGAGCGGCAGACTGGTCCGTTTGAGTTTGATGCGTGTTCGGTCTCGACCGGCACCGGCTTCCTGGCACGCGTTGACGAAGACAAGCGCAAACTCTTCCTGGACAGGGAATGGATCGATCGGCACCCGTCTGCATGCCCGTTCCTCCGGCCGGGAGGGGACTTGTTCTTCTGCTGTATCCATGAGACCAGCCCGGCCCAGTGCAAGGCATACCGGTGCGTGGTCTTCCGCATCCGGTCTCCCGATGGAAAACCTGCCGGGTTCATCACAGGGACCCTCGCACTCCACACGAACGACCCGGCTCTCCGGGAGGCGTGGAAGGAAGTCGAAGAGGCGATGGGGAAGGATCCGGGCCTTGCCGAGCGGGAAATACCTGCTGTTCTCGGGAGGAAGGGATACATGTGTGACTGACAAAAAAGGAAAAAGATCCATGGTATGATCTTTTTAAAGTGGGAACCTTTCCCTTCACTCACGTTTTCCCCTGCATCGACCGATGTGCAGTTGTCCTCCCTTAATACCGTGAAAAAAGCCGGCCTCTCTGCTGCCACGTTCTTTTTTGGTCATCAAAAGGTTCATGGGAACGGAGTTACCCTATCACTCACCTATGGGAATCTTCAGCCCGACAGTCCCCCGGAATATCCGGAAACACCTTGCTCCCGGTGAAGGTGTCCTCCTTGTTCTTCACCCATCCGCATGGAGATATATCCTGCATTACCTGCTGGGGTTAATTCTCCTCGGTTTCAGTATCGTGCTGCCTGTTTTTGAAGCAAAGGCCGTTGCCGCCATTTCTGGCATCCTGTACATTGCCTACACGGAACTCAGGCGAAGGAGGATTGCATACGTTGTGACCACGCACAGAATTATGAAGGAGGCACGCCTGTTCTCGCGCAGGAGCAGCACGTTACCGATGAACCGCATCACGGATGTCCACCTCGACCAGTCGTTCTTCGGTCGGCTCTTCAATTTTGGAGACCTTTTCATCAACACGGCTGGAGAAGGGGGATTTGAACTCGTCATGGAGAAAATTCCCGGCCCGGGAGATGTAAAGGCGACAATAGAGTCACAGCTGCTGGAAACAAGAAAGAAATCATGAGATCAGCGCTAAGGAGAAGACATTCCCCGTGGATATCAGGAACGGTGTGATTCACCCACCCGGTCCCGAACCCTTTTTTTCCCGCCGGTCACAATCTCTCCTCCATGGATGCAATCGAGGAATTTTTTGAGAAGGATCTCTTCGCAAGGGAAAACGGGATAGAACTCCTACATGTCGGAAAAGGTGTGGCCGGAGTCAGGATGGCCATCCGGGAGAAGCACCTCAACAGTCATGGGACCGTCCACGGGGGTGCCATCTTCTCTCTCGCAGACTGTGCATTTGCACTGGCCTCAAACTCCCACGGTGTGCCTGCAGCCGCAATCAATGCCCATATCTCCTACATGAAAGCCGCAAAGTCGGGGAGCCTGCGTGCGGAAGCACGGGAATTTGCCCTGAATCCCCGGCTTGCAACCTACACCGTCGAGGTGACGGACGATGCAGGTGAAAAGATAGCAATCTTCCAGGGCATGGCTTACAGGAAGACACCGCCACGCGGGTAAGGTGAAGGCAGGAGAGGGCTGACGATATCAAAAATGGAGAGGTGCCCGGGGCCTGAAAACCAGTCTGGATGGGGGCAAGGGGATCGTATCACGCCAGCGATTGGTACCCGGGGACTATCCTCTCCTGGAATTGTATCCGAAAAAAAGGGGGGGTCGTCATGGTGTCATCACAGTCACGCACCCTGCTATCAGGAGGGGGTGGTTTCATCACCCTTCTTCCTTCGTGTCTGCCTGATCATGCGGTCTGGATACTCTTTTGTGTCGTTAGGCCCTTACCATGCCGTGTCCTGAACACAGTGGTATTTCCGGTGGATGCCGGGTTGTTGACTGCCGGGCTGTCGGTATTCCCGGCTTGAGACACTCCACGAGCCGGGCTGTCAATCCTGGCCGGCTTTTCCGGCAGCGCATCCTTGTTATCTTGCAGGAACTGCTGCAGGAGTGTCCTTGCAGTCCCAGTATCGCCATTCCCGAGTGCGGCCCTGATGGCGCTCACATCGAAACCCTTTTCCTCGAGTGAGTCGAGCAACCGGCCCATTCTCTCCGAAAGTCCCGTTCCATCCATGGCGCAGGCATCAGGGCGGGCGTTTAGACTCGCCGATGGTATGGCCTGCACCGGAAAAGTGACGAGGAGCAGGAACCCAAGGAGTATTCCCAGTGTCAGTGTATATGCCAGTCTTTTCATATTCTCCTCCTTTCCAGGTATCTTTGGGTGTCAGCAGATAGCTGACGTAAAATAAATTTAACATAGTGTTATTTATAATTTACTAATAGACAAATTAACAATACATATGGAATGGAAAACAAGCCGGAGGGAAAAATTATTCGTAGGTGAATATCTCTTCAATCGGGACCCCGAAAAACCGGGCTATCTTGAATGCAAGTTCGAGGGACGGGTCATACTTACCCTTCTCAATGGCAAGGATGGTCTGGCGGGTTACCTTCAGCTCCTGGGCCAGTGCTTCCTGGGTAAGGTCCCGCATTGCCCTGTAGACCTTTATTTTATTCTTCATCGGTGTCCCACTCCCCGTACCTGCGAGCATAATAGATCCGGAATGCAATGTAGAGGAATGCAATGCAGCAGAGCAGGATCATCTGGAGGATGCCGAAATATCCAAGGTAGGGCTGATCGCGTGGAAAATCATGGGGGAACTCCCGGGGCCGGGGTATTCCAAGCGGGGTCGAAAAGCCGATTACAGCCGTTCCGAGGCTGACGGCAAAGAAGATTATCCAGAAGACCTCGAGTGTCCGGAGCCCTGCCTTCTGCGTGATGAGCCGGGACCGTTCGTCTTCCCTGATATCCGTGACCATCAGCCGGGAGACGTAGACGAGCCCCGCACCCATGATAAACCCTGCCATTATGATAAGCGGGTTGTGCAGACTGACCGAGATCATGAAGAGCCCGACCTCAACAAGGCCGACAACCCCGACCAGTAAATAAAACGTGTTCTGCTTCATTGTACCCCCGGTGTCATTAGTATTTAACAAATAGTTTTCTTATCTTTACCGGTGGAGATATCTTCTTCCGTCATCCTGAAAGGTATTGAGGAGAGGAGACAAGCTTGTCTGTACCTGCCATGACTTTTCCGTCATATCCGGGACGCCTCCTTGGGACAGGGACGGATTCTCTTCCATCAGTAGTCTTCTCCCTCGTCCTCGCTCCTCTCCTTGCGTTTCTCTATTATTTCCTCTGTGTCCTGATCCTCCCTCTCGAGAAGGCCCTGATCCTCGGAGGCCTGATGATCCTCTACTACATCCCCCCGTCCGGCAAGGAATCGCTCATCCCGGTCGGGATCGCCCTTGGTATTCCATGGTGGCTCATGGCAATCTCGCTTGCACTCCTCGATGTCCTCACGAGCCTTTTCATGATACTCAATATCAGGCTTGCCCTCCAGATCCCTGTCCTTGGTCCCTGGATATCAGGTTTTCTGGGTAAGGGAGATGAATTCATGAAAAAAAGGCCCTGGATTGCCCGGTGGTCAGTCCTCGGGGTTGCATTCTTTGTCTTCCTCCCGTTCCAGGGGACAGGAGGGGTCGGCGCGACACTGGTCGGCATGCTCGTCGGCCTGTCACCTTTGCAGATACTGCTTGCCGTTGCAATCGGCGCCTCTGCAGAATGTCTCCTTTTTGCAGTCGGGTCCGACATCATATGGAGGCTCATACTCGGGAATATCTCGGTTGGAATACCGGTCGCCGGGGCTGTTCTTGCAGCGGTGGTCGTCGCTTATGTCCTTCTCCGCAGGTGGTACGGGGGAGAAGAGGAATGATCCCGGGGCCAGCGTCCCGGGAGAGTAACAAAAAGTTCTTGCGGCCCGCCGGGCAACCTTATCCCCATCATGGGTAGGTTGTTCCTGCACAACCACTGGTGCGAGGCCGCCGTTCTTTTCAGAAGGTCAGGGATACAATACCAGGAGACCATTGCGCAGGACACGTGCGGGGTTTTTGATGCAGATATTCTCCTTTGACTCACTCTCCGGCCTCTCGAGTGCCGAAGTCTCCCGGATCCAGGAGGTGGAGGGATATAACGAGATCCCGTCCGACCGGCGTCGCAGCCCTGCTGCGATTATCCTCGGAGTGTTCCGGGAACCGATGTTCCTCCTCCTCGTTGCCACGGGAGCAATCTACTTCCTGCTCGGGGACATCCAGGAAGGCTTCCTGATGCTTTCCTTCGTCATCGTGATCATCGGCATCACGGTATACCAGGAGAACAAGACGGAGAAGGCCCTCGAGAGCCTCCGGAACCTCTCGAGCCCGCGGGCGCTCGTCATCAGGGACGGAAACCTGGTCCGGATCCCCGGGAGGGAGGTCGTTACCGGTGATTACCTTGTCCTCTCCGAGGGAGACCGTGTCCCGGCAGACGGGGTCCTCCTCTATTCCCAGTCGCTCTCCGTCGACGAGTCGCTGCTGACCGGGGAATCGGTCCCCGTGCGAAAAACGGCAGGCAGGGAGGGGTTGGAGCCCTCACCCCCGGGTGGAGACGATCTTCCCTTCGTTTACTCGGGCACTCTCGTTGTCCAGGGACAGGGACTTGCCAGGGTTACCGCGATCGGGCAGAAGACGGAGATGGGAAAGATCGGCCGGGCCCTCATGGCAGTCGAGAGGGAGGACAGTCTCCTCAAGAGGGAGGTCGCCGGTATCGTCAGGAAGATTGCCGTTGCCGGGATGTCCCTGTGTGCTGTCATAGCCGTGGTATACGGGCTCTCCCACGCAAGCTGGGTGGATGGCCTTCTTGCGGGGATTACGCTCGCGATGGCAATCCTTCCCGAGGAGTTCCCCGTTGTCCTGACGGTGTTTCTTGCGCTGGGGGCATGGAGGCTCTCCCGCTACCATGTGCTCACGCGCCAGGTTCCCGCCGTCGAGACGCTGGGGGCAGCAACGGTCCTGTGCGTGGACAAGACAGGCACCCTCACCGAGAACAGGATGTCTGTGAAGGCATTCTGCTGTAACGGGGAAGTGACACCGTTTGGGTGCAGGAGCGACGAAACGGTCCCCGATTCGTGCCACGAACTTGCAGAATTTGCCATCCTGGCATGCAAGAAGGACCCGTTCGACCCGATGGAGAAGGCTCTCCTCTCCCTCGCCGCAGGGGAATTTGGAAAGACCGAGCATGTCCATGCCAGCTGGGACCTCGTACAGGAGTATCCCCTCTCCCCCGAGCTCATGGCCATGTCCAACGTCTGGCGTTCCCGCGACGGGTCGGAGTTCGTGATCGCGGCCAAGGGTGCTCCTGAAGCCATTGCGGATCTCTGCCACCTCGAACCCGGCCGCCGGACGGACCTCGATAACCAGGTGGATGCCCTGGCCTCGCAGGGCTTGCGCATTCTCGGCGTCGCAAAGGCATCATTCCGCCCGGCAGCCCTCCCGGACAACCAGCACGCTTTTTCCTTCACGTTCCTCGGGCTGATAGGGTTTGCAGACCCCGTCCGTCCGGGCGTCCGCGAGGGGGTCGCGGAGTGCCGGGCTGCCGGGATCCGCGTCGTTATGATCACCGGGGACTACCCTCTCACGGCCCGGTCGGTGGGTGCGGAAATTGGCCTCCCGGACGTTGACCACATCATCACGGGCCCGGAACTCGACCGTTTAACGGACGCGGAACTTGAGGAGAGGGGGAGGTTGACATCGATCTTTGCCCGGGTCGTCCCTGCCCAGAAACTCCGCATCGTCCAGGCGCACAAGAAGCACGGCGAGGTGGTTGCCATGACGGGGGACGGCGTCAACGATGCACCGGCCCTCCGGGCGGCGGATATCGGCATTGCAATGGGCCGGAGGGGGACAGACGTTGCGAGGGAATCGGCGTCACTCGTCCTGCTCGATGACAACTTCACATCAATCGTGGCCGCCGTCCGCATGGGGAGGAGGATCTTTGATAACCTCAAGAAGGCGATGGCCTATATCTTCTCGATCCATGTCCCCATCGCGGGCATGTCCCTTGTCCCCGTGCTCCTGGCCACCCCGCTCGTCCTCCTCCCGGCCCACATCGTCTTCCTCGAGCTGATCATTGACCCCGCGTGTTCCATTGTCTTTGAGTCCGAGAGGGAGGAAGAGGATATCATGAAGAGGCCGCCGCGGAAGAGGGACGAAGGCATCATTTCGGGAAAGGCACTGCAGTTTGGCCTCTTCCAGGGAGGCGTGGCATTCGCCGGTGTGCTCCTCGTCTACCTCTGGGCACTCCTGTCGGGGATGGGGGATGACGAGGCCCGGACACTCACGTTCGTGACCGTTGTTGCGGCAAACCTCGGCCTCATCCTCATCAACAGGTCGTGGACCCTCCCCTTCTGGGAGACACTCGGGCTGCCAAACAGGGCGTTCTGGATAGTCATTTCCGGGACACTCCTCTGCCTGGCTCTCGTCATTTCACTCCCCCCGATGAGGGATCTCTTCTCTTTTGCCCCGGTGTCCGCCATGGCCCTCTTGGTCGCTTCGGCAGCGGGGGTGGCAAGCGTGCTCTGGTTCGAGGTCTTCAAGTTCTGGAAGAGGAAGACTGCGGGTAACACCGCGACACCGCCCTGAACAGATGGGGGATATCCCAGGCTCCCCTTTCGGTAAAAAGCGGGCCAGGGTCACCCTTTCCGGAACAGGCGCCGTCCGAACGGACATCTCCCGAACCGGCACAGGAGCGAGACGACGATGAGAGTCCCGGCACCGATGAGGACCATCCCTCCTACCTGCATCAGGGTCCCCATCCCCGGGCTCCCGGGGAGGAGACGGAGGTCTGCAATGTCGATTCCGGAGGCGAGCCGTGCCAGAGTTGTCCCAAGGAGGATCGCCGGTATGACATATTTGCACAGCGGGTGGACGATTCCCGCGAATGACCTGCCAATCTCCCTGTCCAGGATCTCCCGTGGAGCAAACCAGGAAAAGCTCACGGCAAGAATAACGGCCGCCAGGGGGAGCCCGAGAGTGCCGACGGTTTCGTCCATGAAGTCGAGGATTTTGACGCCCCCGACGGTCCAGTTCGCCGCGCTGTAACTGAGGGCTGAGGGCAGGCCTATGGCCACCATGACAAGTCCGAGGAGGAGCGAAGTCTTTTCCCGGGACCATGACACTGCCTCGCGAAGCGAGGACACTCCCACCTCGAGCATGGAGACAGCCGATGTGATCGCCGCAAAGAAGAGGACGAGGAAAAACGAAACGGCAAAGATAACTCCGCCCGGCATCAGGGCAAATGCCTTCGGGAGGGTTGAGAAGGCGAGTTCTGCCCCTGCCGCTGGTTCAAGCCCGAACGTGAAGACGAGGGGAAAGATGACGATCCCTGCGAGGAGGGCGACGCCAAGGTCCGCGAGGGTGATGACAAGGGCAGACCGGGGGATTGGTATGCCTTTTTCCATGTATGCCCCGTAGGTGAGGAGAATCCCGGTCCCGACAGAGAGGGAAAAGAATGCCTGCCCGAACGCAGCACTCCAGACGAGAGGATCAAAGAGCACGGAAAAGTCGGGGGAAAACAGGAACACCGTGCCTTCCAGGAATCCTGGAAGGGTTGTGACGTAGAGGGCCATCACGATCAGGATTGCCACCGATACCGGGATGAGGATGACCGAAACGCGTTCTATTCCCTTCCGCACGCCCCGCGAAACGACACCGATTGTAACAGCGGCGGAAAAAAGGAAGAAGAACACCGGCATGTCTGATGCCGTGAAATCTGCAAACGTTATGCTCACCCCTGCCAGCGAGAAAAGTGCGTATGCCGCTGTCCAGCCGGTGATGACGAGGTAGTAGCAGAGGACAAGAAATATCGTTGCGCACAGGAACCACCCGGCAATGCGGAAAGATGGCCTGACAGCCCGGAACGCACCGACAACAGTCCCATGGAAGCTCCGACCCATCGCGAGTTCGAAAACCATCAGGGGAAATGCACATGCAAAGACCGCGATGAAGTAGGGGATGAGGTAGGCTCCGCCGCCGTTCTGGCCAACGACCGATGAAAAACGCCAGATGTTTCCGATGCCAACCGCGGAGCCGATAGCAGCAAGGATAAACCCGGCCCGTGATGACCATTGTTCCCCTTCAGCAGGCGTTGTCCTCCCTCCCGGATAGGGAAATCGTTTTCCCCCGGCTCCTCCGGTCCCTGTCAGACCGGTTAAACAACTTGAAAAGTTCCATGACCACGACGACAGAGCCTGCTATGCAAAGGCATACCAGCCACTGTTCGAGGGTGACAGGGACAAGTCCGAGGATTTCCTGCATGAGGGGGACATGCAGGGAGATGATGTGCAGACCCTGCATGAGGATCACTCCCCCGATGAGGAAATAGTTGTTGGGGATAGGAACGCGGAATACCGATTGGTACTCGGACCTGCAGTTGAAAACATGGAAATTTTCGAAGAGAACCATGAGGAGGAGGAGCAGGTTCCTTGCAACGGTCTCCTCCGTTCCGCTCGCATTGAACCACCAGAATGCCAAAAATGCCACCAGTCCGATTGTCAGACCCGAAAGCAGCGTCTCCCGGACCATGAGACCGTTGAAAATCCCTTCACCGGGGGGCCGTGGCTTCCTTGTCATGGCGTCCTTTTCACCGGCTTCGAAGGCGAGGGCCACTCCCTGGATACCATTCGTCACGAGATTCAGCCACAAAAGCTGGACTGCGAGGAGGGGAATGGGGAGGCCCGCGAGGAGGGCGAGGATGAAGAGGACGACTTCTGAAAGGCCCGTCGAGATGAGAAGGTAGGTGACCTTCCGGATGTTGTCATAGGCAAACCGCCCCTCCTCGACGCCTGCGACTATTGAGGAGAAGTTATCGTCCGTCACGATCATCGAGGCAGTATCCTTTGCCACGTCCGTCCCCGAACCCATGGCGACACCGATGTTTGCGCGCCGGAGCGCAGGCGCATCGTTGACGCCATCCCCCGTAACCGCGACAAAGTGACCCCGCCGGACTAGGGCGTCCACGATCTCCATCTTCTGGAGCGGCGTGACCCGGGCAAAGACCCGCGTTCTGTCGATGACTTCCCCGTAGGCGGGGAGCATCGGATCACCCATGGCGGCAAGATCCTTACCGGTCAGAACCTCCCCGAAGTCCTTTGCAATGTCCAGATCGCGGGCGATAGCAAAGGCTGTGCGGGGGTGGTCCCCCGTGATCATGACAACGTCGATTCCCGCTCCGTGGGCGACCCTTACAGCGTCTTTGACGTCTGGCCGGAGGGGATCGATGAACCCGACGAGACCGTTCAGCGTGAGTTCGGGTGCTGTTTTTTCCAGTCCGGGATCCGGTCCCGGTGCGGAGCGGAGAGCCCCTTCGGCGACCGCGAGGATCCGAAAACCCTTTTCCATCATGGTCTCCATGTACGACCCGACCAGGAGAGGATCGAAAGGCACGGTTCCTGCCGGGGTTGCCATTGCCCTGCAGTACGGGAGGAGAGCCTCGACGGCACCCTTGACAGCAATTTTCACGGGGCCCGCCGGATCCTCTCCCTCGCGGTAATAGACCGCGGCGTACATCCTTTCCGACTCAAAAGGCACATGAGCGACATTTTCGATGCCATTCCTGACCTCGTCGGGAACGAGACCTGCCTTGTATCCCAGAGCGAGGAGTGCGACGTCCATTGCATCCCCGCTGTGGACCCAGGTCCCGTCTTCCCTGTACAGCGTCCCCTCGTTGCAGATGACCGCAACTTTGGCGAGGCCCCGGACGGCACCGGCAACCTGTTCAGGTATTTCTTCCCCCGCGATCCGGAAAGTTCCCTCCCCCGGATCGTAACCGGCACCAGTCACCTCGACTATCGTGCCCGGGGGGATAAAGACTGCCTGTGCGGTCTGCTGGTTGACGGTCAGTGTCCCTGTCTTGTCTGTTGCAATTGTGGTGCAGCTCCCCAGGCTTTCCACGGCAGCAAGTTTCCTCACGATGACGTTCCTGCGTGCCATACGGGATGCCGCGATGGAGAGGGCAACGGTGATAGCAACGGGCAGCCCCTCCGGGATCGCGGAGACGACGAGGGCAACGGCAAGGAAGAAGACCTCGACGGGAGGCACGCCCTGGGAGAGTGCAGCAATAGCCATCACGATGCTGGCCGAGACAATGAGTGCGCCTACGTTCCGGGAGAAAATCTCCATGCGGATGAGGAGAGGGGGTTTTGCAGACTCTGTTTCCGAGACGGCCTCGGCTATCAGCCCAACCTCGGTGCGGGTCCCTGTCCCCGTGACGATGCCGCACCCTCTGCCGGAGACGACCGTGCTCCCGGCAAATGCCATGTTAAAGCGGTCACTCACCGGTGCCTTCTCTTCCGTGATGCCCACCGTTTTTTGGACCGCGACCGACTCGCCGGTGAGAAGGGATTCATCAATGGACAGGTTTGCCGTATGCAGGAGCCTCATGTCAGCCGGGACTTTCATGCCGGACTCGAGGAGGACGACGTCGCCGATTACGAGGTCTTCGGCAGGAATATTCTGCCAGGCACCGTCCCGTTTGACGCGGGCCGTGACACGGAGGAGGCTTTGGAGCTTCTGAGCGCTCTGCTCTGCCTTCCACTCCTGGATCGTCCCGATCGCGGCGTTGATGCAGACAACCAGAAAGATGAAGGCAGCGTCCCTGGCGTCCCCGATCAGGATAGAGATGACTCCCGCCGCAAGAAGGATGTAGATGAGGGGGCTCTTGAACTGGTGGATGATGACCTGGAGAAGACCGGGAGCCTTTCGGGATGGAAGGGTGTTTTTCCCATACTGTGCGAGACGGTGGAGTGCCTCCTGCCGGGTGAGCCCCCCGGATCCTGAACGGAGGATCTCATAGACTTTGCCGATCGGGAGAGCATGCCAGGGGACCCCGTGGTGGGGGATGGTCCCGGGGATCATACCAGTTTGGGAACAAGCGGAAAATTAGTCCCGGAATTGTTCTTTCCGGGCAATCACCATCTCGCAAAACCCGTCACCCCTGCAGCGGGCCATGGAGACCCCGACAGAGAACTCCGGGTTGAGGGCTTCTACTACAGATTTGACGTAGGCGCTGCAGATG
>JASEES010000009.1:36292-40707 GCA_030019395.1 Methanolinea sp. | reverse complement strand
GTCGGTGTGGGAGTTGGCGTCGGGGTCAGGGTCGGCGTCATTGTCGGAGTGGGGGTTGGGGTCAGGGTCTGCGTTGGAACCTCTGTATTGACAGGACCGGACTCGGCGTCACCGGGGTGCAACAAATCTCCCGAATGGCCTCCAGGGGGGCCGTTGATATCCGAAAAGGGCAAAGACCCGGCCGTATCGGTCACATCCCCATTTCCGGAAACCGGGTTGTGTGGGAGAACGACAAGTCTCCCGTTCATGCCGGGTACTGTATAGGGCGTTCCGCCATCGTCCTTCATCCCAAGCACGGTCACCTGTATAGGGGTTGTTCCGGCTGCATCCCCGCGGATCCCGAGCGTGGCGAGGATGACGTTCCTGTCACCCGGCCGGACGATGTTGTTCGTATCTGCACCCTTGAGCGTCACGGAACCTGCAGGAACCTTGCTCCGGCTGTTGAGCCGGGCAAAAGAAGGAAACTTCACCGAAGTGATGGTTCCAACGTGCGGGTCCTCGATCCTGACCGTGACTTCGAACTCCGAGAGTCCTGCAGAGACCTCGTCCAGCACGATGACGCATTCCCCCGACTCCCCGGGTGCAGGGATCGTGCAGTCCCTTGCATAGACCGTTGCTGCTCCCGCTGGCAGGCAGATGACCAGCAGAACGGTGAGCAGGATACAAATACTCAGTTGTTGTACAGGACGTCCTCGTAAAGGACGCCCACCCCTCCATGCCACGCGCATTGCCAATCCCCCATCCCCTGTCCTCCCCGGCTCCCCCGCCATCGGGGAGACTCCCCTCCGGTTCGGCAGGATAATGGTATATTTTCCGATAATCTCTCCAGGTATTTATATTAGATCCCCAAAAGGGCGAATTTACCTCCCCGGATTACCACCACTGCCGTGAAATATGGCCCCTTGCCGCCGGAGTGGCCTCCCTTCCCTTGGGAGTTCGCTTGATGAGACCTGCCTGGATGAGGTACGGCTCGTGAACGTCCTCGATCGTGCGACTGTCCTCACCGACGGCGATGGCAATCGTCTTTAAGCCCACCGGCCCGCCGCCGAACTGGTTGACGATTGTATGCAGGATCCGCCTGTCCACCTCGTCGAGTCCGAGCCCGTCGACACCAAGGAGAGTGAGAGCCTGGTCCGCAACCTCGCGGGAAACCGTACCGTCACCCCGGACAAGGGCGTAGTCCCCGACCCTCCGCAGGAGCCTGTTCGCGATCCGGGGAGTGCCGCGGCTCCTCTTCGCTATCTCGAGCGCCCCGTCAGGCAGGATCGGTATCTTCATGATCCCTGCGCTCCGCGTGACGATCTGTGCCAGTTCCCCGGTACTGTAGAGGTTTAACCTGACCACGAGACCGAACCTGTCCCGGAACGGTGAGCCGAGGAGCCCGACCCTCGTGGTTGCCCCCACGAGCGTGAACGGTTCGAGCGTGATCTTGATGGACCTGGCACTTGGTCCCTCGCCGATCATCACGTCGATGCAGAAATCCTCCATGGCGGGGTAGAGGATCTCCTCGATGACCGTGTGGAGCCTGTGTATCTCGTCGATGAAAAGGACGTCGCCCCTCTTGAGGAGCGTGAGGATGGCCGCAAGGTCACCGGGTTTTTCAAGGACCGGGCCGCTCGTGCAGTGGAGGTTCGATCCCATCTCGCGGGCAATGATGTGCGCAAGAGTCGTCTTGCCGAGCCCCGGCGGGCCTGAAAAGAGCGTATGGTCAAGCGGTTCTCCCCTCGCCTTCGCGGCATCGATCGCTATCCTGAGGGTCTCCTTGAGGAGATCCTGCCCCACGAACTCGGAAAAGCGTTCGGGGCGGATAACCGACTCGTCGACCTCGTCTTCCCCTTCCTGTGCGGGGGTGAATGACTCACGCCGGGCCATTGCATCACCGTTCCCGCATGATCCGGAGTGCTGCCCGCACGACGTCCTGCACGGCCGGTTCGGCCATGCCCGTCATCGCACGGCCCACCGCGTCCCTCGTCTCCCGTGACGAGAAACCGAGCGCAAGGAGCGCGCTCTCCGCGTCCCTCCGGACAGGGTCGTCGGAGACGGCATGACTGCTGCCTGCAAGCAGGTCCGCCCTCTTCCTCATGGTGTCGCGCAGTTCGAGGATGAGCCTCCCGGCATTCTTCTTCCCCACTCCCGTGAGGCGTGTAAGTGCCTTTTCGTCGCCTCCGATGACGGCTGCGGCAAGTTCCGAGACAGTCATCTGCGACAGGATGGAGCATGCAAGCGCAGGCCCGACGTGTGTCACAGAGATCAGCATGCGGAACATCTCGAGCTCTGCGGGGGCGAGGAACCCGTACAGTGCGATTCCATCCTCCCTGACGACGAGATGGGTATGCAGGATGACTTCCCCCTTCTCCTCTGCAACCTGCCTTGAAAGAGGCCCGGGCATGAACACCTGGTACCCGACTCCCCCTGCCTCGAGGATGACATACCCATCCCCGCATCCCACTATGCTGCCCCGGAGCCTCGCGATCATGTCAGGGGACCCTCGCAGTGTGAATGTGGCAGAGTGCAACGGAGAGCCCGTCGGCAACGTCGTCCGGACGGGGGATCGCGGGGAGGCCGAGCAGCCGTGTGATCATCTCCTGCATCTGCCTCTTATCCGCCCTGCCCGAACCCGTTATTGCCTGCTTGACCTGGTTCGGAGTGTACTCGGCGACCGGAACACCGTGTTTTTGTGCTGCCAGCATGATAACCCCCCTCACCTCCGCGACGCCGAGCGCCGACGTGACATTGCGGGAGAAAAAGAGGGTCTCCATCGCCATGCAGGTGGGAGAAAACTCCCCCAAAAGACGGCTCACGCTGTCGTAGATGAGTTCGAGCCTCTCCGGTGTCCCCCCCGGGCACGGGGCTGTCTTGATGCAGGAATATGCCATGGGAGTGATGATTCTCTCGCTGGCCGAAAGCACACCATATCCGATGGTGGCAAGGCCCGGGTCGATTCCAATCACGATCATGCAGGTCGAAAAGGACAGTTATCCTGGTTTTTCAATCATTCTATCGGGTAATTGCCCACAAATACCTTTCTATCGCGGTGTGAAAGAGGGCGCCTCTCCATTCCTGCCTTTCCGGGAGCGGGAACAGGACAAAACAGTTTTACCATACCAGTGTCTATCTATCATCGGCTGTGATTCGCCATGGGATCAAACGAAGACATCATGCATGATTTTGTAAAAAAAGAGCTCAAGCGGCTTTACCCAAGCGTTGACGGCTGGCAGATCAAGACTGCACCAGGGACGGGTGCAGGTGCAGGTTTCACCATATCCCGGAGGATCCTGGGTCGCATCGAAGGTGCATACGTGCTCGTGAACTTCGACAGGAAAGTGACCGATAAGGCAGTCAAAGCCCTCCAGGAACTTGCTGCCCGGTCTCCCATTCCCGGAGTCAGGAACCCCCGCCTCATCATCATGGCCCCGCAGGGAGCAGAGACTGCAGGCCTTCCCCCCGGCATCGAGGTGCTTTCCATGCAGAGTTTCGGGTACGAGGGCAAAGAACTCGTCTGGCTGAAGCGCCGTGCCCAGGTGAGCGAAAAAGTCCCGCCGAGGAGTTCCTAGTCCGGTCCTGCCGGACCCTGCAGGAAGAATTCCTGTATTCTTTTTTCCAGGTCCCTGCTGTGCGAGCCGTGCCAGTAGAGCTTGCGGCACCGCGCACACCAGTAGAATGTTTTGTTGTGATCCCTCCCGGGGGCATAGTCCGCACGCAGGATCTCGGCCCGGCGTGCCGGACGCAGCAGAGTGTTGCAGAGGGAACAGCGGGTGAACCTGACTTCCGGGACAATCATGCCCGCCCGGGCGAGGGCCCTCACCTGGTCCATGACGTTCTTCTCCTCGATCAGAACCGCATCGCTACCCCCCCGCCGTGCGAGTTCCCGGTCCATGGTGAGGAGGATCCGTCCCTCGGTCCGGGCACGGGAGAGGAGGACAGTGTCCTCCCGGCTGTTCCCCTCTGCCATCTCTGTCGCGGACACCGTATCGTAGCCCATGAACCGGAGGTACCGGCACAGCGTCCCGAGCATCCGGTCCGCAAGGAACCGGGTCTGTCCCGTTGCTTCACCCTCCGGCACGGACATAGGGTATCCGCTCCCCGCACCGGGAACATGACTCCCCGGAGAGTTCCCTGAAAAACACGGAATATCCATACCTCTCGATACAGAGGGCTCCGCAGGACGGGCAGTACGTGCTCTCCCAGGGATGGGGGGAGACATTTCCCAGGTACGGGAACCGGAGACCTTCCTCCCGGGCCTGCCGGTAGATGCGCTCGAGCACGGCAACCGGCGTTGCCCCCCTGTCCCGCATCCGGTGGTCCGGGTGGAACCGCGTGAAATGGACGGGCGTATCCTCACCGAGGTTATCACGTATCCACCGGATGAGGGCTCCCGTCTCCTGCGGGCTGTCGTTCTGCCCGGGGATCACGAG
>JASEES010000009.1:0-36282 GCA_030019395.1 Methanolinea sp. | reverse complement strand
CGAGTGTCACCACCTCGACGTGCATCCCAAGTTCACGCGCAAGGACGGCCGAATCAAGGACCGGCTGGAGGCGGGCCCCGCAGACCTTCCTGTAAAAATCCTCCGAGAACGCCTTGATATCGACGCGGTAGGCCCGGAGCATCGGGGAGAGTTCCCGCAGTGCCTCTTCCGTAATGTACCCGTTTGTCACGTACACGGTCGCAAGCCCCTCTTTCCGGGCCAGGTTCCCCATGTCGAGGGTGTATTCGTGCCAGATCGTGGGTTCGTTGTAGGTCCAGGAGATGCTCGCGCAGCCTGCCTGCCGTGCCCGCCGTACCCCCTCTTCGGGCGACAGATCGCGGAGTCCCGGCATCTCCGTGTCCGCCATGGAGATGTGCCAGTTCTGGCAGTGCGCACAATGGAAGTTGCACCCGACGCTTCCCAGGGAATAGGAGAGCGTCCCCGGCAGGAAATGGTACAGCGGTTTCTTCTCGATCGGGTCCACCGCTTCTGCGCTCACGCGGCCATACGTGAGGGCATAGAGCTCTCCCTCCCGGTTCTCTCTCACCCTGCATATCCCCGTCTTCCCGGGCTTGATCAGGCACCCGTGGGGGCAGAGCGAGCACCTGACCGCTCCCTCCTGTCCTTCCGGTGACCACCGGAGTGCCCTGTGCATCTGCCTCATGGATCAGTCTCACATTCACCGGTTCATGGCGATAAATGTAATGAATGCTCACCCGTTATTGCTGTCACGCCGCGGTTCGTCGTCTCCGTCGCACTCGACCACGAGTGACCCGCGGTACCCGCAGGCCTTGCACCGGTAGATCTGGCCGATGCAACCCCCCGCAACCGGGTAAATCTCCCTGCTCCCGCAGGCCGGACAATGCTCCATCGCCTTCAACAGGTATATGTGAAATATGGAGAAATGAATGATTGGCATGGTTCGCATCGTCCTCTCACTGGGTGGCTCCGTCCTGTTTCCCTCGCTCGAGGCGCACACGCTCCTCTCCTACGCACCTGTTCTCCAGCGGCTCTGCAGGCAGGCAGATATCGCGGTTGTCGTCGGCGGGGGTGGCGAAGCCCGCCGGTACATCGGGGTTGCACGGGAATGCGGCGCAGACGAGGCATCCTGCGACGAGATCGGCATCCTCGTCACCCGGCTCAACGCCACGCTCCTGCTCGCGGCGCTCGGCGATTCGGCATACCGGAAGGTCGCACAGACCCCCGGAGAGGCGGTTGCGTACATGGGAAGGCAGAAGATCGTCGTCATGGGCGGAGTCACACCCGCGCAGACGACGGATGCCGTCGCCGCCGTCCTCGCGGAACTCTCCCGGGCCGATATCCTCGTCAACCTGACGTCCGTGGACGGCATTTACACCCGGGACCCGAAGGCCGATCCCTCGGCCCGCCGCTTCGACCGGATGACGTTTGGAGAGCTGCTCGATATCGTCGGGAGTGGCGGGCTCGAGGCAGGGTCAAACACCGTTCTTGACATCGTTGCCGCAAAAGTAATCAGCAGGAGCGGGATACCGCTGCTCGTCCTGGACGGGAGAGTGCCCGGTCTTCTCGAAGACGTCCTTGCCGGGAGGAAAAGGGCAGGAACGCTCGTGTGCGCTCCCGGAAAGGAGCCTGTGCCCCTGTTGCGGGCACCCTCACCATAACCTATTTGCCGGTATGCAACAGAAATCTGATCTCCCGGGGTAGTAGGGTAGCCTGGTCCATCCTAGAGCGTTTGGGACGCTTTGACGGCAGTTCGAATCTGCCCTACCCCATTGATGGACAGGGAACGCGCCGGCCGGGTATACTCCGTTCTCGAAGACCTGTACGGCGATCCCGGCTCCCCGCGAACGTTTCTCCGGTTCGAGAACCCGTTCCAGATCCTCATCCTGACCATCCTCTCGGCCAGGACGACCGACAGGAGCGTCAACGCGATCCGGGATCGGCTCTTTTCCCGGTACCCGGAGCCCAAAGACCTTGCGAATGCCGATCCCCGGGACGTTGAAGATATCATCCACCCTCTGGGTTTCTACCGCGAGAAGTCCCAAAACATCATAAAAACGTCCAGGGCGCTGATCGAGCGGTTCGGCGGGCGCGTCCCGGATCGGATGGACGACCTCCTCACCCTCCCGGGGGTGGGCAGGAAGACGGCAAACATCGTGCTTGACCATGCCTTTGGCATTCACGATGGCGTCGCAGTCGACACCCACGTGGCCCGGCTTTCCCGCCGCCTCGGGTTCTCATCCGGCAAAGACCCCGCCCGGATCGAGCGCGACCTCATGGCCCTCTTCCCACAAAGTGCATGGGGAAACCTCAATTACCTCCTCATCAGGCACGGGCGGACAACCTGCACCGCCCGGAAACCCTCGTGCACGACCTGCCCGCTTGGGAGCCTCTGCCCGTCCGCGGACAATCCTTCCGAGGGGGAGCCGGTCAGAAGGAAAAAACCACCCTGAAGACCAGGAACGCGATATAACCACACGTTGCCGTGAGCGGGATTGTCAGTATCCAGGCCGTTACGATCTTCCTCACGATACCCCACTGGACAGCCGAGTAGCCCCTCGTCGCCCCGATGCCCATGATCGAGCCGCTGATGGCATGCGTGGTCGAGACCGGAACGCCAAAGGCCGTCACGAAGGAGAGCACGACACCTCCTCCCGTCTCTGCACAGAAACCCTGGTAGGGACGGAGCTTCGTGATCTTCCTCCCCATGGTCTCGACGACCCGCCACCCGCCAAGGAACGTCCCGAGCGCAATGGCAAGCCCCGAGACGATGATGACCCATGGAGGGACCACGAACTCGGTCAGGATACCGGCTGCAAAGAGGAGGGCCGTGATGACACCCATCGCGTTCTGGGCATCGTTGCTGCCGTGGCCGAGGCTGTAAAACGCTGCTGAAAAAACCTGCAGCCTCGAAAACAGTGCATTCATCTTCCCTGCCGGGGAGTTGCGGAAGAGGCGGATGACCACCATCCCGAGGAGGTATGCAGACACGAGGCCAAGCACAGGCGAGACCACGATGAAGACGATAATCGCAAGGATTCCCTTGAGGGGGAGCACCCCGGATACGATGGCAGGAGGCAGGAGGAGGGATGCCCCGCACAGGAACCCTAACCCGGTATACTCGACCCAGTGTTCTTCATGCTTCCTCCGCGCGGCATACGACAGGAGGAGGGCCCCGGTGACGCCTCCTGCGATGAAAACGGCCAGTGTCTTTTCGAAGAGTTCCATGGACGGCCAGAGGACCGACCCGATCCCTCCCCATGCAAGTGCAGAACCGATGAGTCCCCCGACGAGCGCGTGGCTCGCAGAGATGGGAATGCCGGCATAGGATGAGAGAAAGACCCACAGGACTGCCGAGCCCAGCCCGATAACGATCACTTCGGGAATGAGAAAACCGGGATCGACGATACCCTTTCCAATCGTTTTGGCTACAACGGTCGTGAAGACGAACGGGCCGGCCATGTTGAAGAATGCGGCCATCGCCACCGCCCTGACGGGAGACAGGACCCGCGTCGCAACGACGGTGGCAATGGAATTTGCGGCATCGTTTAAGCCGTTTACAAAATTGAAGAGGAGTGCAAGGAATATCCCGATGGCAAGCAGTGTCTCCATGGTGACCCGTCAGGAATGGCGGATGGCAATGTCCGAGAGGACGTTGGCCACATCCTCGCACCTGTCGGTTGCGTCCTCCAGGTACTCGTAGATGTCCTTCCTCTTGATGATGGTGATGGCATCGTCTGTCCGGAAGAGATCGTCGTACGCGGCATGGAGGGCGTCGTCCGCCAGGTTCTCCAGGCGGTTCACCTCGATGCACCGCTGCTCTATCTGGCGCGGGTTCTTCATGGTACGGATTCCCTTGACGGCCTCCTCGAGCTCGACGACAGAGAGCTGGATGAGTTTTGCGAGCTCGAGCATGTGCGGGTCGGTCTCCTGGATACGGTAATGGTACATCCGCGTTGCCGTGCTCTTGATGTAGTCGAGGATATCGTCGAGGGCCGAGGCCAGGCGCGAGATCTCTTCCGGTTCGAGCGGGGTGATGAAGGTCTGGTTGAGCTGTTCGTAAATTTCGTGGGTGATCTTGTCGCCCTCGTGTTCCAGCTGCTCGATCTGGTGAACCTTCTCCCTGACGTTTGTATAGTCATCGACAAGGTCGACGATGCGGTAGGAGGCAAGCACGACGACAGCGGCAAGCCTCTCGAAGAGAGTGAAAAAAACCTCGTCCTGCGGGATGAGCCATTCCTTAATTGCCAAGGCAGATCACATTGGGAATCTTCGAGCGAGGAAAAAAACACTCCGGTTTGTGCACCGGACACAAAAAGTGATGGACCGAGCGGGAATTGAACCCGCGGCCTCTTCCATGCCAAGGAAGCGATCTTCCGCTGATCTATCGGCCCGTGCCCTACAATGTATGCTGTACTGCCTAAAAAAGAATTGTTTCCTTCAGGCGGAGAGGAGGTGTTGCCAGTCGGAACGTCGCTCCCCTCCCCCGTCGATCCCCTGCGGGGACGGGGTGTCGTGTTGGGAAAATGCCCGCCCGTGGGGAAAATGCGTGGCGGTTCCCTCCTCTTACCTCTCTTTCCGGTTTTCCCGCTCCACGAGCTCTTTGATGGCAGGGATGCGCCGGAGGACGCGGGCCCTCGCATACTCCATGCCCTGCCGGAACACTACCTCCCCGTCCCGGACCATCGGGACGAGGAGCGGATCCGCTCCTTGTGGTCCCTTTCGTCCTTCCGGCAGCACCACGTGGCGCATGTCGGGCAACTCCCAGACCTGCTTCGCCCCGCTCCGCTTTCCCCTCTTGGCACACCCGGTACCGTCCTTCTCGACGATGTCCATCGAGAAGTCGAGGACCGGGGCGTTTGCAATGGCACCGCCAATCCCGAACGCATCCGCGATGTCCCGGCACTGTGCAACATCTCCGGGCGTGATTCCCCCGGAGAGGAAGACCATCACGTCGCTGTACCCGGCGGCATCCAGTTCCCACCTGACCTCCTCGAGTATCGCCCGCATGTCGCCCCGGCGGGAACGGGGCGTATCGAGCCGTACCCCCCTCGCCCCGCACCGCGCCGCGATCAGGGACTCCTGTTTCTCGTCGCAGTACGTATCGCAGAGCATGATCCGGGGGACCTCCGGTGGCGCATGCCGGTCGAATGCGCGGAAGGCTTCTTCCGGCGAGGGGTAGCACATCACGAAAGCATGCGGCATCGTGCCCGCGAGCGGAACGCCGGGCGGGGCACAGGTGTTGCTCACGCCGTCCACACCCCCGATCCATGCAGACCGCTCGACCATCGTGGCAATTGCCGGGTGCTGGCGGCGGGAACCAAACGAGAAGACCTGCCGGTCACCTGCAAGGGCACGCACCCTGGCAGCGGCCGTCGCAATGCCGGACGCGTGGCAGAGGAACCCGAGGATGGCAGTCTCGTACCGTGCGATATCCGGCCATTTCCCCCTGACGCGCAGCACCGGTTCGCGGGGAAAGAAGAGGGAGCCTTCCGGCATCGCGTCGAGCGAGAGCGGAAGGCCCTCGCAGAGCGAGACGACATCCTCAGTCCCGCACACGATACCCCATCCTCCCGGGAGATCCGATGCTGTGACCTCCATGGCAACCTCCGGCGAATGCCCGGACTTTTCGAGGACCGCGACCGCCCTCTCAAAATAGATATCCGTGCATTCCCCTGCCCGTATCCGGTCATCATCAACGATGGCAAACCGACCCATGGTACAAGGGTGAGGCAGTCCCTGATGATACAGGTATGGGAGATTTCCTACCGAAAACGAGAACATTGCCTTTCCCCAAACCATGTATACAACCCATGACCATCTCTGAAACCCTGGAGGGCTCCTGAATGCTCGGGATCATCGGGGGAACGAGCCTCCTCTATGCACAAATCCCGCCCCTCGAGGAAAGGGTCGTGCATACCCCCTTTGGGAACTGCGAGGTGAGGACAGGCGACATCGCGATCCTGCTGCGGCACCAGAGGTCGCTTCCTCCCCACAGGATCAATTACCGCGCTCACCTCGCGGCACTCGCCCTGCTGGGCGTGGACCGCCTCGTGCTGATCGGGTCGTCCGGCTCGCTGAAGAAGGAGATCCAGCCGGGGACCCTCATGATCCCGACCGATTACTTCTCGTTTGCTCCGGTCCCGTCCATCCATGACCATGCCATATGCCATGTCACACCCGGTTTCTCGCCGCGGCTCCTCGAAAGCCTGCGGGCCATCGTGCCCGGGGCCCGGTTCGGCGGGACGTACGTCCAGACACCCGGTCCCCGTATAGAGACCATGGCGGAAGTCCGGGCGCTCGCGTCTGTCGGGGATATCGTGGGGATGACGGTTGCGTCCGAGGCAACGCTTGCCACTGAACTCGGGATGGAGGTCGCCGCGTTCTGCACCGTGGACAACTATGCAAACGGCCTGTCCGACGAGACGTTCACGTACGAGGGCCTCCTCGAGTCGTCGGCATCGTTTGCGAAGAGGAACGAGGAGATCCTCTCGCGTATCATCCGGGGACTGTCATAGGAGAGACCATCACATGGAAACAGATCTATCCGGCAGGGGAAGCCTCCTCATCAGGGACGTGAGGCTCAATGGAGAGCGGGTCGATATCTTCGCCGACGAGCAGGGCATGATAGCAGCGGTGGGAAGCGACGTCGGCCGCACGGAAGGCAGGGGGGCCGACCGCGTGATCGAGGGGAACGGGGCGACCGCCCTGCCCGGCCTCGTGAACACCCATACCCATGCTGCCATGACGCTCTTCCGGGGATACGCCGAGGACATGCCGCTCCAGGAGTGGTTGTCAGGAAAGATCTGGCCGATCGAGGCGCACCTGACGGGGGAGGACGTCTACTGGGGGACGAAGCTTGCATGCCTGGAGATGATCCGTTCCGGAACGGTTGCATTCTCGGACATGTACTTCTTCATGCAGGACGCGGCACGGGCCGTTGCCGAGGCGGGCCTCTGTGCCGTCCTCTCGTACGGCTTTATCGATCTCTTCTCCGGGGAGAAACGGGAAGCGGAGTGCAGGAATACAGAAGAATTCGTCAGGTTCGTCAGGGGGCTTAAAAACCCCCGGATCAAGGCCGCCGTGGGCCCCCATGCCGTCTACACGGTCTCGAAGGAAGGTCTTTCCTGGTGCGCGGAATACTCCGAAAGCGAGGGTATCGGAATCCACATCCACTTGAGCGAAACGGAAAAGGAGGTGACGGATGCGGTCGCACAGTGGGGAAAACGCCCCCCGGCCATCCTCGACGAGTGCGGGATACTCACACCCCGGACGATCGCAGCCCACTGCTGCTGGCTTGACCGCGACGAGTGCACGCTCCTTGCCCGACGGGGCGTCCACGTTTCGCATAACCCCGTGAGCAACATGAAGCTGGCAACCGGGCGGGCGATGCCCTACCACTGGTTAAAAGAGGCCGGGGCGTCTGTCACCCTCGGGACAGACGGCTGTGCCTCGAACAACAGCCTCGATCTGTTGACCGACCTGAAGTTTGCCGCCCTGCTCCAGAAGTTTGCATGGAACTCGCCGACCCTGCTTCCCGCGGAAGAGGCCCTCGCCATGGCGACATCGGCAGGGGCACGGGCACTGGGGTTTGGAAACGGAAGGATTGCACCGGGCGAGCCTGCTGATATCATCCTGCTCGATCCGCGGGCCGTCTGCAATACGCCGGCACACAGCGTCATCTCGAACGTCGTCTATTCCTGCCCGGGAAGCGCCGTCATGACAACGATCTGCCATGGTAGCGTCCTCATGCACGACAGGACTGTTCCCGGCGGGGAGGAGATCCTCCGCGAAGCGGCCCGGGCCGCACGGGCACTGGTGGAAAGGGTGCGGGAATCTTAGGGCCGCCCCTTGTTTCCTCCCGGTACCCGATACGACGGTCTTTTCACATCTCCTTTTTATCAGCCTTCCCGGCCCAGGATGTCCGCACTCTGCCACTCACGCGGTCTCGATCTTCGACACGTTCTCAAGACCAAGTTCCCTGATGGAGATCTCCCTCATCTTGTACTTCTGGATCTTCCCCGATATGTTCATCGGGAACTCTGTCACGAACTTGACGTACCGCGGGATCTTGTAGTGGGCAATCTTTCCCCTGCAGAACTCCCTGACTTCCTCCCCGGTCATCGTCTCTCCCTTCTCGACCATGATCCAGGCCATCAGTTCCTCCCCGTACTTTTCGTCGGGGACGCCGATCACGTACACGTCGGCAATTTTCGGGTGGTTGTGGAGGAACTCCTCGATCTCGCGGGGGTAGATGTTCTCGCCGCCCCGGATGACCATGTCCTTTAACCGCCCGACGATCTTGACGTACCCCTCGGCATCCATCGTCCCGAGGTCCCCGGTATGGTTCCACCGGTCTGCATCGAGCGTTGCGTGGGTGGCACTCGGGTTGTTGTAGTAGCACTTCATGACGCAGTACCCGCGGGCACAGATCTCGCCAACCTCTCCGCGGGGGACGATCCTTCCTGTCTTCGGGTCGATGATCTTGATCTCGGTATGGGGGAAGACGCGCCCCACCGTCGAGACCCTGCGCTCGAGCGGGTCGCGGGTCGTTGTCATCGTGATCCCGGGGGCTGTCTCCGTCTGCCCGTACACGATGACGATCTCTGACATGTGCATCTTCCTGTTCACCTCCTTCATCACCTCGATGGGACAGGGGGATCCTGCCATGATACCGGTGCGCAGGGTCTCCATGGAGTACCGGGAAAAGTCGGGGTGGGAGAGCTCGGCGATGAACATCGTCGGGACGCCGTGGAGGGCCGTGCACCGCTCCTTTTCAATGCACTGGAGGACTTCCCCCGCGTTGAACGTCGGTCCGGGCAGGACCATGGTCGATCCGTGGGTCATGCAGGCGAGGTTCGAGAGCACCATCCCGAAGCAGTGGTAGAAGGGAACGGGGATGCAGAGCCTGTCTTTTTCGGTGAAGTTCATCCCGTCGCCGATGATGTTGCCGTTGTTGACGATGCTGTGGTGGGAGAGGACGACGCCTTTTGGAAACCCCGTCGTGCCACTCGTGTACTGGATGTTGACAGCATCATCAAAGGAGAGGGATTCTTCCCGGGCAAAAAGTTCGTCATCGGATACGTCGTGTCCCATGTGGTTGATCTCGTCCCACGAGAACATGCCGTCCGGGGCGTTTTCACCCATGAAGATGACGTTTTTCAGGAACGGGAACTTCTCGGTATGCAGGTGGCCCGGGCGGGACGCCGCGACCTCCGGGCACGCCTCGAGGAACATGCCCACGTAGTCGGAGGTCTTGAACCGGTCCTGGAGGATCACTGTCTGGATCTCGGCCTGCCGGAGCACGTACTCGAGCTCGTACGTCCGGTAGGCGGGATTGATGTTGACCATGATCGCCCCGATCTTTGCAGTCGCGACCTGGGTCACGACCCACTCGGCATGGTTCATGGCCCATATCCCGACCCGGTCGCCCTTTTCAACCCCGATTGCCATCAGTCCCTTCCCGAGTTCTTCCACCTTCCGGAGGAGGTCCCGGTAGGTGTACCGTATCCCCTGGTGCACCGAGACGAGGGCCTCGGTATCCGGATATTTCCGGGCGACCTGGGAGAACATTTCGCCTACCGTGAACCCGAGGAGGGGCTTGTCGGAAATACCGCAATCGTAACTGCCTGCATCCATCCCAAAATCGTTCGATGTTCATTCATATAGCCCCACCGGAATTTCCTTCGTGCCTTGTCACAGCATAACCCTTAAATCCGCTCAATGTGAGTTAATACAGTCAAGGGGTCGTGGCCTAGTCCGGAATGGCGACGGGCTCCAGCGGTCTTTCGCGTCGTGTGAATGATGAACAATGGGTCTGCTGAAACCGGATGATGATCCGTTGGAGCACTGACGCATGTCGGAGAGACCCGTCGATCGTGAGTTCAAATCTCACCGGCCCCACATTTTCTGACGTACAATTCCTGTCCGGGTACGCCGATCCATTATTTCTCCCGCGGGGCACAACCACTTCCGCATGCCCGCAGAACTCCACATCGTCGATGCATTCACGAGCACTCCTTTCTGCGGCAACCCTGCGGCAGTCTGCATCACCGGAGAGGAGAGGGAGAGTTCCTGGATTCAGAACGTGGCTTTTGAGCTGAATCACCCGGAGACCGCATTCCTCCGCAGGCTCGATGACTCGTGGGAACTCCGGTGGTTTTTACCCCGGGCCGAGGTCGACCTGTGCGGTCATGCAACACTTGCCTCGGCTTTTGTCCTCTGGGCGACGGGGAGGGAAGAGGGGAATTCCTCCATCCGTTTCCTGACACGGTCAGGACCGCTGGCTGCCTCGATGGACTCCCGGGAAATAGCCCTTGACTTCCCGTCCGTCCCCGTGGACGCATGCGATCCGCCGGAGGGAATCGAGGACGCATTCGGGTGCCCCGTGGTGTTCCCGGGGAGGACCCGGTTCGATCTCTTCTTTGAACTCCCCTCTGCAACGGACGTCTGCACCCTCGATCCTGACATGGATGCCCTCGCCGCGCTTCCTGCCAGGGGGATCATCGTGACCGCCCCGTCGGACACGCCGGACTATGACTTCGTATCACGCTTCTTTGCCCCCTCGATCGGGATACCGGAAGACCCGGTGACCGGTTCTGCCCATTGTTCCCTCGGCCCCTACTGGGCCGGGCGGCTTTCAAAGGCGAGCCTGTCGGGGTTCCAGTGCTCCCGGAGGGGAGGTGCAGTCAGGGTCACGGTGAAGGGAGAGAGGGTCATCCTCGCCGGAAACACGGTGCTCGTCGTTTCAGGGCGTCTCCTGACCTGAAAAGATCCCCGAATTCTCATATATTTATCTACAGTCCGGTTCCATACTGAGTAAGGAGTCTGATTCTCTCATGTACCACATCGGTGAAGCACTGGTCGGCGAGGGGCCGGAACTCGCGCACGTGGACCTTATCCTCGGGGACAAGGACGGACCGGTCGGGACGGCGTTTGCAAACGCCCTCTCCCAGCTCTCTGCAGGGCATACACCCCTCCTTGCCGTGATCCGGCCCAACCTGATGACAAAACCGGCAACCCTCATCATCCCGAAGGTAACGCTCCGGAAGGGAAGCCAGATCCGGGAGATGTTTGGGCCGGTGCAGGCTGCCGTTGCAAAGGCAGTTGCGGACGCTGTCGAGGAAGGAGCCTTCGGGGACAGGGACCTCGAGTCGCTCGTCATCCTGGCAAGCGTCTACCTCGACCCGGAAGCTTCCGACTACAACCGGATCTACCGGTACAACTACGGGGCAACGAAGCTTGCCATTACCCGGGCGCTCGACAACTTCCCGGACCAAAAAACCCTCCTCTACGAAAAGGACAGGGCACCCCATGCCGTCATGGGCTTCAAGGTCCAGCGCCTCTGGGACCCGCCCTATCTCCAGGTCGCCCTCGACCTCGTGGAGATGGCAAAGGTCCGCTCCGTGCTCACCGAGCTTCCGCAGAACGATCACCTCATCATCGAGGCCGGCACCCCCCTGATCAAGAGGTTCGGCCTCTCCATCATCAGCGAGATACGCAAGGTCCGGCCATCTGCCTTCATCATCGCCGACCTCAAAGTCCTCGATACCGGCAACCTCGAGGCCCGGATGGCAGCCGATGCCTCTGCCGATGCCGTCGTCATCTCGGGTCTTGCCCCGCAGGCAACCCTCGAAAAAGCGATTGCCGAGGCCCGCAAGACCGGTATCTACTCGGTCATCGACATGCTCAACGTTGCCGACCCGGTCAGGGTTATCAAGGGACTCAAAGCAAAGCCTGACGTCGTTGAGCTCCACCGTGCCATCGATACAGAAGGCTCGGCACATGCCTGGGGTGATATCCCTGCCCTCCGCAAGGCCGCAGGCGGGCGGTTGCTCGTCGCCACAGCGGGCGGAATACGAGTGGACAAGGTCAGGGATGCCCTTTCCGCCGGTGCCGATATCGTCGTGGTGGGGAGGGCGATCACGGCGAGCAAGGACGTCCGCTCTGCGGCAGAGCTCTTCCTCGAGCAGCTGAACAAGGAAGAGATCGACCAGTTCCGGGTGATGACGGACTTTTAATTCATCCACGATACTTCCATTTCACCCCACTCCAGATAGAAGAGAAACCATCCCGAAGGTACCCTTGCCTCGCTGCACCATGGCGAGGGAAAAAAGGTTATTTTTTCTTGAATTTCAGGGGCAGCTTGTCGATATTATTTGCAGCGAGGGTATACGGGCTGTCGCAGATACCGTCCTTGTTCGAGTCGGGGGTGATCTGTGAGAAACCCTGCCCGTTCGGCTGGCCCCAGGAGTTCCCTCCCGAGAATTTTCCACCGGTGATACTCTTGACTTCGCCCCGCGTGAGGTTCCATGTATTGGCGCCGGCACTGCCAAACTGGGTATTGTTCACGTTGTAAAAGTAGTTGTTGAAGATGACATTGTTCTTGGCATTGTTCCCAACCCATATTCCGGCATACTCATTTTCCCTGACCAGGTTATTGCAAATGATATTCTGATCGGCAGCGTTGAGATTAAGTCCAAGATACGCTTTATCAACCTGATTCCCATCGATGAGATTATCATTGGATTTATCTTTCAAGATGATACCCCAGTGTGTCGTGTTCTGCACGACATTCTTGGAAATAATATTGTCATTGCAGTCTGTAAGGAGATATATTCCATAAATGCCAGTATCTTTTATAGTATTCCCAGTAATCACATTGTAATCCGCCGACTCATGGCAATCGATAGCTGTCCATTTATTTCCCGTGAGGGTATTCTGCGTTATTGTATTGTAACTGCTTTTCCAAATTTCAATGCCATTTTGTTTATTTCCGTTAATCTTGTTCTGGGTAACCGTGTTGTAGTTTGCCGCTTCATTGAAATTTATTCCATGACCAGCATTGTCCAGGATCTTGCTCTTCTGGAGGCGGTTTCCGTTGGAGAACCGGAAACGGATACCATCGTTGCCATTGTTCTGGGATGTAACTTCGGTGAGTGTGTTGTGATTGCTCTGGGAATACAGCAGGACTCCGACTCCCCCGTTGTTCGTTGTTGTGATCTTACTGAACGTATTCCCCATGCTGTTTGCCACCAGTACGCCATGATTCACGTTGCTCATTGAAGTAATCTTTTCGAACTGGCTGTTCTTGACATCGTTGATGAATATCCCGGAGTCCCAGTCCGACAGCACGACATTTTTGATAATGACGTTGACGAGTGTCATTGCCGCGTTGTAGATTTGTATCCCGTAACTTCCGACCTTATCGGTCCCATCGATGGTCTTACCCTTTCCATCGAGCACGACGTTGGAACACTGGATGAGAATGGCTACCGGGTCTGGAGAGTCCCTGATGTCGTTTGCCAGGTAGTACGAACCGGGCTCGGTGATCACTGTCGGCCCGGTGATGGGAGTCGACGCTGCTGCAGCTCCCGATACCAGAAGGAACACGCAGAGGAATGCAATTGTTAATACGGCAAAGAGGTTTCCGGAACCCCCGGAAAATTTTTGGACTGTCATGATAGATCCACCTTCTCACTTACCAAAAGGATTCACACTGATGCACTTCGTGCCGTTCGTTCGACTGCACGACAGGCATGTTCGGATGAAATCTCCGCGGCCGAAAGCGCATTCCTTTGCACGTTCCCCCAGGATTTCACCATCTAACAATCCCGGTACCATGATTTATATTTTTTTTCTTTTTCCGGTTGTTATCAGGAGACTTTTCAATCAGTAAATTTCCTCTAAAAACCTTTTAATCCTGAAAAAGGGTGGAATTTCATCTCGGTTCCTGACCGTCTTGCTGATGGTCAGGATACTGCAGAATCGGTTTTCAGGGACGTAGCCACGGATGGACGCCTGACTTTTACTTATGATGCTTCTGCTGCAAGATGGCAGATAGTGACCGCGAACTCAAGAATTGAGCCGTACAGGGGAATCTGGATCTACTCTTCCAACCCGGCAGAGGTTCATTTCCCATTACAGGAAAAGGAAAATAAAACTCCCATCAATCTCTATCAGGGATGGAATGCAATAGGCTGCCCGAAAACGACACCAATCCCTGCCCGGGATGCTTTTTCCTCAATTCAAAACAGATGGTCCATGGCTATCGGGTTTGATGCTCACCAGCAACAGTATGATAGCGTTCTGATCAAAGGGGGTTCGGGAAGTCACAGTGATGGAAATCCTCTCCTTCCGGGAAAGGGGTATTGGATATATGTGACAAATCCCTGCACATTCCCCTGACAAACAGAAATCTCTTTTTCCGCCCTCATTATCCCGGGAAATACTTCTCCATGGTCAGGTATGAATGAAAATCTGCTCGCTATGTTTCAATTGGTCGCGAAAAAGCCATGAATCCCTTATTTAACCTGGTACAAAATCCTCATGATTATCCGATTCCGTACCCTGAAAGCCCCTTGTCCCGCCAGCCGTACCCTTGTCCCGGTCACTTGAGGAAAACGTACCAGAGACCAACCACGATGATGAAGAGGATGACGCCCGCCCCTATCACTGTCTTGCCGTCAAGCTCCATTGCTTATCACACCCGGATAATCCATCAATCAGTATATTCTTATATAAGGGTATCGGATGCGTCAGCGCCTGCAGGATAACCATATGCCGTTTCCGGTAATGAGAAAAAGGGGAAGGCGATTACAGGAAGAGTTTTTCCGGTCAGAGCGTGATGCTCTGGCCGGGTTCCAGGATGCATGCCCTGCAGTCGGTCGTTCGTTCGAGCGCCCGTGCAAACCCGGATGGATCCTGTGCGATGATGGGCCATGTGTTATAGTGGATGGGGATCACCACCGGTGCCCCGATCATCCGGGCGGCAACCATTGCCTCCTCCGGGCCCATGGTGTACCTGCTCCCGATGGGGAGGAGGGCGACATCGGGGTGGTAGAGTTTTCCTATCAGTTCCATGTCGGAGAAGAGTGCCGTGTCGCCCGCGTGGTAGACCGCCTTTCCATCCATCCTGACGACGAAGCCGGCAGCGGCACCCCCCGTGTGGCCCGGGCCTGCCTCTTCGAGCCATGCCGAGTGGACGGCCGGCGTCATGGTGAACCGGACCCCCTTTACCTCGATCGTGCCGCCGATGTTCATCGCCTCTGCTTCCATCCCGCGGGATTGCAGGTACTTCGCGACCTCGTTGACCGCGACCACCGGGACTCCCGGAAAGTCAGAGACGCACCCCATGTGGTCGGCATGCCCGTGGGTCACGGCAACGATGTCAGGTTCTGCCCGGATCTTTCCTTCGGGCACGAACGGGTCAATGAGCACCGTCCTGCTCCCCGAGAGCAGGGTGCATGAGTGACCAAGCCACGTGATCTTCATTCTCGGATCCCTCCGCTCATGTAAGAAAATGATCGCTTGGGAAGAGGGCGCTGGAAGAAAAATAGCTTGTGGTCCCGGACACCGGTCAGGTGACGTCGATCAGCTCGGCCTCGGTGATGTCGATCGACTCGCCGAGGCTGTCCTTCGTGGCACTCCGGGTCATCTGCTCGGAGAGGTCACGGTCTTCCATCACGTCCCTGATCCTCTCGAGGAACGGGTCGATCGTGGTGTCGTCCCTCTGCTCGATGACGTGGCGGTACTCGCGGAGGGTGGAAGGGCTGACCCCGAGCTCCTCCGAGATCTCCTTCATCGTCTTGCCCGAGGAGAGGAGTTCTTCCATGCGGTCCTGGTCAAACGGCATCTTGAAATCAAGGTCGCGGAAGAGCTTGAGCCGGACGCGTGCCCGTGCAACGGTCTTTGAGAGTTTCTCGTCGCCCAGTTCCCGGGCTATCTCCGTATCGTTCTTGCCGGCATAGTACGACGAGATGAGCCGGGCAAGCTGGATAGGCTTGAGCTTGGTCTTGAAAAAGCCCTGTTCCAGGATCTCCCTCATGACGAGTGCGATCTCTCTCTCCACGGCATCGCGGTCCCGCAGGGTGCCGTGAATCTTCTTCATGGGCTCCACGATCTTGGTCTTGCCTGATATGTTAGAGAACAACTGGAGGAGTTCTCGCTTTCTCTTGTCTTCCTGCATGAAGCCTCACTGGCAGATTACCGAATAAGATACCCAGCAACATATTTAATGCTATCTTTTCGCCCGGTAATAGCCGGAATCCTTCCGGAAAGGGCCATGATCTGATGGAATGGTCCTCCTCATACAAATATTTTATGCCTTTTCGCAACACCGGAAATCCCGCACAGTTTTTTGTGGCAGCAGTGCCAGATATAAAGAGAGTGACCCTGTGCCCATGAGCGATATTTACGATACGATAATGGACCTTGCAAAGCGGAGGGGGTTCATCTGGCCGACGGCCGAATGTTACGGCTCGGTCGCCGGTTTCATCGACTACGGTCCGCTCGGCTCGATGATGAAAAGGCGGATCGAAGACGTCTGGCGCGAGTTCTACGTCGTGCGGGAAGGATACTACGAGATCGAGTGCCCCACCATCGGCCAGGAGGAGATATTCATTGCCTCGGGCCACGTCAAGGGTTTTTCCGACAAGATGTGCCAGTGCCCCCACTGCAGGGAGTACCTGCGGGCGGACCACGTCGTCGAGGGGGCAGGAATTACCGGGGCATCGGCAATGGATGCCGCGGAACTTGCACGCCGGCTCCGCGACATCCCCTGCCCTTCCTGCAGCGAGCCCCTCGGCGAGGTCGGGGTCTTTTCGTTCAACCTGATGTTTGAGACCTCCATAGGCCCCGGCTCCCAGAGGAAAGGGTACCTCCGGCCGGAGACCGCCCAGGGGATGTTCACCGACTTCTCGCGTCTCCTCCGGTTCTACCGGGACAGGCTGCCCTTCGGTGCAGTCCAGATCGGCAAGTCCTACCGGAACGAGATATCGCCCCGGCAGGGCATGATCCGGCTCCGGGAGTTCACCCAGGCCGAGGCCGAGATATTCGTGCACCCGGAAAAGAAGGATCATCCCCGCTTCTCCCGGTACAGTGGATACCGCATGCCCCTCCTTGGGATCAGGCAGCAGCAGGAGGGGTCTCCTGCCGTCGAGATGACGATGCAGGAGGCAGTGGACGCGGGCGTCGTGGCCCACAGCTTCATCGCGTATTACCTTGCACTCACCCACGACCTCCTGGTAACCATCGGTGTGAAACCCGAAAGGCTCCGCTTCCGGCAGCACCTCCCCGACGAGAGGGCCCATTACGCGATGGACTGCTGGGACGCGGAAGTCTATTCCGAGAGGTTCGGGTGGGTCGAGACGGTCGGGATTGCCGACCGGACCGACTATGACCTCCGGGCACACGAAAAACAGAGCGGCGAGCGTTTCTCTGTCTTCATCCCCTACCCGGCTCCCCGCAGGGAGAAGCGGGTCAGGGTCGTGCCCCGCATGGGAGCACTCGGTCCCCGCTTCCGCGACAGGGCAAAGAGGGTGGCAGAAGCCCTCGAAGCGTCCGCACCCGCGGAAGGCGGGATTTCCGTCTCCGTGGGGGGCGAAGAGATCTTCATCCCGCCCGACCTCTACGAGATCCGCGAGGAGGAGGTCGAGGTTCCGGGTGAGGAAGTGACCCCCCACGTCATCGAGCCCAGTTACGGCATCGACCGGATGATCTACGCGGTTCTCGAACACAGTTATGCAGAAGAGGTCGTCAAAGACGAGGAACGCCGTGTCCTTCGCCTCCCACCCCGGATTGCACCCATCCAGGCCGCCGTATTTCCCCTGATGAACCGCGACGGCCTGCCCGAGATCGCGGGCCGGATCCTTGAAGACCTCACGACCTTTGGCATCGTTGCCGAGTTCGACGACTCGGGCGCCATCGGGAGGAGGTACAGGAGGCAGGACGAGATCGGGACACCCTTTGCCATCACCGTGGACTACCAGACGCCCGAAGACGGGACCGTGACGCTCCGCGACAGGGACAGCATGGAGCAGGTCAGGGTCCCCGTCAGGGACCTCCCCGCCCTCATCGGTTCACTCATCCGGGGCAGGACCACATTTGCGGAACTCAAGTCCCCATGACCGCGATCTCCCACCCTTACATCGCGCCGGGAACCCTGGATTCGAGGGCCTACCAGCTCTCCATCGCGATGAAGGCGCTCGAGGAGAACACGATGGTCGTCCTCCCGACGGGGCTTGGGAAGACCGCAATAGCCCTCCTCGTCGCAGCATCCCGCCTCTACAACCAGGGGGGCAGGGTGCTGATGCTCGCCCCCACAAAGCCGCTCGTCGAGCAGCACCTCCGTTTCTTTTCGCAGTTTCTCTCCCTCTCCGGGCAGAATGAACGCACGTTTGCCATGTTCACGGGCGAGACCCCCGCGTCAGATCGTGCAGGGGCATGGAAGGACGCCCGGGTCATCTTTGCAACGCCGCAGGTCATCAAGAACGATATCCTCTCCGGGAGTTACGACCTCTCCGATGTCGTGCTCGTCATCTTCGACGAGTGCCACAGGGGGGTCGGCAACTATGCATACGTCTTCATTGCCCGGAGATACCTCGAGACCGCCCGGGCACCCCTCGTGCTCGCGATGACGGCGTCGCCGGGCGGCGAGAGGGAGAAGGTAGAGGAGGTCTGCAGGAACCTGGGTATCACCCGCGTCGAGAGCCGGACCGAGAGTGACCCTGACGTCGCACCCTACATCCACGAAAGGGAGATCGAGATCATCCAGGTGGATCTTCCCGACGAGCTGAAAAAAGCCACGGCGGACATCAACGCCCTGATCGACTCCCGGTTGGCTCAGCTCCGGTCCCTCGGGTTCATGGTCCCTCCACGCCAGCAGCTCTCCATGAAGGCCCTCAATGCCATCAACGCCCAGGTCCAGCAGAAAATCCAGGAAAGGGACTCTGCAGGCTACATGGGAGCGTCCCTGTATGCCGAGCTGATGAAGCTCCGCCATGCTGTCGGCCTCGCAGAATCGCAGGGAAGCCGCGTCTTCTGCCAGTACATCAACCGCCTGCTCGCCGAGGGGACCGGGAGCGGCAGCCCCAAGTCTGCCGCACGACTGGCAAAGGATCCGGTCTTTATCAGGGTCCTTGAGCGCTGCATGTCCTGGAGAGGAGAGCTGCACCCGAAACCCGGGATCCTTGCAGATGTCGTTGCAGAACAGCTTGAGACCTCGCCGGAGAGCAGGATCATCATCTTTGCCACATTCCGTGACATGGTCCAGCAGATCGTGGATTTCCTCTCGGAACGGGGCATCCCCTGCCAGCGGTTTGTCGGCCAGGCCACCAGGGACACGGAGAAGGGACTCTCCCAGAAGAAACAGATCGAGGCCCTGCAGAAGTTCAGGGCGGGGGATTTCCGGGTGCTTGTCGCGACCTCCGTCGGCGAGGAAGGACTCGACATTCCCTCGACGGACCTCGTCGTCTTCTACGAGGCCGTCCCGTCCGAGATCAGGAGTATCCAGAGGAAAGGGCGGACGGGAAGGAGCGGGAGGGGAAGGATCGTCGTCCTCGTCACGAAGGGGACGACCGACGAGGTCTTCCGGTACGTGAGCCAGACCCGCGAGAAGTCGATGATCGCCGGGATCCGGCGCATGCACCACGGAACGGCCCCCTTCGAGAGCGTTCCGCGGTCGCCTCCTGCCGTCCAGTCCTCGATCGGGGACTTCCCGGAGAAAGGGCTGGTCGTGAAGGTGGATGACCGCGAGACCTCATCGCGGGTCGTCGAGGTCCTAAGCACTCTCCGCGTCCAGCTCGCGATCGGGAGGCTCCCCTCCGGGGACTATGCCATAGGGGACAGGATACTGGTCGAGAGAAAGACTGTCAGGGATTTCGTGGACACGCTCGTTGACCGGGACCTCTTTGCCCAGTTAAAGGTCCTCGCCGAGAGTGCCCCGCGGCCCGTCCTGATCATCGAGGGAACCGACGATATCTACACGGCAAGGGACATCCACCCGAACGCAATCAGGGGCACACTGGCTGCGATTGCCGTCGACCTCGGCATCTCGGTACTCTTTTCCAGGAACGAGGAGGAGACGGCCCAGATCATCGGGATCCTTGCGAGGCGCGAGGAGGGAGGGGACAGGGAGAGGACACTTCCTGTCCGGAAAACGGGGTACTCGCTGCGGGAGCAGGCAGAGATGATCATCGCCTCGTTTCCCGACATCGGGCCAAAGCACGCACGCGCCCTCCTCGAGCACTTCGGCTCCGTCCAGGCAGTGGTTAATGCACAGGAGGAGGATCTTGTCAGGGTAAAGGGAATAGGAAAGGAACGGGCAAAAAAGATTTGGGAAGTCTCGCACCGGCCCTACCGCTGATCCGGTTTCCCGGCAAGTTTCCGGAAAGCCTCCGCGCCGGCCTGCACGGCCTCCATCAGGATCTTTGCCCGTACCGGGTCCTCCTCGGCGGCTGCTTTTTCGCAGAGGGAGACGATGGCACGCTCGAGCGATTCCTTCATCCGGAACCCGTCAGGAATCGTCCCCTCTCCTCCCCCGACTCCTCCCGGATGGGGCGGCCGGGTCAGTCCTGCAGCAGGCTCACCTTTTTCTGCATTCCTTTCGGTGCAGACAACGCAGAGCTTTTCCCCCCTGATCTCGAAGAGCGGGCAGCCGCATGCCGGGCATGTCGCCGAGAGCATCTTTCCTCCCCTGAGGAGGTAGCGGGCCATAATCTCGTCTTCCCGTTTCGTCTGCCCTTCACCAGCCATTTTTCCCGACACCGCAGTTTCGCATGGTTTATATGACTTGTCCTCTATATAAGTAGTGGTTCAGGAATGACTCGTTATTGATGAGTTTTTCATGCACGACCGGAGGGGATTGTCATGACCAACCCTGAAAAGACCATCGAGAACTGTATCCAGATGCTCCAGCACATCATGGATGACAGCACCATACCGCGAAATATCCGGAGGGTCGCAGATGAGACCCGCCAGCTGCTGATGAATAATTCCAAAAAAACCGGGCTCCGGGCAGCTGAAGCGATATCCAAGATCGACGAGATCAGCAACGATCCAAACATGCCCGTCCATGCCCGGACGCGTATCTGGGAACTCGTCTCCCAGCTGGAGACAATCCCGCTGGACTGACCCTTTTTTCGAGTGAGAGACAGCGAAAGGCTATGGGGCCACGGCCGGCCCCCGGATGAAAACCGCAAGCGCCGTTCTCAATCTGGTACCCGTGTCTTCGGAAGAACCCGGTGTGTTTCCTGGAGAGGGGGACCGGCGAAGTGCGGGTGTGGACCGCACATGCAGGGTTATTGTTTCGTTCCTTCAGGGCATGACGGTGATGATGACTGTCCTGTCCCTTTCCTGCCTGACATCGAGTTCGAGGAGAACGACCTGCTGCCACGTTCCAAGCTCGGGCTCGCCCCCGGTCACCGGGATGGAAAGGGAGGGGCCGACGATGGCTGCCCTGACGTGGGATCGACCGTTCCCGTCGCCCCATGCACCGTCGTGGGCGTAGGGAATGGTGGCAGGTGCAATGACCGAGAGTGCCCGGACAAGGTCTTTGAGAACCCCGCTCTCGTACTCGATCGTGGTCACGGCAGCAGTCGATCCGGTCACAAAGACGTTCACCAGTCCCTCGCGGACACCGCTCTCCCGGACCGCTTCCCTCACGCGCTGCGACAGATCAACGATGTCCCCCTCGCCACGCGTCTTCTGGTGGATCCTCGTCTGGTACATCGGGAAAAAGAGGGAAAAACGAGGGGATGAATGTATCGCGACCGGCAAACTCCCCGGCGCCAGCCGGGAAAAAAGGAGACGGGTGACTTTATTCCTCCATCTCGGGACGGAGGATGGCGAACCCGACGACGCGGTCGCCTTCCTCCATCTTCATGATCCTGACTCCCCGGGTGCTCCTCTTCTGGATGGAGATCTCCGAGACCTTGGTCCTGATGACGATCCCTGACGCACTCATGAGGATGATCTCGTCGTTTTCGGAGACCGCCTTCGCGTCCACGACACCGCCACGGAACTCTGTCAGGATGTTGCGGACACCCATCGTTCCCCGCCCGTGGCCGTGGAACTCTGCGAAATCGGTGCGCTTGCCGTACCCGTTCTCGGTAACCGTCAGGAGGTGGTCCTTCTCGACGAGGGAGACAGCCCGCAGGTCATCGTTGCCCCTCATCCTGATCCCTATCACGCCCATTGCACCCCTGTGGTGCTCGGTCACGGAAGATTCGCTGAACCGGAGGCTCTGGCCCTTCCGGGTGGTCAGGATGACCTCGCGTTTCCCATCGGTGATCTTGACGTCAACGAGCTCGTCGCCCTCCCGCAGGTTCATCGCGATGATCCCTGTCGACCGGGGCCGGGAGAACTCCTCGAGCGGGACCTTGAGCACCATTCCCTTCCGCGTTGCAAAGAAGAGGAACCTGTCCCGCGAGAACTCGCGCACCGGTATCACAGCGGTCACTTTCTCGTTGTCGAGGTTGAGCAGGTTGACGATTGCCTTGCCGCGGCTCGTGCGCGAACCCTCCGGTATGTCGTACACCTTGAGCCAGTAGGCCCTTCCGGTCGTCGTGAAGCAGAGGAGGTAATCGTGGGTATTGGCGACAAAGACGTCGGTCACGTAGTCTTCTTCCTTTGTCGACATCCCGATGATCCCCCTCCCTCCCCTCCTCTGCTGGCGGTAGGTGTCAAGGTCCATCCTCTTGATGTAGTTGAGCGACGTGAGGGATACGAGCACCTGCTTGTCCTCGATGAGGTCTTCCCTGTCAAGCTGCGTCGCCTCCGCGGATATCCGGGTCCTGCGGTCATCCCCGTATTTCTCCGCGATCGCGACCAGTTCCTTCCGGATCTCCCGCCGGATGTTCTTCTCGTCGGCGAGGATCTCCGTCAGGCGGGCGATCTCTTTCAAGAGTTCGTCTTTTTCGTCCTGGATCTTCTTCTGCTCGAGCGCAGCGAGCCTGCGCAGCTGCATCTGGAGGATGGCTGCAGCCTGTGGCTCATCGAGCCCAAACCGCGTGATCAGTGTCTCCTTTGCAGCATCAGCCGTCTCCGACGCCCTGATGGCAGCGATCACCTCGTCGATGCGGGAGAGGGCGAGCAGCAGACCCTCGAGGATATGGGCGCGTTCCTGCGCCTTCCTCCGGTCGTACTCGCTCCTGCGGCGGATGACCTCGATCCTGTGGGCGACGAACTCGCGGAAGAGACCCGTCAGGGAGAGGATACGCGGCTGGTTCTCGACGATTGCCAGGTTGATGATGCCGAATGTGCTCTCGAGCGCCGTGTGCTTGTAGAGCTGGTTGAGGATGATTGCACCGGAGGCTCCTTTTTTCAGGTCGATGACGACCCGGAGACCCTCCTTGTCCGACTCGTCCCTGATATCGGAGATCCCCTCGATCTTCTTCTCCTTGACGAGATTGGCGATGGTCTCGATGAGCCTGGCCTTGTTGACCTGGAACGGGATCTCGGTGATAACGATCCGTTCCCCCCGGCTTCCCCGGTCTTCTATCTCGGCAACGCCCCTGATGATGACCTTGCCCTGGCCGGTGAGGTAGGCACTCTTTATTCCCTCGGTGCCCATGATGACCCCGCCGGTGGGAAAGTCCGGGCCGGGAAGGTGCTGCATGAAGACCTCGAGGGGAGCATCAGGCGTGTCGAGGTACTGGACGAGCGCGTTGCAGACCTCGCGGAGGTTGTGCGGCGGCATGTTCGTCGCCATGCCGACAGCGATGCCGCTCGACCCGTTGAGGAGGAGGTTTGGTACCTTCGCGGGGAGAACAACGGGCTCGTTGAGCGACTCGTCAAAGTTGGGGACAAACGCAACGGTCTCCTTTTCGATATCGTGCAGGAGTTCCTCTGCGAGTGGGTCGAGCCTCACCTCCGTGTACCTCATTGCCGCCGGGGCGTCACCGTCAATCGACCCGAAGTTACCCTGCCCCTCGATCAGGGGATACCGGTAGGTGAAGGGCTGGGCCATCTTGACGATGGTGTCATAGATGGCCGCGTCACCGTGGGGGTGGTACTTCCCCATGACGTCACCGACCACACGGGCACTCTTCCGGGTGGGCTTGTCATGGGTGTTGCCCATCTCCCACATGGAGAAGAGCGACCTCCGGTGAACCGGCTTCAACCCGTCCCGCACGTCCGGGATGGCCCTCCCGATGATGACGCTCATCGCGTAGTTGATGTAGGAGGTCTTCATCTCCTCCTCGATGTTCACCGGGATGACCTGGCTTGCAGGCTCCTGGCCCGCACCCGCGGTGCCTGCCTGCTCAGATGTCAAGGTTCGTCACCTCGCGGGCGTGGCGCTTGATGAAATCGCGGCGGGCGGCCACGTCCTCTCCCATCAGCTTCTCGAATATCTCGTTTGCGAAACTTGCATCCTCTATCGTGACCCGCTTGAGGACACGGCTGGCAGGGTCCATCGTCGTGCTCCACAGCTGCCCCGCATTCATCTCACCAAGACCCTTGTACCGCTGCACCGTGACCCCTTTCTCGCCCAGCTCTTTCACGATCTCCTTCATCTCCTCCTCGCGGAACGCATATTTCTCGACTTTCCCCTTGGCAACGCGGAACAGGGGGGGCTGGGCGATGTACACGAACCCCTCCTCGATCAGCCTCTTCATGTACCGGAAGAAGAACGTCAGGAGGAGCGTCCTGATGTGGGCTCCGTCCACGTCGGCATCGGTCATCAGGATAACGCGGTGGTAGCGGGCCTTCTCCGGGTCAAACTGCTCGCCGACTCCCGTCCCGATGGCTGAAATGAGGGCCTGGATCTCTGCGTTCTTGAGGATCCTGTGCTGGGTCGCCTTCTCCACGTTCAGGATCTTGCCCCGCAGGGGCAGGATTGCCTGGAACCGGCGGTCACGGCCCTGCTTTGCGGAACCGCCTGCCGAGTCCCCCTCCACGATGTATATTTCGCTCCGGGCCGGATCCCGCTCGGAACAGTCGGCAAGTTTCCCGGGCAGCCCGGTTGTCTCGAGGGTGCTCTTCCGGCGGGCCAGCTCGCGGGCGTTCCTCGCGGCCTCGCGGGCCCGTGCAGCAGTCAGGACCTTCTCCACGATCGCAGAGAGGACACGCGGGTTCTCCTCGAAGTAGTCCGAGAGCGACTGGTAGACGAGCGAGTCCACGATTCCCTTGACGTTGCTGTTGCCCAGGCGCATCTTGGTCTGGCCCTCGAACTGGGGGTTTGCGATCTTGACGCTGATGATCGCTGTCAAGCCCTCGCGGACGTCCTCGCCCCGGATGGAGAGCCCGGTCTCCCGGATCAGGTTGTTCTTGCGGGCAGAGTTGTTGACCGCCTTCGTAATCGCGCTGCGGAACCCTTCCAGGTGCGTCCCGCCCTCCCGCGTATTGACGCTGTTGACGTACGAAAAGATCTGTTCCGAGTATCCTGTCGTGTACTGGAGGGCCACCTCGATCTCTGTCATGGACTCCGGGTCGTTCTTCTTCAGCGAGATGACGTCAGGGTGGAGAGGTTCGGCCCCGGCGTTGAGGAAACGCACGTATTCCGCGATACCTCCCTCGTAGTGGAACTTCTCGCTGTCACCGGTCCGCTCGTCCAGGAGCGATATGGAGATCCCGGCGTTGAGAAACGCCAGTTCACGGAGCCTGTGGGCCAGGATGTCGTAATCGAACCTGACCGTCTCGAATATCGTCTCGTCCGGGGCAAACGTGATCAGTGTACCCGAGAGGCGGTTTCCGAATTTCTGGAGGAACTCCGCCCTGTCCGATCCGCGGAACGCAGGTCTCGAACCGTACCATTCCTGGTACCGGGCGATAAGTTCCTCGATGCTCTCCTCGCGGGACGCAAGGGGACTCGTGACACGCCCCCGTTCGAAGCGCATCTCGTAGATGTTTCCGTCCCGGTATACCCTCGCGTGGAGCCACCGCGAGAGTGCATTGACAACGGAGACACCGACACCGTGGAGCCCCCCGGAGACCTGGTACGTGCTCTTGTCGAACTTGCCGCCTGCGTGCAGCACGGTGAGGACGACCTCGAGCGCACTCTTTTTCGTATTGTTCATCTCGTCGACGGGGATACCCCTCCCGTTGTCGAGGACGGAGATGGACCCGTCGCCGTGAATTGTCACCCATATGGATGTGCAGAACCCGGCAAGAGCCTCGTCAATGGAGTTGTCCACTACCTCGTAGACGAGGTGGTGGAGTCCCCGCGTATCGGTGCTCCCGATATACATTGCGGGACGTTCCCTGACCGGCTGGAGACCCTCAAGTACCGTGATATGCGAAGCATCATAAGTATCTGCCATTCTTCTCCCCCGTCAAAAAACACACTTTTTCCAGCAGAACGGGCGTCACATGTAGTATTGGACGCGCAAACACATAAGCCTAATTCAGGAAAACCGGGTAATTTTACTGGAATTCACCGAGGTCCGGATCTTTTATCCCGAGCCCCTTGTCGATGGCAATGATCAGGCGGTTGATGAGTTTCTTCACCTCTTCTGCCTCCTCCCTGTCGAGTGTCCCCGGCTGGTGCCAGACGATCCGCTTGCGGAGCCTGTCCGCGAGTTCCTCGATCTCTGTCCCCCTGAACTGGTCGGGAACGATGAACTCTTCCAGGTGGTCTGCTGCCCCGAAAAATGCTTCCTCGGGCTTCCCCGAGAAGTGCTTGCAGATGTGCATGAGGTTTGTGATGAATCCCCGTCCAAACGCGCTTGCCATGAGAAAGAGAGGTCCCCTCAAAGGGAAAAAGGGTTGCGATCAGAGCAGTCCCTGCGAGGACAGCCAGGCGATGACGGGGGTGCAGACGACCACGGGCATGCAGGCCAAAAGAAAGAACAGGTCCCTTCTTGCGAGGGGCTTCTTCCTGATGTAGAGGTGGCTTTCGCGCCCGTATCCCCTGCAGAGCATGGCCATGTACGTCCTTTCTCCCTGCTCGTAGGACCGGATGAAGAGCGTGCCGATGGTATATGCGAGGACACGCAGGCGGTACCGGTACGGCAGGTTCCGGTCAAAGGGCGAGAAGCAACGGGCGGCAAGCGATTCGCCAACCTTACGCGTGATGTACCCGAAGACAAATATGTACCGGACCATCATCCCGAGTACGAGTGAGAACTCTGCCGGGAGACCGAGCCTGCCGGCCCCCTCCAGGAGGTCCTGGACACGCGTCGTGGAGGAGAGCAGGATGATAAACGATATGGAGACGAGGAATTTCACGAACAGGATAGAGGCAAACTCGACGGACTCCCGGTAGACATGGATCCCGAACGGGAGGTCAGCAATGGACGTGTAAACCGTGTAGTAAGGGTTCTGTACGAATATCTGGACAAGTATGAGAAAGAAACCGAAGGGGACCACCATGAGGACCCTCTTTCCATAGACGAGGGGCGAGAGGCGCGAGAGTGCCCAGAGGATCGCAAAGAGGAGGAAAAAGACGAGTCCGACCGGAAAGACGACCGGCGAGTACGGGACGGCGACCATCGCGACGATCGCTGCAAAGCAGAGGATGATCTTCGCCCGGGCGTCGATATCGTGGACCGGGCTTTTCCTGTATGCCTGCTTCTCGATGAAGAAGAGTTCCTCGATCATCCCCTCCTCCCGAATGCCTCCAGGAAAGCGTTCTTTGCCTCGTCAAATGTGTACGCCATGGAGATCCCGACCCCCTCCTGCCGCAGCGCCCCGATCAGACGTGGAATGACAGGGACTTCGAGGCGGACGGATGCCAGCATCTCGTGCTGCACGAATACCTCCCTGCACGTGCCGCTCGCAACAATCCTTCCCTTGTCCATGACGTACACGATATCGGCCATTTCAGGGACGAGCGAGACGTCGTGCGTGGAATAGATGACTGTCATGCCGAACCTGCGGGCAAGCGAATTGACAAAGTCCACGAGGTCACGGACTCCGGCCGGATCGAGCCCCGCAGTGGGTTCGTCGAGCACCAGCACCTGAGGTTCCATTGCGATGATGCCGGCGATCGCGACTCTCTTCTTCTCCCCGCCGGAGAGGTGGTGGGGGACGCGGTTACGCAGGTGGGTGATCCCGACCACGCGGAGGGCCTCTTCCACCCTGTGGCGGACAGTCTCCCCGTCGAGTCCCAGGTTCATCGGACCGAACGCCACATCCTGTTCGACGGTCGGAGAGAAGATCTGGTCATCGGGGTTCTGGAAGACCACACCCACGAACTTCCGTACCTCTTTTACATTTTCACGGGTGATCGGCTCGCCGCGGATCAGGATCGTGCCCGAGGTGGGCTGGAGGATACCGTTGAAGTGCTTGAAAAGCGTGCTCTTCCCGGCTCCGTTTGCACCTATCACTGCAATGCGCGCGTTGCGCGGTGCGATGAAGTTCACCCTGTCAAGGCCCCTGACGTTTCCGGGGTAGACGTGACAGAGGTCCCGTGTCTCGATGAGGTGCATGGAAAGAACCTTACCCCGAACGGGTGGGGCGCAAAAAAGTAAATAGGTATTCTTTCATCCCGGGCGGGAAAAGGCTTTTCCGAGCCCGAATGCAACAAGCAGGACGAGGATCGTCCCTGCCACGATGGCAAGGGCCTCTCCCATCTTCGCGAGACCTTCGATGGAATAATCCGGGAACGGTGCCGCATACGAGAACGTGTTCCCTGTGATCTCCTGGACCTGTTCCTCGGCTGCGACTGCGGCATCCTCGTTAAGTTCCGAACCATGGATCTCCTTTGCCCCGAATATCCCGAAGAATGCACTCTCCAGGCCGTCCGGGTTGCTGGATGCGATGAACGGCGCTGCAACCGCGATTACAAGGGCAATGATGATCCCAAAGATGAGGATATTGTCCTTCTTCATCAGGCGGTCACCCCCGATTCCTTCGGGAGGATGTCAGGTCGTGCCGTAACGATCAGGTAGAGTGCGACAGTCGTTATCGCGCCCTCGATCACCCCGATGACGGCATGGTATAAGCCCATGGAGAAGAGGCCGAGGCCCAAGGGAAACGTTCCTGCAATGGCCATCTCGACTGCGCAGGCAAGGGCCGAAACAAACAGGGAGAGCCAGGCAGCCACAAATGCAGCAGGATACGGGTTCCTGATGGCCCTGTTTAATCCCTTGTAACTGTAGAACCCGACGAATCCCCCGATGACACCCATGTTGATGATGTTTGCCCCCATCACCGTGATCCCGCCGTCACCGAACAAGACTCCCTGGACGATCAGGACGAGGGTGAGAACGAAGACCGCTGCAAAGGGTGAACCAAGGACGATCGCAGCGAGGGCGGCCCCCACCATGTGACCGCTCGTCCCCCACGGAATGGGGACGTTGACCGCCTGTATGGCAAAGATTCCCGCCGCAAGCACGGCGACGAGAGGGACCTTTTCTTCACGCATCTCGGCCCTTGCCCACCGCAGGGACAGGGCAATGAACACGAGGGCAATGACCCAGTACACTGCTGCCTGCAGGAGTGGAATGAAACTATCAGGGATGTGCAATCCAATCACCAGAATAATACTCTTACATTTGACAGTTTTACTTATTCTTTAAAAAATGTTCTTATTGAAATTTTTTAATACCATTGAGCGGATAATCGTGCCAAGAAGGGGAAAGAGTTCCGGCCTCGTAGCAAGGCGGCGGACAATCTTTCCGGGCCGGTCCATGTCTCCCAGGGACACGATGTCCCTGATGATGGCAGGGTCATCGAGTGCCCTGATTATCCCTGCAATATCACCAGGTGTCATTTTCCGGCGGACCTCGAAGAGCCGGAGCCCAAGAGAAAGCTCGCGGCCGAAGTCTGCTCTCCAGGCCTTCTCGTAGGGGGACAGGTCGTCATCGCTGAATTTCCCTTTCCTGACAGCCTCCCCGATGACGTGTGCAGCATGGCGCGCTGCCCGGACACCCGTGTAGACGCCCCCGCCCGATGTGGGCTTGGCCATCCCTGCAGCGTCCCCGACGAGCAGGACACGGTTGCCATACGTCCGGGCCCTCGGCCCGATGGGGATCGCCCCGCTCACGAGGTGGACGGTTGCCTGGTGACCATCCCCGAAAAACCGGCCCAGGAACCGCGGGAAGGTCGTCCTGACATCCCGAAGACCGGCGAGGCCCACCCGTGCCCTTCCCGGGCCGATGGGAATCGCCCACCCGAAGAAGTCCGGGGAGGCATCGGGGTGGATCTCCACGAGACCCTCGTCCATCCGCCAGGCTATGTCTGCCTGGAGGCCGGCAAGGACGTGCGCGGGGCGTGGCATGCCGCTCTCGCGGGCGACCCGGCTCGCTGCCCCGTCGGCCCCGACGAGAACCCCGAACGAGATCTCTTCCTTCCCGCGTATCCCCCTCGTAACGATGCTGTGTCCCTCCCTCCGGAAGAACGCGGTCTTCATCCTGATCTCTGCCCCGGCCCGGGCAGCACGCGCGAGCATCTCGCGGTCGAGGATGGCACGGTCCACCACGTGGGCTTTCGGAACGCCCGCATCAAAGGAGAGGACGGGGCCAAGCGAGGAAACGATCCGGGCACCCCTCACCGTCGCGATGATGCACGAGTCAGGGACACTGCACTCTTCGAATGCTGCGAGGGAGAGGAGTCCGGCACACTGGACAGGGATTCCTGCGGATGCATGTTCCTCGAGGAGGCAGACCGAGAGGCCCTGCTCTGCGCACAACCGGGCGCACGTGCTCCCCGACGGTCCGCCGCCGACCACGACCACGTCGAAGTGTCCCGTCACGGTTTTCCCCTTTTATTGTCAGCACGTGGCAGTATCAAGGGATCTGAAAGACCGGAGGACCGAAAGAACGGGAGCAGCCGGGGATGGAAACCACGGGCCTGCCGGAACCCGGACTGCCGGCACATTCTCCCTCACACCCATTTTTCACCTCGCAGGGGGAAACATACTCCCGCAGATGGAGAGAGAACCACAGTTTGTCTGGAAACAGTGCATCGTCGTCCGGAGCGATATCAGGATGAGCTGCGGCAAGACGTGTGCCCAGGTCGCCCATGCCGCGATCATCGCGTACGAGAGGGCCGATGCAGCCACGAGGAAGAAATGGTTCCAGGAAGGGCAGAAGAAGGTCGTCCTGAAGGTTCCCGGGGAACGCGATCTCCTGGAACTCAAGAGCCTTGCGGAACACTCCGGGATCGCGACCGGTCTTGTCCAGGACGCGGGACTGACCGAGATCCCACCGGGAACCGTGACTGCGCTCGGCCTCGGGCCTGCAAAGAGCGAGGATCTCGACCGGATAACGAGTTCCCTGTCCCTCCTGTGAAGGCCGGACAGGTGGCACCCGTTTCCGGCTGCGGGTCCCCCGACAGGAAGACCGTTTTATGAGAGAGAGCCCCTATCCCCTCGAAAAGGTCCTCGGGATGCGCTACTACGCGAGCGATACACCGGGAACCGGCGGCAGGCTGCGGGAGCGTGCGGAGGACTTTGCTGTGGACGAGGTCTTTGCCGCACCGGGAGACGAGGGGCCGTACCTCGTCTGCCGGCTGACGAAGAGGAACTGGGAGATGCAGCGGGCAGCCCGCGAGATCGCAAGGCAGCTGGGGATATCGCACCGCCGGGTCTCGTGGACGGGGACGAAGGATACCCATGCCCTCACCACCCAGCTGATCGCCATCTACGGGGTCCGGGAAAACGATATCGCACGGGTCACCCTCGGAGACATCGAAATAGTCCCGGTCGGGAGATCGCAGCAGCCCCTGTCCCTCGGCGGGCATGAGGGGAACCGTTTCTCGATCACCATACGGGACACGCGGTCGTCCGACCCCTGCCGGGAGCTTGCGGAAGTTGCGGAGACGTGCAGGCAGGGAATCCCCAACTACTTCGGCATCCAGAGGTTCGGGGTGGCAAGACCCGTCACCCACCTCGTGGGTCTCCACATCCTCAAAGGTGACCTCGAAGGGGCTGTCACCTGTTACATCGGCAGGGCCTGCCCGGGCGAGGACCCTGCCGTGCGGGAAGCACGCGGAGAGTTCCTCTCGTCCCGTGACCCTGCCGCTGCCCTGCGGTCGTTTCCCGTGACCCTCTCCTACGAGAGGGCAATGCTCCACCACCTCGTATCGCACCCGGGTGACTACCGGGGTGCGCTGTGTTCCCTCCCGCCCCGGCTCCTCTCCCTCTTCGTCAGTGCATTCCAGTCCCACCTCTTCAACTGCACCGTCTCGTCCCGGATGGAGAGGCTCGGCGATGACTTCCGGATCCCGCATGCGGGGGACAGGCTCCTCTTTTCAGACGGAAAAGAGGATGTCGTTTCGTCCCCGATGCTCCAGGCTGCCCGCACCATGGCCTCCAGGGGCAGGTGCCGCGTCGCGATCATGGTACCGGGGTCGCGGCCCGTTCAGCCTGCCGGCGAGGACGATTCTGCGATGGCCCTCCTCCTTGCCAGGCATGGCATCTCCCCGGAAGATTTCGCACGGGCCTCGGAGATCGTGGGGACCCGGTACAACGGGGCGCTGCGACCGGCAGTCCTCTCCACGGACGTTGCATGGACTGTTGCGGGAAAGGACGTGACCCTCACTTTTTCCCTCGGCCCCGGGAGTTATGCAACGACCGTGTGCAGGGAGTTCATGAAGGCCGACCCGGCCTCGATGGTCTGACGGGGAGAGTTCAGGGTTTCCAGCCGGCTGCAAGCTTCCTTGCTCCCTCGATGGCATCGTTGAGGTTTCCCAGTTCGTCAACGAGGCCTGCTTCGAGGGCATCCTGTCCGCGGAACACCCGTGCGTCCTCGATAATACTCCGGTTGACCGGCCGTGCGGCAAGGATCCCGGAAAGGATCCCCTCGTTACTCTCGTTTACGATCATACCGGCATACTCGCGCTCCTCGGGCGAGAGGGGACGGTACCCGTATCCCATATCCTTCCTGCTCCCCGAGGTAATCACCTCGACGCTGATGTTATTCTCCGCAAGCCAGTCCGATATGTCAATAAATGTCCAGGATGTGCCAATCCCGCCCGTAATGGTGTCGGGGTTTGCATAGATGCGGTCTGCCGGTGCAGAGATGGCATACGCCGCGGAGGTGGCAATGTCACCCATGGAGACGACCACCGGCTTCTTTTCCATGGCATACCTGATGTCCCGGATGATCTCCTGGGCAGCCGCAGGGGTGCCGCCGGGACTGTTGACGCGCAGCACTATCGCTTTGACGAGGGGATCGTCGGCTGCATCCCGGATCGCCCGGCCCGCGTATTCCGAGCCGGTATAACCCCCTCCGTGGCCCGTGCCGGTCATGATGGTCCCCTCGATACGGATGACCGAAATCCCCATCTCCTGCGTGTCAGACAACTGGAGGAGCCAGAATGCCGCAGCTCCCGCAAGGAATGCCAGGAGCAGGAGAAGAGCGAATACGAAAAGGCGCCTTGCGGGCTTTTGGCTATGTCCCGGAATCTCCTCCACTTGTGTCCCCTCCTTTCCCTGAATAGAGGACCCTCCACTCTGTCACGAGGTTCGTGCCGCACATGTAATGGGACGACAGGGCCAGCCGGATCATCTGCGACTCGTCCTCGATGTGCATCCCGCCGACAAGCGAGGGCGTGTCGGCTCCCCCGACGATGAAGGGGAGGTGGATGAGCCGGATCTCGTCCACGAGCCGGTGGTGCAGCATGTGCCAGTTGAGAGTGGGGCCTCCTTCGAGCATCATCCGCCGGACACCGAACTCATCGTGCAGCTTCTCCATGAGGAGCGGCAGGTCGACATGGTCTTCTCCGGCAACGACGACAGAAACTCCCCTGGCCCGGAGCATCGCTACCTTTTCTTCCGGTGCCCGGGAACAGACAGCGATGACCGTGGGTGCATCGGGCCCGAGGACGTTTGCATCCGGGGGAATATCTGCCATGCTGCTCGGGATGACCCGGAGGGGGCTCTTCCCGGGGACCAGCCGGACTGTCAGGAACGAGTTATCGATCTGTATCGTCCGGGAACCGACCATGATTGCATCGCAGGCGGCACGCGTTTTGTGCAGGAGGATCTCGGTCGCATGGTCCATGTATTTCATCAGGATTTTGCTGGATGCTCCCCTCTTGAGGGTGAGCTTCCCGTCTACCGTGATCTCTGACATCATCAGGACATGGGGCCTTCTTCTGTTTTCCGGCACGAAATCTCCCGCCACAGAGAGCTGTATCGTGCTGCTCTGATATAGAGGTTCCCCGGCCGGCAAGAGACTGCAAAGCCGCCTTTATCCTGAAAAATCCGGTTATTTTCCCCATAGGGGCTGTCACCAGCCGGGGATGATAACCATTATCCGCAGTCCCGGCATGGTACTTAGGCATGAACATTACTGCCCTCCGGCCCCGTTTCATGCGGTACATCGAGCCGGTGGCAGCACTCTTTTCACGGGCGGGTTTTTCGGCAAACCAGGTCTCATTCCTTGCGCTGGTCTTTGGTATCCTCTGTGCCATTCTCTTTTCCCTCCGGATGTTTCCCGCCGGCAGCCTCGCCCTCTTTGTCTCCGTGCTGCTCGACCTGGTCGACGGGTCAGTCGCACGCCAGACATCGACCCAGTCACGGTTCGGGGCGGTTTTTGACTGGATCGTGGATAAGTACGTGGATGCCCTCGTCATTGTCGGGATAGGCGTCTCCGGTGTCCCGCTCGTCACGCGTTTCCTGTCCCTTCCCCCGACAGCCGATTTCTGCGTTGTCGCCCTTGCCGTCACCGGGTCCCTGATGAACACCTTCATCAAGCCGGTGGTCTACGCCGAGATCGGCTACCAGGAGAGGGTCGACGGGAAGATAGAAGACCCCCTCGAGGGTGTCGGGTTCTTCGGGAGACCCGAGACCTGCCTCGTCCTCCTCATCGGAGGAGCAACGGGGTTCATCTGGATCTCGGTCATCATCATCGCTATCTGCACGAACCTCTCCGCAGTCCAGAGAATCACGTACCTCTACCGAACGCTCGCCTGATCTCCCTGATATAGAGGTCAACGAGGTCCGTGGCATACCGTGCCAGATCCGGGATGATGGAAAAGAGTCCCCATGCTATTCCGATGAGGAGGAGAAGTGCCAGCCCCTCGGCGATCACGTTGTGCGCCCAGAAGAAACTCTCGTACCCCGGTTCCCCGTTGCCCGCAATCTCCGGCAGGTAGGGGAACCACTGCCCGGAATAGGCAATGATGACCCCGACGTTCCTCGCGATGTTGAGGAGGTAGATGACAGGGACGATGAGCAGGAACGAGAGAACCTTCTGGCGGAACGTCGTCCTGACAGCGCTGACCACGCCGAGCATGATGGCTATTGCCTGGATCCCCGTGCAGGCGAGGATGATCTCCACCCGGTAACCGTTCCGGGAGACGAGGTTCCACGCGAGCCGGTCGACGGGGTACCCGACAAGAGAGAGAACGGCCGCCGTCTGGTCCACGACGACCGCGATCAGCCAGTCACCGAGCGGTGTAAATTCGAAAGGGGCATAAATCAGGAATGCAACCGCTGCAGCCGTCGAGAGCTGCCGGACCAGCCGCTCTCCGGAAAGGAGGTTTTTCCCGGTTATAGCGAGGAAGGGGACGGACAGGACCGCGAGGACCGGATAGAGGACGTTGTTTATGGAAAGGTAATAGGGGATTTCGGCAAAAAGGAAGAGAACCATCCCCGTCCACCCGAGTAGCGCACAGTGATTCCTGTAACGCCATGGAACCAGGAATGCAAGGAAAAAGATGCAGGAGAAGAGGACGAGGAGCTCTTTCATCCCATTCCTATGGGTATCCCGAAAAGAAAAAAGGTGCTATTACGAATGGTTTGACCCCGGGACAACTGCGTCTCGTCACTCTCCGGACAGGCCATCCCTTTTTTTTTGGACCTTCTTTACCTTCTTTTATACAAGCCTTAATCTCGCATGGAGGCGCATTAATGGCTGATGTTCTGCCCTGAATGCGGAAGCCTGATGATCTCGTCTGCAGGCCAGTTGAAGTGCCGGAAATGCGGTTACAACAGGAAAATTGACAAGAATGACCAGATGCAGATCACGAGGACACGCCGCGAGAAGGAGATCGTGATCGTCGAGGAGGAAGGATCTGTCCGCACTCTGCCCACAATCGCAGTAAAATGCCCCAAGTGCGAGCATAACCTTGCCTTCTGGTGGCTCCGCCAGCTCCGGGCTGCCGACGAGAGCGAGGTCCGGTTCTTCAGGTGCTGCGAGTGCGGGCACACGTGGCGGGAATACGACTGATATCCAGCCGGTCCTTTTTTCTATCCTTTTATCCCGATTGTGACCGGAATACACGGAACCGGAATATTTGGACGACAGGGCTAGTGATGGGGAACACGTCATGACACAATCCCCGGTCAACCCTGCCTGCTTCCCATCCTCACCGGGGGTGGTCCGGAGGGGGTCTCCCCCTCCGGGCAACAGAGAAAAAGACCGAACTCACACCCAATCTGAAGCCCCGCCGCAAGAAAACACGTCATAACACAATCCCCAATCAACCCTGCCCGCTCCCTATCCTCACGCGAAGGGCACCTCCGAGCAGCAGCAGACCGCACTCCAATCCTTAGGCGCTCCCGGGGCTAAAGCCCCGCCGCTGCGGCACCCCCGTATGGCGACAGGGCCAGTGCTGGAGGAGAGGACATGACACAATCCCCAGTCAACCCTGCCCGCTCCCTATCCTCACCAGGGGGGTGGTCCGGAGGGG
>JASEES010000050.1 GCA_030019395.1 Methanolinea sp. | reverse complement strand
TTATCCTTCCGATTCGGGTCCTCACACCATTGTTGTCTCTGCAACCGGTTACCATTCTTACACGACGTCCTACGTGCCAAAGGTATCTGCCGGAAAGACCGATTATATCTCTGCAGAACTCACGCCAACAGGTTCGCTCGGGACCCTCGTTGTGAAGTCCCGGCCAACGGGGGCACTGGTCATGGTGGACATGGGGAAAGGACAGCAGGCACCCTGGACATACCAGGATATCAGGGCTGGAGGACACCTCGTTCAGGCATACCTGTCCGGGTACCAGCCCTTTGCAACGATCGTAGACATCCCTGACGGAGGGACAATCACGGTCGATGCTCTCCTCCAGCCCCTCTCCGAGACGGGGATCATCCAGGCGAGGAGTTCTCCCGGGGGAGCAGATGTCTATGTTGACGGGATATACAGGGGATCGACAGCCACAACGATCGGGAACGTTGCCGCCGGGACGCATTTTGTCCTCCTGAAAGCCGTTGGTTACCAGGACTGGACGGGCCTCGTGGAGGTGAGGACAAACCAGATCACGCCGCTTGATATTACCCTTACCCGGTATACTGCTCCCGAGAGCGGGTTTATCTATGTCAATTCCGATCCCGCCGGTGCATCTGTCTACCTGGACGGGGTTTTCCAGGGGATCACTCAGGCAGGAAATCCCCTCGACATGACCGGCATCCTCCCCGGCGAGCATACCCTGACTCTGACGCTGGATAACCACGAGGAGTATATCACGCGGGTCATGGTGAAAGCAGGAGAGACAACGCAGGTCAATGCAGTACTCACCCCTTCCCAATCAATCGCAGCATCTGGAATCCTCCAGGTCATTTCGGATCCGGGAGGTGCAAATGTCTTCATCGATGATACCTGCAGGGGGATTACGCCCCTGACTCTCTCGTCAGTTCCCGCCGGTTCCCATACCCTCCGACTCACCCTTCCCGGCTACAGGGACCATACCCTCACCTATAACCAGACCCCGGGAGGAACGTCCCATATCGAGGTCGTGCTCACCCCGGAATTACCAAAGGTGGCACTACCGGGACTTCTCCCCCTCATTGCACTTCTTTCCCTGGGATTCTATGCAACGTGGAGAAAAGGTTACTGATACTTTCCAAAACCTCAGCATTTCTTTTTGAAAAAAAAGGACACGGGCACGGGCACGGTGTTAATGCCCGCCCTCCACCCAGCGGGCACCTTCGCGGGTATATTCCTTTTTCCAGACGGGAACGTGTTCCTTGATCCTGTCGATGATGTATTCACAGGCAAGAAATCCGGCTTTCCTGTGGGATGCACCGACAACGATGAGAACGATGGAATCTCCCACTGAAAGGTGCCCGACTCTGTGGATGATGTCAACGTGGACGACCCCGAACTTTGCTTCTGCCTCGCGGGCAATGGCCTGGAGATCTTGTTCGGCTACCTCTTCGAACGCTTCCACGTCCATTCGCTCTATCCCGTCGTCCCTGACGATCCCAAGGAAACTGACAACTGCACCAACGTTTCTCTGCCGGGCCCCCTCGATGATCTCTCCCGGATCGAAGTCATCCCGTGTGACCTTAATCATCCTGCATCCCCTCCCGGGTTATCCTCCTGCTACCGGGGGATACAATGCGATTTCGTCACCTGGATGTACCGGATAATCTTCCCGCCCGTTCCCCGGAATCCTCTCCCTGTTCACGAGGACAATAACCGATTTCCGGAGGTTTCCTTCCCCGTCAAGTATCTCATGGGCCCCATCGGGATTCATCCGGGCAATCTCCTGCACGACTGACCGGACAGTTGCAGGGACTTTGACCCTTACTTCGAGGGCGTCTCCGAACAACTCGCGGAACCGGGCGAATGCCCGGACATGCACTGTATCAACCATTATTTCTCCAACTCCCGCACCCGGGACATTCCGGGTCACGACTGATGCATATTTTCTCCCAGCAACCAGCCTTTCCATCCCAGACCATGAGCGCATCCCTTGCGATGGGCTCATCCCCAAGAAGGATCCGGAGGGTTTCCCCGGCCTGCATGCACCCCATAATTCCGGCAGTAACACCAATCACCGGTGGCGACGTGGTTATTTCCGGCGGATGGGGGACTGCGCACCGGAGACATGCCGAACGCCCGGGAAGAACCGTCAGCAGCTGGCCGAAGTACCCGGTCACTGCAGCATGGACAAGGGGGATATCCTTCTCCAGGGCAATTTTATTGAGGAGATAGCGGGCAGGGTAGTTATCGAGGGCATCGACAATGATATCAACGCCATCTGCAACAGTGGATCCATTATCCCCGGACAGGGAAACCTCCATTGGTTCGATCACGATGTCAGGGTTGAGAGTTCCGACCTTTTCTGCAGCAACTCCTGCCTTTGACTTCCCTATGTCCCCCTCACCATAGAGTACCTGGCGATTGAGGTTACTCCTGCTCACGATATCACAATCGACGATGCGGATGTACCCTGTCCCTGCTGCGGCAAGGTACAGGGATACGGGGCAGCCAAGACCCCCCGCACCTACGATGCATACCGATGCATCGAGGAGGCGTTTTTGACCCTCTTCCCCGACCAGGGGTAACTGACGCAGGTATCGTTCCCTGTCCCGGTCGGACAGTCCCTTCTGTCTCCTCTGCATCTGGATTCCTTACCCGGAAGACTGATCTCCTTTTATATCCATGGTACTATCATTGCTCGAAAAACATAATAGTGCGCAAAAGGGGTGGATGGTTTCCCGGCGGGATCCACGGCGTGTTGCCCAGGAAAGGAACGCAGGTGATTCATCCAGGACAAAAAACAGGGATGATTTCATCCATGGCTGAAAAAGGGTGCGGAAACAACAGTATTCTCCTGGAACGACTGAAAGACCGGCTGCGGGTTTATGACCGGCTGCTCATCTCCTATTCGGGCGGCGTTGACAGCTCGTTCCTTACCTTCGTGGCAAAAGACTGTGTCCCGGGAGGCGTTGTCTGTGTCCTCCTCGATTCTCCCCTCATTCCCCGTTGGATCGTCAAAGAGGCAAAAGAGAGGGCGTCCCAATGGAATGTCCCGCTTGAAATCGTCTCGTTCCCGATTCTCGAAGAGAGTGCGTTCTGTATCAATGGAAAGGATCGGTGTTACATCTGCAAAAAGAAAGGCGCCGGCATCCTTCGCGATATTGCATGCAGGATGGGGATAAAGACCATTGCGGATGGCGTGAACAGCACCGATCTTCGCGAGTTCCGGCCCGGGGTCCGGGCCATGGACGAGGCGGGAATCGTCCATCCCCTTGCTGCGTGCGGGTTTGAAAAGGACGATATACGGGTTCTCTCCCGGATGCTCGGCCTCCCATTCTCCCACCAGCCCTCCTTCCCGTGCCTCGCAACACGCATCCCCTATGGCACGGGTATAGCCCGCGATGTACTCCAGGTGATCGAGCAGGCAGAAACATTTCTTCAGTCTCTTGGACTTTCAGTCCTCAGGGTGAGGCTCCACGGCGGATGTGCGCGGATTGAGGTTCCTCCCGGTGATATGCACCTGGTTCTGCAGTCCGGAAACGAGATTAGCAAAAAGTTTCGCGAGTTGGGAATACCGCATGCCAGCCTCGATCTTGTGGGTTACAGGAGTGGAAGCATGGATGAAAACGGGCACAAACATTAGGAAATCCTGACTCGTCGATCTTTTTGCCATTCTGCGCGGGGTGACCGGAAGGCCGGGCGACAGAAACAATCAAGGGATATAAAAAGGATAATCCCGGCACGGGACACAACGATGGAGAATAAGGTATCCCCTACGATCGATCCCGGATTATCGAAGGCGGCGTGGTTATCCTGCCTCGGGAGGTACCACGAGGCCATCCGTATCTTTTCATCTCCCCTTCCCGGCGTCATCCCGACTGCAGAATACCATGCGGCATGGGCGTTTTCCCTCAACAGGGAGGGCCTCTTTGACGAGGCGCTCAAACACTGCGGGGAGGCACTGAACCTCGATATAAGGTGTATCGATGCATGGTTTGTCAGGGGACTGACGCTTTCCTACCTTGCCCGTTTCAGGGAAGCGGTTGAATGCCTCGAAAAGGTCGTCGCAACCGACCCCGGGCATGCCGAAGCCTGGTATATCAGGGGCAACTGCCTGTACTCGCAGGGTGATTACACAGGGGCTGTTGAATCCTACGACAGGGTCCTTGCAATCGAGCCGCGGTACCCCAAGGCCCTGTACAACCGCGGTGTCGCACTCGCAGACATGGGTGATTACGAATCCGCTCTCGCCTCCTACGATGCATGCATCGCGATCAACCCGGGCGTCGGGGTTGTGCATACGAACAGGGGAGTCGCCCTTGCGGGTCTCCAGCGGTACGAGGAGGCCCTCGATGCCTTTGACCTTGCCCTTTCCCTCAACCCGGAGGATGTCAGCGCCCTCAACAACAAGGCGATCTGCCTCTCCCGGCTGGGAAGGGACAACGAGGCGATGGACGTGATGGAACAGGCAAGGAAGCTGTCACGCCTCCCCCATGTCCGGCGGGGTGTCCTGTAAATGAAATATCCCCGGTTCAATCCCGACGGCCCGGTCAATGGACAGAAGGGAAGTGCATAAACTTATAAAAGCCCCCCGGTTACCATATCCTTTTGTGTGAATATTCTGCCTGCCAGCCTCGAGATACCGAGGGTCACCTGTGCGCTCTTTGGGGCCATAAAGGCTGTTGCAACGCTCAAAAGGACGGTTGTCCTCGTCCATGGACCGCGGGGCTGCGTCTACCATATCAATTACATCCTCGGCATGAGGGGAGACCGCCACAACCCCGTCTTTTCAACGTGCATGGACGAGCATGACGTTGTCTTCGGGGCCGAGGACCGGTTACGGAATGCCATCGAAGAACTGGATCGTCTCAAAAGACCGGACATGATAGTGGTTCTCTCCTGCTGTGCGTCGGGGATTATCGGCGAAGACCTCGAGAGTGCATGCAGGGCAGCACGGACGGATGCACTGGTCATCCCCATCGAGGCCGGGGGGTTTTCCGGCGACTTCTCGACAGGGTATGCAACGACTCTCCGCGCCCTGGTAGCCCGGACTGCAAAGAGAGGCGTGGAGAAAGAGAGGGGAACGGTTAACCTGGTCGGAATGCTCCGGGGCGGGCCTGATCTCCGGGAAATGAAGCACCTGCTGTCTCTCATCGGCATATCCGTCGGAACAGTCATACCGGCCGGGGCCACGGTTGCGGACCTGCAGAATGCAGGGCGTGCTGAAAGAAACATCGTCATATGCGAGACTTCCGGTCTCGAGGCAGCGAAGTTCCTCGAGGAAACCTTCGGGACGCCCTGGATTACCGTGCCGTTTCCTGTTGGTGCCGAACTCTCGCTCGAGTTTCTGCGCGACGTGTCCGTGTCCCTCGGCCTCCCGGTACCGGACAGCCGGATCATCGCACGGGAACACTTTTCGTTTTCAGGCAGGAAACCCGCAATTGCCCTCTTCGCCGGGCCGACCCGCGCAATTGCTCTTGCCAGGTTTCTCCGCTCTCATGGTCTTTCTCCCCGGACCATCATTCTCGATTTTCCCTCACCCCTCCTTGAACGGATCAGGGAAGCCGCGGGCCCGGAATGCAAAATCCTTGTTGCTCCCGGATGGGAGACGATTGAAGAGACCCTCGTCTCCCTTGACATTGACCTCATCATCGGGGGACTCATGGAGCGATCCCTTGCAACGCGTCTGGGCATCTCCCTGATCGACGTCATGCACGGGAGCCAGAAGACTGCCGGCGCCGGGGGAGGGGATAATATTCTCTCGCTGATTGGAAAATGCAAAAAGTGATGATGTTTTTTTGCCCGGGTTTAAACGGTACTTTTCCACCCGGTGATACGTGCCATCCCGTTCCGGAAAAAGGATTTACTTATGGATGCCTTTTCCGGGAATGGGAAAGTTGATGCGGGCAATGCACTCATCTGCTTCTTTAATCCTGCCCATTGCACGGAGCGTAAGGGACTTCTGGTAATACACGAACGCGTTGACTGCGTTCAATTCAAGTGCGCGGTCGAAGCACTCCAGTGATTCTTCCAGTCTCCCGATCTCCCGGAGTGCAATACCCTTGCTCGCAAGGACGCGGATATTGCGCGGGCTGATCGAAAGGGAATGATCAAAACAGGTGATGGCCTCGCTGTATCTCCCCAGTTCATTGAGACAGTATCCTTTGTCGTTAAGGGCATAGAGAAAATCGGGGTTGAGGGAGAGAGCCACGTCAAGGCTTTTCAATGCCTCCTCGCATCGGTGAATCTTTCGCAGGGTATACCCTTTTTTGTAGAGAACGAGGAGATTGTGGGGGTCCTCGGCAAGCGCAGCATCGTACATGGACAGGGCCTCGGCGTGCCTCCCGAGCTCGTAATAGATGTCTCCCATCTCTTCCATTGCTGACCTGTTGCGGGGATTGCATGCGAGGGCTTCCCTGTATGCAGCAAGAGCCTCCTCGAGCTTTCCCATGTTCTTCGCCCTCTGTGCCTTCTCGATCCAGTCCTTTTCTTCCATCCTATTGACCATATGAATACGGGTATTTAAGGTATTGTGCCCGGTACCGGACGCACCCGGAATAGAACCAATCTCCTCCTGTACGGGATTCTCACGCCCGCATGCAGATAACCGGGGTTACCCCGATACGAGGGTGATGAAAGGGGACAGGATCAGACGGAACCTCCCCCCTTTCCCGATCAGACAAACCTTCACTCTGCAGGAATCTCCTTTCCTTCCGGAAGTATTGTTTTTAAGAAAGCAATCCCGATAGCCCCCTGGCTCACAACTGCCTGGATGGCACGGTCAAGGTCTTTGACTGAAAAGTCGTGGTAAAACGGGTATATGTAACGCGAGATTGTGAAACCAATGACCCTGCCTCCCTCGATGATTCGTGAGAATCCTGTAAGGGGCGACGTAAAAGCCCGTGTCAGCTCGTAAATGAATTGTGCATCCTTCTTTTCATAGTAACTGTTCAGGGCGTCCACTTCGGGGCCCGCAGGAAGCGTGATCTGGAATGCCACGATGTAATAGCTCTTCTTCTTCTGGTTTTCAAGGAGAATGGGGAAGTCTCCAAACCGTACCCAGAAACCGTTGAACTCACCCTCGTCAAATTCCCTGAGTATCGTCACGTCTATCTCCTGGAGATACTGGCGAAGCTCGTCCCTGACCAAAGATTCGTCCTTCCTCGCAACCGGTCCGGCCATACGTGTCCAGTTACGACCTAAACTGTTGTAATCCTTTTGCCGCGGGGGCAGTGTATCGATGGTACAGGCTGATGTATATGACTTCGCGGTTCAATGACTATTTATACCCAATGTCCGTATCTGTTCGTGGCGGCGACAGGATCTCACGGGATACTGTGCGACGCCCGGGATTTGGCATGTGTCCCACGGACGTGGGACATGTGAAAGGAACAGATCCCGAACAAGCAGATGTAGGAGGTGAAAAGATAGTGGATGAGAGGTTCTGGAAACTCCTGCTCCCAGGGATTGTCCTCGCAGGCATGATCCTCATGACGTCAGCAGGTGCAGACCAGAACCAGAATATGGGGGAAAACCTCATGTCCAGTTCATATCATGTATTCCCCGTTTCCCCCGATATCCCCACGACATCAGGCATTGACACTCCTCTCTCAACCGAATGGGAGAGCTATACCCCGCCGGGCACGACAGACCTGACTCCATACGAGTCACTCTCCACTCGATCTGCCAGGGGGACGGTCTCTGCATGGGCAAAGCAGGGCTCCTCCGGAGGCAGCACGGGAGGCAGGGTGACCATCATAGAATTCAAACAGATGGTGACTGCGAGCGGAAACATACAGAAATTCATGTTTTCGGCTAGCGCTGTCCTCTGACACAGGAGGCCCCTTTTTTTCAGAGGGGGCCCCTGATATATTTTTTTTCATCCTGAGAAGTCCCCGATCTTTTTCTGGTGTGTATCCCGTGTGACAAGGGATGAGAGCCGCACACCTGCCAGCCTGACCTTCTGGTCGTGGAGAAGGGGCAGTCCGAGCCCGATTACTGCCCTCCTTATGTGGCGGACTTCGCGGGTGGGACGGGGAAGTGTCTGTGCCCGTGTCAGCGTGGTGAAATCCGGGTACCTTACCTTGACAGTAATCGTCCGTGCATAAGCATCCTCGCTCTCAAGTTCCCTGCATAGTTCATCGGAGAGCTCGAGGAGTATTCTGGTTACCTCTTCCGGGTCACCGCAGTCGGGAGAGAACGTCTGTTCGCGGCTTATCGATTGTATCCTTCGGCTCTCCCTCACTTCGTCATCGTCGATTCCCCGCGCGATGTCCCTGACTGTGACAGCCGATTTCCCAAAGAGTTCCCTCAGGTCCTGGATATCCGCTTCCGCGAGGTCCCCGATCGTCCTTATATCCAGGTTCACGAGTGCCGCTGCCGTTTTTGGACCGATACCGGGGATTTTCCCGACGGGCAGGGGCGAGAGGAATTCCCTGATCTTTCCGGGAGTGATGACCACGAGTCCCCCGGGTTTTTCCAGGTCTGATGCAATCTTGGCAATACTCTTCCCGGGCGCAATACCGATGGAACACGTGAGACGCTCGGCCCTGTAAATGTCCTCTCTTATCCGTTTTGCAAGCTCGGTTGCTGCAGCATAATCACCGCAGGACGAAACGTCCAGGAATGCCTCGTCGATGCTCACCTGCTGGAACCGGTCCGCATACCTTTCCAGGATGTCCATGACCCTTTCGGATGTCTCCTGGTAAAGGTCGTGGCGCGGCGGAAGAAAGATGGCATGGGGGCAGAGTGCGTGTGCCCGGGTGACAGGCATTGCCGAGCGGACTCCGAATTTCCGTGCCTCGTAGGAACAGGTCAGTACTACCCCCCTTCCGCCACTCACTGCCGGATCGGGACCAATGATGACAGGTTTTCCTGCCAGGTCAGGGTAGTGCCGGACTTCCACGGATGCATAAAAACTGTCCATGTCCACGTGGATGATGATGCGGGGGGAGGCTTTCCTGCCCGGCATCGGACCAGGACCGTCATGATCCAGTATCATTCCTGGTTATCCATATCTGGATTCGAGGATAAAAACGCATAGACGTTGCAGGGGGGACAGGGAGGTGCGGCCTGTTACCGGCATCACAGGACTAATCCGATATTCTTCTATGCCTTCGGATGCCATTGAGAGATATATGACTCCAAGCCCGCAGACAAGTCTCCAGGTTCTCGATACGCTGGACACGTTTGCAAAGTACCTGGGCAGGAGCGACGTCCCTGCAGCCCTTGCCCTCCTTGACAGAAACGCATCGTTCGTCAGCCCGGACGAAGAGGCTGTTTTCCGGGGCATGACCGGGATAGGTGAATACCTGGAACGGGAAAAAGAACGGTACCGGAATTTCAGGCTCATGAACCTCGAAGCAGGAGCAGTAGGGACAGTCGCGTGGGTGAACGGTTACTTTTCTGCCGGACCTGACTCGTCGGGAAAAAGTTACCGGGGACGGGTATCATGCGTCCTCAAAGGCACTGGCCACGCATGGGTGATAGTCCACGTCCATCTCTCCTGCGTCCCGGATTCATGCCCGCCATAAAATGGCAGACCGAAGTTGCCGGGGAATGCAGGGGGAAGGGGACCTTTTTCCTTTTTTGAAACTACAATGACGGGAACTGCTGGGTCACGCAGTGAATCGCTCCCATCCCGGTGATCATGGCGGAACAGTCGATACCGACAACAACCCTGCCGGGGAAGAGTGATTCGAGTATCTGCAGTGCTTTCCTGTCGGCAGGATCGTTGAACGTCGGCACCATCACAACGCCATTTCCGATGTAAAAATTGGTGTAACTGGCAGGGAGGACCTCTTCCCCGGTCGCAGGCATGGGGAGCGGGATGATGGAAAGAGCCCTTCCGTCATGCGACGTCGCCTTCTTCAATAGTGCAAGGTTTTCCTGCAAAATTCCATAGTTCCCGGAGTGGGGATCCTCCTCTACTGCACAGACAACGGTGCCGGGACTGGTGAACCGGGCAACATCATCAATGTGCCCGTCGGTGTCATCTCCTGCGATTCCACCCTTCAGCCAGATGACTCGTGACACGCCCAGGTAGTCCCGGAGTTTCGCCTCGATCTCTCCCTTCGTAAGGGCTGGGTTCCTGTTTTCATGGAGGAGGCACTGTTCTGTAACGAGGAGCGTCCCATTCCCGTCCGTCTCGATAGAACCCCCTTCGAGAACCATGCCCGGAACGAATGACGGGATTTGGAGTTCCTTTTCGATGAATGCCGGTATCCGGTCATCCGATACGAGTTCGGGATATTTTTCCCCCCACGCATTGAAGGTCCAGTTGACCATTGCGAGAGAGGGATCGCGTCCATGGACGAGAAATGTCGGGCCGTAATCGCGGAACCATACATCAGCATAGGGAAAGACGAAGAACCGGACATATCCCCCCGGGATACATTCGCGTGCGAGGATATCCCGGACACGTCTCTCCATCTCCGTATCCTGGACGAGGAGGTAGATCCTCTCCCTTCCCACGAGGGCCCGAATCATCCGGATATACGCTCTTTCCACTGCTTTGAGGTCGGAAAAGGTTCCATTGTCGAGCGGCCATGAAAGCCAGACGCCCTGGTGCGGTTCCCATTCCGCAGGCATCCGGAACCCGGCCTGAGCCGGGGTGATCCGGAGGTGCATGTCCTGCAGACTGACGAGGCCATGGTACGTGTCGGGGCGCCGGTTTGCAAGGAAACCCCAACCCTCCCTGACGCAGGTGTTCATCGAGAGATCCACATCTGCCACGAGGACTTCCTGCCCGGTTCCTGCCCGCGCCAGAACGTTTCCAAACGAGTCACAGATGAAAGAACCCCCGAAGAAACAGAGATCACCTTCGCGTCCCACCCGGTTCACGGCTGCGATGTGCACACCGTTTCCGATGGCATGGCCCCTCTGGATACTCTCCCACGCTCCCTTCCAGTCACCCTCGAGGGGATCTTCCATTCCCCGTATCGTGCCGAGTGCGGTGGGATAGAAGATGATATCTGCACCTTTGAGTGTAACGAGTCGCGCAGCCTCCGGAAACCACTGGTCATAACATATGAGAACGGCGATTCGGCCAAAAGGAGTCTCCTCGACAACGTACCTGGACCCGGGCGAGAAATACTCCTTTTCGTAATAGAGGGGATCATTGGGGATGTGTATCTTCCGGTAAACCCGGCCTGTCTTCCCGTCCGGCCTGACAATGACTGCAGAATTGTAAAGCTCTCCTCCCTCTCCTGCTTCGAGCAGTGGAACGATGATAAATGCCCCGTATGTGCATGCAAGACGCGAGATGGTATCCGTGATCGGCCCGGGGATAGCCTGGGCATACTGGTTTGCCTGGAAACCGTGGTACTGGGGGAAATAAGGAAAACAGAAAAGCTCCTGGAGGCAGACGATGTGTGCACCCTGCGCGAGTGCTTCCTCTACCATGCTGGTATTCCTTTCCAGATTTGCAGCAATATCTGTGCTTGCAGGTGCCTGCACAAGACCGATCCGGACCATCGTGTCTTCCTCCCTTCCATATTGGTTTTTTCCCGCTTATGCATTGCTGCGGGGTCCATGCCGGTCCAAAACCGTCAGGAAAAACTATTCCAGTGCGGGGCAAGCAGTTTTCGCAGTTCTCCGGCAGTCTGGCAGACCCTCTCGTGGGCGGACGGATCGGTTGCCCGGAGAAGGATTTCCTGATAACCGGCAGGTTCACGGATGCTCTCCAGCGGGAGGCCGGCGAGGGCTGCGATGATACCCAGGTTCGTATAGGGCAGCCCGCCTTCCACGCTGTAACCCCCCTCGAGAACCGCGACCAGTTTTCCGTTACAGATACTGTCTGCGAGCATGACTGCCTTCCTGACGAGTTCTGCATAACCCCGGGCAGATACCGCAAGGCCTGTAAGGGGATCGGTGAAATGCACGTCCTGCCCTGCCGAGATTGCGATGATATCGGGGGAAAATTCCCTGGCCAGCGGTGCAATCACGGTATCGAAGAGGTAATGGTAACTCACATCCCCGGTACCCGGCGGGACCGGCATGTTGACGGTATATCCGAGTCCCGGTCCCTCCCCCGTCTCGTCGATATCTCCCGAACCCGGGTACAGGGGTTTCTGGTGTATCGATGTGAAAAGGACTGAAGGATCCGCGTAGAAGATCGACTGTGTCCCGTCGCCGTGGTGAGCATCCCAGTCAAGGACGAGGACCTTGCGGACACCTTCGTGCTGGAGGTGCCGGACCATGATTGCCATGTTGTTTAAATAGCAGAATCCCGCGCCTGTCCCGGCACGGGCATGATGGCCCGGTGGCCTGACGAGGGCAAAGGCATTGGTAAAATCACCTTTCCAGACCGAGATGCCCGCGTGGAGAGCGCCGCCTGCTGCAAGGAGTGCACAATCAAGCAGGCCTCTTGGAACCACCGTGTCGAAGTCGATGAATCCCCCCCTCCTGCTCGCCTCCTCGAGAAACCTGACGTACTCGGGATGATGCACCCTTTCGACCTGCTCCCGCGTTGCCCTCGGTGGACGGGAGACCCTGATCCGGGGATGATGGAACAATCCCGCCTCCTCGATCTGATCGATGGTGTAGGAAAGCCTCTCCCTCCTCTCGGGGTGCGAAGGTGACTGCTCGTGCAGGAGGAATTCACGATCGAAGATGAGCCCGGTTGTCATCGTGCCTCCGCTGTTATTCCGGGAGCCACCTGGACGACGATATCGGCGATGCGGGAAGTGCGGAAAGACCCGCGGACGACGTCAAAGGAACTGCAGTGGAGGACCCTGATGTCATCGAGGTCACGGGGATCGGCCCCGGCCGCGAGGGCTCGGCGTTTCACTTCCGCAGTGCAGATGGCAACGAGTTCATCATCGTCTCCCACCCTGTCGATCTTTCCCGTCTCCCCGTTCATGACAACCCTGCCCCTTCCTCCGTCGAAGTGGGCAAAAAGGGTGAGGCTGACACGTGAGACTGCAACACCAACTGCGTTGGCGCAGGCAGCATGGGGGGGAATGACGAAGGGTTTCCTGGCACGCCGTGCGATCTCCGGGACGAGGATGGGGGCAAGGTAGCCGCATCCGGCGATCTTCGGCGGATCGTGGGCTGCAACCGCTGCCGCGACAATGCTGCAGTAATCATCCACGGCTTTTTCCGCATGTTCCAACCGGAGGCTCAAAGAGGCCCTGAAATCACCGATCTCGTACCCTGCCCTGTTGAGTGCGTCCGTGAGAGTCGGGAGCCTCCCCCCGAAGGCGAGGGCGTTTCCGTCCCTTTTCGGCTCGATGGAGTCCGCGATGACAGAATCCCCGCCAAATGGCAGGGACTCGGCTTTTACCACCCGCGTGACAGTCCTCTCCCCTCCGTACACGAGTTCTTCGGTGCAGGGTATTCCCTTTTCCAATGGAACGAGGTCCGTTGTCGTTCCCCCGATGTCCACGGCAAGGCAGTCCTTTAACCCTGTCAGGTAATGGACACCGAGGGCAACTGCTGCAGGGCTCGAATTGTAAAGGACGGATGGGTCTTTGAGGACATTTTCCGGCGTCGTGAGACCGCCGTCCCCCCTGAAGAAGAGAAAGTCCTTCTTCCTTTGCCCGATCAGGGATACGAGCCGGAAGGCCTCTTCCCTGATCCGGGCATTCAGCCGCGTTGTCACAATCCGGGCCGGAAAATCCAGGACGGCGAGGGGATGACTCAGTGCGATACGCTCCTTTGGAAAATACCTGCAAGCACACTCCGCCGCAGCCATTTCGAGGGCAGGATTCCTGACGGAGAATTTCCCTGCAATAGCCACGGCATCTGCGGGGTTTGCCCGCAGGAAGCGATCGATCTCATCCCTGTCGATATCTTCGACGATGTCCCCGCAGTGATTGACAGCCCCTTTCATTCCACCTTCGTAAAAGAGACCCATGCCGGGTATCAGGATGGTCACAATTTTCCTGTCCCTCTCCGCCAGGAGATGGTTGAGCGGCGTGGACGTGCTGACTGCAAGTCTTCCCGGGCGGGAGATACGGGAGAGTGCCGTATCGATCCCTGCCGAATTGGGGACTTTTATGGACGCAGTCTCACCATCAACGAAGGCAACGTCAGTATTCGTCCCGCCAACATCCATCCCGATCAGCATGTGCGGAGTATCACCATGTACATAGAATGTGACCTGCTATTCCCAAGAGAGTTTGGGAGGAGTATGCCGGGCCGCCATGCTGGTGCTTGATAATGGGAAATAATGTGAGGAAAAGGGATTAAATCCCTTCCATGAGATGCCTGTCAGGGGTCCCTGCGGGGATATCCCATTTCGGAGAGCCTTTCTGCAACTTCCGCGAGGACTGCAGGGTCCTCTATTGTCGGGGGAACGGAATACGTCTTGCCATCTGCTATCTTCTTCATGACACCCCTGAGGATCTTTCCGGAACGCGTCTTTGGGAGCCTTCTGACAACCACAGCGGTTTTGAAGGACGCAATGGGCCCAATCCGGTCCCGGACCATCTGGACCAGTTCACGGGCGATGTCCCCGTTATTACGGTTCACATTCGCTTTCAGGACTACAAAACCCACAGGGACCTCTCCTTTTACCTCGTCGGCCACTCCTGCGACAGCACACTCGGCAACATCGGGATGCGATGCGATCACCTCCTCCATGGCACCTGTCGAGAGGCGGTGACCTGCCGTATTGATAATGTCGTCCGTTCTTCCCATGATCCAGAGGTACCCGTCTTTGTCCCTGTATCCTGCATCACCGGTCAGGTAGAAACCAGGATATGTCGAGAAGTAGGTTCTCCTGCACTCCTCGTCCTTCTGCCAGAGGGTCGTGAAGCACCCGGGAGGCAGCGGCAGGCGGATTGCGATATTTCCCGTTGTCCCTGCCGAAACTTCGTTTCCCGCTTCGTCAAGAACCCGGACGTCATAACCGGGCATCGGGAGGGTGCAGGAACCGGGCTTGACGGGAAGTAACGATATCCCGACGGGGTTTGCACCAATAGCCCAGCCGGTCTCTGTCTGCCACCAGTGATCGATCGCGGGGACGGAGAGGTTCTCCCTTGCCCATACAAGGGTATCGGGATCACACCTTTCCCCCGCAAGGAAAAGGGTCCGGAGAGAAGACAGGTCGTACTTCCTGATGTGGCTGCCTGCCGGATCCTCGCGCCTGATGGCACGGAGAGCCGTTGGAGCACAAAAGAGGGCATTCACCCTGTGCTGGGAGACGACCCTCCAGAATGCACCGGGATCCGGGGTTCCGACAGATTTGCCCTCGTAGATAATTGTCGTGCACCCATAGGCAAGTGGTCCGTACACGATGTACGAATGGCCGACCACCCATCCCACATCCGATGCCGCCCAGAAGACTTCCCCCGGTTTCATACCGTAGATATTTTCCATGCTCCAGAGGAGGGCGACGAGGTGCCCCCCGTTGTCCCTCACGACGCCCTTGGGAATGCCTGTTGTGCCTGATGTGTAGAGGATGTAAAGGGGGTCGGTCGCCCCGACGGGTACGCACTCCGCGGGGGGTGCCCTGTCCATGAACCCTGACCATGCCCTGTCACGCCCGGGGATCATGTCTGCCTCGTATTCGGGTCTCTGGACAACGACACAGCAATCGATATCGACCCCTGCAAGCTCAAGAGCCTCGTCGATAAGTGGCTTGTAGGGGATGATCCGTGTGACCTCTATCCCGCACGAAGAGATGAGAAGAACCTTTGGAGAGGCATCGCGAATCCGGGTTGCAAGTTCCCTCGGTGCAAAACCACCGAAGACCACCGAGTGTATTGCTCCTATCCGTGCACAGGCAAGCATCCCGATAACCGCTTCCGGGATCATCGGCATGTAGATGACGACCCGGTCCCCCTTACGGACACCGAGTTCGAGGAGACCCCCGGCACAACGGGATACGGCGTCGAGGAGTTCTCCATAGGTGAACTTTCTCATTGTCCGTGTCACAGGGCTGTCATAGATAAGGGCAACCTGGTCCTTCCTCCCCGCTTCCACGTGGCGGTCAAGGGCATTGTAGCACGTGTTGAGAATCCCCCCGGAAAACCACCGGAAAAACGGGGGATTCGATCTATCGAGGACCCGGTCCCATTGGCGCCACCAGGTCACCTTTCCTGCAGCTTCAGCCCAGAATTCCTCCGGACTTTCCAATGACCGGGAATAGACCCGGTCATAAAGATCCGGAGGAATACCCGACACCCCATGCCATGCTATGACAAACCATGCCACAAGGTTTGCGTTGCCGCACAAAAATTTTTTTACGAAACCTGCGACAGGAGAGTTACGCCCCGGATAACTGATGGCGTGTGACAGCTGGATATATGCCTCTGCCTCCCGAATCATTACCGGCAGATGGATCCATTCCTCATCCTGTTCCTGGGAATCTCACTTGCTTTCGACTGTTTTGCAGTCTCGCTGTCAGCAGGGAGCTGCAGCCCGGAAAAAAGACTGCGCATTGCACTGGTTCTCGGGTCATGTTTTGGCGTGTTCCAGGGAGGAATGTTCCTTGCCGGGTACTTCTCCGCAGGATTCCTCGTTTATCTCGTTTCCGCGTTTGACCACTGGGTCGCTTTTGGAATTCTCCTTGTCGTGGGCCTGAAAATGGTATACGAGGGAACAGGAGCCGGAGAAGGGGGAAAGGTGAAAGATTACTTTTCTCCCGGGACTCTGCTCGCCCTTTCCCTTGCAACAAGCATCGATGCACTCGGGGTGGGCCTGTCCTTTGCCCTTATCGGTGACGGTATGGTGGTCATGGCTCTGGTCGCGGCGGTCGTCTCATTTCTCTACTCGGCAGCCGGCACCTTCCTTGGGGGCAGGCTGTCGGAACGTTTCGGAGAGAGGTTCGAGATAATCGGTGGCATGATACTCATCGTTATTGGGACAAGGATCCTTCTCGAACATATGGCTCTCTTGTAATTTCTCCTCCTTGTTCCGGTTTTGGATCTGAAGTCTGGTCTTTAAATTGCGGCGGAACAATTTCCCTGCTATGCAAAGATGGGACAGTTTCCCTCTTCGTCTCCCCCGGTCCCATTAAAACAGGATACGTTCTCATTACCTCCCCTTACCCGGGAAAACGCTGGTATAGCGGACGATACCGTTCCTTCATAA
>JASEES010000049.1 GCA_030019395.1 Methanolinea sp. | reverse complement strand
CCGATATTTACCGATCCATATACCAGAAAATGAAAAAGATGGGAATCCTCGACGTGAAACAGTATGCAGTTATCGAAAATCCTCCCTACGTGCCGCTCTGCATTGACAGGCTCTCCCCGGACACGTATGCACTCTCCCAGAACCCTGTTGTCGATGGACTGATGGTTGCAGACCCGGACATCGAGGTACGTGTCGACCATGGAGAAGAGACTGCAGAACCACTGGTCTGCCTTTCACGCGAGACCAAAAAGGTCGTCTACCCCGCACCAGGGAAGGTGAACCTTGCTGTCCGTAACGAATTATCGGCATTCCTCGATCGGTGGCTTTCCGACCTGATAGCCCAGGGGTTCAACCGGTACCAGTAAAACGGCTGCTCGTGGTTCATCCGGGGACGGGTTCAATTAGCAGAATCAGGAGGGAGAACCTTTAAAAAATATTGTCCGGCATGATACGATGACAGGCGGCGGTATAAAGGAACAGGATGATTCTCATCTTACCCGGGATGGCATTATCATAAATGATCCTCCCTTTTTTCTCCCAGAATTCGAGGACGCATTCCGTTTCATCATCAGCACCTACACTCCACCAAAAAGAGAGATCGCGATATTTCTCCCCTGTGCCCTCAGGAAACCATACAGCAGCAGCCCGAGTCACCGCCTTTTCCAGAGGATCATCGATTCCCGGGTTCTCCCAGATACCTACCATATCGTTGTTTTTGGAACCTGCGGTGTCGTCCCCAGAGAACTCGAGCTGATGTATCCCTTTGCGCACTACCATTACATGCTCGGGAAATGCACGGACAATACCATACGCGAGGCTTTCCTCGAGATAGAGACCTACCGCCTTGCAGCATACCTGACAAAAACGAAAGACATCTACAGGAAACGGGTGGCTTATTGCATCGGCCCCTTCAGGGAGGCGATGTGCAGGGCAAGCCGGAAAACAGGGATTATGCTCGACCTCCTCCTGCCATCTGCTTCCACTCTCGAAAAAAACCGCGACCCGGACTGCCCTTTCCCTGAAGGTTCCCTCTCCCTGCAGGCATACCTGGATGAGTTTGAAAGGGGTCTTGCCCTCCTGTCAAAAGGAAGGTGAATCATCGCCTTTTTCCCCTCTCGGGCCCTTTCCCTGACCCGGAATGATTCAAAAAGTTTAATAATAAGCGCTTTCCATCTTATAGCAGGTGTATTAGTGTCCAACTAAGTCACCGACTGAACGTTCCAATCCATGGCAGAAACCCTGTCCGTCGGACAGGGTGGATGCCTCCTTGTGGGTCGTATTTTATTCAAAGTTTTCCATCATCGATAACCTTGGATCTGTAACGAAATTTCCAATCAGATAACGGGAAAATAGTGTCCGGAACGGGTGCCCCGTGAGGACATTTCTGGAAACACACGTTCGGCCCTGCGATACCTCGTTTTTATCACCCGTACCTCTTTCGCCGTTTTGAGATACGGGTTCGGGGTATTGCAGCATCATGTTCCTTGAACATACTCTTACGGCCCCGATGATGACCTTTCTTTGTCACTCATGGCCTTTTTCGCCGTTCTGGACCATGAGTTCAAGTCATCACGGCAGTATGTTACCTGAACATTTGTTCGGCCCCGCAGTGAATGACTTCTTCGTCACCCGGACCTTCGAGCCGTTTCGATCCGGGGACTCATTTCACTGTGGCAGGTATCCCCAGTCAGTTCCCCACTGAGGCATACCCCATATAGCTTTTATAGTTAATATAATTTTTGATCTTGTCACCCTTTTATAGGCTTTATTATGTTTATAAAGGAGGGAAGCGCGCATAAAGCGAATGAAGGCGCCACCCGCAATGAATCGGGGAACGGGGGGTCCATGCCCGGCGCATGTCACGGAACCCCTTTTTTTCTGAAAAAACCTATTTCAGGAAAAAACCCGTCTTTGTCTCCTCAAGGACACGGGGACTTGTCGGAGGCGTCATGAGGCTTACGATGACCATCGCTGCAATGGCAACGAGAACCCCGAAAAGACTGAAATGGACGGGCAATGGCATGATCTTAAAATACGTCAGGCCCCCTGCCAGGCACGAAGTGACGAGCCCGAGGGCCATTGCGGCCAGCGCACCTTCCCGCGTTGCCCTCTTCCAGTAGAGCCCGGCAAGGAGGGGAACCGCGAATGTGGCGAACATGATCCCGATACCTGCCCATATCAGCCAGACGAGCATTGCAGGCGGGTCAAGTGCCATCAGCACTGTCAGGATGGCTGCTGCGGCAACGGATACCCTGCTGACGAGGATTACCTGCCTGTCTGTGGCATCCGGTTTGATGAGACTTTTAAAAATGTCCCATGAAAAATACGTCCCAATTGTGAGCATCAGGCGGTCCGTTGTAGACATGACGGCGGCAAGGACGACAACGGCAAAAACCCCCCATAGTACAATATTCGGGAGAGCGGACTGGATAGCGTAAATGAACACGAAATCCCCTGCATTCTTGACGGGCGGCAGGGTAATTATCCCCTCGCTGACAAGCACCCTTCCTGCAAATCCACCGAATTTGAGAAGGAACATGACCAGCCCGTAGATGCAGAATGCAACGAGCGGTGCCCACTTGAAGAATGAAGCGTTTTTTACAGCAAGGACGTTATTGATAACGTGAGGAGCACACGCCAGCCCCACCATCAGGAGAAGGGAGAAAGAGAAGATATAGGCAGGGGTAAAAAGACCGGAATCGACCCAGAGCCTGATGAAATCCGGGTTCTGCGCGGCCATGACTTCGTTTATGTGCATAAAACCGCCTGCCTTCATGATCACGAGTGGTGCCATGACGAGGACGCCGGCAATGAGGATGAGGCCCTGGATGAGGGTTGTCCATGTGACTGCATACAATCCGCCAATCACGGTATAGATGGTCACGATGCATGCTCCGGTAATGAGTGCGATCCAATGTGGCAGACCAAAAAGCCACATGAGAACGATACTCACGGCCGTGTACTGCCCGGCAAGGTAAATCAGCGAGACGATTATCCCGGAAACGGCCGAAAGAGACCTCAATGCAGTCTCACTTCCGAAGCGGTGGGCGAGGTAGTCCTGTATGGTGAGGTACCCCCATTCCTGTGCCAGGCCGTGTATCTTTACCCCAAAAAAGACGATACAGAACGCGATGGAGAGCGGGACAAAAATCTGTTCCCAGATGGTGGGCCATCCGTACGAGTATCCCAGGCCCGAAACACCGAGCAGCGACATCCCGCTGCAGACGGAACCTATCATCAGCATGGTGAAGAGCCAGAAACCGAGGGATCGGCCTGCAAGCACGTAATCGTTCATCGTGTGGATCTTTTTCGATGCCACGACCCCGATCCCAACGAGGATGAGGAAATAAACGATGACAATTGCCATATCCACCGGGTCGATCATGGATTCATCCTCCCGTAAATGACACCCCAGAGGATGAGGAGAAAGATGACCCCCACAACCGTGCAACCGGTGACTGCGAAGGTAAAAAGGAAGCCTTCCTGCATGGATATCCCTAATTTTTAGGCTCGGACACAAGATAATGGATTCGAAACCATTCGCCATGCCGGCGTAGTCTTCTTCATCCACCCTCCTGTCAGCACCGGTAAGGACCCGGGACATTTTCCATAAGACTAATAACAGGGTATCCTCTATCCCTGATCACGTTGCATGGGCTCCTGCGTCCGGGGCTCTCAACCATAAAGATACCTTGAAGTAGTTGTTGCGATAATGACAACATATCAGAGACATCGGATTCCATGGCTCTTGAAGAGATAAGACGTCTGAAACGTGCAGAAGAGAAGGCACTCGAAATCATTGCCGGGGCCGAAAAGGAAGCTGAAGATATCCTTTCGAGGGCTGCAGAATCAGCTGATGCCCTGGTTTCGCAGGCAATAGCGGAAGCACAAAGAGAAGGCGATGCCAGGAGAAGAGCCTCACTCGAACGTGCAGAGAAAGAGGGAAAGGAGATTATCCAGAAAGCCGTCAATGATGCAGAATTTCTCCTGGAAATGGCAAAGAAGAGAGCGGATAAAGCGACCCGCTGCATCGTTGATATTGTGACTGGTGAACCGCATGTTCTATCCGGCCCGGATGTACAGGGTGACGCTGGGCATCGATAATACCCGGCGAAGTGCAGGGATAGGGGCACTCCACGAAACGGGGATGCTCGAGGTCATTCCCCTCCGTGAATTCGATCCTCCCCTCCAGGATCACCTCGAAGCCGGAGAACGGGATCTTCTCGCTGACAGGTGTGCGGAATACCGTGTCCGGCTCGATCGGGTTCTTGAAGCCCTTTACGAGTTCCCGCCCAGCCCGGGAAATTTTCTGAAAGAACTTGTTTCGCCCCGGGGACACGAAAAATACCCGGTCACTGCAGGGACCCTGGCAGAGCTCCTGCAAGAGATAGATAGTATACTGAACACAACGGAGCGGGCCCTTGAAATCAGGGCTTTGCTTATGGAAAAAGACGAGAGACTCGGGGAATCGTTCCGTGTACGATCGGATCTCGAGCTTCTCCAGGTCATCCCCTTCGATCTTTCGGCACTGGGCGAATCCCGCTTCCTCTCGATCTATGCAGCCTCCGCAGGAACGGAGACTGCAGGGGGAGTCATCGCGCGCCTGGCAGAGACCTGCGGCGACGAGATCTATGTCGATTCCCGTGAATCGGGAGATGTCACGGTCTTCGTGGTTGCCTGCATTTCAGAAGAAAAAGAGGCTGTCGAGTCCATTCTCCAGTCTCCGGGCATCACTCCTATCCGGATAGAGGCACGGCAGGGCCTGCCCGGGGAAGTGCTGAAAGCAACGGATGAGGAGATATCACAACTCAAAGCAGAGCGGGACTCGCTGCAGGAGGAACTTGCTGCACTGCGCAGGGAACACGAGACGCATATTCTCGCGCTCCGGGAAGAACTCCTGATCCGGCGTGAAGAACTCGACCTCGTTACGCGATGCGGCGTTACGGGCGAAGTGACGGTTATCCAGGGATTCGTGCCGGCCAGTGCACTCACGCAGATCAGGGCAGGAGTAGGAGAGGCAACAGAGGAACACCATTTTGTTTCCGTGCAGGAACCGGACCCGGAAGACTCATCAGTCCCTGTTCATTACGAAAACCCCCCGTTCCTTGCACCGTTCGAGTACCTGACCACGATGTTTGCACGTCCCCGCTACGATGAGATCGACCCGACACCGTTTGTTGCCCCGATATTCCTGATCTTCTTCGGTCTGATGCTCGGTGACGCAGGATACGGAATCCTCATAGCCCTCGTCGGTTACCTGATTTACAGGGGTGCGGGCAGGGTAAGCACGACGATGCGTGACCTGAGTTATATCCTGACTCTCTGTGGTATTTCCGCAATCATTTTTGGTGCTATCCAGGGGGGATGGTTCGGCGATGTTCCCCAGAGGTTCTTTGGCATGACACCTCCCTTCGTGCTGATAGAACCACTCAAGGATCCCATCGCATTTTTCCAGATCTCCCTCATTCTCGGTATCGTTCACATAAACCTCGGCCTCCTGCTCGCATTCTACCAGAATTTCAGGAAGAAACGATACAGGGCCTGCATATTCGACCAGGGCATCTGGTACATTCTCCAGCCATCTGCAGGCGTTCTTCTTGCAGAATTCTTCGGATGGGCACCGGTACACCCGTGGCTCCATTTCCTTGCCCTTGCGGGAGCCGCACTCTCCATCGCCATGATCTTTTATACACGGGGCCCGATGGGTTTCTTCTCCCTCACGGGGTTCCTGGGTGACTGGCTTTCGTACGTGAGGATACTCGCACTGGCGCTCGCAACAGGGGGAATTGCGATGACCGTGAATATCCTTGCCCAGATCGTGGGGAATGCGGGTCCTCTCCTCCTCGTCCCCGCAATCATCGTGTTCCTTGGAGGCCAGGCGTTCAACGTGGTCATCCAGGCCCTCGGAGGTGTGATACACGCAATAAGGCTCCAGTACATCGAATTTTTTGGGAAATTTTACCAGGGTGGGGGGAAAGCGTTTACCCCCTTCAGGGTGGAGAGAATGTATTCGAGAAGGGGTGATGGACAGTGACGATAGGACTTGGGACGGCACTCCTCGCGATCGGTGCCGGAATAGCAGCCGGATTCTCTGCAATCGGGGCAGGGATCGGAGTCGGAATAACGGGCGCGGCATCTGCAGGGGTGACTGCGGAGCGCCCTGAAAAGTTCGGTGTTGCCCTCATTTACTCTGCCATACCCCAGACACAGGCAATTTACGGGCTCCTCGTCGCCATCCTCATCCTCCTCTCGGGAGGTTTCCTCGGGGGGCTTGCCGGCGACATCCCTGTTCCCATAGGTCTTTCTGCCATCGGTGCGGGGCTTGCCGTCGGGATCGCAGGGCTCTCCTCGATCGGGCAGGGGATTGCAGCATCCTCGGCGGTTGCCATGACGAGCGAACGTCCGGAGATGTTCGGGAAAGGGGTTGTCTTTTCCGTTATCTGCGAGACGCAGGCAATCTACGGGCTCCTCGTTGCTGTTCTCATCCTTGTCTTCTCCGGCCTCCTGTCCGGCAATTACATCGCAACGGTCGCGAGCGGGCTTGCCGGGATCGGGTGCGGACTTGCGATAGGTCTGGCCGGCATATCCGCAATCGGCCAGGGGATAGCCGCATCTGCGGGAGTGGCAGCAACAGGAGAGCATCCTGACCTCTTCGGCAAGGGTGTCGTTTTTGCCGCGATATGCGAGACGCAGGCGATATACGGGCTTCTCGTCGCCATCCTCATCATGTCGTTCACGGGTATGTTCTCCGGGAATCTGATCACTACGCTCGCATCCGGAGTCGTCGCGATCGGGTGCGGACTTGCAAGCGGTTTTGCTGGTTTCTCGGCTATAGGCCAGGGAATTGCTGCTGCATCAGGTATCGGGGCGACTGCGGAGAAGCCGGGGCTCTTCGGAAAAGGAGTTGTTTTTGCTGCAATATGCGAAACGCAGGCAATCTACGGTCTTCTCGTTGCAGTACTTCTCATGTCCTTCTGCGGACTCATTTCAGGAGACCCCACGCTCTCCCTTGCCGTCGGGTTTGCAGCAATCGGCGGTGGCCTTGCCGTCGGCCTTGCCGGCCTCTCGGCAATCGGGCAGGGAATCGCAGCCGCATCGGGGATCGCCGCGACGAGCGAGAAAGAAGACATGTTCGGCAAGGGAGTCGTATTCTCGGCGGTATGCGAAACACAGGCGATCTATGGTCTTCTCGTCGCAATCCTCCTCATGGCATTCACCGGTATGATCACGCATGATTTCGTGACCACGGTCGCAATCGGGGTTGCGGCAATCGGAGCCGGTATCGCCGTCGGACTGGGGGGACTCTCGGCAATCGGCCAGGGTATCACGTGCGCATCAGGGATAGCAGCGACGGCCAGGAGACCGGAAGCGATGGGCAGGAGCCTCGTGTTTGCCGCGATGTCCGAGACCTTTGCAATCTTTGGACTCCTGGTTGCAATCCTCGTTCTCTTTGGACTGGGGATCTTCCATGTATGACCGGATGCCCGGGGAGCGTGGCAGTGAATGAGCGTTGAGAAGATCGAGCAGCGCATTCTTTCCGATGCGAAGACCGAGGCAGAGCGTATTCTTAAAAAGGCAAGGGAAGAGGCAGACCTTGTGATTGAAAAGGCACGGAAGGAAGCGGAAAAAAGGACCCGTCAGATCAGGACTGAAGAAGATGAAAAGACTGCACGGGCATGCACCCAGTTACTGTCGCAGTCGAGAATCGAAGCAAGAAAGGTATACCGGAATGCCCGGGAAAATGCCATAAACGAGGTATTTGCAGGCGCGAAGGCGGAACTTGGAAAGATCAGGGAGAATCCCCGGTACCCTGACATATTCTTCAGGCTTGCGGCTGAAGGTATCCGGAACCTCGGGCAGGACAGGGTGGAGCTCGAGGTGCACCCTGCCGACAGACCCCTCGCAGAGGACTTCATCAGGAAATGGGGGAAGAATCCCGGGGAATGCATCATTTCGACCCGGACTGTCATGACGAATGGTGGAGTCATCGTGTCGGGTCCCGGCGGCACGGTGAAGGTCAATAACACGGTAGAGGCGAGGCTCGAGAGGATGGAACGGGAGATTGCTGCACGGGTCGCACGAATCCTCTTTTCGGAAGGGGGTGACGCGGGTGGCAGGTGAAGACCTCGGGAGCATGCTGGACACACTTTCAAAGGGTCTTTCACTTGACCCCGGTCTCCTGATGATCGGGGCACTTGCAATGCTCCTCGTCATCGTGCTCGTCATCGTGACCTTTCTTGGTTACTTCCGTGTACTGCTCACGATAGCCCAATTTGCCTATCCCATCGCACGTGTCAAGGCAATAGGAAACCCTTTCATACGGCCCGAAACGCTCCAGCGCATGCGTGAAACGAGAAACATCTACGAGGCCTGCACGGCTGTCCGGGAGGCCGGGGCGGGGCTCGACATACCTGAAAATGCCCGGCCGGAAGATGTCGACAGGATCCTCGATGCCTGGTACATTAACGAATTCAATGCACTGCTCGGAACGCTCCCCGACAGTATAAAACCCTTTTTCCTTGCCTACCAGGGCGTCCTCGAGGTGGAACAGCTCGTAAAGGCCGTGCGGATGATATATTCCCCGTGGGGAACCGCAGGTATCTCTTCCCGCCTGATCCCGGTCGGATGCCTGACCCCGGAACGGTTACGGAACCTCGACGGTGCTTCGGGGATTCGGGAACTCGCAGCGAGGCTCTCCGGGACGCCGTACGAGGAGGCTCTCTCGGGAATTGTTCCCCTGGCCGAACAGTCATCATCGCCGTTCCCCGTCGAAAATACCCTCTGGAGATTCTCACTGGAGAGGCTGAATCTCTCCCGCATCCATATCGATCCCTCGCATCTCTCTGCTGTCGCCGGTTTTCTCGGGATATTTACGGATGTAACAAACATCCTTACCCTCCTCCGGGCTAAACGGCAGGGTATTCCTGCAGACGTCGTTTCCGAATGGTTTGTTCCGGGTGGTGCGGTATACGAGGAGTGGCGCCTCGCACAGCTGTACGAAAACAGGGGGGTAAAAGAGATCATCAACCAGCTCGCAGGGACCGATTACTATACCGTCCTTTCATTTGCCCTTTCGGACGCAGAGGAACCGGATCTCTCCATGCTCGAAATTGCACTGGACAGGTTTTTACTCGCCAGGGTCGTGTCACTCTCCCAGGTTCACCACCTCCAGGGCGGACCCCTGATCAAGTATGCCATTGCCCGGCGATACGAAGTCCGAAACCTCCGTGTCCTCTTTCACTCGCTCTACGAGGGACTTTCGATCACGGACGTTTCACGGTTTATCGTGACGGAGGCGTCTTTATCATGAAGATTGCCGTTCTTGGTGATCCCAAAATGGTCCGCGGGTTTGCACTTGCAGGGATAAAGGACGTATTCGTTGCGCAGGACCCCCCCTCTGCGCGGGAGACACTGGTAAAATGGCTCCACGATCCCGCGATTGGGATCATTGTCATCCCAGCACGGTTTTGGTCCGGACTGCGGGGTGATATCAGGAGCGTGGAGGGAAGCAGGGGAGGATACCCTGTGATCCTCGCCCTCCCTGATAGTTCCGGAGGGGCGGATTACGCAGGAGAGGACTACCTGAAAATGGCAGGACTGGAGTGAAATGGACATGGATGGAGATAAAAAGTGCCGGGGAACAATCATCAGGGTCACGGGGCCGGTCGTCGTGGCCGATGGCATGGCCGGGGCACGGATGTTCGAGATCGTCCGGGTGGGAGAAGAGGCCCTCATCGGAGAGATAATAGCCCTCGAAAATGACAGGGCAACAATCCAGGTCTACGAGGAGACCGCCGGTATCAGGCCGGGAGAGCCGGTCACGGGCACCGGGAGATCGCTCTCTGTGGCCCTCGGCCCCGGTCTCCTCGGCACGATCTTCGATGGCATCCAGCGTCCTCTTGCAGAAATGCACCAGGTGTCCGGAGACTTTATCGGGAGGGGGAGCAGCGTTCCTGCTCTCGACCCCCGGAAACCATGGACGTTTACACCCCGGGCACGACCCGGTGACCGCGTCCGGGGGGGTGATGTTCTCGGTGTTGTCCCCGAAAGCCCGTCAGTCCCTCACCTCATCATGGTTCCTCCTGCGCTTTCCGGGACCGTTGCCACCATCGCCGACGAGGGAGAATACACGATTCACGACCCTGTCTGCACCATCAGGTCGGAGGGGGCAGAGGTGGAACTCACCATGGTCCAGTACTGGCCGGTCCGGGCCGGTCGGCCCATATCGCAGAAACTTGACCCTGTGGACCCGTTACTCACGGGCCAGCGGGTCATTGACCTCCTCTTCCCCATCGCTATCGGCGGGACTGCCGCGATACCCGGTCCCTTCGGGTCCGGGAAAACCGTCGTCCAGCACCAGCTTGCGAAATGGGCCAATGCCGATATCGTCATCTTCGTGGGGTGCGGAGAGAGGGGAAACGAGATGGCAGACGTACTTGCCGAATTCCCACGGCTCGAAGACCCGCGGACCGGCCTCCCGCTCCTCAACCGCATGGTCCTCATCGCGAACACGAGCAACATGCCGGTTGCAGCAAGGGAGGCCTCGGTTTACACGGGCATGACGCTTGCAGAGTATTACCGTGACATGGGTTACAAGGTCGCACTCATGGCGGATTCCACCTCCCGGTGGGCCGAAGCAATGAGGGAGATATCCGGAAGGCTCGAGGAGATGCCCGGCGAGGAGGGTTATCCTGCGTACCTTGGCTCGCGGCTTGCCGATTTCTACGAACGTGCCGGGAGGGTCAGGACCATCGGAACAGAGGAAAGGGAAGGGTCGATCTCTGTTATCGGTGCCGTTTCACCACCCGGCGGGGACTTCTCCGAGCCCGTGACACAGAACACGCTCCGGATCGTGAAAGTCTTCTGGGCCCTGGACTCGGACCTCGCTTACCGCCGGCACTTTCCTGCCATCAACTGGCTCTCCTCATATTCCCTGTACACGGGTATTGTCAACAGGTGGTGGAACGAGAATGCCGGTCCGGGCTGGGAAAGCATGAAGAGCGAGATCATGGCCATCCTCCAGAAGGAGAACGAACTCGAGGAGATGGTCAAGCTTGTCGGGCCCGAGGTTCTCCCGGAGCGGGACAGGCTCACACTCCTCGAGGCCGAGGTGATAAGGGAGAGCATCCTCATGCAGTATGCCTTCCACCCGGAAGACACCTATACCTCCCCCAAAAAGCTCTACAGGATGGTTGAAATGGTCTTTTCGTTTTTTGCCCTCGCGCGGAGGGCGGTATCTTCAGGAGTCCTCACGGAGACCATCCGTTCCCTTCCGGTAAAGTCGCGCCTTGCCCGGATGGGAACTGTCCCGGAAAATGCTGTTGATACTGTCTTTCCCGGCATCGAAAACCAGATGAGGGAAGAGTTTGCTTCCCTCGGGAGGTCCTGATATGCAGAGGGGAGCAAGGGAATACCGGTCAGTGACCCACATCCACGGGCCCATCATGGTCGTGGACAACGTCTCGGGCGTGGCATTCGGCGAAGTGGTCGAGATTACGCTCCCGTCAGGAGAAAAGAGGCTCGGACAGGTACTCGAATCCCGGACAAACCGGGCAATCGTCCAGGTCTTTGGAACAACCCGTGACCTTGACACGGATGCCACAACTGCACGGTTCACGGGAAAGACGATGCACATCGCTGTCACCGAGGAGATGCTCGGGCGGATATTTGACGGGATAGCCCGCCCCCTCGACGGAGGTGCTCCACCACTCGGGGAAGAGGAAAGGGACATCCACGGATCGTCCATCAACCCGTATGCCCGGGAACACCCCCGGGATTCCATCCAGACGGGCATATCTGTCATCGACGGGATGAACACGCTCGTCCGCGGGCAGAAACTCCCGATATTCAGTGGTGCAGGCCTGCCCCACAACCTTCTCGCCGCACAGATTACGCGCCAGGCGAAGGTCAGGGGACAGCAGGAACTCTTCGCGGTGGTCTTTGCCGCAATGGGAATAACGCACGAGGAGGCTGCATTCTTCGTATCCGATTTCACGCGGACAGGTGCACTCGAAAGGGCCGTCATTTTCCTCAACCTCGCAGATGATCCTGCAATCGAGCGCATCATCACGCCCCGCCTGGCCCTCACGACGGCCGAGTTCCTTGCATTCGAAAAAGGAATGCACGTCCTTGTCATCCTCACGGACCTGACCAATTACTGCGAAGCGTTGCGCGAGATCTCTGCTGCCCGCGAGGAAGTACCGGGCAGGAGGGGGTATCCGGGATACATGTACACGGATCTTGCGAGCATATTCGAGAGGGCCGGGCGCATCAAGGGTCGCACCGGTTCCATTACCCAGATACCAATCCTCACGATGCCGGACGATGATATCACTCACCCCGTTCCTGATCTTACGGGATATATCACCGAGGGACAGATCGTGCTCTCGCGTGACCTCCATCGGAAAGGCATCTATCCCCCGATCAATCCACTCCCCTGCCTCTCCCGCCTCATGCAGACCGGTATCGGTCCTGACCGGACACGGGAGGACCATGCACAGGTCAACAACCAGCTCTATGCAGCCTATGCGCAGGGCATCAAGCTCAAAGGTCTCGTTGCAGTGGTCGGGGAAGAGGGGCTCTCGGAGACGGACAGGGAGTATATCCGTTTTGCCGACCGGTTCGAACGTGAGTTTATCTCCCAGGGACCCGAGGAAGATCGCTCGTTCGAGGCAACCCTCGACAGGGCGTGGGATCTTCTCTCCGTCCTTCCCGAAGGAGAACTCCGTCGCATCGACGAGTCGTTCATCAGGAAATACCATCCGGCATACAGGGGGCAGAAGGAGTGAGTGTCCAGGGAAGGAGCGGGATTCGCCCTACCAGGATTGAACTTTTGCGGTTGAAGAAACAGGAACTCCTTGCCCAGAGAGGGCATGACCTCCTCGAGGAAAAACTCGACGCGATGGTGGTCGCTTTCTTTGATTACAGGGATGCATACCTCGAACAGAAGAGGCGGGTCGACGAAACGTTCCGGTCTGCACTCTCTGCACTCTCTTTTGCAGAGATGCTGGCAGGAACCGACACCGTCGCTGCCGTGGCGGCTTCCTCGCCTCCACTCCCGGACATCCCCACCGGTTCGCGCCTCGTGATGGGTGTCCGTGTCCCGGCCCTCCCTTCCGAATCCTTCCCCGTCCACGAGAGTGGTTACGGGCTCCTCGGTACACCGGCAGCAATCGACAATGCCACGAAGCGTTTCGAGGACCTCACGAGGGAAATCCTCGTACTTGCCGAGAGGGAGGGGACGGTAAGAAGGCTGTCCCGGGAGATTAGCAAGACACGCCGGAGGGTGAACGCCCTCGAAAGGATACTCCTGCCGCAGCTCCAGTCAACCCGGAGGTACATCGAGATGCACCTCGAGGAGAGGGAGAGGGAGGACCAGTTCCGGCGTAAACGCATCAAGCACCTCAAGACGGACTCCCCATGAAGGCTGCCCCCCACGACCCGTGGATCGACACTTTCCTTCGCCGGCCCGACGTGAGGACGAAATTATCCTTCTATTTCTTCTGCCTCCAGGTTACGATCTACGTCACCCTCGTTGCAGGGCTGTTCATCTTCATGTACCTCGTCCTCACCCGGACCGGTTAATGGCAGCAGAAGGGTTCCTTTTCTCTGTGTCAGGGTTACGGATGACGAGAACCGGTCTCGATGCGACCCGTGCAACTTCCTGGGCCGTGCTTCCCGGGATGAGTCCTCCGAGCCAGCCCCTCCCATGCGAGCTGAATGCGACCAGGGAGACGTCCTCCTCCTCGGCACAGCGCGCTATCTCGAGCGCGGGGTTTCCGACCTTCACGAGGCACCGGGCGGGAATGTTCTTCCTTGCAAGGGAAAGGGCATCTTTCTCCATCTCGAGGAGGGCCTCCCCTTTCCGCATGGCAATCTCCTCCTCGTTTTCCCCGCTATCGACAACATGGAGGAGAATAATCTCTGAAATGCCCCGGAGATTTGAAACCATGTCAAGAGCTTCACGGGCCGGGGGCGAAAAGTCCGTGGGGCAGAGAACCCGCGATAGTATCCTGGGGCAGAATTTTTCGAATGTTTTTCCCCTGAATCCTTCCACCATGCGGTATTTCATTATCAGGACACTGCAGGGACTATGCCGGAGGACGTATCCCGACACGCTCCCAAGCAGTATATCGCGCAGGATGCTCTTTCCCCGCGCTCCCACCAGTATCATCGACGGGTCCACTTCCTCCGCAACCCGGATGACCATCTCTCCGACGGGCCCGTGGGAAACCGTGCGCATGATTGTCCGTGCATTGACCCCCTGTGCTTTTAATAGGGTGCATTCGCTCTGGAGCTGCTTTTTTGCCTCTTCCTCCATCATCGATATGCCCCAGGGAGCAAACCCCGGCCTCGATGTATCGATGATATGCAGGAGGATGACTTCTTTCACACCGGGGAAACCTGCGATACAATCGAGCGTCTGTTTCGCGTGTTCCGAAAAATCAGTAGGGAACAGAATGCGGGAAAACATGTCACCATCACACCATATCCATACCTGTAGCAGTGTTGCACGAGGGAAGATATAACCCTGCGCGGCGATGTGCATATACCTCGATCTTCCAGGATATTCGGGGGAAGATCTAAAAGTATGAAGGGAAGTTATAAATAGTCATATAACCTTTAGATCAGCGACCCCAATTGGAGGGGCCGGAACCCAGTGCAATGGCAGCAATAAACGAAGAAACCATAGAAAAACTTAAAAACCTGGCATTAACCCGGTGCATGGAGCGCATCGAGAGAGCCAGGGCTCTTCCCAAACCATCTCCCTCACCCTCACTTCCACCCCCGCCCGGCGTCACCCGGCTCCTCAAGTCCCGTCACGGGTTATTATAAAGGAGGGAAAAACATGGACCAGGAATCATCGCTTCTGGAGGTCGTCAGGAAAAAGGAACTCGAACTCAAGTCCCGTATAGAGAAAGCCACGAAAGAAGCCGAAGAAACGATTGCACAGGCACGGAGAAGGGCAGAGGAGATCCTGGAAAGCGCAAGGAAGAGAGGAGAGGAAGAATCCTCGCGCTTCATGGGAGAACAGGAAAAAGCAATGGACCAGGAGATTCGGGAAATCAGGGAAAGTTCGCTCCTGGAGCGGAAGCAAGTCTCGGCACGTGCAGGAGAGCAGATAGATAAGGCAGTGGAACTGATAATCGGCCGTATCGTTGCAAAAGGTCCCTAATGCTCCAGAAGATGAAAAATATCCTGGTGGTCGGTCCAAAGAAAGACTACCAGCAGATCGTCGATGTCCTCTACCAGGAAGGAACGGTACACCTCCAGGACATCCCCTTTTCACTCGACGACCCCGTTTTTTCCCCCATGGAGACGGGAAAGACCGAGGATATTTCGGCCATTCTTTTGAAATTACACGGTATTGCCCGGATTCTACCCGGGAAAGCGGTTGAACCAGAAATAGAGAGACGCACCGGGGAATTGCGGGGAAAAACAACGGATGAACTCCTTTCAGAGGCAAAGGAGGTTGTCCGCGTCCTCGAATCCAAAGTCCGCGACCTGGCGACACGGAAAGGGGATCTCGAACTGACCCGGACGACACTTGACCGGTATGCAAAAGTCATGGAGAAGATACAGCCCCTAGAGAACAGGTTGCCCATCCTGGAAGGCTTCGAGGTGAGCGTCCTCCTCATCCAGAGAGAATACCGGGACGTCCTTGACCTGATCCGTCCCCAGCTCAAAGCAATCACGAACAACCAGTTCGAGTTCATTGCTGCGGACCTTGACGATACGACCACCGCGGCAATCACGGTATTCAACAAGAAATACTCCCAGGAGGTCCACTCTTTTCTTTTCTCCCAGAACGTCAACGAGGTAAGGGTTCCCGAAGAATACGCCAATATGCACCTCAATGAAGCCCTTTCCCTCATCGATAATCGAAAGCGTGATATCGCGAGGGAGATGGAGGAGATTGACAGTGAACTTGGCACTCTGGCGGAAAAATGGCAGACGGAACTTGCAGTATACACCCGCCTCCTCGAAGACCGCCTCGAAGAACTGAGATCCCTCAACATGTTCGGGCAGTCTGATCACACAATCATGATTAAGGGGTGGATACCGAAAAAGTTCCTGAAAAAGACGAGAGAAGCGCTGAGAGAAAAGTTCGGTGACCGCGTGGTATTGACCGAAGTCCGGGTACCTCCGGAAGAGATGGAAAACGCGCCCACGTATTACGATAATCCCAGGATCGTCAAGCCTTTCGAGTTCTTCATGAAACTGGTATCACCCCCGAAGTACATCGAAATCGACCCAAGCCCCCTCCTTGCGCTGTTCTTTCCCATATTCTTCGGAATCATCGTCGGTGATATCGGATACGGACTCTGCATCCTCGGATTTGGCCTTGCAATGAAAAAGAAGTTCCAAAAAGTGGAGTGGATGCAGCAACTCATGAATATCATGATTATTTCATCATTCCCGACGATCTTCTTCGGGTTTCTCTTCGGCGAATTCTTCGGAGACTTTGGAGAGCACATCGGGCTTCTCCACCCCGTCCATTTCCTTGGAATAACCTGGAACAGGGTGGAAGCCATGATCCCCCTCCTCGTGCTTGCCATTGCAATCGGCGTGATCCACATCTTCGTGGGACTCTCCATCGGCATACTCAACGCATATGCGAGGCATCAGAAGAAACATCTCTGCGAGAAGGCAGGGATGATGGGTGTCGTGCTGGGAATCATACTTCTCATCCTCACCTTCGTTAAGGTACTTCCCTCCTTCATGATGATCGTTTCAGCAATCATCCTTGTCGCATTCCTCCCGCTTCTCGTGTACGGTGGTGGAACGATGGGGGTGATAGAAGTGATGAGTACCATCGGGAACATCCTCTCCTATGCGAGGATCATGGCGATAGGGATGGCATCGGTCATCCTTGCCATGGTAGCAAATGAACTTGGGGGTGCGATCGGTGTCCTCGTCGCCGGGATTGTCATTGCGGTTCTCCTCCATGCACTCAACATCATACTCGCAATGTTCAGCCCGTCGCTCCACTCGGTTCGACTTCATATCGTGGAATTTTATTCCAAATTCTATGAAGGGGGCGGGACAGAGTACAGGCCTTTCGGAAGGGAGAAGAAAACAGATTGAACAGGAAATAATTTCCGGTTAGCTCCCGTGCTTTTTTCCCTGCATCCGGGAGGGAACGAAGTTTCCATCCCGGGTTATAAAAAGATTTAAATCATGTTGTTGAGGTATTGATTTTATATATCTTTAAGATTATGTTACAGGTGTAGGAGGCATTTGTATGGCTGGATGGGAAATTCCACTGGGCGCAGCAATTGCTTTTGCTGCTGGTGCGATAGGAACTGCATGGGCCCAATCACGGATCGGGTCAGCGGGGGCTGGAACGATCGCGGAGAGACCCGAGACATCGGGTTCGATCATCGTTCTTGAAGCAATCCCCGAAACCCTGGTCATCCTCGGTTTCGTCGTCGCGTCCATGATCATCATCATGGTGGAGTGAGGGGAAAAGACAGATTTTCCTCCACGGTGCGCAGGGTTGTCAGAAAAAGCGTATCCTGCCACGGGATGGGGAGGCGATTGAAACCCGGAGGAAGAGGGGAGACCTTGAAATGACATATGAGGATCTCATACAGTCAATGGAGGCAGGGGCAGAGGAAAAAATTGCAGAGATTCGCAGTAATGCAGCCCGCCAGAGCGAGGGAATCATTCAGGATGCGGAGGAGAAGGCAAAAACAATACGCGAGGAATTCCTGGCCCGGGCCCGGGCGACCGTTGCGGACCAGAGAAACCGTCTTCTGTACAAGACCAGACTGGACGAGAGATCGGCCGGGATCGCTGCCAAAGAAGAGATCCTGAACGCGGTGTACTCCCGGGTGACCGGGCACCTTGGTAAAATCCGGGAGAAGAACGATTACCGCTCCCTTTTTTCCCGACTCCTTTCCGAATCGTTGAAAGAAATGGGAGAGAACTCCGTTGTCCTTCACGTTGACCCCCGTGACGAGGCACTCTGCAGGGAGGTCGTCTCGCAGATGGAGGGAAACTTCACAATCAATCCCGATATCAAAACGTGGGGTGGTGTTGTCGTCTCGTCTCCCGATGATCAGATCCGGATACACAACACTCTTGAATCGCGGCTCGAAAGAGCCAAGATTCTGACCAAGAGGGAAATCTGCCGCATTCTCTTCGGGGAGTGATCATGGATCTCGGTTACATCAACGCGAGGGTCAGGGGAATGCACAGCCGGCTGCTCGGGCCAAAAGCCTTCGATGCACTGATGATACAGCAGGATATCCCGTCCCTCGTGAGCGAACTCGAGAAGACACCTTACAGGGACGAGATACAGGAAGCGAGCGTGCTCTATCCCGGCCTTAAGGGGATCGAGACTGCGCTCCGCCTGAACCTCGTGCATACCTGCCAGAAGATCCTCTCCCTCGTCGAGGGGAGCGATGCCGAACAGCTCGTCCGGATCATCCTTGCCCGCTGGGACGTCCACAACATCAAGACCGTGATGAGGGGAAAGCACCTGCACGTGTCCCCCGAAGAGATCGAAGAGTGCCTTATTCCCGCAGGGTCCCTCGGTGAACCGCTTCTCGTCGAGCTGATCAAGCAACCCGACGTCAGGGGGGTTGTCGACCTTCTCGCCACGTGGGATGTCCCCTTCGCAAGACCCCTCACGCAGTATTTTGACGAGTACGCATCAGCCCGGGAGCTCTCCATTCTCGAGTATGCCCTCGACCGGTTCCACTATGAAAACTCGCTTGCACTCCTGAAAGCAGGGAAGAGCGATCACGAGGTGATGAGGACGCTTCTCATGCAGGAGATAGACTCCCTCAACCTGAAAAACGCAATCAGGATGAACAGGGACAGGGTCGATCCTGAAACCGCTGAAAAATACTTCCTGCCGGGAGGCGAACACATCACGCCCGAAAAGTTCCTGGCATTGGTGAAAGCAGGCACTATTGACGAGATCGTGGGGAACGTGGAAGGCACGCCGTATTACTTCCTTGCTCCGCTCATTCCCGAGGCAATGCGGACGGGGACGTTCTCCGTTCTGGAAAAAGAACTGGACGAGTACCTGACAAGAAAGGGGACGGGGGTCTTCCGGAGCGACCCCCTGGGCGGTGCAGTCGTCATCGGGTACCTCTGGGCAAAACAGAACGAGATCATCAATATCCGCATCATTGCACGGTGCAAGGATGCCCGTATTCCTGATGCAGAACTCGAGAAGGAGCTGAGGCATGTATAAATTCATGGTCGTTACCGATCCGGACACTGCTGCAGGTTTCCGGCTGGCGGGTGCTGAAGTGATCGAGGCAGCCGATGCCCAGGAGGCAAGAAAAATCATTCCCCCTCTCCTTCACAGGGATGATACGGGGATCATTGCGGTGAACGAGGATTTCATCCAGGCACTTGATGAGAAACTGATGAACAGGATAGAGAGGACGTACCGTCCCATTATCATCCCGATACCGAAGAGGGCGCGGACCGGAGGGGGACCCGGTTATCTCGAGAACCTCCTGCGAAGGGCGGTCGGGTACAACATTGTGGTGAGGCGATGAGATGATTCAGGGGACTATTTCGCGGATTTCCGGCCCGGTTGTCATTGCCGAAGGGATGCGGGGGTCCAAGATGTACGACGTGGTAAACGTCGGGACGCTCGACCTCCCCGGCGAGATTATCCGGCTGGAAGGAGACTGGGCCGTCGTCCAGGTATACGAGGACACGACGGGCTTATCCATTGGTGAACCGGTAAAGAACACCGAACAACCCCTTTCTGTGGAATTGGGGCCCGGCCTCATCTCATCGATATTCGACGGGGTCCAGCGGCCTCTCCCCGAACTGGCAAAAAAGAGCGGTTCTTTCATATCGAAGGGAATTTCTGCGACGGGACTCTCGCGCGAGAGGGAGTGGGATTTTGAACCGGCAATAGCTGAAGGGACGCAGGTGAAAGGGGGTGAAATTCTCGGTTCGGTCAGGGAGTTTCATTTCACCCACCATATTCTCGTCCCTCCGGGAGTCACCGGCACGATTAAAAAGATCCGGAAAGGACGGTTCAGGGTCACCGATACCATCTGCGAACTCGACTCCGGAACTGAACTGACAATGCTCCAGAGGTGGCCGGTACGGAAAGGACGTCCCTACGTCAAGAAGCTTGATCCGACGGTCCCCCTTGTGACGGGGCAGAGGATCTTCGACTGCCTTTTCCCGCTTACCAAGGGAGGTACGGCCATGATCCCCGGAGGGTTTGGAACCGGAAAGACCGTATCCGAGCAGACCCTTGCCAAGTGGGCAGATGCACAGGTGATCATCTATATCGGGTGCGGGGAGAGGGGAAACGAGATGACTGATGTACTCTCGGAGTTCCCCGAACTCGTCGACCCCCGCACAGGGCTCCCCCTCATCCAGAGGACAATCCTGATTGCAAATACGTCGAACATGCCTGTGGCAGCAAGGGAAGCATCCATCTACACGGGGATTACCATGGCTGAATACTACAGGGACATGGGGTACGATGTTGCGCTGATGGCCGACTCGACCTCGCGGTGGGGCGAGGCATTAAGGGAAGTCTCCGGCCGCCTCGAGGAGATGCCGGGTGAGGAAGGATACCCCGCATACCTCGCGACGAGGCTTGCCGCCTTCTACGAGCGTGCCGGGCGCGTCATCTGCCTCGGTCCGGAAGGCCGTACCGGTTCGGTCACCATCGTGGGAGCGGTCTCTCCCCCGGGTGGCGATTTTTCCGAGCCCATCACGCAGAACACCCTGCGCATTGCAGGCACGTTCTGGGCACTCGATACGAACCTTGCATACCGGCGGCATTTCCCCTCGGTAAACTGGATTAAGAGTTATTCGCTCTACCTCGACAGCGTCGAGAAGTGGTTTACGGAGATGATGGCCGGGAACTGGAGGGAACTGCGTGACAAGACGATGTACCTCCTGCAGAAAGAAGTCGAACTCCAGGAGATCGTCCAGCTCGTAGGCCCGGACGCTCTTCCCGAGAGCGAGAAGGCGATCCTCGAGGTGACACGCATGATACGGGAGGATTTTCTGCAGCAGAGCGCCTATAGCGATACCGATTCGTTCTGCCCCCTTGACAAGCAGTTCTGGATGCTCGCGACCATCATTTCCTACTACGAGGCAGCAGAGGAAGCCATGAACCGCGGGGTTTCGCTCAAGCAGATCTCTTCGCTCCCGCTCAGGGCCGAGATCGCGCGGATGAAGGAGATTGGCGAGGTAGAGCAGATCAGGCAGCTTGCAGACAGGGTGAAGGCGCAGATCGGAGCACTGGAGGTGGAACACTGATGCCCCCGGTTTCACTCGTCGATCGGGAATTCCGGACGGTCAGCTACGTTTCAGGTCCCCTCATATTCGTCGAGAGACCGAAGGGAGTATCGTTCGGGGAGACGGCGCGGATCACGCTGCCCGATGGCGAGGTACGGAATGGCCAGGTCCTCGACGTATCGAGGGAGCTTGCGGTGGTACAGGTATTTGAGGGAACGAGCGGTGTGGACAACAAGGCAACCTCGGTCAGGTTCACGGGACAGTCCCCCTGCATCGATGTCTCCCTCGACATGCTCGGGCGGGTCTTTTCCGGTGTCGGGAGGCCCCGGGACGGGAGACCGGAGATCATCCCGGAGGACACGGTCGATATCTCCGGGATGCCCATCAACCCGTACGCCCGCGACAAGCCCTCGGACTTCATCCAGACCGGCATGTCTGCCATTGACGGATTAAACACGCTCGTTCGGGGACAGAAGCTCCCCATCTTCTCCGGGTCAGGTCTTCCCGCAAACAAGCTTGCAGCCCAGATAGCCCGGCAGGCCCGGGTCCTCGGGAGGGAAGAATCCTTTGCCGTGGTATTCGTGGCAATGGGTATCACGCACAAGGAGGCCTCCTATTTCATGAACGAATTCGAACGGACGGGTGCCCTCGAACGCGTTGTCTTCTTCCAGAACCTTGCCGACGACCCGACGATCGAGAGGATCGCGACACCCCGGTGCGCCCTCTCCGTTGCAGAGTTCCTCGCGTATACCCACCACCTCCATGTCCTTGTCATCCTGACTGACATGACCAACTACTGCGAGGCGTTGAGGGAGATATCGACAGCGCGCGAGGAGGTGCCGGGAAGGAGGGGGTACCCGGGGTACATGTACACGGACCTTGCCTCGATTTACGAGCGTGCGGGAAGGATCAAGGGCACGACGGGCTCGATTACCCAGATCCCGATCCTCACGATGCCGGATGACGACATCACGCATCCCGTCCCTGACCTGACCGGGTATATCACCGAGGGGCAGATCGTCCTTTCCCGTGACCTCTACAGGAGAGGGGCAGATCCGCCCATCGATGTCCTGCCGTGCCTCTCGCGCCTCATGAACCTCGGTATCGGGCCTGGAAAGACGCGTGAAGACCACCGCAACGTGGCAGACCAGCTGTACGCATCCTACGCCTACGGGAGAGACCTGCGCCGCCTCGTCGCCATTGTCGGCGAGGAGGCTTTAACAGAACTTGACAAGGTCTACCTCTCGTTTGCCGATGATTTCGAGAAGAAATTTGTCACGCAGGGGAGTGCCAACAGGAGTATCGAGGAGACGCTGACCATCGGGTGGGAGCTTCTTGCAAAACTGCCCGAGGACGAACTCAAGAGGATCAAGCTGGAATACATTCGGAAGTACCACCCCAGGTACAGGGCGGGGTGATACCCGTGGAACAGGTCAACCCGACCAGGATGGAACTCATCAGGAAGAGAGCCCAGATAAAGCTTGCAGAGCAGGGGAGGGACCTCCTGCGGGAGAAGATGGATGCGCTCATCCAGGAGTTTTTCCGGATCATGGGGTCCGTCTCGCGTTCACGGGATGAGCTCGAGACCGTTGCGGAAACTGCATTCAGGTCCCTCGTCATCGCCCAGGCAGTGGACGACCCGGTGACACTCCGTTCCGTGTCCTTTACGACGCGCAAGCAGATTGCACTCGATATCGGAGGCAAGAACATCATGGGCGTCCCTGTTCCCATCATCGAAAAGAAGAGGTTCTCCCTTCCCTCGATCGAGAGGGGATACAGTATCCTTGGCGTCAGCGGAAGAATTGACGAGACAGCCGAGCGGTTCGAGTCGGAAATAGACTTAATCATCGGTCTTGCCGAGACCGAGACGGCACTCCGCCGGCTGGGCCACGAGATCCAGATGAACCGGCGCAGGGTCAATGCACTCGAACAGGTCCTGATACCCGAATTGAAAAGGCAGGCGAAGTACATCAAGATCACCATCGAGGAGAGGGAACGCGAAGACCTCTTCCGCCTGAAAAAAGTGAAAAAGATCCTCAACCGTAAGAAAAGGGGACAGGGTAGATCCCCCTCCGGCGGGCAGATGTCCAGGAAAGGTTAATTCTGCCCTTCTTTTCCACCCACCCTTTCGCAGACATCGATCAGTGTCTTGAGACCGGGTTCCCTGCGTGCAACCTGCCCGGTTCGCATCGTGACCAGGACATGACGGAGATGGCGATATGATCTCATTTTTCCACCTTTTTTTTGGACCTTACGGGTGATGGGATCTTTCCCTCCACCCGGTACGACTAACCATAGAATCCGGATTGAAAAGAGATAAATCAATGCATTGCAATCGTGCCCTGCAATGGGCAGGGTGGAGAGGCCCTCGACTGACCTCCCCGTTTTCCTGTCACATGGTTGCCCTGAGAACGCGTGATGCCTTCTCAACGGCCACTCTCTGGTCGATTTCCTTTGCGCGGGACTCCCTGCCTATGGCGATGAGATCGAGGACATCGCGCCTCGACAGCCGGGAGAACGCAATTTTCTCCCATACGTCCCGCTCGATGAAGACCCACGCATCACCCAGTGCATGCTTGAGGAGGTCGATCTCCTCCTGGGAGAAATCCCTCCATTCCTCGCCAAGGTTCTTGCGTATCTTTTCTAGGGCCTGCTCGATACTCTTCTCCTTCTGGAGGGAGAACAGTCTCCTCCCTATCTCGGTCCTGGATACGTCCGGCATGGTTTTTCCCCCTTCGATCTGTGACGCCGGGGTAACCGGTAATTTACCCACGGACGGATAATAGTTTGCCCCAGATTTATCACGTCTCCTTCCGGGGGGGATCCATACTCCTATCACCGGAATACCTCGACAGACCGGGAAAAAGACCTGATCGGGCAGATATGAGTCAAATGAGAATGATTAATAATGACAGAAATGCAGAACTCTTCCCGTTTGAGGGTGTGTCCATGCTCACATTGCCATTCCTGGTGGTCTTTCCTGCCCTTGTTGCCGCCCTCCTCCTCCTGATCTCCCGCGATTCATGGAGGAGACTGGTCGTCTGGGCAGGAGCAGCCGTAACCGGCATTGCCTCCCTCTCCCTGCTGTTCATCACTCCTGAATCGGGTCCGCTCTTCTATCCCGTCGGGTACGAAGTGCTCTCGGAGGGGATGTTCGTTGCGGAGCTGGCAATTGCCGTCTTCCTCATCTACCTGGGGATAAAATACCGCAAGTACCTTGCAATTTTCCTGATACTTTTCCAGGCAGCCCTTCTCGTCTTCTTCGAGACCGGGCGGGGATCGGTGGTTCACCACATCACGCCGGATCTCTTTATTGACCAGTTCTCGCTGATCATGGCCCTCATCATAGGGATCATCGGGAGCCTCATCTGCGTCTATTCGCTGGGTTACATGGCTACGTACCATGAACGACATCCAAATGTTCCTGACCGCCGGCGGAGTTTCTTCTTCCTCGTTTTTATCTTCCTCTCTGCCATGTTCGGGCTGGTCTTTTCCGATTACCTCCCGTGGATTTTCTTCTTCTGGGAGATAACGACGCTCTGTTCGTTCCTGCTGATAGGCTACTCAAAAACGGACGAGTCCATCAAGAACGCGTTCCTTGCCCTCAACATGAACATCCTCGGCGGGATCGCATTTGCCGGTGCGCTCCTGTATATCATTGCAGTCAACCCGGGCGGGGATCTGCTCCACCTGCATTCCCTGATCCAGTCCGGCCACGCGATCGCCCTCGTCCCGGCAGTCCTCATCGGGTTTGCGGGGATCACGAAATCGGCACTGATGCCTTTCTCCGGGTGGCTCGTCGGCGCCATGGTCGCACCGACACCCGTCTCAGCCCTCCTCCACTCGAGCACGATGGTCAAGGCCGGGGTCTACATCATCGTCCGTTTCGCCCCTGTCCTGACCGGGACGATGGAGGGCCTGATCATCGGGCTCGTCGGGGGCGTGACATTCCTCCTTGCGTCCGCCATAGCAATATCCCAGAGCAATGCAAAGAAGGTGCTCGCGTACTCGACCATCGCGAACCTGGGCCTCATCGTGGCATGTGCCGGTGTCGGGACCTACAAGCTCATCTGGGCCGCGATCCTCCTCATCATCTTCCACGCAATCGCAAAGTCCCTCCTCTTCCTCTGCGTCGGGACCGTTGAACACCGGATCGGGAGCAGGGACATCGAGGACATGACAGGCCTGATCGTGCGTATGCCCCGGATATCGGTGATGATGTTCATCGGCATCGCAGGAATGTTCCTCGCCCCGTTCGGTATGCTGATATCCAAGTGGGCGGCCATCGAGGCATTCATCGACGCCCAGTTCGGGCTTGCATTCGTCGCCATCCTTGCATTTGGCGGGTCACTCACGGTCCTGTTCTGGTCGAAGTGGATGGGAAAGATCATATCCGTGTGTCCCGTGGCCGAGAGAGTTGAGAACAACATCCCGACCGAGAAATGGATGGTCCTCTCCATTCTCACTGCCCTGACGGTCCTCGTGTGCCTTATCTTCCCCATCATCTCGGCACACCTCATAGAGCCGTTCGTATTGGCAGTGTATGGCCAGACAACAAGGCTTTCGCAGGACAACATCACCATCATGGCGATGATGCTCTTCCTGCTGATGATCATGCCCTTCTCCCTCCTGCTCTACAGGAATGACAAGCGGATCGTTCCTGCGTACATGGGCGGGAGACCGGCGACTGCCGACCTGACTTTCCAGGGATCCCTGGGAATGAAGCAGCACGTCGGTCTTTGCAATTACTACTTCGAGGAAGTATTCGGGGAGCAAAAACTCTTCATGGCCGGGAGCGCGCTCTGCTTCGGCCTGATCCTGCTCGTCGGAACGCTCACTGCAGGGGTGGCACTATGATGCACATCGGAAACGCACTCCTCTTTATCGTGCTCGCACCGCTCATCGGCGGCCTCGTCGCCGGGATCGACAGGAAAGTCACCGCACGGATGCAGGGCAGGGTGGGACCGCCACTCCTCCAGCCCTTCTACGACGTGGGCAAGCTCTTCCAGAAGGAACAGATCCTCGTGACCCCGTCGCAGAACTTCTACATCACCGCCTACCTCGTGTTCATCGTGGTCAGCGGCGCACTCTTCTTTGCAGGCGGAGACCTCCTGCTGGTCATATTTGCATTCACGCTTGCCCACATCTTCCTGGTCCTCGGGGCATACTCCTCGTATTCTCCCTACAGTTTCATCGGTGCAGAGAGAGAGCTCATCCAGATCATCGCTTATGAACCGATGATCATCCTCTCTGCCGTCGGTATGTACCTCGTGACACGGAGTTTCTACGTTGCCGACATCATGGCAGCAGAGTTTCCCCTCATCTATTACCTGCCCGGTGTCTTCATCGGGTTCCTGATGGTGCTGACAATAAAACTCCGGAAATCGCCGTTCGACCTCTCGACCTCGCACCACGCGCATCAGGAGATCGTGAAGGGAGTGACAACCGAGTTCTCGGGCCCCATGCTCGGCCGGGTCGAAATTGCGCACTGGTACGAAAACGTCTTCCTCCTGGGTTTCATCTACCTCTTCTTCGCATGGAACCCCCTTGTTGCAATCCTCGTCCTTGCCATCGTTTATTTCATCGAGATCGTGATTGACAACACGTTCTCGCGTGTCACATGGCAGCTGACCCTGAAGAGTGCATGGATCATTGCGGGCCTCATGGGGCTTGCGAACCTCGGCATACTGTATTACCTCTCGGGGGTGGTGCCGGCATGAGTTACCTCTCGCGTTCCCCCTGGGTCCTCCATTACGACGCGTCGAGCTGTAATGGTTGCGATATCGAGGTTCTCGCCTGCCTCTCCCCGCTTTACGATGTCGAAAGGTTCGGGATCATCAACACGGGGAATCCCAAGCATGCAGACGTTCTGGTCATTACCGGCGGGATCAACGAGCAGAACCGTGAAGTCGTCAGGAACATCTACGAACAGATGCCTGACCCGAAAGTCGTCGTGGCCGTGGGTATCTGTGCATGCACGGGAGGCGTCTTCCGCGAGTGCTACAACGTTGTCGGGGGTATCGATTGCATCATTCCCGTTGACGTCTATGTTCCGGGCTGCGCTGCGCGCCCGGAGTCCATCATCGACGGGATAGTCCGGGCCCTCGCCGTTCTCGAGGATAAAAAGAGAAGGATGGAAAATGCGGGTGGAAAGGAGCAGGCCGGTTCGCCTGCAGGGGGGGCACAATGACACAGGACGACCAGCAGACAACGATTATCGAGCCGCTGCACCTCCTCGGAAAAGTAGAGGAATTCAAAAAGAAGGGGTGCCGGCTCGTCCAGATGCACTGCACGAAGGCCGGTGACACCTTCGAGATCAACTACTCGTTCGACATCAACTACGAGTTCTCCAATATCAGGATCATCACCGACGGAAAGACCGAGATCCCGAGCATTTCCGGTATTTACTGGGGCGCATTCATCTACGAGAACGAGATGCAAGACCTCTTCGGCATCCGGTTTGCAGGGATGAATATCGATTTCTCCGGGAACCTCATCCGGACCGCAAAGAAAAACCCGTTTGCAGATCCGTCCTTCAGGGGGGAAAAGCCATGCCCCGACGCATAGTCGTGCCATTCGGGCCGCAGCATCCGGTCCTTCCCGAGCCGATTCACCTTGATCTCGTCTTGAAAGACGAGCACGTCGAGGAGGCACTGCCCTCGATCGGGTACATCCACCGGGGGCTGGAAACGCTCGTTACCAGGCGTGAATACCCCGAATACGTTTACATCGCGGAACGCACCTGCGGTATCTGCAGTTTCATCCACGGTATGACGTACTGCCAGGCCGTCGAAAAACTCGTGGACTGCAGCGTCCCGGAGCGTGCCCTGTTCCTCAGGACGATCTGGTCCGAATACTCGAGGCTTCACTCCCACCTTCTCTGGCTCGGGCTCTTTGCCGATGCGCTCGGGTTCGAGAACCTCTTCATGGCATCGTGGAGGCTCCGCGAGTCTGTGCTCGACGTGCTCGAGGAGACGACCGGGGGAAGGGTCATCCAGGGAAGCTGCAAGGTAGGGGGTGTCCGGAGGGACATTCCCGGAGAGACCCTTGAACGGATGAGGAGCGGCCTTGATACCATCGAGAGGGAGGCGGGAGAGATCGCCGATGTTTTCCTGCGTGACGATTCGATCATCTCCCGCACGCGGGGCATCGGCGTCCTTTCCCGGGAGGATGCCTATGCGCTCGGTGCCGTCGGGCCGACGGCACGTGCCAGCGGTGTGGGAATAGACCTCCGGAAAACAGGGTACGCAGCATACGGCAGGCTCTCCTTTTCGCCCGTGGTGGAAACGGCAGGGGATTGCCATGCCCGGTGTATCGTCCGGGTTAAGGAGATCTTCACATCCATCGACCTGATCCGGCAGGCAATTGCAAAAATCCCGGACGGACCTGTTGAGGAGAAGCCCAAAAAGAACCCTGAAGGGGATTATTTTGCGCGATCGGAGCAGCCACGGGGAGAGCTTGTCCATTACGTCAAGGGAGACGGGAGCAGGCACCTTGTGCGGTCCCGCATCAGGACGCCTACGCTGACAAACCTCCCCTCGCTGGTCAGGATGCTCAAGGGGTGCAACCTTGCGGATGTCCCCGTGATCGTGCTCTCGATAGATCCCTGCATCGGTTGCGCGGAGAGGTGATGGGAGAATGGCATTCTTCGAAATGGCAAAAACGGCAATTGGCACGGTTCTCCGGAAACCTGCGACCCGGCGGTATCCCTCGGTAGCCCCGAAGAGTACACCCCTCACGCGGGGCAGAGTCTCTATCGACCCCTCGCGGTGCATTTCGTGCGGGATGTGCATGAAAAAGTGCCCTTCGGGTGCGATCTGTGTCAGGAAGGAGGAAAAGACGTGGAGCATCGACAGGCTGAAATGTGTCGTCTGCAATTGCTGCGTCGAGGTATGCCCGGCGCACTGCCTGACGATGGAAACCTCCTATTTCCCCTGCGTGACAGAGCACAGCGCAATCGACGTCCATGCAATCACCTACGTGAAGCCCGAGCGACCGAAGCGACCGGAGACCGGAGAGAAAGCGGGAGAGGGAACGGCAGAGAGCTCCTGAAAACGCTCCGGATTGTTGGATTTTTTTTTATCCCTCCCTTTATCCCCGGCATACATCCTTCCGGAAACGTCCTGCACACCTGTCAGCCAGGTAAAGGGGTTCCGGAAACCTGTGGTCCGTCGTGCAGTGCAGGACGATGGAGACTGCATCAGGAAGAGTTGTCCTGAATCCCGGCGAGATGATGAGGGGCGCCTTTCCCTGGCATGTTCGGACCATTGCCCCGACGACCTCTCCCCCCATCCTGACAGGTGCAGTTTCCCCGATACGATCAGGAGGGGTCTCTGCTTGCATGCCGGAGAGGAGGTTTCCGGCAACGCCTATCGTCGGGACTCCCAGCAGGACCCCAAGGTGCGTTGCGATCCCTGCCCGGCGGGGATGTGCGTATCCATGGCCATGGACCAAAAAGAGGTCAGGGAGTGCAGGAACCAGGCGTAATGCCGCAAGAAGGGCGGGAATTTCCCGGAATGCGAAATATCCGGGGACATAGGGAAATCTCACCTTCGACGTGGCAGCTGCCCGGGTTCGCCCGCGAAGGGACCCGTATTCCAGGATGATAAAGCACGCGTATGCATTGTCACCTCCATACGAGACGTCTGCGCCCCCCACCGTCTGAATGACCGATGTGTCGACAGGCTGCTGCCCTGCCGCGAACCGTGCAACCTCTTCCTGGAGGCGGCGGGCTTCCATCCAGAAAGTGGGGTCTTGATCATATCCCATCCCGGAGCAATTTCCTGCTGTTCCTTTCAAGTCCCCCAATGAATTGTTTTCCCAAAAAAAATGTGGTGATCCTGATCGTCCACCCATGGCCGGATGCCCCTGTCCCATGTACCTTTTTTAGCCCCGGGGTTATAGGTACATACATAATGGAACTCCGGAAGCCCCCCGGGACGGATGACATGACAAAGACTGTCATTCGCGAGGAGGTCCCCGATTACTTCCAGGAACTCTCCGAGTACCTCGAGGTTCTCTCGAACAGCCAGCGGCTCAAGATATTAAAGATGCTCGAGAAGAAACCGCGCGATGTTCGGACAATCGCTTCCGAGATAGAGACAAGCTACGAAAACACGAAAAAGCATCTCGACAGGCTGATGAGCATGGGGCTCATCAGGAAGGAAGTCGGGCTCGGGCCGCAGACTTCAAAGGGGGTGCACCCTGTCTGGAAATACTCCCTGGTTCCCGGGGCAATGGAAGCAATCATCCGCAACCTCGGCTTCTTCTCGAACATGCGCATCCAGCTCTCAGACCTTGACCTGAAACGACGCCTCGAAGATGTCAGGTCTGCGATCGAGGGAGAGATCACCGGAAACCAGCCTGTCCTCATCGTCCTTGGGGGACCTGAAGATGGAAAATTTTTCTTCATCGGAGGAAAGGGCGCAAGGATAGGCAGAATTGACCAGACTGTAAAGGAAGACCCCTCCGGAGACGTCGTGCTGGGCAGGGACTACTCGTCGGTGAGCCGGGTATCGCGTCCGCATGCAGTTATTCGCAGGGAGGGAAAAAAATGGCTCATAGAAGACAGGGGCAGCACGGGAGGAACGTTTCTGAACGGCAACGCTCTCCAGAAAGGTGTCGCGACCGAGGTATCGGACGGTGATGTCATCGAACTCGCGAAAGGACCTGCAGGAGCCAGATTGCTCGTTATCCTGCCAATCGGGGCTTCCTGACAATTCCTGACGGTCTCCCTCCCATGAATACCGGTCCGTCCATTCCTGTTGTCACCATCCTGATCCTCGCTGTCCTCTTGATTATCGGTCCCGCCTGTGCTGTCAAGACCTACACGATTTCGGCAAGCGCCGGTGAGGGTGGGGTAATATCCCCCTCGGGTGAAGTCCGGGTCGACCATGGGGGAAGCCAGATATTCATCATCGAAGCAGCAAACGGATTCACGATCGGGGATGTCCGGGTTGACGGAAAATCCCTCGGGCCCATCTCGTTTTATACGTTCACCAATGTCCGGGAAGACCACTCCATCGCTGCGAGCTTTCTCCCCCTGACGGGAACACTCGAGATCGACTCCTCGCCTTCAGGTGCATCTGTCTTCCTCGATGGGACATACATCGGGAAAACGACACCGACGGGCCCGGCGAGATTTGACGGGATCACTCCCGGCACGCATTCCCTCCGCCTTGTCCTGGAGGGCTACGAGGACTACGCAACCGATATCCTGATCTCGGAGGGCAGCACGACGACGGTCCCTCTCGTCACCCTTGTCCCTATCCCCACAACGGCAACTACCTCCCCGACACCCACTCGGACTCCCACACCCACACCTTCGCCTACACTTACACCCACAACTACCTCTCCTACTCCCACTCGGACTCCCACACCCACACCTTCGCCCACACCCACACCCACAACTACCACAACTCCCTCTCCTACTCCCACTCGGACTCCCACACCCACACCTTCGCCTACACCCACACCCACAACTACCGCAACTACCTCCCCGACACCCACTCAGACTCCCACACCCACACCTTCGCCCACACCCACACCCACAACTACCGCAACTACCTCCCCGACACCCACTCGGACTCCCACACCCACACCTTCGCCCACACCCACACCCACAACTACCACAACTACCTCCCCGACTCCTACTGAGACTACAACACCGATCGAAAGCACGACTCCGGCAGGTCTGCCCGCGACGTCTCCCGTTCCCTCCAATACAACAGTGCCATTCGAAACCGGGCCGGGAAACCAGGGAGGACTGCTCCCCCCCTCTTCTCCCCTCCGGACCCTGCTCGTCCTGGTCACGGGTCTCCTTGCAACCGTTATCCTCTCCCGCGATGTCCTCTCCTCATCCCGGGAGCCCCTCATTCCCCTCAAAAAGCGAATCATTGCCCTTTTCGTCCTTGGAATCCCCTGCGTAGCCCAGGCAATGGCTCTCCATGCAACAATCCGCTCCGGGGGTGCAGGAGGAGGACTCTTCTTTGACCTTGCTGTCGTCGTCATTCCCGTCTCCCTCTACCTCGTTCTCTCCGGCACGGGTCTTGTTATCGGAGCACTCCTGTCGTGGCCTTTCCGGGGCATGCTGAAGGCGCATACAGTCGCTGGTGTCGTCATGGTATTCCTCTCCCTCTTCTCTCTTGCCCGGGGAGATGACCCGGCACCCGCCATAACGGGCCTGTTCCTCCTTTCAGGCCTGCTCGCAGCGCTTGGTGCAAGGTGGCAGGAGGGATTGTACCCGGCCGGAAAAGGGCATGGAACCCGCGGAGAGGCAGAGAACAGGGTAGCGGGGGACTCAAGCGATGTGACCCGTGCTCTCCCGTCCCGCGGGCAGGGTATGCTCCCCCCGGATCTTGCCGACAAGTATTCCTCGATCGAGTTCATCGGTTCGGGGGGCCTTGCCCATGTCTACCGGGCTGTCAATTCCGCCACAGGCCAGGAGGTCGCCCTGAAAATACCCTTAAGATCTGACGAAACCACAGGGAAATCGTTCATGAAGGAGATCAGGGGATGGGAGGGTCTCTATCACCCCAATATCGTCAGGGTGAACGAGGCCAACATTCTTCCCATTCCCTATATCGAGATGGAATACATCAGGCGTACGCTTGCAGACGTGCCTAAACCCCTCCCCGTCCGGGAAGCCGCGCGAATCGCCCGCGATCTCTGCAGGGGCCTTTCCCATGCACATGAACGGCAGGTCATCCACCGGGATATCAAGCCACACAACATCATGATCACGAATGACGGGATTCCAAAGATATCCGACTGGGGGATGAGCAAGATCATGGGTATCCCTGGAATGCCGACCATCACGGGATTCTCGCTCGCGTACGCTGCCCCCGAACAGCTCGCTCCCGGGACATTCGGGGAGACCGACAGGAGAACGGATATCTACCAGCTGGGCTGCGTCCTTTACGAACTCCTGACAGGGAGGGTGCCTTTCCCCGGCACGGACATGGCACAGGTGACAGCGGCCATCCTCTCCGCCACGCCCCCGCTGCCCTCCGAACTGAATCCCGCTGCCCGGCCCCTCGACACTATCGTGATGCGTTGCCTTGCAAAGAAGCCGGAAGACAGGTACCAGGATGCACGTGATCTCGAACGCGATCTGGATCAGTTCCTCTCAGGCACATCGCCGTACGATGATTTCGATATTTTCGAGGATACCTGACCGGGAAGTTCCAAAAAATGTTGTCTCCTGCCTGCCTCTTTTCTGCAGGAGACTTTTTTTTTCATGGTGAGTGTGTGGATTTTTCAGGATCTGGCATGCATTACCAATGCTTTCCGATTGCTCATCGGGAGTGATGCTGATTTGGTTGTGCTCCTCTGGTGGTTGGGTGGCTGATGGAGATGCAGCGGAATGTGCAGGACACCTCCGGGTGCGGCAGGAGGCAGGTATGGTCCGGGATGGTGACAGGCACGTCAGGGACGGGCTTTTGTGCCCTGGACGGGACATGGGGAACATGATTCCTTTGCCGCCACTTCCGTTCCCATTCCCGGTCCACCCGTTATCCGGGTTGACCCTCCCGGCACCTCTCTCTCATGCCTCACCAGGACTCCTCTCTTTGCCAGCCCCTTGATAAAATGTGTCCATGGACGGGGATAGGGAAGGCTACCGGATCCGACCACCATTGAACCGAGAGGTTAAGAGGACAGGGGTCATTCATGCCTCCGGTCTTACCGGATACCAGCCTGAGACCTGCCTGGCTTCATGCGGGATTGCAGCGCTCTTCCCGCTGCCCTGAAAGCTGCCTCGATCTCCCTGTAGTTGGGGATGTGCTTCTCGCGAAGTACCCGTTCGCCTGCCCTCATGCTCTCTCCTCCAAGGAGGCATCCTATGGTAACCTTCCTCGTGGCCTTCGAGAACCGCGATATCTCGGACCCGAGGTGTACAGGATCAAGGAGTGCAGAAGGTACGGCAATGATGATTGCGATGTCCCAGTCATCCTGGAAACGGGTCATAACATCAAAGACCCTTGCATATCTCTCCACGCCACCGTCGCCGATGATGTCCACCGGGTTCTCCCTGCTCCACATGGGAGGGAGGAACGAGTCCAGTTCCTCCCTCATCTTTTCGGGGAGGGGAACAAGGTCTATACCGTACCGGTCAGCAAAATCCGAGGCCATGACGGCAAAACCACCCGCCGTGGTGACAACGATCCCGCGGTTCCCTTCCGGGTACCCTTCGGACGCGAGGAGTTCGGCCACGTCGAATGCCTCCTCTATCGAGTACACAGGAATGATGCCCGCCTGCCTGAATGCTGCCTGGTAGACCTCGTAATTGCCTGCAAGGGAACCCGTGTGGGAGGCAGCGGCCTTCCTCCCCAGCCGGGAAGACCCTGACTTGAATGCAATCACGGGGACTTTCGGCGTGATCTCCGCGACCGTCCTGAGAAATTCCCGACCTTTCCGGATTTCCTCGATATAGAGGATGATGGCGCGGGTACCGGGATCCTTTTCCAGTATCCGGAGATAGTCCACGAAACCGAGGTCCGCCTGGTTGCCCACGCTGATGATCATGGAAAACCCTATCTGCTCGGGAACGCTCCAGTCGACAATGGTCGTGATGACCGCGCCACTCTGGGATATGAACCCCAGGGGACCGTTCCTCGGCATGACCGGGTCGAACGTTGCATTGAGTCCAAGCCGGGGCACGATTATTCCAAGGCAGTTAGGGCCGATAATCCGCATTCCTGCACTCTTTGCAATGGAAAGGACCTCTTCTTCCCTTTTGGCTCCCTCTTCGTCGTCTTCCCGGAAACCCGACGAGAGGATGATTGCGAGGGGTATTTTTTTCTCCCCGCACTCGCGGATGACGCCCGGGACTGCCGGGGCGGGGACAGCGACGACAGCGGCATCGACATTTCCGGGGATCTCCCCGACCGTCCGGTATACCTTTTTCCCCAGTATCTCCGTGTGGCGGGGATTTACAGGATAAACGGCGCCCGAAAAGGAGAGGAGGTTCCGCAGGACGACATACCCGATCTTTGCGGGGTCCGCGGACGCACCGATGACTGCCACTGACCGGGGTGTGAATATCCCGCAATCGACCGGCATGGTTGATACTGCCTCCCGGGTCGATGCAGCATTCCCTGAAAAGGCACGGATATCAACGACCTTGCATCCTTTCCGAAAGAGAATGACCGGGTTACAGTCAAACTCGAGGAGTGTGTCGTCACGGAAGAAAACCTCCGACAGGGAAAAAATGGTATCGACAAGCGCCTCCTCGTCAAGGGGAGGGGACCCCCGGAACCCGCGGATGAGCGGGTATCCCCTCATCTCGTGAACCATTTCCCGGACCTGGTCTTTCCCCACGGGAAGCACCCTCATCGAGACGTCCCGGAGAAGCTCGACGAGAACCCCGCCCATCCCGCAGAGGATGACTTTCCCAAAAGTCGGATCTGTTTTCCCGCCAACGATGATTTCAAGACCTGGAGGAACCTGTGCCTGAACGAGGACTCCCTGCACGACTGCTCCGGGGACCCGTGACGGCACATCCCGGAGCATCTTTTCGCAGGCCCTGGCGGCCTCCTCTGCGGATCCTATCCCCGTGACAACCCCGCCAACGTCGGTCTTGTGAACAACCTGGTCGGACAGGATTTTCAGCACGACAGGGTACCCGATGGCATCGGCAGCCCTCGCGGCATCTTCCGGTGTCCGGGCGATAGCGTACGCGGGAAATTCGATCCCGGCATTTCCAAGCCTCTCTATGACGTTTGGAAAGGCGATCATTCTCCCTGGTCGTGTGTCCTGCTGGTTTCCTTCCACCTGTTTGCCTCCTGGGAAAAACCAATTCTTTTCGGTCTGCCTGTTCTTTCCTTGGCCCTGACCTGTCATTACAATATCGGACACGGATGCGTACATCCCTGCCCTGCGCCCCTGCATGCCCTTTATTGTATTCTGCCGCCATTATTCATGCATGGATAAAAAAGACGGGTATCGCAGGAAAAAGCGAATCCCGTCCGTCCCGGACAAACACCTGGATACCAATCCTCCTTTCGTCGTCGGGGAGATCCCGTCCGCCCTCTCCGACGCGATACGGGCGTATATCGAGAGGAAGACGGGGAAACCGTGGGGAGATCCGACTGTCCTCGAGCGGCTTATGCGGGCAATCGTTGCCCAGAAATCAGCATACTGGAAGAAGAGCCAAAAGAAGGTCTCCTACAGGAAAGGTTACCAGGTTCTCGGGTACCTCGTCTACCATTTTCCGGTCTATTACGCGCAGGGGATGTACCTCATGGAGGATCTCGCCCGGAGAGGGCTCGTCTTTCCCTCCATGCGGATTCTCGATGCGGGGACAGGACCCGGAACCCTCCCCCTTGCAATCGCCGATTTCATGGAAAGCCGCGAGGGGCTCTCCGCGGAGGTCTTTTCGATCGAACAGTCGGAGGAGTTCATTGAGGCCTACACGTTCCTCGCGGAACAGACTGCGTCGGAAAAGAGTTCCGTGTGCCTGCACAGGCCTTTGCAGAAAGATATCCGGTTTCTTGACCCGGACGATATTCCCCCGTCTCTTGACCTGATCATTTTCCAGAACGTTCTCAACGAGATCCCTTCCCAAAACCCTGCGGAGAAAGGCGAACTTGTCAGGAAGTTTGCACCGAAACTCTCGGAGAGGGGGTGTATACTCCTCGTCGAACCGGCCGACCTCGACAACTCCCAGGAATTGAGGAGAGTGGCCTCTTCCGCATCAGGAAAAGACCTCTTCATCCATGCTCCCTGCAGGTTCCTCTGGGGCCAGGCCTGCCGGGGAGAATGCTGCTGGAGTTTCGAGACGAGACCTCCCATACGGCCTCCCCCTTTCATGCAGGACCTCGCGCGGGGCAGGGAGGGGTTCCGGTTCCGGAACGTGGACATCAAGTATTCCTATTCCCTCCTGCGGAAAATCCCCCCGCCCCGGGTTCCCGGGATACCTCTTTCGGCAAAGCATTATGTCCGCCTCTCCACCCTTGGACGCCACGTGGACAGGAGGATCCGGGTTGCCGCAACCATTGCATCAGGGGACCTCGGGGATTCGGTGACCCATGTCTTTTTCGTGTGCGACGGGAGTCCGGGGGCGCCTGCCTACGCCGTCCTCCCGCGTTACCATGTCAGCGATAAGAACAGGTGGCTCCTTTCAGCCCCCTACGGGGATATCGCCGAGTTCTCGCCGGTCCTCGTCCGTTATAATCCCCGGTACAGGGCATACAACCTTCTCGTGACGCGCACCAGCATGGTGAGGCCTTTTACTGCCCCGGACTCCTGAAGGTAACAGTAGGGAACGCAGTTGTGACAGTACGTGTCCGGGACGATGGATAGGGCTTTATCCCTTCGATTGTCCATACTGGAGGATAGGCAGGGTACCGGGGACACGCTCCGTTACCCGTGTCCCCCACGTCTGCATCGTACTGCGGGGGTTTTGGGAAAAGATGCGGCATATCATCTCTATCCGGGATCTGGGAAAGGAGGAGATAGGAAGAATTCTGGACGAAGCGGCAGCCATCCAGTCCCGCTCCTACGATCCTTCAGCGTTGAAAGGGAAGTTGCTTGGGCTCCTTTTTTTCGAACCGAGCACGCGGACACGGATGTCGTTTGCGGCTGCGATGGCGCGCCTCGGGGGAAACTTCCTCTCCATGGACAGCGTGGAGGCAAGTTCCATGGCAAAAGGCGAGACCCTGGCAGATACGATCAGGGTCGTGAGCGGGTACGTGGACGCGATCGTGCTCCGCCATCCGAAAGAGGGGGCAGCGCGCCTCGCAAGCGAGTTTGCAACAGTGCCCGTGATCAATGCCGGTGACGGGGCGGGGCAGCATCCTTCCCAGACCCTCCTCGACCTCTTTACAATCCGGCAGTCCATGCCGCTCGAAGGGATCCATGTCGGCCTCCTCGGTGACCTCCGGTACGGGAGGACCGCTCATTCCCTCACCCATGCCCTCTCCCTTTACAACGTGACGATCCATACCATCACGCCCAAGGGACTCGAACTCCCGGCCGGGCTTGCCACCGAGCTCCGGGATGCCGGGACGGAGGTCATCGAGCATGGCGATATCGCGTCGTGCATACGTGACCTCGACGTGCTGTACGTCACGCGGATCCAGAGGGAACGGTTCCCGGACGCAGCATCCTACTTCAAGGTCGCCTCGAGTTACCGGGTAACACCCGAACTGCTCACCGGCACGAAAAACAACTTCATCGTTCTCCATCCCCTCCCCCGCCTCGACGAGATCGACCCGCGCGTCGACGAACTTCCCTGTGCCCGGTATTTCGAACAGTCGGCAAACGGGATAGCAGTCAGGATGGCGATGCTCCTGCGGGTGATGACATGACGCGGGAGAAGGACGCGCGGGCAGGGCTCCTCATCAGCCCGATAGAGAACGGGACCGTGATCGACCACATCACCGCGGGAGAAGCTCTCAACGTGCTGCGCATCATCGGGATCACGGGGACCACGCACGAGTCGATATCGGTCGCAACGAACGTCGAGAGCAAGAAGATCGGAACAAAGGATATCGTCAAGATCAAGAACCGTGAGCTCCGGAAAGAGGAGGTAGACCGCATTGCCCTGATTGCCCCCAAGGCATCGATCAACATCATCCGGAACTACAAGGTCTGGGACAAGAAGGGCGTTGAGATCCCGGACCGGGTCGTCGGGATCGTCCGCTGCCCGAACCCCGGCTGCATCTCCAATACAAACGAGCCCATCCAGTCCTGCTTCCTCGTCCAGAAGAAAGGACTGCGGTGCCTCTACTGTGACTGGCTGATCACAAAGGACATCACGAGCCACATCATGTGACTTTTTTTCACAACCCTGGCCAAAACCACATTCACGGACACTTCCGTGAGTGAAACGCCCCATTCTCCTTTATTCTCTGCGTGTGTGCCACATGAGTGCAGCAGCTCGCGGGAATGAGTTGGTTCCTCAAAATAAAAGTAATATCGTCTTTTTTAAACAAATTGGAGCCCGAATCACTGCCGGGGTATCGATTCTGGAAAACAAGGGGTGATATTTTCCCCATTGGTATGGAGGGGCGGGCTGCCCCCGCATTCTTTTCCTGTCACCCACCCGGGATTTCCGGAAAAAAATTTCCAAAAATCAAAGGGAACCGTCAAATCATCATTTCAGGGAACTGATGTCCTGTGCTTCAGGTGACCGATCTTCTCTTTCCAGGCCCGCATCTCGTCCGTGATCACCGGGCTGACCGCCCCGCCCTGGCGATCACCCCGGGACGTTCCCATCTCCTCCTCGAGATCCCCCTCGATGTCAAGGTAGATATCCCGGATGGCCTGGATGACGTCTTCGTCAGCGTCCCACATTCCCCGGGCATTCGCTTCGAGGAGCCTCCGGGCCATCTCTTCCAACGCCCAGATGTTGTGCTCCCTGAAAAATTCCCGGTTTTCCCTGTCGATGAGGAAAGTCCGGGCGATATCGTCAAAGATGCGGTCATCGACCTCCCCCGTCGTCGCATCCCAGCCATAGACCCGTCCCGCCCTCCGGGAGAGTTCAGCAGCACCGGAGTAGCCATGTTCCCGAAGCCCTGCAATGTACTGCGGGTTAAGGAGCTTGGTCCGGACAACCCTCCGGATCTCCTCTGCAAGCGTCCGCACTTCAACGGCCGCGGTATTCCGGGTGTCTCCATAATAGGCCGGGACTTCCTTTCCCGATACCTCGCGGGCTGCTGCCGTTATCCCGCCGTGCGACCCGAAGTAGCAGCAGCACCCGAGCAGGTCATACTCGTCCGTGACGACCTTGTTGAAGGTGACATCGACGTTCGCGAGCTGGCGGACAAGGTCCTGCCTTGCCTCTCCCCCGAAGTTCCCCCGGCCATAGGAATACCCGTTCCAGTAAATGAAAATGTCACCGAGGTCAGCAGCCGTTTCCCATGCCGAAGCGTACACCGCGAGGTTGACGCCCGTACCGTAGGTCCCGCGGGGAGCACCGAAGATCCGCGGGGTCACCTTCCCATCCGCAGCTTTTTTCCGCAGGTAGTTGCTTTCCGGCGGTTCATCGAGCGAGGCAACCTTTCTGATGGCATCGTCGAGGAATTCCACGCACCCGAAGAAACAGTCCCTGAGGATCCCCGAGAGGCGGACCGTGATATCGATCCTTGGTCTCCCGAGGCGTTCCAGAGGTACCACGCGAAATCCACGCAGTTTCCCGTGTTCATACTCCGGCTCTACCCCGATCAACGCGAGTGCCTGCGCCATCTGTTCTCCCTCGGCCCACATGATGTCCGATGCCATCCAGAGGAGCGCAACGTTCTCGGGGTACCTCCCGTTCTCATTCCTGTACTTGTCGATGAGGAGGTCTGCTAGCCGGGACCCGATCGTCCAGGCAGCGGGTGTCGGGACGGCAGAGGGATCAAGGGAGTAAAAGTTACGGCCTGTCGGGAGGATCTCGATCTTTCCACGGGAGAGGAGGCCGGAAGGGCCGGGGGGAATGAACCTCCCCCGTGCCCCGGAGAGGAGGCTCCCTGTTTCATCGGAGAGGTCCAGGCGACGGGATACCTCCGAGACTTCGTCCCGGAGGCGGAAAAGCCCGACGTTGTCAATGTCTGCGCATTTTTCACCGAGGACCGCGGCTGCCACGCGGGATGGTTCGTCGCCCGCAAGGATTCCTGCCACGATATCCTCTGCAAACCGGTCAAGGACACCGAGAAGTGCCGATTCCGAGGGAGAGATACGCATATCGAGCCCCATCATGCGGGCGACCAGGGCATGGATGTGGCCGTCGTGGTTGAGAATGGATGCAATAAACCGCGCCCTCCGCTTTTCTTTCGGGATATCCCCGAATATGTGCATCCCTTCCGGGATCCTTGTCGCATACATTCCCGAGAGGAGGTGGTCGACCTTCGCAAGAACCGCATTGAAATCGCCGCTCATCTCCCGGGGATCGGAATACCCGAGTTCCCGGGTAAAACCCTCCCTTTCGAGCGTCTCGAGGATCTGGTGCCGGAGGGCATGGGCCCTCGCACGGTCTGCGTCCCCGAACTTCCGAAACGCCGCGACCATCTCTTCCAGTTCCTTCAGGACACCGTAGGGGCTCCCCGGTGCCATCACGGTCTGGAGGTGATCGACGAGCGTGGCGTATGCCCGCCGCTTGGCAATGGTTCCTTCCGATGGGTTGTCCGAGTTGTAAATGTAGAGGAGCGGGATATCCCCGAGCACTGCATCGGGCAGGCACTCGGCGGAAAGGGCAACGGACTTTCCCGGCAGGAACTCGAGCGTTCCGTGTGTCCCGACGTGGATAACGACGTCGGCTCCAAATTCCCGGGCAATGTACCTGTACACCGCGATGTAGTGATGAGGCGGGGGGACGTGGGGGTCATGGAGTATCCGGCAGACCCGGCCATCGCACCGGGAGCCCGCACACCCGCGCTTGGGCTGGGTAAGGACGATAGCGTTTCCCAACCGGACACCCGGGATGATCATTCTGCCCTGGTAGAGCATTGCCGGCGGGACACCATCCTTTTCCTGCCCGGGCGGTTCACCCCACGTTGCGATCACCCGGTTCCGGAGATCCACGGGGAGTTCACGGAACCATTCCCTGTACGTTTCGGGATCGACCATCCCGAGTGCCCCGCCCCGCGCGATAATGTCTTCGACTGTTGTCCAGCGGAACTCGTTGATGGCCCTCCGCCCGAGGATGAGGCGTGCCAGTTCTTCCCCGCTCTCCGGGACCTCGACGAGGAACCCCTCTTCCCTCATCCGGGAGAGGATGCGGACGACGGACTCGAGGGAGTCAAGGTGCGCCGCGGCCCCGACATTTGCCTCGACTGAAGCGCACGCGGAACTGTTCAGGATGAATGCAACTCTCTTCTCCCGGTCGGGTTTCTCCCGGAGCCTGATGAGTGCTTTCACCCGCGCAACGAGGGCCTCGATCCTCTCCGGGATGGGCATGTGCCAGGCATGCTCCGGTCCTTCCGGTCCCTCCCTCATCGCGCTTGCCACCGGTATCATCCCGGTCATCCCGTACATTTCCGGGAGGATGACGGCCCAGCCAAGTTCCGTGCTGCCGATCCCATCCTGTTTTTCCTGCCATTCCTGGCAGGTCCTGTAGTAGAGGACCAGGGGGTGGATAACAGGCACGCCGAGCTCAGTAAAGACCCGGACAGGTTCCCCGGCGTCATGGGAGAGGGCAGATGACGGGAGGCAGATGATGGCGTCCACGCCTGAGAAGTACTCCCGGACGACGCTGGCCGCGTCGCGGGATCCCGCTGTTGCGTCCCCCGTTCCGACCGAGAACGCAGCGATGACATCGTGTTCCCTTTCGCACTCCCTGATGAGGGCATTGACGGCATCGAGATCGCCGTTTGACCAGTAAATGCGGTAGAAGAGGATACCGATGGCATGGGGGTGTTTCCTTCCCCTCCATTCCCAGTACTCACCGGCCGAAGTAAAGATCCGGGGGGCGTCCGGGTGGTATATCCCTTCCCAGAGATCAAGGGCCGGTTCCTCGAAGTGCACGGGCTCGCGCATGATCGCCGAGCGGAGGAACCGCAGGAGGTTTACCATGTTCGAGGTTCCGCCATAAGAAAAATAGGCGTTCACTTTCGCGGTCACGGAAAGGGGCTGGTTCGACTCGATCTATTTCACGAGCGCCTTGGAAGCCGAC
>JASEES010000048.1 GCA_030019395.1 Methanolinea sp. | reverse complement strand
TGACGGGTAAGTCTTTCGTTATCGATTTGAGCAGGATACCTAGCGAGGAAATTAAGAATGCACTAGCCCAGCTTATCGTGATGTCGGCCCATTCCTATTTTAACTCCATCCCCCACTCGGGGACGATTCGACTATTATTCATCATCGACGAGGCCTTTAGGGTCCTCGAGTACGAATCGATGGCCGATTTCGTTCTCCAATGCCGGGCATACGGGGTGGGCATGTTGTTATCATCCCAGTACCCGAGTCAATTCCCGATAGACATTTCTTCCTCGCTTGCCACGAAAATCATCCATGGAAATGGTAGAGATGCAAGCCGGATAAGGGACATCGTCCAATTAATCCGTTGCGATGGAAGAGAAGGAGACATCGCTGGACTCGAACGCTTCCAGGCATTTGTCGATAACCGTCACCATCCCCAAACCCTCATAAGGACGATGAACTATCCATTGTACCTTGTGTGGAGCCATCTCCAGCATCTCGAAAGCGCTACAAGGGAGGAATTAGCAAGGGTTGAAGGCTATAATTCCACGATGTTACCAATTAACAACCTCGTTCAGCTGTTGATCCGCATGGGACTTGCCGAGGAGCAAGACGGCAAGGTTAAAATTATCAACAGGGTCGGGTAATCGCATTCAAGATTAACGGGAGAGTAATCACGTGAAGGACAAGACCCTTCCGAATTCGCATGGTTATCCACCTCCCTGGAAGATCAAAAAGTGCAGGTCCTACTTGTTAAAATGGTTTAAAACGAACGGGAGAAAGTTTCCCTGGAGAAATCCTTCCGTTAGCAGGTACCAGTGCATTATTGCCGAGATACTCTTGCAAAGGACCAAGGCAGAGACCGTTGCTAAATTCTTTCCCAGGTTTACACGCGAGTTCCCATCTTGGAAAAAACTTGATAGGTTAAATTTAGGAGAACTAGAGGACCTTTTACAACCGATAGGATTGTGGCGCCGCCGGGCATTGTCAATCAAGTCACTTGCCACTGAAATGGCGAAGCGTAACGGGAGGTTTCCCCGTAACCGCCCCGATATTGAATCGCTGCCCGGTGTTGGACAATACATTGCCAATGCCATCCTCCTATTTTGCCACGGTGAACCCCAACCACTGCTCGATGGGAATATGGCTCGCGTCTTGGAAAGGGTTTTTGGGCCTAGAAAAATGGCTGACATAAGGCATGACCCGTATCTTCAAAAACTTGCGTTCGATATTGTTCAATGTGATGCTCCTAGGGACGTCAACTGGGCCATCCTGGACTTGGCTGCTACAATCTGCCTACGACAGGAACCTGCTTGCGAGAGGTGTCCCCTTTCGACCATTTGTGATTACCAGTCCATGAAAAAAAAAAATAATGCTGGATTTTGAAAACATCCAATTTATATTTCATGGAGAAGGATTCTCCTTGGAAGGTTACCCCCTCCCCCCTCCCTTCACGAGCCCGTACTCGATCTCGTAAAAGGCATGCGGCACGGAGATGACGTACCGCATCTTCTTCTGCTCCTCTGCCTCGGCAATCTGCTTCAGCAGGGAAGCCTGTTCATCCGGCGGGTGCCCGGACAGCACCCACCGCTTCGTCTCGTCGCTCATCTTCCAGGACCGGGCCGGGACCGCCTCGGGAGGCGTTGTCACCGAGTCGTCGGCCGGGTCGAAGTACGCGATTACGTCGTCCCGGTGCGCCTCTGCCGCACACTGCATCGCCTCGGCAATCGTCTTCTCGACGACGGCCTCCTCCCGCTCCTCAACCGCCCGGCCCTTCTGCCTGTGCTGCCAGTAGGCGGCAATGGCCGCCACCAGCGCAACGAACAGCTCGAAAACCTGGATCAACTCGTTATCGACCATGTGAAAAGACCTCCTTTTCGGGGGGAAAAGAGGCGGCCTGCAGGGAAAAGAGGGAAGCGGGAACGGGTGTTCACCGCCTCCCCTGGATCTGTTCCAGCCGGCTGTGCATTTCGGCGATCGCCCGGAGGATGGCAAAAAGCATCATCAGGCTCCCGATGCACATGCCGAGGAGGAACAGGAGCCCGTCTTCCATGGCCCCTCCTCCCCCGGACAGGGGAATCGTGTGCTCCCCGTTCAGGCCAGTGCCGGCACCGTGTCCGCCCACTGCTCGACGAGCGTGAGGATCGAATCGCTCTCGTACGAGGTGATCCGGACTGCGTCGCGGGTGAACGTGAGGTAGTAGATCTCGCCGGACGGGTCGTGGCACCGGACCGTGACCGAGCAGGTCTCCCTGTCGGGCAGGTTCACGGGGTCGCCGCCCATCGCGGCGGAAATCTCCGCATCGGCGAGGAGCTCGGACTTCACGGTCGCAAAGGCTGCCGTCGTGGGTGCCCGGATGGAGATGGTCCCCACGGTTGCTGCCTCGTCGTCTTCGTAGGCGATACGGGCGCCGTAACTCTCCCGGGTCTTTGCGACCGGGGCCATCGTGACGCCTCCGACCTCGTATGGCGTGCACCCGAGCGGGTTTGCCGCAATCAGGGTGTTCACGATGGTGTTGACGGCTGCTGCGTCTGCGAGGGGTGCACTCAGGGTGCGGACCGCACTCTTCGTGACACTCTTCTGGACAAAGTCTGCCATGCTGCTGATACTCCTGCCCCCGGGAAACCCGGGGGCAAAGAAGGGTGGGAAGACCGGTGCAAAGAAGGGAACGGGGGGTTTCCCATCGGACGCATTAACTGGTGCGAAATGGCGATCCGGGGAGATCGGTGCGTCATTGTCCTGCACGGTCCCCCGGAGGGGCCTCTCCCGCGAACACCGCCGCTTTCCTCGCCCTCCCCTCCAGCACGTCGGTTATCCGTGCCCGCGGCGTGGTATAGAGGACCGGCCCGATGAGAAAGTTCACCGCCCGGCCGGATGCCGAGAGCCGTGCGGTTCCCACCGCATCCCCGGTCGGGAGGAGGATGGCACGGGAATCACCCGCGAGAACGGCGGCTGCACCGTCGATCGGGAGGGAGAAACAGCGGGGGTCGCGGTCGGTGCGGATCACCAGGGCATCGCCCTCGAGGAAGATCCGCCCCACCTTCCCGAACACCGGTCTTTCGGATTCCCGGACCGTCCACCGGGAGAGCCCCGGTTGTCCCTCCGGGGGAAGGGGAACGGGTTTTGCGGGAACCACCGGCCGGAGGCACTCCCCGGAGCACGGCCGGTCTTCCCCCGGGGCAGTGCCTTCTGGTGGGGTGGCAGGAGGGCATCCCGTGGTGTCCTTTGCGGGAACCGTGGTGTCCCCGGACACCCTTCTCCGGGACAGGAGCCGGGTGAGCAGGTCCCGGACCGCCCGGATCAGCCCCGGCATGGCCGTTCCTCCCGGCCCGGTTGCACGGCGGTCTCCCGTCGTGCACGGCTGCCGTCCCCTCTTCCTCTCCCCCCGGACACCCGCGTATCTCGCCGGCATGCCGGTTGCTTTCCGGGGAGTTCCTGCCGGTGGCGGGGGGAATGCGTCCTTTCCGGCGGGCAGGCCGGCGAATCATCCCCGTCCATCGCAACGGATCGGGTGGCGGTCACCGTGTGCCGGAGCCGGCCTCCCCGGCCGGGAAGGAGGATGGGCGGGGCCAGCCCGTCCGGCGGCGAACAGGAACCCCCCACCGGGTCTGCCCCCGTTTCCGGCAGCGGGCCCTCCGTCGCAGGGAAGATCCGTGCCCCCGCCCCTGCAGGGGACTGATCCGGGGAACGAGCCTCCCGGGAAAGGGCGATCATGCCTTTGCCTCCCCGCAACCTGTCGCCCGGGAGAGCCGCCGGTAACAGGACTCGCACACCTTCGTCCTGGTCGTCCTGTCGATGTAGGAAGCCGGGTCGAGCGAGCACACGGTGCACCGGCCCACCCCGGACGCAAGCGGCTCCATCCGGGAAGGGTCACACGTCCCCGGCAGGATCGCCGCGTGCTCCTGGACGTACGCTTTCGCCCGGTCATAGCAGGCCCTGCAGAGCCGGCGGGCGTCCCGGTCCTTCCGCTGCAGCCGGTCGCCGGTCAGCTTCTCGACGTAGAGCGACCACGGGGCACCGCACACGGAGCACGGTCTCCTTGCGGGTGGCACGAGCGGCTTGTAGTCACGGGCGTCGATCCGGACGGGGGGGCTGCCGGCCGGATCTCCCGGACTTCCGCAGTGCCCGGGCGGCGGAAGGGGTTGGGGAAGTGGAATCGGGGCATTTTCCGGCGTATTGGCAGGGATCGGAGGCGGTTCATCGGTTTTTGAATTTTTCACTTCCGCACTTCCGGGACACCTCTCACGTGCAGGTGCACACGCAGTGTCTTCTGCCGGCTCCCATGATCCCGTGCATGTGTGGAAGTGATCCTGTGTACATATATATGTACTTTTATTATATTCATTATTTTGAGAATCGGGGCCTTCTTCATCGTTTCCTGACACTTCCGCACAGGCCGCGGGACTGCGGAAGTCTGCGGAAGGCGGGGAAGGGGACATCCCGTCATCACCGCCATCGAGCCAGACCGCCCCGCCTGCAGACCAGGCGGCGAAGAGCTCGCGGTCAAAGGTGTAGGCCCGCATCCTCCGCTGCATCGAGACACCGCCGGCATCCTCGGCGGTCGCCACCGTCCGGTCGCAGTAGGCAATCGCCGGGCACTTCTCGAGCAGGCCGGAGTGCGCCGTGCCCCGCGAGACGTACCCGTGGATGATCTTGTGGATGTTCCCGTTGGACCAGCCGGTCACTTTCTGGAGCATCGGGACCGTGAACTCCGGCCACCCTCCCTGCACGATGGCCCGGAGGAGCCCGGCCTCCCGCCTCGTCAGCTTCGTCTCCTGCCCGCCGGCAGTCCCGGAAAGGAGGGAGTAGAGCCTGGCCGCTTCCCAAAAGTCCCTGATGGTGGCGATCAGGCAGGAGACGGGACCGTGCTGCTGCCGTTCCCGCTGCATGAACCGGAGGACGGTGTTTGCCTTGACGAGGTCGAGCAGCATCTCCGGGTTTCTCCGGTTCGCCGCCGCCTGGAACCGGATCCGGGTCGCGAAGGGGACAACCACGTGGAACCGCTGCTGCCCGATGATCTCCCACATGGCCCGGCAGACGAGGACATCAGGCCGTTCCCCTCCCCCCGGGCCCGGCACACCCTCGTCGCGGGCGAGGATCCGGGCCAGCACGCGGGCGTCCTGCTCCTCCGAGTCATCGATCCAGCAGGTGAGCATCCTGTTCTGGACCTGGTCGTCCCCGGCACCCTCGACCTTCGAGACCCACCAGACGCACCGTTCCGGGATGGTGCAGACCTGCATCTTGCGGTCCCTGGTGACCGTCCGGTACCCGATGGGATCGGAAAAGCACGTGGTCGCCGCCTTGAGGATCTCCTGGACCTCCTCGGAGAGGGCCCGGTCGTCGAGCACGATCACGCTGCCGGGCTGCATGCCCTCGATGTAGAAGAGGGCCTTGTTGCTCATTGCGCCTTCCAGCCGGAAGCGGGCCGGGACCTGGCGGAGCATGGTCGCAAAGGCGTGGCTCTTGCCCTTGCCGCTCTCGCCTGTCACGGAGACGTGCAGGCCGTTGGTGTTTGCGACCGACCGGGAGGCAAGCGACATGACGAGGCACTCGGCCACCACCTCGTCGCCCTCGTGGTCCAGCGCGAAGGCCCGGAGCATCGCCTCCTTCGGGTCGCCGTGCTGCAGGAGGGAGAGCGCCTCCGCGTGGCCGGGGAGATCGGCAGGAGGAGCCGGGTCCCCGTGCACGGGTTCTGCCGGGGGTACGGCGGGGGCATGGCCTTCTCCCCGCCCGAACTTTGCCCGGAGTTCCTTCCAGCGCTGCGATCCACCCCCGCAGGAGGCGTGGTGGCACCCGGCATGGATGGCCCCGTTCCCGAACTGGATGGCAAACGCCCCGTCCCGGTGGGCATCCGAGAAGGGGCACTCCTCCAGGACAAAGAGTGTCCCGCCCGCGTAGGGCTTTTCTGCCGCAATCCCGATGCCGTGCCCGGAGAGCCAGGACCGGAGGTCGATCGCGGTCCCGCGGGCCGGGCTGACTTTTCGGGCCGGCGGGGCCGGGAGAGTTGCCGCGAGGGCTTCGAGGAGGCCGCGGCCGGCGACCCCGGCGTGGTCCGGGGCGTCGAGGATCCGTGCCTTCCGGTGGGGGCGGTCCGGCGTGTGGTCGCCTTTGCGCGAGGTCGTGCCGTAGAGCTTCCAGATGCGGGCCGCGTTGGCGTTTGAGGTGTCCACGGTGCAGGTGCCGTCCGAGAACAGGGTGTCCAGGGCTGCAAGAGCCCTCTTCACGAGGTCCCGGGACGCGTCATCGTTGGGGAGGTCGATCCGGTAGAGCAGGTGTGCCCCGTTCCCGGAGTCCGCGAGGATGGGTGCGGGCCACCCGCGTTCCGCGAGAAACGCGGCGATCCTGCCTGCCCGGTCGAGTGCTGCCCGGTGTTCGGCATCGGTCGAGGAGATGCCCGAGGGCCGGACGGGGTCGATGTCGAGGGGGAACCAGCGGCGGCGGATGATGTCGCCGTCTGCCGTGGTCGCGTCCTTTTTCGAGAGCCGCATCCTGACGCGGTTTGCCCGCCGCGAGAGGAGTGCCGGGTTCACCTCGTTCAGCGTGACGTAGATGCCGGTCGTGCCGGCTGCATCCAGCGGCCCGGCCGCTTCCCGGAGCGCAACCGGGTCGTCGAAGTACCCGGATGCCATTCCCTCCTCCGTGATCGCCCGGAGCTCGACGACCGATCCGGGGGAAAAGAGGAGGGAGAGGGCACGGGCTATCTCCCCGCCTGCCATGGGGGTCCTCCGGGGGAGAGGGTGGGGCCTTCGATCACAAGGACGACCCGGTCCGTCCCGGGGTCATCGGCAAGCGTCACCCGGACAGCACAGGCCCGGCAGGACAACTCCTGCCCCTGCCGGTCCCACGAGCGGCAGCCGCAGACCGGGCAGGTGAGGAGGAACGGGTCGTGAGTGGACGTGATCCGGACAAGCGGCATCACGGCATCCCCCCTTCCCTGCCGGCGCAGCCGTCGACAAGCCCGCACGTCCAGAGCGACCCGTCCCCGGCCCGGGCAGGGCAGGCGGCGGCACAATTTTTTCCCTGGCAGAGGACGATCCTCCGGGGGTCCGACATGAAGGGGCAGACCTTGCGCTCCGACATGGTGCCGTCCTCTCCCTCACGCCACATCCGGCACCCCCGCCTCGGCTATCCCGCCGGGAAAGACGCGGTACAGCTTCCAGGCTGTGTGGCCGGAGCGGATCCAGAGGTTGACCGACCCGCCGGTCGCCCGGGGGATGCCCCGCAGGTCCGCGATCTCGCCGGCAAAGAGGGATGCGGCATCCGGGGCGCCTGCAACGGTCCGGCGGGTCGAGACCACGGAGAAGACGTGGACACTGCCCGTTGCGGACCAGGCGATCAGGCTTGCGGGAAACGCCGGGTCCGTGGACCGGACCACGACCGGGAAGTCCATCTCCCGGAGGATCCTGCGGGCCTCGTATTCCGCGGCACGGCACCGGGAGCGCCTCTTTCGCCGCGGCGATACCCTGTGGTTACTGGCGGGCATCATCCGGATCCGGCTCCTGGAAACGGGGGTTGGCCGGGCACGCCCGGTCCGGGCAGGGACCGGGGGACCTGCACGCGAGGGTCAGCCACCTGCCCTCCTTTCCGCGGGAGAGGTGGGGGCACGCGTGTGCCATCAGGAGGCCTCCGTGCAGTCGCGTGCCGGTGACGGAACATTCATTGTTCCCCGGGTGCAGGATATGATGGGTTCCCTCTCCCTATTGCAACCCGACACAATGCCATAGTGGGGGGAGCCCGCTCTCCTGTCCGTGCCGTCTCCTCTGCGGGACGTGTCTCTTCGTTCTGTGCGGGAAGCGGACCGGCCAAAAAGCCGGGGACCGCGTCCGGAGCCACCTGCATACATGCACGTGGCTGTTCCCGATGGTCTTGAAAACATTTTTTCATCACCATGTGACCTCTTCGTGAAAAAGGCTTCAATTCCCGAGGGGTCACATGACAGAGGATGGAGCGGGGAAGTTTTTAAATATTGACCGGGCAGTCTGAAAGTGACCCCTTATCAAGGTTGCGGTGGGGGGAGGTCGTGATTCTCAGGCGATACGGCGCGTATTTCGCCGTACAACGTCCGGAATGGGGTCTCTCGCGGGGGAGTGGGGGTACAGATCCTCTCCCGGGTTTTTTTCCGGGGTGGCCAGGCAGGGTGTGATGCCTGCATCGGCGTGGCACCGGCTGTGACTGCGTCCAGCACTTCGGCAAACTTCCTCGCCATCTCCACGTGGCTGTACTTCATGATCTCCTCCCCGATCCCGTGATACTGTACTGCCCCCCGCTCCTTGTATTCGCGGTATGACTTGAGCAGGAATTCGCGTAGTTCCGCCTCGTTTGAGCAATGCACGCCTGCATGTGTCTGGTCAAGCAGTTCTTTGACAACGCCCCCGTCAGTAGAGCCGAGGGAGAGGATGGGGCGGCGGTAGCATCTCTATACAAGATCAGAAGGTGATTCACCGACCAGTTTTTCAAGGAACTCCTTGAGTTTCTTCATCTTTATCGACCAGTCCAGATGATCCATGGCATAATCCCGCATTTTTTGTGGATGTTCGGGATCTTTACAGACTCTTTTCGCGAATTCCAGTAATTCTTCACAATTGACCGGGGATTCATCGGCGTGAATGCGATGAATATACGGGAAATCGTCAGGGAAATCAGGATCCTGACATGCAATAATCCAGGGGATACCACGGGCACAGTATTCCCGGACTTTCAATGTAGAAGATTCCTTCAATCCAACACGGTGGAGACCGAGGCTCCCGACGGCAATGTGACAGGCGTTAAAGAGTTCATCGAGAGACTGGCCGGTCACGAAACCATGAAAGATGACTTTTTTTGCGAGTCCATAGTCATTCACCAATTTCTTGAGGTTGGGTAACTCAGCCCCCTCACCTGCAACGTGGAGAATAATAGCGGTCTTTCCATCATTTGTCGCAAGGCCCCGGATGAGCCTGTCGATGCCATGCCAGCGGCTGACATTGGCAACGAAGATAAGGTGGAGTTCCGTGGTTATCAGGGGAGGATGGTGGCGCAAAGGGACACTGGCAACATCAATGCCGTTTCCAATCGTGATGTGCGGTTTGTCGGGGTTATGACAACGCTTTAACTGGTACTGCGTGATTTCGTTGGTGACGCCGACGATGGCGTCGGCCTGGGACCGTATGAAGCGACCAAGAAAAATTTCTTGTAAAAAGATTTGAGAAAAACAACCAGTTAACAATTTAAATTCATCACTTTCTTTTGTGTTATGTTCGAAAACAACTTTACATCTTCTTTTCTTTTTCAGAATATTTTTCGAGTAATATAAAATATGGTAAGGATAACGGAACAGAACACAGTCTGGATAATCAAGATTTTTTATTTGATTACCTATGACATGAGCTATATACCGGGCTCTTCTGATTCTTTGAATGAGATTTAAATTTTCATCAATTTTTATTATTTTTATTTTTATATCACTATTAAAAATATATTTGTTCTGATTTGCAAAAAAAGTCACTTCACAATCTAAACCTAACTTTTTGAGCAAAGTAATTTTGGCCAATTCTTTTTTGAAAACACCTTCCATTTGATTATTTCCACCAAATAAAAAAAATCGGATTTTCATGAAACCACACCAGATTTTGGGAAGATTATCTCATAAAATTAGGTGATTAGGTAACATCGACCCCTAACACCCTTTATTGTAACATCAAATCCACTAAGACTTCAAATAAATTTTCCCCCGATTGTTGTATCACCACTCCATCTCCTTGGTATAAAAACTAGGTAATTACTCAGTATGAGCCACGTGACTATATCCAACTAATACTTAAACGAGGTCATCAAAAAGATCTCAGTCGCGATGATTATACCGAAACTCCAACTCTTTGAGATAGAGCAGGAATTTTTGGGCATCAACTCCATGATATTTGAGTAATCGCTGCTTCGCAAAGGACCAGAATCCTTCAATTCCATTGATAAAGACCTTCACCTGCTTGAATTTATAACGATGATCAATATTGAGATGCTTGTAGCCACAGAACATGAGAGAGTCATATCCCCGCCATTTGTCTGTGTACACGATGGAGCCTCTCTTCACCCTCTTCACCGTCTCGGTCATAAGACTCTTGGCGGAGACATCCTGAAAAATACTCACCGAGACCCTTCCTCCCCGTTCCAGGATCCCATAGACAATGCTCTTGCCACCGGCACCTCTTCTATGCTTTCCTTTCCTTTTCCCGCCGAAGTAGACTTCATCTGCTTCCAATTCCAGTTCTCCCTTCAGAATGTCATCTGTCTTGGTAAGTTCTTCAACGAGAACCCGGCGAAGGATATCATAGGCTCGCAATGTGGTTTTGTAGTTAGGGTGGACCTCGTGGGAAGCTTTCCTGGGTGAAGTAAAGAGCTCGAATAATTTCACGAGAGAGAGCCATTGTGATGGCGATATTCGGAGGAGAGCAAACCCAGTCCTTGAAGTGGCCAGTAGTCCTTCTTACATCCCTTACACCGTACTCTCCACTTCTGGCGATAGTAGAATTTAGAGGATGAACAAGATGGACAAACGGTATTCCGCCGTTTCTTCCAAAAATATTCTAGAGAGAATCGGTCTTCAGAAACGAGCTTGCCGATCTCCCGGAAATCCATAAGATCCATATTCCCTTCCTAACTAAAGGTTAGGGGGCGATGTTACCTAATCACCTATTATTTTTGAATCACGACCTGCAGAATATCGGAAATATTATTAGGAAGAATCATTAAGTTGTTAAAATTTTAGATCTGCCATTAAAGTAAACTGTTGATGAATATTTTAATAGTGGAATATCATAGTAACTACTTGATTTTGTATATGTACCGATTTTCTTTTTTTCAATGTTATAGGATCTTAAAAAAATATATTCATTTTCATGTAATTTATCCTTTTCAGGTATTTTATTGATTACTATTGACACATAAGGTTCAATCAATCCACAAATTATAACTCTAAAACGTCCTAAATAGTCAGTATAAATGGTCCTGCTTCCGTAAGTACTGTATAAACTTATCCAATTAGAGGCATAATACTCTTGTTGTGTGATAATTAAATCCTCGTACTCTTTACCATCATTATTTAAAATCAATGTTCTGTGATAACTCCCCATTTGATATAATAATCCTGTTGTGCAGAGAAAATATGTTATCAAAATAATCAATAACATAAATGAAACTATGTGATAACGAGTTTCAACTTTGATAGTATTTTTTATTGATTTAATAGAAATATTAAATATAAAGTTTTTAATTTTAATATATAAATAATTTCCAATAGAACATATTTTAAATAGGCCTATCACTACAAAAGGACATAATATATACAAGAATTGAAAATAAACCCGGGTAATATCATATGCTAATGATGCATATGGAAGTATTGTCAATGAAAATAGAATAAATACAGATAAAAAACATAATAGATAGAATTCCTTAGGCATAATAAATTTATTAATATGAATAAAATACGAAAATTCTTCATTGTTTTTTAAACTTTTAATGTAATGAATTGGAGTTAATCCAACACCTAAACAGATAATTGAGATGATAAAATAGGTTAGTAATAATTCAATTTGTCCGATAATACCCCCATAAATATTTATTCCAGTAGCTATCAATAACACACTACTCCTGGGTCCCCCTCCTCCATCGAAGAGAGGAATTTTTGTAATCGTTTGTTCTAGGAAATTAATAGCGCCAATAAATGGATTTATAACAATATATATAAACCAAGATAAAATAATAATCCATAAAAGTATAATAAAATTTATATTAATAAATTTATCTTTTCTTAGTGACATATAATTAATATTATTATTTATTATATTATTTTTGTATTTCTGTATTTTATTAATGTGATTGAAGAATAGATACGTTAAAAATGTCAATGAAATAAGTATTGCAGTAATAAATGCAGTTGAGTAATGTGATACTGCTAACGCGGCTACAAAAAGCACTAAAATGGGGGTCTTTTTTGACATATCATAATTGTCCAGAAATAGCAGATAAATGATACCCGCGAAAAATAATAGTGCAATGTTTACACGGTTATTTACAGTGAAAAAATTATAAAAGCTCATAAAATAAAAAACAGCAAAGAACGCAAATTTTTTGGGTAAATACCTTTTGTTGATATAATAAATAATGGTGATTAGGTAACTTCCACCACCAAGGCTGTTTCGTCAAGCATCAGATCGATTAAGTACTCAAATAAATCTTTCCCTCTGTGGTTATATCGCCACTCCATCTCCTTGATGTAGAAGAGGAACTTCTGTCTGGAGATTCCGTGATGCTTAATCAATCGCTCTTTCGCAAACGCCCAGAATCCTTCAATCCCGTTGATGTAGACCTTTCCCTGTTTGAACTTATAGCGATGGTCGATGTTGAGATGCTTATATCCACAGAACACGAGAGAATCATATCCTCTCCATTTATCGGTATACACGATTGAGCCTCTCCTCACTCTCTTCACTGTTTCTGTCATAAGGCTCTCTGCTGATACATCCTGGACGATGCTTACTGAAACCTTTCCTCCTCGTTCCAGGATCCCAAACACGATAGTTTTACCCCCGGCTCCTCTCCCTCTCTTTCCTTTCCTCTTACCTCCGAAATATGCTTCATCCGCCTCTAGCTCTCCTTTCAGGATTGCATCTGTCCGGGCAAGCTCTTCCACGAGAACCCTCCTTAAAATATCGTACGCTCTCAATGTCGTCTTGTAGCTCAGATGGATATCCTGCGAGGCTTTTCTGGCCGACACTGATAATTCGAATAATTTGATGAGGGAGAGCCACTGAGAGGGTGCGATTCGGAGAGATGAGAACCTCGTTCCCTGAAGTGGCCAGAGGTCCTTCCGACACTCCTTACATCTTACCCTATTTCTCCCAATGAAATAGAAATCCGAGGAATCACAGAAGTGACATGTTGCGGATCCTCGTCTCTTCCAGAGATATTCGAGGGCAATCCTATCATCGGATATGAGCCTCCCGATCTCCCGAAAATCCATACGATCCATTGTTCCTTTCCTAACGAAAGGTTAGTGGTGGATCTTACACAATTACCTAAAATTTTTAAAAGGAATTCCATGGACTTGGCGGGATTCGAACCCGCGGCCTTTCCTTTTTCGGACCGGGGGCTCCGCCCCTCGACCCCGCAGCGACCTCCCGGTCGCTTCCAGTACCTTCTCATCCTCCAAAAAAACGTTCCCATGGACTTGGCGGGATTCGAACCCGCGGCCTTTACGTTGCGAACGTAACGATCTACCCCTGATCTACAAGCCCAAACCGGTCTAACATATTTCTCTGTCAGCCGGATATAGTTGTTGTTCTCCCCCATTTTACATGATTCTCATCGGGACACAGACACAGAATGAAAATGGCTGAGCTACTTTCCATCCCTGACTTTTAAATAGGAGCACTTAAAAGCAATTTTTTAATCAATCCAGTCCAGGAGGTCTCTTTCCTTCCCGGGGCTGTTACGGCCCTGTCGCCGTGCCACCTCAATGACTCTTTCCGGCTGGTCAGCCGCCTTTCTGGGGGGATCAGGGTCTGGAAACGCGGGAAGAACTTCGTCTCCCGTCCGGAACGGGATCTCGTCTGCGAGGATGACGGGGCCGGATACGAGGGGTGGTTCATCGGCAGGGTCACCTTTCGGGACCGGGAACGGGTCCCGCTGCGGAACATGCCGCTCGAGGAGGAAATCAACGAAATCCTCCACTTCTTTCCGGAGTTCCGGCGGGAGGCGCGACAGCTTTTCAGTGATACCTTCCATGGGCATGCAACTATCCTTTTATGATGATGTTCTGCCAGCGATCGAATTTATTTCCTCTGTTCCAACTGCCCCGGTCACCCCGCTCTTTCCGAAAGGATGATGACACGGCAGCTGTGCTCTGCAAGGGAAGTGAGGATGTATGCTTCCTCGAGTGTCTTTCCGGCGGCAAACGTCCCATGACCCCGTACGATGACAAGATTTCCCCCCGCGAGCGCGCCGGCAACATTATCGGCCATCTCCATGCTCCCCGGTGCCCCGCCGACGACCGGGATTTTGGGTGCAAACATCTGGCCCTCGCTGTCGAGGGTGATCACGTGGTCCCTCCCGAGAGAGAGCGCCACCGCGTGGACCGGGTGGGCGTGCACCACCGCGTCATGGGCAGTCCTCCGGTATACCTCCCTGTGGAGACGGAACTCGCTTGAGGCCTCGCGGGGGACATCGCCCTCGAGGGGGACAAAGACCGGTTCTCCGGGGTTGTCGAGGAAAGAACCGGTCCGGGTGATGAGGAACCCTTCGTCCCTTCGGACGCTCATGTTCCCGAAATTTGCCGACACGAGCCGTTCCTGGCAGAGACGCTTTCCTATGCTCTCAAATTCCAGTGCGTAGGCTGTCATGGAATCAACCTCCGGGAAAACCGGGGAGTATTTACCTGAACTCTATTCCCACGTCCCGCATCCTGTTGAACCGGGCAATGTTGAGGAGGAGCGGTGTCAGGGACTCGACCATGCACGACGCGGCAAGGGGCCCGGCATCGTACGCCCTGATACCCTCGATGCTGTTGACCAGTTCCATCACGGTTGCCTTTGCATCCCTGTCATCGCCGCAGACCGGGACGGCAAGGTGCAGTTCCTGGTCCAGTGCCCGCCACTTGTTTGCCGCAACTGTGTTGAACGCCGTACACAGCCGGGCGTCCGCGGGCAGAAGCTTCCTGATCATCATTGCCGCGGAGCCCTCCGGTGGCGGGACGTACATGAAGTAGTCGCGCTTCTCGATCGGGTTTACGGGGGAGACCACGATCTTCCCCGAGAGACCCCGGAGGCCTGATACCGTTCCGGCGACGTGGGAAAACGGCACGGCGAGGATGACAATGTCTGACCTGTCAACGGCCTGCTGGTTCGTCGTACCTTCGCAGGAGCAGGGCAAGCCCCTCTGCCGGAGAGTGGTCAGGCAGCACTGGCTGCTCGTAACAGCCCGGGCCTCGTCCCGGGACCCGATGACGACGTCGTGCCGGGAGGAGAGCCTCATTGCAAGCCCCTCGCCAATGTCCCCGGTGCCACCCACTATCCCGACTCGCATGGTCATTCCACCAGGGGTGCCAGCATCGATTCCAGCGTCTCGGCGCTGGTGACCCCTTCGAGGCTCCTGACGATCTTTCCGTCTTTTTCGATGATCAGCGTCGGGACAACCCTGATTCCGTACCTGTTTGCCATGTCCATGTGCTGGTCGACGTCGATCTTCCTGATCTCGATCTTCTCTCCCATCCTCCTCTTCAGTTCCTCGAGGATCGGCCCCTGTCGTTTACACGGACCGCACCATTCGGCAAAAAAGTCAATTAAAACCGGTCGGCTCATCACTATTACCAAGTGTCTTAGTGGAAGAAAATGAATGATAAAGATTTTCTATGGGGTTATTTGGAGAGGATCTCCTTGATTATCTCTCCATAGGCAGGACGTGTCACGGCTACGCCGATGATGACACCTATCATCGTGATGATTGCAAACCCGCGGAGGCTCGAGAGATCCATCAGGGCAAGCGGGACCATGGCGATGATCACGGTTGCCGCAGAAACGAGGATGATCCCGAGTGCCCGGCTCAGGCGTTTCGTGTAGAGCGTGGGCGACGGTACCTTGCCCTCGTGGAGGATCTCGTCCGTGATGATGACCAGCTGGTCAATACCCGTCCCGAGCACCGCGATAAGGGCTGCAATCGATGCGAGGTCGAGCTGCTGGATGAATGTTGCGATACCGAGCAGTATCACGATCTCGGTGAGGTTCGTTGCCATCATCGGCAGGACGATAGCAGGCTCGCGGTACCGGAGGAAGATCACGATCCCGACGGCAATCGCTGCGGCGATGAAGGCAACCACGCACATCAGCTTGAAGTAATCCGAGAGCTCTGCCGGTACGAAACCGGAACCGGCAACCACGACGTCGACAGGGAGAGCACCTGCACGGAGGTGTATCTCGAGGTTCTTGGCATCCCTCAGTCCCGCATCACCGGTTCCCGTCGATGCATACAGCTGGCGGATCGGTTCCTGGGCAAGTTTTGCCGCTAGGTCCGGCGAGAGCGGTGCACTGTATACGACTTTCCCGTCAAGGAGCATATCGAGGTAGTGGGCATCGGGTTTCGAGACCGCTCCTGTCCGGATTGCCGCCTTCTGCAGTTTTTCTGCCCCGTCCTGGTTCAGCGTGAACGAGACACCCCAGACCGGGCTGCCGGGGGAGTCGTGGCTCGGCACTCCCACCGTCGTGATGCTGTCACCGTAGAGAACGTTTTCAGTCTCGTTTCCGGTCGTGTGAATCCTGATCTCGAACTTCCCCTGCCTGCCCACGATCTCCTTTGCCTGTGCCATGCTCACGCCGGCAAGTTCCACGCGTATATAATGCGAGACACCCGAAAGCCCCACGAGCGGGTTGACCCGGGCATCCTTCGTGCCGAGGGCATTGAGCTTGTTCTCGAGTATCCTCTTGACATCCTCGGCCGTCTGCTTCGAGACTCCCTGCTCGTAGGAGGTGAGTCGTCCCCCTGCGGTGTTGAAAACGGTTTCAAGGTCTTCCCTTGGGATGTACTTCCTTATCTCGATCTTGTTCTTGTCAAGGACGTACACCTCGGCATCGGTCTGGTCCTGGATGGCCTTGGCAAAATCACCGGGGTCCTTATCCGTCTCGAAGCCGGCAACGACTGCCTTAAATTCCATCTGGAGCCAGGTCCCTTCCTGCAGGTCGAGCCCGTACTGGAGGTTTGTCGTGAACTTCCCGCCCTCGAATCGCGGTGCAATGGCAATTGCTGCCAGCACGACGAGGATGAGCATGAGCGCGACCTGCCAGTGGCTCACGATCGCCATTATCTTTTCCATGCTCATTTTCCACCCCTCTTCTGCACGTACCACTTGATGATCCCGGCATTCGTGAGCCACGTGTTCATCATGTCAACGATAAGCCCGATCAGGAGGACGGTCGCAATCTCCCAGACGACCGTTATCTGACCGACCAGTGCAACGACCCACATAGCAGTGATTGCCACGATTGTCGTGGTTGTCATGATGATTCCCGTCCTGAAAGCACCGGCAAGCTTCTCCTCGAGTTTCCCCTGCCGTTTAAGGACTCTCATGGTGAGAAGGATATCCGAATCGACAGAATACCCTATCAGCATGAGCAGCCCGGCAACGGTCGCAAGGGAGAGTTCGATCCCGACGAGGCTCATCCCGGCCGCCGTCATCGCGATGTCCGCGAATGCAGAAAGGACAACGGCTCCTGCCGGAACGAACGAACGGAATGCAATAAAGACGACGATCGTCATTCCCACGAACGAGATGATGAGCGCAATCAGGGCCTGCTGCTGCAGAGTTTCTCCAAAGGACGCCCCGATCTGGTCAATCTTGGCATCAGGGTAGCGAACCCCGATATCTGTTGCAAGCGCCTGGAGGCTCGCATCATCCATCGGCCCGAACTTCAGGTACTTCCCGTTGTTCACGCCTTCCCCGACGGAGAGGAGGGGATACGCGGAGAATGCAGCCCTGATCTGCTCGGCTGAATCGGGTGTAAAAAGAGTGACCGCCGTACCCCCCGAGAAATCGATTCCCGGCCTGACCGGCATCCCGAAACTGGCCATGTTAAAGCCCAGGAGGGCCAGGCTCAGGAGGAGGATAACGGCCGGGACGACCATCATCTGCCGGGGAGTATACCTGTTCACATCGTAACCGACAAATCCCATAGCCCAGTACTTGGTGATACATGGGTAAAATTCTTCGGGGATCCGGGCTATCCACGGGTATCCCCTGATTGGTTATTTTCCCCGCCCTCGCACATTATTCACCGTAATCCTCCCTGAATCGGGGTTTCCGGGGACACATGAAACTGGATCGAAAAGAAATGCTTATATAAAACTTGTGGTGAGTACCACTTCATGAGATCTCCGCACGAGATCAAGGCCGTCATCGAGAGCCGCCTGAGGGTATACCTTTCGCGTGACCAGACCGGGGTCCGGCGTGCGATGCTGAAACTCTTCCTCAGAATGAAAACCCTGACCATCGCGAAGATCTGTGAACACCTCAACAGGCGTTTCTCCATCAGTTACCATTCCGTTGCCGCGATGGTGGGCATCATCGCTTCCCGGATAGGGATCCTCCATGTCATGAAGAACAAGGAAGGAACCCATAGCATTTACCAGTTAAAAGAACAGTATGTCGACCTGGTCTCCCGCATCGTCGGCTGAAAACCTCCGGGCATCCCTTCACAATTTTTTTACCCTTTCCGGTCGATGTGGTGAGAATCATGTATGTACGATCCAATTCACGTCTTCTTCCCGAAGAGATCATGGTGAACGAGGACGTGGCCGACTATATCGAGAGGAGGGGGTGTGATTTTCGGGTCTGCACCTCGTGTGGCGGTCCCATACTCCTTCCCGTGAGCATGAAGCCACCCAAACCAACCGATATACAGGTTAAGATAAGGGACAGGACGATTTTTATCTCCATTCACCAGGCACGGTACCTGCACTCCATCCACAGGGGAATGCTCCCTCTCTTCCTGGACCCTCCCGGGGACGAGGGACCTGCCGGCAATGAGTTTTGAAGAGCTCGAACATACCGCGGATGCCCGGTTCAGGATCCGGGCAGCCTCCCTTGGAGAACTCTATTCCGAGGCAGCAAGGGCCCTGATGGACGTGATGTACGGGCGGCCTGGCGAAGACGGACAGGAACGGGAGATTGAGGTCGATGCCCACGACCCGGAATCCCTGGTTTTCGCATTCCTCTCCGAGGTTCTCTTCATCTCGGAGGTTGAGGGGTTCGTCGTCTCACGTGCCGATGTGACCGTCAGTGACACGAAGGCGAAGGGGATACTCCATGGCGAGCCATTCTCCCCGGAGAGGCACGGGGGCGGGCGCGGGGTCAAGGGTATCTCTTTTTCCGATCTCTCCCTTCGCCGGGAAGATGATTCATATATCCTTGATGTCATCTTTGATGTGTGAGTGACTATGCTCCCCGGGATACAGAGCCTCGGACCCTGTGAATGGGAAGTCCCCCTGGGATATGTCCCGGGAATGCGGGTTCCCGGCGTCTTCTACCTCTCCCCCCGGCTTGCCGGAACGCTCGAGGAGGGTGCCGTCCGCCAGCTTGCCAATGTCGCGACAATGCCAGGAATTGTGAAGCGGTCGCTTGCAATGCCCGATATCCACTGGGGATACGGCTTTCCCATCGGCGGGGTTGCTGCTTTCGCGTTCGAAAGCGGTGTCATCTCCCCGGGTGGTGTCGGCTTCGATATCAACTGCGGGGTCAGGCTCCTTTCCACACCGCTGGAAGAAAAGGACATCACCAACCGCAGGGAGCTTGCCGAACGACTCTACCGTGAAATCCCGACGGGTGTCGGGGGAAAGAGCAGTCTCCGCCTCTCAGGAAAAGACCTTGACTCCGTCCTCGTGGAGGGGGCTTCCTGGGCCGTCAGGCAGGGGTTCGGGCGGGCAGAGGACACGGAGTTCTGCGAGGAGGGGGGGTGCATGGAGGGGGCCGACCCTGCAGCAGTCTCCGAGAAAGCCCGGGCGAGGGGAATCCCCCAGAGCGGGACGCTTGGATCCGGGAACCATTTTCTCGAGGTGCAGGTTGTCAGGGAAATCTACGACGAGGCGGCAGCATCCGCCTTTGGCCTCGTGCCGGGCCAGGTCTGCATCATGATCCACTGCGGTTCCCGGGGCCTGGGCCACCAGGTCTGCACCGACCATCTCCGTGTCCTCGAAGCGGCTACGAAACGGTACGGCATATCCCTGCCTGACCGCCAGCTTGCCTGCGCCCCCCTCGACTCCCCCGAAGGCCGGGCATACTTCGGGGCGATGGCGGCGTCCGCAAACTACGCATGGGCAAACCGGCAGGTGATCATGCACAGGACGCGGAAAGTCATGGAGGAACTCTACCGTGTGCCCCAGAAAGAGATGCGCCTCGTGTACGACGTTGCCCATAACGTGGCAAAGATAGAGGAACACCTCGTCGATGGCAAAAGGCTGCGGCTCTGCGTTCACCGCAAGGGGGCAACGAGGGCTTTCGGACCGGGATCCCCGGGTATCCCCGCCTCCTATTCCCGCGTGGGCCAGCCCGTAATCATCCCCGGCAGCATGGGGACACCCTCGTTTGTCCTGCACGGGACACAGACAGCAATGGAAAAGACGTTCGGGAGCACCTGCCATGGCGCCGGGAGGGTCATGAGCAGGACGCAGGCCAAGCGCCGGATCACAGGCAGGGAGATCCGCGAGAGCCTCGGGAAGGCGGGCATCGTCGTGCGGGCACCAAACGACGCTTCCCTGGCAGACGAGGCCCCTGACGTTTACAAGCCGAGTGCCGAAGTCGTCCGCGTCGTCCACGAGGTCGGCCTCTCCCGCCTCGTCGCCCGGCTTGAACCGCTGGCGGTGATCAAGGGGTGACACCGCGGGTCGGCCTGCTCTGGGACGAAAAACTCGTCTTTTCCCGGTACCTCGAAGAATGCGGGGTCTCCTGCGACCACGTGACCCCCCAGCTCCTCGCGGCACCCTTCTTCCGGGGCAGGTTCTGTGCCCTCGTCGTCCCGACGGGCTTTGCCAACCCGGCCTATTCCCGGTTGCTGCCTGCACTCCGGGCATCATCGTCGCGCATCAGGAAATTCATCGGGAACGGGGGGAGACTCCTCGTTTTCGGGCCGGGAATCGACCGGGCAGATGCCTACGACTGGCTCCCGTTCCGGGTGCTCTATACGCATAAAAAGGGAGAAGGGGGGGTCGAATGCGTCTCCTCCCACGGATGTGCATCCCTTTTTGCCGGGTTCGACCCTGCCACAATCGAGTGCGACGGGTTCTTCCCGGAACACGACTGCGAGGTCGTTGCACGGAATGCACAAGGGGCAGTTCTCCTCCGGTGCAGTGCCGGCAGCGGCGAGGCGGTTGTCACCACCATCCACGAATACCCTTCAAAGGAGTTCATCCGTCAATTCTGCTCCGGCGGGTCGGAAACATTATTGTGAACAAAGACCAGGGAATAGAGTAAGGATCTGCCCATGAATCGCTACGTTATCTCCGTGGACAGCGGCCCTGAAGACCTCGAACCTGTCGGCCTTGCACTCCATGAACTCCTCAACAGGCTCCCCATCACTGTCCGGTCTGCCCGTCGCCCCGGCATCAGGATAGAGAACGGCTTCGTGGTGGACAGGAACTACACGGGTCCTGTCCTCGAAGATGTCATCAGGGAGAACCGGCTTATCAAGACCACCCCCAAGACCGGGGCCTACAGGGGTGTGCCGGTCATCGTGGCACCCGTCCGCGATTCTGCCGGAGACGTTCTTGCCGCAATCGGTGTCGTGGACATCACGGGGATTTTCGACCTTGCCACGCTCATGGAACACCAGTCAGAGATTTTGAGGCAGGTCTGCGGCAAGGACCCCTGCCCGCTCCCTTCCGAACAGGCCGCATCCAAAAGGTAATACCATGTACGAGGCAGCATTCCGTGTCCTTGAGGTGCTCGAAAACAGTGACGGCCCGGTCCCGGGTGAGAAGATCAGCGCTGCCCTCGGGATATCCCGGTCGGCGGTCTGGAAGCACATCAAGGAACTGATCAACATGGGATACGATATCCAGGCATCGCACCGGGAGGGATACCGCCTCAAGAAGAGCAGCAACCGGCTGCTCCCCTACGAAGTCCACAAGAAGCTCCGGACGAACGTGATGGGCAGGATGATGCGCTACTTCGAGAGCACTGTCTCGACGAACTGGGTGGCAAAGCAGATGGTTCGTGAGGAGGACCCTGCTGCACTCCACGGAACTGTCATCATCGCGGAACAGCAGACGGGGGGCATGGGGCGGCTGGGCCGGTCATGGGTTTCGCCCCGGGGCGGGATATGGGTAACGATCATTCTCAGGCCGGCGATTCCCATCGACAGGATTTTCATGATTACGATGGCCGGATCGATCGCGGTTGCCCGTGCCCTCCGGAAGGAATATGACCTTGGTGCCCTGATCAAGTGGCCAAACGACGTGTATATCGGGGACAAGAAGGTCGCGGGGCTCCTCCTCGAGATATCTGCCGAGGCTGACAGGGTCAATTATGCCCTGCTCGGAATGGGTATCGACGTGAACGTCTCCCCCCAGGACCTCTCCATGGTCCCCAATGCCGTCACCTCCGTGAGCCTTGAAGTCGGCCACGATGTCGATCGGCCCGCGCTTCTTGCCCGGATCCTGAAGGAATTCGAGAGCCGCTATTCGCTGCTCGAGGCCGGAGAGTTCGACTCGGTCATCCGCGAATGGAAGAGTCTCTCCTGTACGCTGGAACGCCGGGTCCGGATCAACACCCTGAAATCGAGTTTCGAGGGTGAGGCAATCGATATCGACGAGTTCGGTGCGCTGCTCGTCCGCAAGGACAGCGGAAAGATCGAGCGCGTGATCGCCGGGGACTGTATCCAGCGACAGGATTAACTCGTCAACCAGGAAAAATTTCATGGTTGACGATGTTGTCCGGACGGGAGAGAGCCCTCTTTATCGCCCATACCGGCACTTTTGCCGCGCTCCTCGCAGCAGGGTCCTGGATCTCGGTTCCGTTCGTTCCTGTACCTCTGACCCTCCAGACCCTCTTTCTCTTCCTTGCTGCGGGGTTCATGGGGAGGTACGCGGTCGTACCGGTCCTTCTCTTCCTGCTGCTCGGTGCACTCAATTTCCCTGTTTTCCACAACGGGGCAGCTGGGATCGGCGTTCTCCTCGGGCCGACGGGAGGGTACCTCCTTGGGTTTGTCCCGGCGGCGTTCGTCTCCGGTATGTGCTATGAACACCGGAGCTGGCAGGCCCGGTGGGCAGGTATGGGAGCGGGTGCATCCATCTACTATTCATGCGGCATCGCGTGGCTTGCGTATTCTTCCGGTCTCTCCCTTCCTGCTGCTATCCTCGTCGGTGCAGTGCCTTTCGTGCCCGGTGACCTGCTCAAGGCATTTGCCGCGTATACTGTTACGAACAGGGTTTCCCGGATCACCGGTGTGAACACCCGCAGGGGGGAACAATGATGATCCGGGTTGAGGGACTTTCCCACGGCATCCTCTCCGTCCCAATACTTTCCATTCCAAACGGCCTTTGTGTTGTCACGGGCAGGAACGGGAGCGGGAAGACGACACTGCTCCGTCTCCTTGCGGGAATCAGCGTTCCCGAAAGAGGATCCATCACGGTTGACGGGAGAGATCCCGCTACCCTGGAGAGGGGCTTTGTCCACGAGTTTCCGGGGAAAAACAGCCTCTTTTCAATCGTTTCCCAGGAGGTAGCCTCGCCCCTCTGGTTCCGGCATGCACTTTGCGAAGAGGTGGAGCGAGCCGTATCACGTGCGGCCCGGTCCGTAGGGATAGAGGGGCTGCTCTCCCGCGAGGTCCGGAACCTCTCGGGCGGGGAACAGGTGCTCTGTGCGCTCGCAACGGCAGTGGTCGGAAATCCCGCCCTCCTCGTGCTCGACGAGTGGGACTCGCACCTCGATAGCGATACTGCTGTCCATGCGGAGGCGTGTATCCGGGCGATGCAGATTCCCCACGTGGTCTGGTGCACGCAGGACATGGACATTGCTGCATCCGCCGATTACGTGGTATTCATGGAGGGGGGACGCGTCAGGTATTCGGGCACACCGCTCTCTGTCTTCCCTGCACTGAAGGATACCTGCTGGTACCCGCCCTCATGGAGGTGGAGGGAGTGGAGCTCGTCCTCGACCGTGTCCTCGTGAAGCGGGGGGAGGTATCGATCCGTGCTTCATGTGCTTTTTCTCCCGGTGTCCACCTCGTGACGGGAAGTGTTGGTGCCGGCAAATCGACGCTGGCACTCGTTGCGGCAGGGCTTCTCCCGCCCACGGAGGGGTCCGTGGAACGGAGAGGGATCGCCCGTTCCATGCTCCTCTTCCAGTTCCCGGAGTTGCACCTGACAGAAAAGACCATCCGCGAAGAAATATCGTCGTTTGGTGTTCCCGCAGACGGTGTGCTCTCCCGGTCCGGTCTCTTTGGCCGTGGCGAAGAAGACCCCCTCTCCCTCTCGCGTGGCGAGTTGAAGAGGCTGCTTCTCTCCTGCGTCCTTGCACGGGACGATGACCTGCTCATCCTCGACGAGCCGTTCAGCGGCCTCGACTGCACCGGCAGGCTTCGTCTCTGCAGGGAAATCGGAAAAAAGAGGGGGGGCATCGTCATCCTGTGTACCCATGAGCGGCATTTCCTCCCCCGCGTGGACGTCATCTGGGAATTCGAAGACCACACACTCGCCTGCCGGGGACGGGTTCCCGAAGCAATCGCATCCTGGCAGGGGGCCCCTGCAGGGATTAAAGCCCTGGTTGCCGCAGGACAGGTACCCCAAAACGTGTCATTCGAGGATATCGGGGAGGCGGCATGCAGGACCCGCGATTGAGGCTGCTTGCAGTCGTTGCACTCTCTATTGCTGCCTTTACGTCCGTGCATGGCGCAATCCTGGCTTTTTTGTGGTGGGCCTGCACGCTCTCCGGGCCCGTCTGCCTCTGGCGTTCCCGGTGGCCACTCCTCGTTTTTTTCCCCCTCCTCACCGTATCCCTCGCCCTTTTCGTTACGGGTGGAGAATGGGCATCCTACAGCCTCAGGCTCGCAGTTGTCCTTCTCGTCGCCACTTTCGCGTTCCTGGACCAGGGGCCCGGCGAGTTTCTCAGCGTCTGCACGTGGCTCCTGGGGCGGGGCCTGGGCTTTGACTGCGGGCTTGCCGGTGAAATTGCCCTTTCCGCCCTCAGGTTCCTCGAGGATGAAATCAGGAAGGCAAAGTGGGCTTTCTCCCTCAAGGGGATGCCGATCGGGATCGCGGGTATTGTCCCCCTCTCCACCGGCCTCCTGTACAGTGCCCTCCGGAGGGCGTCTGACCAGGGAGACCTCCTCGTAGCCAGGGGGTACTCCGGGGGCGGGTCGGTGTGTGCCCGGTTCCGGACACCGTTTCGCGATATCCTTGTCACGGTTGCGGCATTAGCCATTGCATTCATCGCTTTTCGACCACTCGGAGAATTTTTTATACTAATACAATGAAGGATTTAGAGGTTTAGCTGTTGCCTCCCGCTCGAGCTGCCGCCAAGCCCGGAGGATCCCGATGCGTATTTCCCGTTCCGGAAAGGTTTCAATTACAGATACCACGTTGAGAGATGCCCATCAGTCCCTGATAGCAACGCGCATGCGGACAGAGGACATGCTCACCCTCGCCCGGAAGATCGATGGAATCGGTTTTTTTTCGGTGGAGGCCTGGGGTGGTGCAACCTTCGACTCGAGCATCCGATACCTTATCGAGGACCCCTGGGAGAGGCTCCGGATGCTCAAGGAGGTGCTGAAGCAGACCCCCATACAGATGCTTCTCCGGGGCCAGAACCTCGTTGGTTACCGGCATTATCCCGACGACGTGGTCGACCGCTTCGTGGATCTTGCCCATAAAAACGGCGTGGACATCTTCCGGGTCTTTGACGCCCTCAACGATATCCGGAACATGACCCGGGCGATGAAGCGGGTGAAGGAGACGGGAGCCCACCTGCAGGGGACCATTTGCTACACAACGAGCCCGGTCCACTCGAACGAGAAGTTCGCCGCCATGGCAGAGGAACTCCACTCACTCGAATGCGATTCCATCTGCATCAAGGACATGGCGGGACTGATCATGCCGGACGCGGCGTATGACCTGATTTCCCGGATAAAGGAAAAGACGGACCTCCCCGTGGACCTCCACTGCCACTGCACGAGCGGGATTGCACCGATGAGTTACCAGGCAGCCATCGAGGCCGGTGTCGATATCCTCGACACCGCGATGTCTCCCTTCGCCATGGGGACGTCGCAGCCCCCGACCGAGAGTGTTGTCGCCGCTCTGCAGGGAACACCCCGCGACACAGGAATTGACCTGCGTGCCCTGCGGGACGTGCGGGACGAGTGCATGAAGATCCGCGAGAAGTACGCGGGTATCCTCGACCCGATATCCGAGAGGGTCGACAGCGACGTACTCCTCTACCAGCTCCCCGGCGGCATGATTTCGAACCTCGTCTCCCAGCTCAAGGAGCAGGACGCCCTTGACAAGCTCAATGCTGTCTTCGAGGAGATCCCCCGGGTGCGCAGGGACCTTGGCTACCCGCCGCTCGTCACGCCCACGTCCCAGATCGTGGGCACGCAGGCTGTCTTCAACGTCCTTCTCGGCGGTGAACGCTACAGGAATGTGACAAACGAGGTCAGGGACTATGTCCGCGGGCTCTACGGGAAACCCCCCGGTGACATTCCCGACGATATCCGGAAATTGATCATCGGCGACGAACCGGTGATAACGGTCCGGCCCGCAGACCTTCTCGAACCGGTGTACGAGAAGATGAAAGCGCAGGCAATGGCCGAGGGGCTGATAAAAAAGGAAGAAGACGTCCTGACGTATATTCTGTACCCCGCAATCGCTCCCTCGTTCCTGAAGGGCGAGAGAAAACCCGAGGATATTCCGGCAAAGAAGGCAGCCGCTCCCGAGATCCCCGTCATGCCCCATGCGATGGAAGTGGAGGTGGACGGGGAAGTCTTCTCGGTCCGGATCATATCAGTCGGGGGAAGCTCCGTCGTCCAGGCATCACCGGCTCAGGATAAGATCCCCCGCGGAGACATGCCGGGCGGGATCAAGGCCCACATGCAGGGCATGGTCCTGAAAATCCTCACCAGTCGCGGCGCCCAGGTGAAGAAAGGTGACCTCCTCCTCGTGCTGGAGGCGATGAAGATGGAAAACCCCATCCACAGCCCGGTTGACGGGAGAGTCACGGACATCTTTGTCGATACCGGGGACACGGTGCAGAGCGGTGACGTGCTCCTGGTGGTGAAATGACCTACTTCGAGAAGGTGCTCGTCGCAAACCGGGGCGAAATCGCGATCCGCGTGATGCGGGCATGCCGGGAGCTCGACATCGAGACGGTCGCCATCTATTCCACCGCGGACTCCGACGCCCTCCACGTGAAGTACGCGGACGAGGCTTTCCTGGTCGGAGAAGCCCCGCCGGCAAAGAGTTACCTTAACATGGAGAGGATCGTCGATATCGCGAAGAAATCAGGGGCCGAGGCCATTCATCCCGGTTACGGGTTCCTCGCAGAGAACTACCGGTTTGCAAGGCTCTGCCAGGAGGAAGGGGTCGTCTTCATCGGGCCGTCCTGGAAGACGATCAAGGCCATGGGCTCGAAGGTCGAGTCCAAGAGGATGATGCGGGAGGCCGGCGTCCCCGTCCTTCCCGGAACGGAAGGGGGCATCGATGACCCTGACGTTGCCTGCGAGGTTGCGGAAAGGATCGGGTACCCGGTGATCGTGAAGGCGAGTGCCGGGGGCGGCGGGATCGGGATGCACATCGTCCATGACGAGGCCCATCTCAGGGCGTCCATCGAGGCCGGCCAGCGGATTGCCCAGTCGGCGTTCGGCGATGCGACGGTCTTCATCGAGAAGTACCTGGAGAAGCCCCGTCACATCGAGTTCCAGGTGCTCGCCGATGAGCACGGGCACATCGTCCACCTCTTCGACCGCGAGTGCTCCATCCAGAGACGTCACCAGAAGCTGGTAGAGGAAGCCCCGTGTCCCATCATGACGCCCGGGCTCCGCGATAAGATGGCAGCCTCCGCGATTGCAGTGGCACGGGCATCGGATTATACCAACGCCGGGACTGTCGAGTTCCTGTACGCCGACGGGAACTACTACTTCATGGAGATGAACACGCGCCTCCAGGTCGAGCACACGGTCACAGAACTCATCACGGGCCGGGACATCGTCAAAAAGCAGATCGCGATTGCTGCAGGAGAGGCTCTCCCGTTCGACCAGGAGGACGTGACGATCCGGGGCCACGCCATCGAGTGCCGGATCAATGCCGAGGACCCGCTCAACAACTTTGCTGCAGACCCGGGAAAGATCCTCCGGTACCGTTCCCCGGGCGGTCCCGGCATACGGGTCGATTCCGGGATTCACATGGGGTATACCATTCCCCCGACCTATGACTCGATGATAGCCAAGCTCTGCGCCTGGGGAGCCGACCGGAGGGAGGCGATAGCCCGGATGCGGCGGGCAATCTACGAGTATATCATCATCGGTGTGAAAACGACGCTCCCCCTCCACCATGCCATCATGCACAACGCCCACTTCGTCGAGGGTGACACACACACCCACTTCCTCGAAGAGGATCACATGGCAAAGACGCTCGCCCGGTACGTCCGCGAAGAGGAGTCGCGGATGCAGACGCTCGCGGCATCCCTCCGTCAGGGCAAGCAGATCGCGGCCATAACGGGTGCGGTCAATATCTACCTCCAGAGCCAGCGGAAGAAGTGAGGAGAAGCCCCTTTTATCCCCTTTTACTCCAAAACAGAACCTTTAAGAGCGTATACTGCGTCTTTAATATGCACTCTTGTGCGCTGCGGTGGCCTAGCTGGTTAGGGCGCCAGACTCATAGGGTTTTGAGCAGACACACAAGCGCCCATCATCTGAGATATCTGGAGGTCGTGGGTTCGGATCCCACCCGCAGCATTCGATCACCAGGTTACATGCTCAAGGCTCCCCTTTATAGGGGGTGGCCTGAAACTCTCTTTTGTATGCCTTCCACACCTGTGACAGCTGAGACGTTCGGTTGTATCAAATCTGAATATGCGGATGCCGCTATCAACCGGGGGCTCACGACCGGACAGATCAACAACAGAGACCTGCAACTTATCAGAGAATATCTTGCCGAAAAGCGGGCGACCGCAGGAATAAACTCCCCCGTTGCAACAAAACCAGCTGCACCCTCATATGCTGGCGACATTTTATTTCACCCTTCCAAGACCTCCCATAGGCTCGATTTACTTCGGCATCGAATCGCTACGGTCAGGCCACCGTACAAGGGGACGGCCGTGCAAACAGAATACCACCGCTGATCACGTCGACATCCTCAGAGGGTTCCTTTTCTCGTTGATCGAGAACGAATATCTCGATCTGCCGGAGACGAAGATTCGAAGGATAAAAAAGTCCGCCCAGGGATACGATAACCAAGAGGGCCGCCGACCTGCTGACTCCAAAAGAGATCATGACGTTTCTCGGCACCTCAATAGGGATCAGGAACCGGGGGTTTGTTAATGACCATGTGCGTAGGAGGATTCAGTGTTGGCGAAATCGCTTAGATTATTTGGGTAGATCTCGAAAGCGGATCCGAAGGGGATTGCTGTCAATGTCAAGTTTAAAACATCATATCCCCGCAATATAGGGCTCATTATGGCAAAGGAATTCCCCGCGGAATAGAAGGCTGATTATCACAATGAAGTGACGCTTGACTCGTCTGTGTTTCTTAACGAACGCCCGGGGCCACTGACGAGGGCGGGTGACGATGGGGGATCTGTGATCGCTATTATGCTCCTTGGGGAGGACTGATCAGATGAATCCTGTGATACCAGGAGGGCCAGTCAGCCCCGCCCCTACCTTTACATTCCCGCAGAAGTCGCAGATCTCCTGAAGGTGCATGTGAAAACGATGCGCGAAATGATCAAGTCCACGCGTCTGCGGGCGACCGAGATAGGCCGGGAATATCGGATTACTGGTGAACAGATGCGGCGATACCCCGAGGAGAACAAGATAAAGTGACAGGATTACCAATAAAAACAACCATGAACCAAATGTTGATAAATGCCGGCCGGCCCGGCCATATAGTGATGGTCACCCGGGTCAATGTCCCTTACCCCTTTTTGTTCTTGATTTTTCCGGGGCGACCTGCAGTGGGTTGATGAGGGACCCCTGTTGCTCTCCCCTCCGGCAACTCTCTCATTCTCTTTCTTTGAGGCGACCTCCGCTTCGCTGGCATGGGTGGACGGTATGTGGTGACATCACAACGGAGCCAAACTGGCCGAAGCGACCCAAGCAGTCACATACATCCAAAAAAATTCGTAGCTCTCCACAATATCTCATTCAGCACTTTTATCCATTATATTCTCATTTCCGCTGACTATGAGGATGAAGGCATTCTGTCCTGATATTGCTGATCGATCCCATCCTATTTCGACCAGGTACTCCCCTGGTACCAGGCCAGCGGTATTGAGGTTATATTCCCATGTATTCCCCCGATCCCCGCTCCCGGTAATGGCGGAATCGATAGCTCTTACCGGGATGCGGTGGCCTGTCTTCTCAATCACCGATGTGTCATATATCCTCACCGCGATCGGGTTTCCCGGTGCCATGTTCATAGTACCTTTTACCAGCACACATCCCCCGGCGGGGACTCTAAGAGGACTACCCAATTCCACTGTCGAAAGACGCAGGGTAGGCTCTTCCACATAGACTGTTTGGAGAAGGTACGAATCATCCGTATCACTTCCAGCAATCTGGTTCTTCAGGAAGTCCGCGAGATCCAGGGCAGCGGGTATATCCATGGTGGGGGCATCAAAGGGGAGGACTGATACATTGTCCGCTATAGTGAGAAGAGATTCCCCCGCAGAATCATTCCCAACATTTGAGTAGATCCGATCTTGCCCGGGATCCTCGACGATGATTGTAAGGGGGCCACTACGTAACTTTTCAGTAACCTTTTCATTCAAAGTCCATGTTAGGATTCCATCTGAATCAGCGTCGACAATCCCATGTGTGAAGAAGGAAGGGCCTATTCCCCAGATGACGGCAGATCCGTTGTGATACCCATCCCCAGTGATGATAAGCCGATCTCCCTTTGCAAGTACACAATCATGGCTTGCCTGGATATTAATCGCAGCAGTGCAAGGGCTCACAATAATTACCAAAGCTGCAAGTATCACGGTCATCACAGGAATTGCTTTCTTTCGGTCTGGATTCATGTTTCACCCCCGAGCAAAAACGCTCTGATAAGAAAATAATCCCAGATTGTTTAAACGATCTCTGTGCAGGAATCCGAACAGACTCCAGGTCTTGGGATTTTCTTGCATTGAACTGATATTTTTCTCGTCGAAAAGAAGTTCGTTCCAATTCCTTGACTTGTCAATTGAATCTTTCGGGAGGGGCAAGGGAGAGAGGCAGGAATAGACATTTCATCCAGGGATTTCAGGGGCTGGTGCCCAAGTGGGATCTCGACATGGTCCTGCACCTTTGATCCTCCTGATCACCTCGACAGAGTCATCGGTCAGAGCGATCCGTGTGGTTCTGCCAAGACGCACCATCGCAACAATCCCTTCATCGTACAGTTGCCGTATCCGGCTGTTCACCACCGATGGTACGACACCGAGAGCCCTGGCAATGTCACGCTGGGACGAGTCCGGGTGATCGAGAAGGTAGGTTAGGATCTTCCGGTCGGGTCCGTTCTGGAACCTGGATGCCACGATACGGTCGTATGCTGACATACTCCTCTCGCTGGTGACATACCGTGAGAATATTCCGTCCCGGAAGGAGGTGATCTTCCCGGTCAGTGCCAGAATGGAGAGATGGTAGCGGAGTGTCCCCCGGTTCAAACCGGTCCGGTCACGAAGCGCCGAAAAGTGAATGCCAGGGGATTCCCGGATTGTGTTGAAGACCTGCAGCCTTGCAGTATTGTCAAGTACAGTTTTTTTCGAGATGGTGCGGAATCCAAAATAAGCCCCGAATCCGATTCCCCAGAAAAGGAGGATCTGTATCGGCTCCACAAGAGTGGGGGATACGGAATGGACCATATGGCAGATGAGATCGGACGGCCTCATCTGCCACCGGGGGACAGGCACCCCCGTGCCATCGACGCCGAAGAGGGGGATGTAGACCAGTTCCAGGACGCAAAATCCGAAAAACAGAATCCATAGCATCATGGAAAGCGCGGTATGAAATCGATGTGATTGACGGTTCTCCATGATACACTCCTTCCCTTCTGAAGATACCCCAACCGGCATTGTTCAGATCTCGCCAGAGACGTTTATAACCTTTCTGTGCCGGATCGCGAATCGTCGCGAGAACAGTTCCGGATCTGGCACAGAGATCGTTTATGCACCTTGATCTGATTACCCATGGAGTGTGAGGACAAGTTCCTCGCCCAAAACGGCATTCCGGAAGGCAGGATGCTTTCCCTGCTGCTATAAATCCGGGCTCGAAATCGATGCATCGCACAAAGCCCGGAAGGAGCGAAATCGTGATATCAGAAAGAATTGGAGGAAAAAAAGATGAAGACAATGAAACTTAGCATCTTCTTGTTGGCATCCCTGCTGACAGCGTTGGTGATATTACCGTCCGTGAGCGCGGCGGCTGCTATCAACAAGATAAGGGGAACAGAACCCGAATACTGTCGAAAATTGCGATATAAAAGAATACTATCCGGATGTGGAGTTCGTCACATGGGACCCTCTCCTTGAAAAGGAAACCCCCCACTACATGCTCCTCATCCTAAACAGCGATGGTAAAGTCAATATGCTTCGTGCAGTTGACGAATGTTATGCCTCGAAAGAGGATAAAATGTGGATGGCCGATTTCCTCCGGAAAATGTGGGAGAAATATCCTGCAAAATTTGCGAAAAGCGATGAGTATACCTATATTTCCATTGAAGGGAAAGAACAGGGACTCAGGTTAACCGACGAGGAACAAAAAGGACTTGAAAAAGTCGATTCTGAGATAACTAGATATCTCAATGACCTTTTCAGTGCCGATAACAGTCCGAAATGGTCAGGGAACGAGCATTCAATGATTATAAATGATTCGTGCTGGAAATGGGGAGTTGATTCGTATTACCGGAACCAGGCAACTTCATCAGCGCCAATACCGGATTCCTTCTGGACATTTCCATACAATCTTATAAATCATTACTGGAATCCTGATCCCTTCCTCTCATGGCCGGGTCAGGGAAGGTATTATTGCGACTACTACGCGGATCTGGGAAAATCAAACCTCGATCTTGGATATAATTTGCTCGCTTATCAGCAGTTGGGATATTCAAGTCATTTCCTGACCGATCTCGGGAATCCTCTCCATACCGGAAAGGAGGCCGAACAGCTATTCCAAGGAATCATTCCCCCCTGGTCACCACCCTTGTATTCGTGGGTACACAACAATTATGAGGGTTATGTCAATGCGTACTGGTCCATCGCCCCGCCCTCGGGCCCATATGCATTCAGTTACTTCGTAACTAACAACTGGTACTACTACCAAATGACTGACCCCTTCGTATCCGCTCAATCGCTAGCCCAGTATTCAAATACAAAATTGAATACTCTGTATTATTACGTCTACAACAATCCCTACACGTTGCAGAATGATCCAAACACATACATGATCACTTCCAATGTTTTGATAGATACATCGAAGCATACCCTCGGACTGGTGAAATATGTGCGGGATTAGACTGCAAACCTTTTTTATAAAGTACGACCGGGATGAAAGATCTTGAATATGCCATTTCCATCTCTAGTACGGTGAGGAATCGTGACCCCGTCAGAATGGTTCCTGGGATTCATCGTAATCCTGCTTCTTATCGGATTACCCTCGATAATCTTCTCACTCCTTTCGTCTTTGTTCTTTATAGCGATGAATAAAGTCCGGGTGAAACTCGTGCGACTGATCCTTCCCCCGGTTATATTTATCGTGATCGGTGTCATCCTCTCGGCGGCTGGTCCGGGACTGGAGATGCTGTATAAAACAATGGGATTTGTCGCCGTAATAAGCTGGTTGCTCTTTGGTGCGATAATCGCCATGGGAATTATCACGCCGTTTCCCCTTTTCGAAAGGAGATTGCCCAAAACAAAATCCTGGATTTACGTTTTCGAAGCGTCAATAATAACTTTCTTTTACCTGTTCGTCGCAGAGGTAGCGAATCAGGCAGGGCTTATGAGGGTAGTGTCCCGAGTCTCCCCGAATGCATACTCTCCCATAGTATTCCTGTCGGTCCTTTTCATCGAGGCAGTAGTTATTGCCTCGCTCGTATATGGGGGATTTACCCTATATTATCATTTTTCCTGGAAGCTGGCTTCAGAGTAGGGGCACTTGCAGCGAACCGAAAAAGATGTCCCTGAAGTGAGGGTTTGTAAGGGGTCGTCAGTAATGTCTCACCTTCAATGCCGTCTGTATTATCATTCTGCTGACAGTTCTGGATCTGGCACAGAGATCGTTTATGAACCTGGATCCAATTACCCATTGGGGGTGAAGATAACCCCCTAACCACACGACAGTCACAAGGAACGTATAAGCTGCCTTTGCTGTCACATTTCCGGGCCTTCTTTTGGCATTTGCCAGGAGGCCTGTGAAGGAGGAGAATCATGAAAGTCTATGGAATAAAAACGGGATCGTTTTTCATGCTGATCCTGCTGTTTGCATCTGCACTGATCAGTGTAGCGAGTGCGGAAGACGAGAAAGGTGTCATCAGATCAGATGCCACTGCAGAGCAGTTGAGCCTGATTAATGATCTCTATGGTAAGGACATTACCGTCCTTGAATATATGGAGAAGGTACATCCGGAACATCTTGTCGGAATTCCTGATTCATACAAGGAGAATATGGCAGCTCATAAGATGACCTGGTGGGCAATGGAGCCTGGACAGAACAACGATACCAATGATGACCAGCTGGCCCCTGATCGGGCCACTGTTTCTGTCAGTGCGACTGGGTACAAGTTTGACTGGAGGACCATCCGTTTTGGAGGAACCTGTACTGCATCGGGACTGGAGGGACCTCCCTGGTATATCTATGTCGAAGCGTTCCTGATTAACCGGGGAACCGGACAGACCGTGGATTCGACATCGGCAAGTTCACAACAGGGGGTGTGGTCAGTCACCGCATCGAAAGATAAGTTATATCCTGCGAATGGCCAGTACTATGTCCATGCATGGGGGTATATTCCTACGCCCTACTATGCTGAGGACTATGACGACACTTCGGTGTTCAGTTTTACCTAATCTTTCTTTCAGCCATGAATAACCATCAACGTTCCAGCGGCCTCCTGATAATCGTCATCTGTCTGGTGACCACTCCCTTGGTCACAAGTGCAGAACCGGTATCAGGGACCGAAACAGGGCTTTTCACTCTTTCGGGGGAGCCATTCCACATGATCCTGGATGAGGATCGACTCTTCTGGATCCAGGATAGCAAATACCTGAATGCGTCAGAACAAGGGTTGTTCTATTACAATATTTCCGATGGAATGACTAAACAACTCGGTCAGATTGGAGCACCGGCAATCTCTGGTGATCGGATTGTGTTCAGCGAAAAAGGGATCATGACGATAAATCTCTCGACAGGGTCTACGGTTCAACTCACCAACCAGAATGATGCGGTTCTCCCTGTATCCGATCTCAGGTTCAATCAGAATCCTTGTATTGACGGGGACCGTGTTGTCTGGACCGAACACGAGGGACTTGTCCACTCCAACGTGGAGGGGGGGAGGATCGTCATCCTCAACCTGACCACAGGAGAGAGGCAGTACCTCCCGACCGGTTCACCGGGTAACCAGAGTACTCCCATAATTTCAGGTAATTTCATCCTGTGGAAAGACTATCGCCACAGTGGTCCGGACGACCAGGAACTCTACCTCTTCGATCTGGAGAAAGGAACAGAAGAGCGTCTGCCTACGGAAAATCCGGTGAAGGCTAATCCGTATCTCTCTGGAGACGAGGTGGTATGGACCGAGGAGATCCACGGGATCGATATGATTATCCATTACTCCATCTCATCCCGGACCAGGACCGTTGTCGGGCAGGGAAGCGTGCACCAGGGGCATCTTCCTCCCGTCTCGGACGACCGGGTTGTATGGTTACAGTCAAAAAATCCCCTGGATATCAGGGAAGAAAGAAATGCGATCATGCTGATGGACCTTCGCACAGGAGAAAAAAGGCAGATCACTCCTTTCCGCCGTGGACTTTCCCATCCGGTCATCTCAGGGGAATATATTATATATACACGTGGTGCGGGAGACGACTGGTTCAATGAACCTCGCGAGGTGGTGCTTTATACCCTCTCGTCCAGCCAAGGAGAGACCGTAAATGGTACGGATACCCGTCCGGGAAACGGCAACTCTCCGACTCCTGCAACCAATTCACTTGATAAAGGTGAGGCAATGCCTCCGACATCATCACCGGGTTTTACCTGCATCACACTCATTGCGGGGTGTATTGCAGCACTGGCTATTAAGAAGGTCAGGGATAGGATTTCCATATGCTTGCTCTAATTCCAATGAAAATGGCGGCGATATCATGAAACGGACGCAGCGGCCCGAGCGACTGAAGGGATCGAGTCACTGAATCTCATAATTATCTGTTAAACAGCGAGGAGTATGGTGCGAGGCATGATGCGATGAGCGGTATGGTACAGCTGCCAGCGAGGACTGTAACGACAATGCCGGGAGCGTCAATGAATCAGGATTAGGTAGAGAAAACCAGAGACATGGCGCGGGTGAAACGGAGTCGAGGAGCACCCGGCCAGAGGGAGAAGCGGATGGAGACGAAGCGAAAGGAGCACGCTGCCCCGCTATCAACCCCGGCCCGTTGCTGTGATTCCCTCTCTCCTGCGATGAGATTCCGATCTGATGATAAATCACACAGGGTAGGAATCCTTTACTGCAGGAGTAGAGGCACCGGGGTGGAGGCCCCGCACCTTTCGACCTGTCAGGTGTGAGGTCAGGGAGAGGGGTCGGTCGCAGAGGCGACTATTTTCGCGGTAAAAAAAGGATAGTACGGGACTGTCTGTCCTTGTCCCATCTGCAGCACTTCTTTGGTCTCCTTTTGATTTTATTAGAGAAGCAGGGTAATATTTCACCCCGTTTTTCTTATCTAAAACTGTCCCGCATATCCTATACTGGGCACTTTTTCATCTCAATGTGAAATGATTCCTGCAGCACTACCTTTCAATTATGAAAAAGTCTCCGCCCTTTTCATCCTGCAGATTTTATCCCGAAGAGAAACACGTGGTTTTTTTCCAAGGTCTTTTCTATAACGCAAGGTTTTGGGAAAAAGGGAAAATTCCACTATCGCGGGATAAATAACCGTTACACCGCCCCGAAGTCCCCATACCGTGTTGCGTATCCCTCTGCAATGACGGCCGCCCCTATCAGGGGACCATCACCGGACAGCGGGGACAGCACCATCTCGGGCACCTCGAGGTACCGGTCCACCTCTCCCACCAGGGGTTCGAGCAGGAAGTCAGGGTTTGCACGCATGACGGACCCGTCAAAGACGATTATCTCGGGATCGTAGGCAACGATGATGTCAGAGACTCCGCGGGCATTGATACGGACGAGGTCCCTGATGAACCGGAGCACGTCGTCGTCCCCCTGCCTTGCAGAGGCAAATATGTCCCGTGCATTATCCGGACCCCAGTGCGGCCTCCCGTGGTAGTGACACCACTGGGCAAAGAACCAGGGGAGGAACCTGCCGGAGGAATACCCTTCCCAGTGTCCCCGGTGACCGCACCCGCAGGGGAGATTATAGGTATCGTCCACGTGCAGGTGGCCGATCTCGACGGCGTTTCCCGCCCGGCCGAGGAGAACCCTGCCGTTCGCGAACACGCCACCCCCGATGCCGGTCGAGATGGTGACGTAGACCACGTTATCCCTCCCGCGTGCTGCACCAGCCTCGAGCTCCCCGACGAGACCGGCGTGGCAGTCATTGACCATCCGGACCGGGACCCCGAACTCCCGGGAGAGGGCATCGCACAGGGGGACGTCCCTGAATGCCATGTTGGGAGGGTTCCTGAGAATGCCGCGGGATATGTCCACCGGCCCGGCAACCGAAAGGCCGATTGCACCGGTTTTCCCGCGGGAGGTACGGGATGCTTTCTTCACCATACCGGAGAGGAACGATATCAAAACCGCCGGATCGGATGAACCCGCCGGCGTCTTCTCCCCGACCTTTTCTCCCTGCCGGACACCGCTTTCGTACACCGCTGCCCGCGTCTGCGTCGCCCCGAGGTCAACTGCAACCACTGGACCCATGGATCCGGTGTTTTTTCCCGGGGCTGATGAAGGTATGCCGGTTTTGTTGTCCCTGCCGGGAATAACCCTCCTCCCGGGGGAAGGCCCGGTGACTATAAGGGGGAGACCAACCCTTTTGATAGAGAGAAATACCGGGAAGGTTACCCCATTGTCCGCATCCGGCATGACACACAGCCTGATAGGCGATTACCTGACGCTCTTTGCAGCGACGGAGATCTTCATCTTCGTTTTCATGGAGATCGTCACGAAAGTCGAGTCCGTCCGCATGGTTATTTTCAGGACTGCAAGGTTGCAGGACTACGTTGTCTTTGTGGGTATTTTCGGGGCATTTTCCATATTCGGGACGTACATCGGGATACAGGGAGTGTTCGGGGCGATCACGAACATCCGTGACATTGCCCCCATCGTCGCGGGGCTTGTCGCCGGTCCCTATGCCGGGCTTGCGGTCGGCTTGATCGGCGGCCTCCACCGTATGACACTCGGGGGCGCCTCCTGCATCGCCTGTTCGGTTGCCACCGTCCTTTCCGGGCTGATTGCCGGGCTTGTTTTCCGGTTCAACAGGGGAAAGATCATGGGTATCGTGCCCGCAATCGGGTTCGGCGTCCTCATGGAAGGACTCCATGGTTTGCTTGTCCTTGTACTCGTCCAGCCTTTTTCCGAGGCGATGGAAATCGTCATGACTTCGATCCCCCAGATGATGGTCGCGGTCTCCCTCGGCGTCGGGATCGCGATCATTATCGTCCACAACATCATCAGGGAAGAGGAGATGGTATCTGCCCATTCGGGAGAAAAATCGTCATGAACCCTCTCGTGACACAGGAGGAAACGGGAATCCTGATGAGTTGATAATGTGATGAGAAACGAATGTGTGGGCTGAATCGACCCGCCACTCCCGGAAAAGGATGAATCCGCTGCCCCTCCCAAGTTCATGCCCCGGAGGCAGTTTTTCACAGCTGTTTTTTGTAGCAGGACTCCTGTTCTTTCCCCGATAAACTCTCACGGAACTGGCGGAGAGACTAAAAAATCTGCAAATCCCGTTTTCCACCGGGACTTTTGAAGAGATTCCTTATCCGGATGAGGTTGAGAGGACAGGACAGCCCGGCACCTGAGAACGGGTCAGGGGTACAGTCCCCCGTCAGGCCCTCTCCTGCCGGCGGGAAAGAAGGTTCTGGTAAACGTCAGCGACCCACGGATCACGCGTTGCCTGCCAGGGATCCTGCTGCTCGTCCGGGTCTTCAAGTCGGAATGCTATCTCCGTCCACGTATCGTCAGCCATTCTCCTCCCCTCGTTCATGAAGTGTATGTCTTCCCCCACGCTTATCCCATTCGTTTCCCGGTGGGCTCCTGCATCCGGACGATCCGGCAGTGTCAAGGAGATCCCCGACCATCTCCTGCAGCCCGGCAAAAACGGAACGGAGGTCTCCTGCTCATTCCTGCGTCCACCCAAGGTCCGTCCAGTCCTTTCGCGTCAGTTCCTCGAGGGTGATGGCGATCGTTGCGAGGTCGGCACGGACGGCCCGCGATGCGGGAACGGCACCCGCGTGGGAAGAGATGCCAAGCCTGTCCATTTCCCCCTTGAGCCGTTCCCGGAGAGCCCGGATGCCTTCTTCCAGCCGCTCGCGCTCCGCAGCCGGAATATCGGGGATGCAATGACAAAATGCCCTGTTACGGGGAGAGGGATTCCCGAGCGCGTCCTCGACGGTGCCGAGCAGGGTATCGATGTACCGGAACGAGACCGCGAGAGATCGCAGGCCGGCCACCCTGCCCATATCCTTTCCCTGGTCGCCACCGGAAAACACGGACTCTCTCCCTGCTGTCACACACACTCACCCGTACGCTGCATGTGCCGGATCAGCATCACCGGACAAACGCCTTTCGTCCCGCGTAGCGTGCTTTCCCACCCATCTCCTCCTCGATGCGCAGGAGCTGGTTGTACTTCTCGACCCGCTCGCCCCGTGCCGGCGCACCCGTCTTGAGGTGCCCCGTACCCATCGCGACCGTGAAATCTGAAATAAACGTGTCGACCGTCTCACCGCTCCGGTGGGAGACCATGGCACCCCAGCCACTGGAATGAGCAAGTTCCACAGCAGCAATCGTCTCTGTCACCGTCCCGATCTGGTTGGGCTTGATGAGGACGGCGTTTGCCACCCCTTCGCGTATGCCCTTCCGGATGCGGGAGACGTTCGTCACGAAGAGGTCGTCGCCGACGAGCTCGACCCTGTCACCGAGGCGGCGTGTCAGCTCCTTCCACCCGGACCAGTCGTCTTCTGCGAGACCGTCCTCGATCACGACGATGGGGTAACGCGAGACGAGCGACTCGTAGTAGTCGATCATCCCGGCAGACGAAAGGCGGCGTCCCTCCGTCCGGAGGATGTATTCTCCCCCCTCGAAGAACCCGCTCGATGCAGGGTCCAGTGCAAACCCTATCTCGCGTCCCGGCGTATACCCTGCGGCCTCGATCGCCTCGGTCATGAGGACAAGCGGTTCCTCGTTGGATCTGACAGACGGGGCAAAACCCCCCTCGTCACCGACCCCGGTACTGTAACCCTTCTTCTTCAGGATCTCCTTGAGGGCGTGGTAGGTCTCGCTCCCGAAACGGAGGGCCTCCGGGAAGCTCGGTGCTCCGAAAGGCACGATCATGTATTCCTGGAAGTCAGACCCCTGCCAGTTGGCATGGACCCCGCCGTTCATGATGTTCATCATCGGGACGGGCATCGTGACACGTCCGGGCCGCTCCAGGTACTTCCAGAGACTTAAACCCTGTGCCGCTGCCGCCGCACGTGCGACTGCCATCGAGACGGCGAGGACGGCGTTTGCTCCAAGGGTCGCCTTGTTCTCCGTCCCGTCAAGCGCGATCATTTTCCGGTCCACGGCCTCCTGGTCGGTCGCGTCCATTCCCGCAAGTGCCGCGGCAATCTTCCCGTTGACGCCTTCGACTGCCTTTTTCACACCTTTCCCGCGGTACCGGTCCATTGCACCGTCGCGGAGCTCGACTGCCTCGTGGGTCCCGGTCGACGCCCCCGAGGGGCTCGCTGCCCGTCCTGTCACACCGCACGCCAGTACGACGTCTGCCTCGACGGTCGGGTTACCCCGGGAATCGAGGATCTCCCGGGCATGGACCTTTCGTATCGCTGTCTTATCCATCGTGATCTCCTCTCACATGTACGGTGCCGGGAAAGAATAATTCCTCCTGCCACGGGAGAACCCGGCAAGGATTGCAAGGGATTCAACCGCCCTGGCGGTATATTCCAGTGTCGGCGAGCCGCCAAAGATCGACCGGACAAAGCCGCCGGACGGGTGGCCGCACTCCCGGACAAACTCCCGGCAGGCATCGATGTGCCGGGGCGCCACACCGAGAAGGAGGGCGAGTCGGAGACCCGCATGCACCTGCTCGAGGAAAGCGGGTTTGCTTCCCGGTCTTCCCAGGAAACCGAATTCCGGGTCCCCGCACGCATTCATGAAAGAGACCGTCCCGCCGTCATTGCACCCCTGCCCGAGGAAAGCGAGGATCTCCAGTGCTATCCGGGTATCCTGCAGGGTGGGAACTGGTACCCCGAACCCCCCCGTCTCCGAACGGAAGGAGAGTACGGTTGCCGTGACCGCCTCCCCTGAGTCCGGGGGTATTTTTACTCCATACAGGTCAGCGAGTGCAGCCCACGCACGGAGGGGTTCGAAGAGGGAGAGAGAATCGATGACCCGTGTCCGCGGGTCGGGACGGGGCAGGGACCGGAGAATGTACCCGGAAGGGTCGTGGAATGGCTCTGCATGGAGCATGCGGAGAGCCCATCCTGCAAAGAGGGCACAGGATAGTGATGGATAGGATCCATCCGGGTACTGGAGATTTTGGAGAAACCGGGTGGTCTTTTCGTCGGCATCCATCTCACCGAGGAAGGAGAGGATTCCCAGTGCAAAGCAGGTATCCCCCGCATTCGGCTCGTCGAGCCTGTAGAAACAGTATCCTCCCGACGGGCACCTGCGACTCCTGACGTATTCAACCGTCCCGGAGGGCAGGTCAGGAAACCGGGCCGGTACCGGTCCTGCACCCTGCCATGTCATGCTCATCCGGGGGTGTCAGAAAGGGCGGCGATGAGTTCCTGAAGGGTCCGCGATGCCTCTCCCAGGAACCGGACCCTCTCCGCGATCTCCTCTGCCCGCTCCTTTCTCTGCCTGTAGGCTGCGGCGATGGCCCCATGGGTCGCATCGATCGTCCGGGCAAGCTCCTCGTCGATCTCGCGTGAAAAGACCCTGAACGCGGCATCCACGTTCTGCAGGGTCGCCCAGCGGAGGTTCTCGACATTCTGAACGACGAGTGAGTGAATCTCCCGTGCAATCCTTCCCCGGAGACGCTTTTCCCGCATTGCACGGGGCAGCGCCCTGTCAACGAGGTCGGGTGATATCAGGCCGAGCATCCCCGACCAGGTCCTCCGCGAGACCCAGTAGGGCTCTCTGGCAAGGACGAGCGGCCCCCCGGGTGAGGCCCTGTGATGCGGTATCTCGAAGATTGTGGATGCCGCAGCCCTGATCGACTCGCTCAGGGCCTCGGCTTTCTCCCGGTGGGCTGACAGGACCGCAACCATCTCGCGATCGAACCTTTCGGTGACTTCCCCAAGCGTGTGCTCGAAGTAGACCGGAATCTCCTGGGCGATCGCAGCCTCGACGTTCCGGGGATCGGGATCCCCTCCGGTTGACATCGCGCGAGAGGCTACACCCTGCAGGTGCATTTCCGCCTGCTCCCTGATACCGGCGCACACCTCCTCGAGAAGGGCGACCACGCGCCTGTGGTCACCGGAAAGAACATCCTGCATCTGCCGGCGCTGGCGCTCTGCCTCGTCCACCTTATTTTGGAAAAGGGACAACTTTTTTTCGAGATCGGCAATCGGCATCCCCAGAGACTTTCTCTCAAGGCTGACGCGGAGCGATGTGTCGTGCAGGACATCGAGTGCCTTCCTCCGGACAGCCTCGGAAAGGACCCGCGTCTTTTCACGGGCAAGGAAGTCGACGAGATGCTCCGTAATGGCCGAAATCCCGCTCGAGGCAAGGAGCGTCTCGTCTCCCGTCAGCCTGGCGAGGAGCGCCTGCTTTGCCGAGACCGGAAAGATCTTTTCTTCCGGAGCTATCCCTGCCTTTTCGGAGAGGACTTTTCTGATGAACGCGATGACCGTCTCTCTCTCCGGCATGGTCAGGTAGTCGACCTTGTTCTGGACGAAGAAGATGCAGGCTACCTTCTCCCGGACGTGCCGGAGGAAATCGACCTCCACCTCGGTGATGGGAGGGTCAGCCGAGACCAGAAAGAGCGCCGCATCGCACTGAGGGAGGAAATTGAGTGTCATCTCGGTATTGTGCCTGTGCGTGGAACCTATCCCGGGCGTATCGATGAGGACGACGTCCCGGAGGATGCGGGACGGGTGGGTGATCTCCACGGAGCTCACTCCCTTCCTGTTCTTCGGATTCGCCTCCTCGGAGACATAATCGAGCAGGATCCGGTTCATCTCCTCAGGCGACTGGCAGGGGATGGTCGTATCTTTTCCCTGTTCCAGGAAATGGACCTTGACGGTCCGCTCCTTTCCGTGCCGGATGAAAGCAGGGATGGCGGTCAGCGGGATGACAGAACTCGGGAGGATGTCTTCCCCGAGAAGGGCATTGAGCAGCGTGCTCTTCCCCCGCTTGAACTGCCCCAGCACAGCAAGCTGGAACCGCCCCTCGGAGAGGCGGTCACGGAGGCCGGAAAGTGCTCTTTCCTGCGGTTCCATCGCAGGACCGAGGTCATGGAGGATGGAAATAGCCCTCCCGAGGAGGGAGGACAGGTCCGGTGTGGCAGCCGGGGGAAAGGCCGGGTCACCATTTCGGGGAGAAACGGATGTTATATCCTGTGCGGGGTCTTGCATGATACTCCTTCCTGTACCGGGGGTTTCGTGATACAAATCGAGGGGTTTGGGTAGGAGTTATCAGCAGTGCCTGCGGTTATATGGTGAACTCCATCACCATCACAACAACTGTTCCATATCTCCTGCAAGGCACAAAAAAATTTCCTCGTGACTTATTGGATCGCCTTTCCTTGCCATTTTTCATCCCTGCGTTTTCCCCGATACCCGGGACTGCCTGTTCTCAATGAACCCCGCGCACGATACGAGAGTCCCCATAAAAATCAGGCGGTTTTTCCTTCCCGGTTTGTGAATGATTCCTGGTTCATTCACGCATCTCCCGGGTGAATAATCCCCCGAAATGGGTCTCCCACTCCTTCACTACCTTTATCCGTTATGTGAGAGGATTACATCACTGGGGATTGATGCTTTGGGGTCCGGTACGATGGCGTGTCATGACCTTTTCAGGGAGTCCCTACAGTCCGGCGATTTTTCGGGCAGGTATCCGATACACCTCCGGGCAACGTATCCGCGACCCCCAAAATCATCGCAAAGAGGGTATAATGGTCCGGAGAGCTTCCCATGGTAGACCCCGAAAAAGAGAGCGGCAGGAGGCCGGGTCCCTCGTATTCATTCTCCCACCAGCTGCTTTTCTGGATGGTCGTCCTCATCCTCGTCCTTGCCATCGGTATCACCTATTTTGATTACCGGCAGGCAGAGGAGACCTACCAGAAGAATGCCCGCGCCATGGAGGAAATGACGGAGGCCAACATTGCCGGGACCATTATCGTGATCGACTCCGCGTACGAAATGTACGACAGCTCGCTCAACAACGAGATGAAGAACGCATTTTCCCTTTTTCAAAAGGAGTACGAGCGATCAGGCAATGATCCCGCGAAGATGGACCTCGATGCCCTGAAAGAGGCGCTCGGCAACGAGATGGACCTCTACATCATCAACGAGTCCATCATGGTCGAATACACCACTGATCCTTCTGACCTTGGCCTCGACTTCAGCCAGTGGCCCTATGCGTATAACTACCTCAAAGACCTCTTACAGAGAGACGGTTTTTTCCCTGACCGGATTGTTCATCACGCAACGTCAGGCAAACTGGTCAAATATGCCTACATGCCAACGCCGGACCACCGGTACATCCTCGAACTCGGGCTCTCGGGCAAAGCGCTTGAAGAGAGACCCCATATCAGGTACCAGGATTCCCTCAGGGCCATTGCCCTCAATAACCCGAATGTTGTCAGCTACAGGGCTTACGATACACTGGGAAGGGTTATCGGGAATAATACCTCATCTGCGCAAAGCACTCCACCCGTCGTCCGGCAGGTCATCAGCGAAAGGAAGCCGCTCGAGATCGTTGATCCGAATAACAACACCCTGACGAGATACCTCTTTGTCGATCTCACCAACCATAGTTATGTTTCGGATGTGAGCTGGATCATCGAGCTCGTGTACGACCAGTCCGAGTTGAAGGACCAGCTCACAACACTTCTCCTCAACCACGCCCTGGTTGCCCTCCTTGCCGTAACGTTCTCTATCGTTTTGGCAATCGTTCTCTCCCGCCGCCTCACGCGCCCCATTGCACAGATGGTCCATGACATCGATACCATCTCCCGGGGCGACCTCGAGTACCCTCTCGCCCCGCCCAGGACGACCGAGTTCGAAAGAATAACCCGGAGTGTCACTTCCCTTGTTGCTTCACTCCGGGGAATGATCCGGCAGCTCCAGCAGACCGAACTCGAACTTGTCAGGAAGGGGGAGAATTACCGGGCAGTTGTCGAGAACCAGACGGAACTGATTGCCCGGTTCCTCCCTGACGGGACGCACGTCTTCGTAAACGAAGCGTACTGCAGGTACTTCGGTCTGCCATGGCCCGATATCCTTGGGCACAAAGCCTGGCCCAAAGTCCCGCCGGAGGATGATGACCTCATTCGCAGGCATTTCTCGTCGCTCTCGCCGGAGAACCCGACTGCAACCATCGAGCACCGGGTTATTACACCTGATGGTCAGGAGCGCTGGGTCCAGTGGAACGACAGGGCCATCTTTGATTCCGACGGGAATATCATCGAATACCAGTCGGTCGGACGGGACATCACCGAGAAGAAACACATGGAGGAGGACTTAACCAGGAGCGAACAGAAATTCCGGGACCTTGCGGGTCTTCTCCCGCAGGTTATCTTCGAAACGGGCCCCAAAGGAGAGATCCTGTACGTCAATAAA
>JASEES010000047.1 GCA_030019395.1 Methanolinea sp. | reverse complement strand
TGGATGACCGCGACCTGGCGGCCGGGAACTTTGCCCGCTCCCTCCAGGGGGAAAAGATCGATGGTGCCGAGTACCGCATGGTACGAAAAGACGGATCCTCCATGATGGGAATGGTCTATTCCTCCCCGATCGAGAGCGACGGCAGGATCACCGGGATCCGGGGTATACTCATCGATATCACCCACATCAAGGATGTCGAGCGCGACCTCCGGAACCTCAACGAGGAACTCGAACGCCGGGTAAGGGAGAGGACGCAGGACCTTGAATCGGCTGTCCGGGAACTCGAAGCGTTCTCGTACTCGGTCTCCCATGACCTGAGGGCACCCCTGCGGGCGATCGACGGGTTTTCCTCGATCATCCTGACCCATTATGACGAGGCACTTCACCCGGAAATCAGGGAACTCCTCCGGAAGATCCGGACAAACGCCCAGAAGATGGGAGACCTCATCGACTCCATCCTGAACTTCTCCCGCATGTCGCGCCAGCCCCTCTCGCGGCAGACTGTCTATCCGGCCCGCATCGTGGCCGAACAGCTCGCCCAGCTCCGGGGGATGCAGGACGGGAGGGACGTCACGGTGCGTACAGGCGATCTTCCCCCCTGCGAGGGGGACCCGGTACTCCTCACACAGGTGTTCCAGAATATCCTCTCCAATGCCTTCAAGTTCACCCGGACCCGTAAGCATGCGGAGATTGAAGTGGGATCCGAGAAGCAGGACGGAAAGACCGTGTATTATGTCAGGGACAACGGGATCGGGTTTGACATGAAATACGCGTCCAAGCTCTTCACGGTCTTCCAGCGGCTCGTGGACGAAAAGGAGTACGAGGGGACAGGGATCGGGCTGGCGATCGTCCAGAGGATTATCCAGAGGCACGGGGGAAGGGTCTGGGCAACAGGCAGGGTAGGGAAAGGAGCGACGTTTTACTTCACTCTCGAGTGAGACAGGGTACGTGGACTATTGGAATGGGGTAAACGGGAAAATTTCATCACCCACCTCCGCCAATTTTCTTCTGGCGATGAAGTCCGCCGGGACAAATGCGTTTTTCGCTGATGACTTCTCTCCTTTCCCCCTGACGTGATGATACATGGTGGTCGGGGGAACAAGGAACACCTGGTGACCACTAAAAAAAGGAATTTCTCCGGTAAAAGGGAATGAATGGATGATTGTGGTTGCCGGGGAGTGAAAATTCCCATGGAGGGATGGTTGGGGGATGGTCCGGACCGATACCAGTATCAGGTTGATGGGGCTGCTCCTTGACGGAAAACCCCTCACCGACAAGCAGCTGGCAGACGCGATAGGGTTTAAAAACCCCCGGAATATTGCAAGGCACCTTGAGTCATTCGCATCATCAGGTTACATCAGGATACTGCCACAAACGGGGAGAGACAACTATCGATTGTTCCAGCTTACCGATAAAAAAGATGGGCTCCTCAAGCTCTACCAGTCACGATTCTACCGGGTCCTGCGCCCCCGCATCAGGGAGATTGACTGGTTTATCGATCAGGTGGCAGCGGGCTTTTCTCCCCTTCCCAGGGATCTTTTTAACCTCATCCGGGAGATGATGAAGAAGTCCCACACCTTCTTTTCCCTGATTGCCGGCCACTCCAGCCATGACCAGCTCCTCTCTTCCTACTCGCTCTACCTCTTTCCCTGCCGCCTGATGAATCGTGACGACCCCCTCTTCCAAGCCTGCTACCTTTATGCCCAGCTCTACGCCGAATCAATTACGCGGGATATCCGGGAGGGGGGTCTATCCGAGGGTTTCCTGGAACCCCTTGATGCAATCCAAAAGGTCATCCTGCAACTCGGACCGCCGGCAATCACCGACTCTTCCCGGGATCATCCGGGTACAAAGGGCTGCATTGTACTGGACAAAATCCCTTGCAATCTTCCTGACCAGAGGCGGGGGATGCCGGGCGAGTGATGCAATCATGGCCCCGGCTTGCGGATCTCCGATCCGGTCCAGGGCCCTGACTGCCTCGCGGATGATGTCATGATCATTGTCTGTCACGATTATTTTCTCAGGTGCCAAAACAGCTTCCCCCGACCCAGGCCTCCCGATTACTTCGATCGCAATCATCCGATGCTCCCTGACGGGATGAGAAAGGGCAGAAAGCAACCGTTCCCCCCCCGGTCAGTATTTCCTCTGATGCAGGATCATGCCCACACTGCGGGCAGGTATTTATCAGCGTGGTGCCATGATACCTGCAGCGGGGACAGAACTACGTAGTCACCCTTTTCACACCTCCCTGCATCTCTCTTTGTCCATGATCTCCTCCGACAATGTCCTGCCTTTCAACAAAACGAATGAGGTGTCCATCAACCTCAAACAGGACCCCCAATGACTGATCTCATATCCGCACCAAAAAAGCGGGAACAGAACGGGAGAAAACATCTCATCCTCCCGCTCTTTCAATTCTTCCAGTTTCAACAGTTCTCCGGAGCCAGACGAATGCAGCCAGTGCACCTGCCTGCATCACGATACAGTAGAGGACGAGCAGGGCGAGATTCAGCCCATAGAGCGCACCCATAACGACACTCCCGGCAAACCAGGCACCACCGTAGAGCGTATTGAACACGCCGTAGGCAGTCCCCCTTTTTCCCACGGACGTCAGGTCCGCGAGTGCTGCCCGAAGAACGGTCTCCTGCCCGCCCATGGAGAGCCCCCAGAGGATGGATGCTGCCAGAGCTCCGGTGTATCCTCCCATGAACGCCAGTGCAGCAATGGGGATATTGATGACCGGCACAGCGACGAGGACGGAAAGTCCTACCCGGTCATACACCCTTCCCATGGCGAGGGCAAAGAGGGCGTCGGTTGCCATGGCTATCGCGTAAAAGACAGGCACCTGTGCTTCCGGGACCACGGATGCAGCGCTGAAATGGTAGGCCATGAGGGGAAAGACCGCAAAACCCGCCATGGTCAGCACGGTAAATGCCCCATACGGGCGCATGATCCGGGAGACCTGCAACGTCCCGTCCCCGGAAATCGCCCGGGAGTCATCCTCGAACTTCACGGGGTCCGGTACTGAAAATCGTGCATAGAGGAGGGCTGCCACAAGGAGGACAAAGGGGATGGCAAGGAGGGCAAAGCCCGTTTCATACCTTCCCGAGAATGCAATGGAGACTGCAAAGAGCACGGGTCCGATGACTGCCCCGACCTGGTCGAGAGCCTCGTGAATGCCAAAACCCCAGCCGCGGCCCACCTGCTTCGAGGCATGGGAGAGGATCGCGTCCCGTGCCGGGGACCGCAGTCCCTTTCCCACGCGCTCGATGAGGATGAAGATTGCAGCGACTTCCCATGTCCCTGCCAGGACGAGGAGCGGGACGGCCCCGACCATGAGGTAGCCGACGATGGTCAGGGCCCAGTACATCCCCGTCCTGTCGGAGATGTACCCCGAGAGGAGACGGATCCCATAACCCAGGAATTCTCCAAGGCCCGACACGATTGCGACCGTGAGGGCCGATGCACCCAGGAGAAGGAGGTACGGGCCGGTTACACTCCTCCCTCCCTCGTAAACGATGTCCCCAAGCAGGCTCACGACACCCAGAACGAGGATGAGCCGGAAAGCGATGGCCCTGCTGGTGACTGACTCTATACCCATGGAATCACCGGACTTCGGGATGCAACCTGACAGGTCCTTTTGGTACCGGGTGAGGGATGAACGGCGAAATACTTTCTCCAATTGCGGGGGGGACTCCGGAACGACTGTTTCCCCCCCCCATTTACCGCCCGGTTCCCGTCAATGCCTCTTGGGATGCTTTTCAGGGGCACCGCGCCCGGCAGGGAGTGCCCCCTATCCCGACCTTCCCGGATATGGTTCTGCCTCGATCCGGGAAATTTTCCAAACATTTAACGGATCGGGAGAAAATACAGGTCGATACAGGATCGGAGAGATCCACTGATGCAGCACCGGGTTCTCCGGATATGTATTCTCACGGGAAGGGAGACCCTACTGGGGGTTCGCGGGTATGACTGAATAGTACCCGTTGGTCATAAACCGGTTCTCCGCCACTGACCGCCCTTGTGCCGGACTGCTGCATTCCACAACCAACGCGATGACGTGATGAGATAATGGTAACAATCCATGTAAACCCGGACTCCTGCACCCGGTGCGGGATATGCGCCATCGTATGCCCGATGGGAATCGTCTCTGCACCGGGTGAACAGATACTCCCCGGTGTCCCTGACGCCGCATCGGCCCTCTGTATCAGGTGCGGACACTGCGAGGCCTACTGCCCGGCACAGGCACTCCTCCTGTGTGACCGCGCAGATGAAAAAGTCTGGATTCCGCAGGGCGCGGGGTCAGTCAATCCACAGGATCTCGGGATTTACATGCGGAAACGCAGGTCGGTCCGCAACTACAGGGACGATCCTGTCCCTGCGGAGAAAGTCAGGGAAGTCCTCGATATCGCCCGGTACGCTGCAACCGGAGGCTGTGGACAGCCCGTTGAATGGACGGTCGTCCTCGACCGGGCGAGGGTAAGGCGGATCGCGGAGCTCACGATCGAGTGGTTAAAGACTCTCCGTGATTCCGACCACCCGATGCGCGGCGTCATCCCGGTCCTTGTCGGGGCATGGGAGAGTGGCCGCGATGTCATCTGCAGGGACGCCCCGCACCTGCTCTTCGCCCACATCCCGGAGGAAAACCCGGTTGCATTCATCGACGCTGTCATTGCCCTCACGTACTTCGACATCGCAGCACCCGCACACGGGATCGGGACGTGCTGGGCCGGGTTCGTTGCCATGGCCGCGGCCGCGCATGCCCCTCTCCGGAAAGAGATCAACCTCCCCGCCGGGCGGAAAGTTGCCTATGCCATGATGTTTGGTTACCCCCGGTATGCGGTGTATGGCATTCCCCCTAGAAAACCGCTTGCGGTCACCTGGTTGTAATCCCGGCGCAGGAAGTTTCATCTGAATGGAAATGACATCGTGAGGACGGTTGCAGAGGGTCTGCAGAGATGAAAAGCATAAAAAAGTCAGACGAAGCAGAAGAGGTTTTCCGGTCAGGTATCACCTGTTCTTCAGCGGTTTTTTCCACGTTCGCAGAAGAAAACGGGCTGCCTGCGGATGTTGCGCGGAAGATTGCATGCGGGTTTGGGGCAGGTGTCTCGAAAACGGGGAACATGTGCGGAGCTGTCTCGGGAGCAATCCTTGCCATCGGCTTAAAATACGGAAAATCGGAAAGGACGGATACAGCGGCGAATGAAAAGACGCGTGCCCTCGTCCGGGAGTTCATAGCTGAATTCATCCGCCGGAACGGCTCGATCACCTGCACCGAGCTCCTCGGTTACAACCTGGCCAATCCGGACGAGTATCAGAAGGCTGCAGAATCGGGTCTTTTTTTGTCACGGTGTCCCCGTTACGTCAGAGATGCAGCGGATATCCTCGAACGTATCCTCTGAATGCCCAAAAACCCCGGCGGGAATGCCCGGGTAAAACCCCTTCTCCTGCCCTTCGCTATTTTGGCAGAGACCCGTGATTATGGAGAGGTTTGTCACCCTCCCCACCCTCTCACCGAGAAGGTGTTTTCCTTCCCCTGGGGATGCCCAGCAGCCGGTGCCTCCCTTTTTTCCCGGCAATGCAGGCTGATTGCCCCGTCCCTATCCCCCATCGCACCGACATCCCGATCCCTTTCGGGGATCACGGGTTCCCGGCCAACAGAGAAAGACAGGTTCCGGGGATCCGATCCGGATGAAAAAAGAGATGATGAATCCTTCCCTATCACGTGGCATGAAAACCCTGTCCTGTTTGGGACTTGCCATCACGCTCCTCCTCGTGCTTGCCGCAGGATGTACCCATTCCGAAAAGTACACCGTCACTGAAACACCTGCCCTGATAACCAGCAATGCTGAAATGGCCAGTGCCCTTGCGGCCGTGACCGCGGAGATACAGGAATCACTCAACGACATCGACAACCAGGTCTCGGGTGCAGCGACTGCACTCGGGAAGACCGGGATTTCAGGCCCTGCAGCAGAAGCAATCCTGGAAAGGGCTGCACTATCCCACCCTGCCATCCAGGACATCATCACCTATGACACCGGCGGGATCGTCCGGGCTGCAGAACCGGGGAGTGCACGGGACCTCGTCGGACGGAACCTTACCGGTCAGGAGATAGTGAGAAAGGCACTGCAGGAACAAAGACCCCTCATGAGCGATCTCTTTTCTCTCAGCGAGGGAGGAGCCGGAGCCGTGATTGCATACCCCGTGCATGCGCAGGACGGCACATTCATCGGTGTTGTCAGCCTGGCATTTTCTCCCCCTGCCCTTGTTACGCCCATCGCAGGCGATGCAACCAGCGGGACGCCATTCTCCGTCATGGTCACGGAGACGGGTGGACGCATCCTCTACGATGCGGACCCGGCCCAGGTGGGAAAGGAGACCTTCAACGAGACCATGTTTGCCGGTTTCCCGGAGATCCTCGATATCGCACGGAATCTGCCTGGTAACAGGACGGGACACGCGACCTATTCGTTTTCGGGCAGCGATTCAAAGAATGTTATCAGGAAGGAGGCATTCTGGTCAACTGTCAGCCTCCACGGAACAGAGTGGCGTGTCTTTGTTATCAGGGAGATCTGATCACCGGGACTCGTCTTCCCCCTCCTTTTCCGACCGGCTATCACATCGTGGTTTTCACATTGTTTATCCGGTCAAGCGGCAGGTATGGGGCGGTTACCATGAAAATGGCTTTGCTGTTTCCATTCTTTGTGCCTGTATCCTGATGAGAACCATGCGATTTTTATAAGAAATAGCCGGAAATACGGAAAAGCGGTTCGTGAACGGGTGACACGAGCCGCATTGTGTACTTTTTTTTCCCGGGAAAAAGGTATGATTCCTGGCCTGGATTGAGAGGAGTAAGGAGGTCTGGCGAGGTTTAAACCTCTTTTGCTGCAAGTTCCACGTCCTCTTCCTTGATGGTCTTCCGGCCGGCGTGCATCGCAAACTTGTTTGCCTTTTTGACGAGTTCCGCGATGTATTCTTCTGACTGTGCAACGAGTGCAGCTGCGGCGTCACTTCCGACACGTTCTGCACCACTCTTCTTGGCAATCCTAACGACTGCTGCAAGAGGTAAATCTGCCACCTTGATCACCTCATGTGATAAGGGGTTTAAATAGTATTTATATATTGCTGTCAAACCGGCCCAAAATGGGGTGACATCGATGTTCAAACGGATATTCCGGGTGATTCCGGAGGGGAGATCAGGGGCTGTCGATAACTTCCGGAAGAGAGGATCCCGTAAAACTGGTCCTGACGATTCCGGCAACGCGAATGGATTTCCGGCAGGCTCTTCGCCAGGCATACCGGAGTCAAAATTACGAAGCAGTAACTTTTTATGCCCTTCTCCCGGTGTAGTGGTACTGGCCTGTCACAGGTGCATCATGAAAAGGATAGTCCTGTTAACCGTTTTCATCGGTATTCTCGCCGTCATTGCCGTTTTTTCGGCGGGCTGCCTCTCTGAAAAAAACCCGGCCGGGACGACGGGCGGAAGGCCGCAGTACACCATTGGTGTCGATACCGATTACAGACCCTTCGCCTACATGGACGAGGAGGGGAATATGACGGGGTTCGATATCGATGCCGCCCGCTGGATCGCTGCCCGAAAAGGGTTTGACCCGGTATTCGTTGGCTTTGCCTGGGATGATATTATCCCTGCGCTCGAGCAGGGGAAGATCGACATGATCTACTCAGGGCTGACAGTTACGCCCGAACGGGAAGAGAGGGTTGATTTCACGCGGCCTTACTATACCACCAATCAGAGTGTTGCAGCCCGGACCGGATCCAATGTCAGCATGCAGGACTTCCATGCCGGCAGGCTCCGCGTTGGTGCCCAGGCCGGATCGACCGGGGCTGCGTGGGTCGCGGAGAAACTCGCCGGCGCCGGGCTCATGCCTGCAGAAAAACTCGTTCTTTACCCCGATGTCTCTTCCATGGCCGCGGGCCTCGAAGGGGGAGCAGTCCAGGCGATTATCGGGGATGCTCCCCCGCTGATCCTTATGGCAAAAGAAAAGCCCTTTTCGATCATCGGCGAGATCCCGACCAGGGAAAGATACGCAATCGCTGTCCGGAAAGGAGATTCCCCTACACGGGAGATGATGGACGATGGCCTCTCCCAGCTGATGAAAGATCCCTCGTGGAGCCTGCTCCTTGAAAAGTATGGCCTTGGCGGGGCTGGCAGCGGGGGAGTCCCGGGCCGCGGCCAGCCGGAAACTACGGAAGAACTCAAAGACTACGTGGACGAGGCAGCGTCCTTTGCGTTGAGCCATGGCAGGGATGCGGCGATTGCCGCTTTCCAGGATGTGAACGGGCCCTTTGTCAGCGGGGACACCTACGTCTATGCCCTCGATTATTCAGGTGTTGCCCTTGCTCTTCCCTTCCAGCCCGGCATGGTGGGCACGAACTTCCTCCCCCTGCGGGACGCAACAGGCAAGCCTTACACGGATATCGAGATCCGGCTTGCCAGGGCCGGGGGTGGGTTCATCCTGTACCACTACCCGAAACCTTCCGAGAACGGGACGAGCAGGCTCAAGATCAGCTACGTCCGGCCGGTTGACGATACCTATTGGATCGGGGCCGGCATCTACACGGACGAGGATGCACTCATCGACCCGGAACTCCGGGAATTCGTAGCCAACGCACGGGAATTCGCCCTCTCGCACGCACGAGACGATGCACTGGCAGCATTGAATGACCCTGCCGGCCCGTTCATCAACGGTGACCTCTACGTCTTTGCTTACGATTACAACGGGACGGTACTCGCATGGCCGTACCGGCCGGACCAGGTCGGGAAAAACAGGTACAACGAGACAGATATGATGGGCTCCTACCACGTCCGGGAGATGATTGCAAAGGCACGCCAGGGCGGGGGAATGGTGGACTACTATTCAACGAACCCGTTTACCAACAGGACAGCGTTGAAGGTCAGTATCGTTATGGACGTGGACGGTTCATGGTTCATCGGAGCCGGGAGGTACATCGAACCGGGGCCGTTCCGCCTCGTCTCCTGACATGAGCCCCCGGCATACCCGACCTCCTCTTTTACTTCTCCGGCATTTGCCCGGGAAGTAACTGGCAGGGTCACCTGACAGCTCCTCGCGGTTCCGTCCGGGTTATTCGAGAGGAAAACGCCTTTTTTATTCCACATTGAATGGTGAAACACCTGCCGGAGGTTCGCCCGGATCAGTTTGTTTTTACTCTCCGCCGGCCGGGGCACGGTATCCACCATATTCACTTTCCAATACCCGATCAAAGGAGCGAAAAGCTTCAGATTTTTTCTTCAACGAGGTAATTCATTACCGTCTCGGAGATATCCCCTGCATATTCCCCCGATCTCCGGATACTTTCCGATATGTACCGGAGTGCGACGGCAACATCAGGCTCCTCTTCCATCACGAGCTGGTTCAGCTCCTCGCAAAGTTCCTCGAGCGTGCTGACCTGCTCGATGTTCCGGTGTGACTCCCGGATATCGGCCTTGTAATACGCAGTGATACTCCGGTCAAATATGGAAAGGGCAAGCGTGCTTGCATCCTTCATGTGTTTGAGAATCCGTGCGTCGAGATCGTGATCAATGATCTGGCGTGCATTTTCAGCCCAGCGTACCGCATGGTCTCCTATCCTTTCGATGATCCGGCTGATGATCATCGCATTCATGACCATGTGGGGACTGACACCCATCCTCCTCGCGACTTCAGGATTTTTCAGAACGATGCTGCTCTGCCGGGCGATGAGCCAGTGAAGCCGGTCCACGTCGCTGTCCCGGGAGATTATCTCCTCGATGAGTTTTCCATTCCGGGTCTCCATGGCATTCATGGCGTCCAGGTACATGTTCTTGACGATTACGTACATCCTCTTCAGGGTATTATCAAAGGGCATCTCCGTAGGGTTGAGAAGATCCTTGAGAACTATCCGGTTGTCGGTCTCCTCCACGATCTCGGGGCCTATGGCCACCTGGGTAAAATCCCGCACGATCAACCCTATCGACGGCGGGAGACGTGTTCTCGAAAAGAGCTCGATGGTCGTGAAACCTGCAATGTATATCCCGATGAGGAGCCGGAAGAGGTAGGTAGGGTCATCGATAGCAGTGACGTCTATCTTCCTGACCCGCGAGATGGTTTTTTCGTTGATCTCCTTCGTAACGAGCAATGAGCCGTCACTCTGGACCACCATCCCCAGTGGCTCGTTTTTTGCAATTTTCTGGGCCTGGACCCATTCCTTGGGGAGAGTGATCACATAGGAAGACCCTCCTGTTACCTGCACCTTCCGAATCTCCATACCCGTTCTCCTGCCCGGAAGTCTATATTACTCTATCTTATTGCATGGAGTATATGGAGACATGTAGTTTTCTTCAGAAAACAGCATATCAATGTATGCGATCTGGTCGTAACCCGGCCCTTTTCTCCTCCTAAAAGGGCAGCCCCCCGCTCTCCCCCTTATCCCTTCTGTTGCAGGGAAAAATCCCTGATGTCCATGTACCAGTAACCGTTAAAAAAGGCAGGTTCGAACCGGGTGATGATTATCTTCTTCCGGAAAATCGGGCCATCGGTCACGAGCGTGTGGAACTCCCCGTTCTCCCCGCAGGGGTCGACAGGCACCCCCAGCGTGTGGATCTCTCCGGGGAACGCTCCATCGATGATCCGGCCCAGCCATTTTTCTCCCAATACGTCAGCCCTTGTACTGGCGATGACAATCTCGAAACCGGCATCGATCATGTCCGCGAGGAGTCTTTCCGAATCCATTTTCCAGAGGGGCATGACGATCTCAAGGTCGAGGTCCCGGCAGATTCTCTCCACGAGACTGCCGTGGGTCTGGATATGCCCAAAAACCGCCCCGTCAATTCTCCCGCCCTGCTCCCGGAGTTCGAGGATCACCTTCCGGAATTCCTCCTCATACGAGAAAAAGTCCCTCTGGATGAGGGGGATCCCTGTTGCAACCGACTGTGCCCTGATGATTCCGGGGTTCAGTTCGTGGGATCCTCTCTTCTTCCTGTTCGTAAAGTGGAGCAGGCGGGCAATTTTATAACCCTTCTCCATTGCCCTGTAACAGGCAAAGCAACCGTCCTTTCCTCCCGTCCACGAGACGACAACTGTTTTTCCTTCCTGTTTTTCCGGCATCGGTACGTCCCCATCGAGACCCGGATGCCAGAAGAAAGCCCGTGTCTGGTACCCGCCGGGTCTGCCGTTCTATACCGGATGCAATCCGGCCCGCTATAATCCTTTTCTCCTGAAGTTCCCGGAATGGATCGAACAAAGACTTATTACTCCCCTTCCCATCACCGCGGGCGGTGGCATCCTGAATATGGCTCCGTCCGACATGACCAAAGCCCGGAAAGCCTGCTTTTCATGTGCCGTGAAAGGGTAAATGCTCTCTCCGTACTGCCAGAAACAGGCAGGGGGCGTTTATCTTCTTCCTGAAAAGAGGCGAGTGTACGGGGCAGGGTAGCTCAAACCCGTCCTCCTCCCCTTAATACCGCCTCTCTCCCGGGAACCTGTACTTCCCTTCCGGAACGAATATCTCGAATCGTGTTCCCTTCCCGGGCTCCCCTGTTTCCCTGATTGAAATTCCCGTAATCGAGAGGATCTCACGTGAGAGGAACAGTCCCGCCCCCACCTGCCTGATGTAATCCTCTTCGAAGATCCTCTCTTTCTCATCTTCCGGGATGCCGGGACCGTTGACATCGACAAGGATTGAAATGCCCTCTTTCTCTTTCCTGTATGTGAGCCGGACGGAATCCGTGTTATTGCCTCCCTGGATGACTTTCTTCATCATCTCGTAGAAGACCTCTTCAAGCAGCGGATCTGCATAGATCTCGAGGCCGTCCAGCTGGACGTTCCTGCTTATCCCGGAAAAATCGAGGTGTGAAATGGCATAGAGAAAGACAGAGTTGACGTCCTGCCACGTCGGCTCGTTGAGCCCCAACTCCTGGTAGTTCCTGGAGAAACGCAGCGTATTTTCAAGCGACCGCATAATTTCCTGCGCCTTTGCCAGGTATTTCTGTCCCTCGGTGCCGGATATCGCCTCCTGAGCCAGGCCTATCAGACCGTTCAGTGAAAAAATGCCGTTCTGGATTTCCTGGAAGGTAATCGTGTTGAGCAGGCTCAGTTTCTTCCGTGCCTGGGTAAGGGTCTGCTGGGTCTTCCCGAGTTCAACATAGTTGGCCCTGAGTTCCTCTTCGATTGCCTTCATCTCCTCGTATGCTGCCTGTATCTCCTCGTTTTTTCGAATCAGTTCACTCTCCACGACCTCCCGCCTGGCTATCTCGGATCGGAGTTCCTCGTTCTGCCGGGATATCTCTGCTGTCTTCCTGTTCACTTCCCTTTTGAGGATCAGGCTCATCACCACGAAGAGGACAACGAGTGCAATGACCCCACCGAGGCCCCACCAGAGGTAGAACGGCACGGTCCAGCTTGCCTTCATGCCAAACCATTTCTGCATGGTCCGCGTGTAGAAAGATGATTCGTCGCTCCTCCCGGCGGCGATATAACTGTCTATTGCCGAAAGAACATCCTGGTTCCTTCCTTTCGGGACGGCAAACCCCAGAGCCGTCGGATTAAAGAGGATGTTTGTCTCCTGCAGCCCGTACTTGTTGGCTGAGTCCTTACCGGCTATATTGAATGCAACGACCGCATCGGCGCCTCCTGAGGCGGTCTTCGAGAACAGCTCGTCAAGGGTGTCATACTCCACGAGAGTGGGGGTAATCCCGAATTTATCTGCGTAGTCCCGGAACATCTGGCTATTGATATCCCCCCTGAGCACAGCCACGCATTTTCCATCGAGATCGAGGATGGTATTGATGCCTGACCCTGGCGGGGCGTAGACCTGGGACCACACCGATATCGCCCGCTCGTGGGAAAAGTCATAGAGTTTCTCGCGTTCCGGGGTTGGGGATACACCCATCATCAGGTCGATCTCACCCGCGGCAAGGCGTTCCCAGCTTTCGGAGAGCGTCCCGCGAATAAATATCAGGTTCCATCCTTCCTTTTTTGCAATGTCACGGAGGAGCTCGACGAAAAGCCCCGCAGGCTCTCCCTTGTCGTCTGTATAGATCGAGGGAGGTATGTGCACGAGGGCTACCCGGACATCACGATCTGCACCGGCAGGGTGAACCATGGAAAGTGCGAGGACCAGGATAACGGCTGCGAGGATGACTTTTCCGGCAGACGACGAGGAAACCACGAAATTGCCCCAACTTCTCCTTTCTGCCGGAATACTCTGTCCGTCCTGTACTTTTCCCCCTGATCGATACAGGAAAAAACCTCCCTTATTGTCCCCTTATTGAAAACTGAATACCAAAATATTTAACCTTTGGGGCAGTTTTCCCTCAAAAACCCCAAATATGATGATGTCTTTATGCAGGACTGCCAGAGAGGGGCCTTCGGCTCGTGCCCGGCATCTTTTGCAGGAGTGAGGAGATGGGGGCATGGTCGAGGGACTGATTAAAAAAAGCAGGATCGGAATAAAAAAGGATGGATGAATTCACGATTCGGGTATTCTCCGGGTACATCTCCCTTATCCCTGACAGAATAAAGGGGTGGAGTCCCGGTTGGAAACCCCGGGATGTCAGCCGGGACTCCCCTACCCCCATGGGCCTGCCATCATTCCTGTCCTGCCTTCCCGATGGCCCGTTTGAGTTCTTCCGGCTCGTCCGTCCCGATCCGGAACACCTTTCCGGAAGCCAGCGTGACCTCCACTGCAGCAAACCCGGCAATGTTGTAGAGCGGACCGCGGGGCGTCCAGCGAATGCCCCATCCATAGTACCAGGGGTTTTTCACGATGGTGACCGTTACGATCCCGGAAAGGGGCCAGTTCCTCCTGAAAAGCCGGATGGGCCCGAATGCAAGGGAAAGTGTGCCATTGCGGACCGATACCGTGAGCGTGGAGAACGTGGCGAGGATAAGGAGCATGGCGATTGCAATGGGGAGAACTACCCAGACGGGACCAAAATCAATCACAGAGACTATTATGATGAGGATGACTGCCGTGGTTGCCGCGATGACGAGATGCCCGACCTGGGTATGCTCGTATTCACCATTACCCCTGCTCCCGGATTCTTTCATATCTCTCCCTTCCCTCCCGGAGAACGGGAAATCCGTGTTCCGCAGGCACACAACCCCGGGGGATCGGTGTCCACGAAAAAAAACACTCTTCTGAAGACACGTTCCCCCGAGACACAATAATATTTCTCTTCCCCCGAGGGGATATTATGGGGGACCGCGACCCGGCCTCTTTCCCAAAGACGCACTCATGCCTTTCCCTCCCAGTACTACCCGGTGACCCCGTGATTGCGACACAGGGTTACTCAAAAACGGCTCGGATAATGAGTATTAGCCCCCTTGTGGGATCAGCCCCAAAATAGCACCAAATCATTTCTCAATTGACATTTTGGATAAAATTCATGAATGCCGGATAAAAGTACACTTGGATATACCTCTAAATTCTAAAATAACCGGGAATAAACCGCAAAATTGATCGTACTCGAAGGGGAATACATATTTGGTAACGAAATGTACTCCCCATTGATAGTAGAGCGGAAGGACCCAAAATGATTCCTCCTGGAACGGGTTCTGGCAGTCGTATCGACACGTCGTGCACAGCAGGAGTTCTCAAAATATGAGATAACTCCAATAAAACCTGCTGCAGAGGCCGTGAAAATCGCTCTCATGGCGATGTTCTTTTCAGTTGACTATGCTTTTGTGGTTCAGGAATTGAAGGATCGAAGGAAATTAAGAAAATTCATGGGAATTCGGGATGTTCCCTCTGTAGAGACCGTCTATAGCATTTTAAGCAGGTGTGATGAACTCCAGTTCATCTCCCTCATCACAGGTATCCTCAATTCATGGTGTAAATGGAAAAGAAGGCGTGGAATGAATACATTTCTGGTCGATGCCACGGCAATTACCCTCGATCTGAACTGGTTCAAAAGAACCTATTCAAAAGCCAAACTTGAGACTCGGGAGTTCAAATGGGGCTATTCGCCAACTCATGGACATTACATTGGGTATAAGCTGACCCTGGCACTTGATTCTCGTTCACTGCAGCCAGTCTGTTTTCTCCTTCACCCGGGATCTCCGCATGATTCTGTTCTCTATGAAGAGATCATGACAGAATTGAAAAGACGTAGAATCACCCGTATTGGAGATATTGTCGTCTTTGACAAGGGTTATTACTCATACGATAACTATGTCCAGGGCATTTTTGAGTTCAATGTTGTTCCCTTGATCTTCTCTAAAAAGAAGTTCTCTGTGTCGAAACTGATGAAAAGGCTCAACTATCCCATCTGGATTTTTGGCAGATCAGATACGAAGCAACTTATGAAACGGTTCTCCAACTTGGCCAGACGATTGTTCACGCATCTTAGGGATGAGAGACCTTTTCTGGAAAAGAGATCTCGTATTGAGGATGTGTTTAAAGCGGCGAAAAATGCATTCGGTTTAAGGAAAATCCACAAGTATACGACGAGATCTGTGAAAAAAACGGTCTGTCTCAATGTACTTTTACTCGGACTCGTGATTTCTTTGGGCTTTGATAAAAAGATCGATTTACAGAGGCTCTCTGAATGGTGAGTTGGTAAGGGGGCTAATGAGTATGAAAAGGGCACAGGCTGGGTTTTTTTCTTCCTGGATCCTTCTCCGGATCCCTGTTGCCGGCTTCCCCGGGCGGTTCGGCATAACTCACGGCAGAGAGGGGAACAAGGCCTTCCTTCTCCTTGGTTGCTGCACCGTGCAACGTCAGTCCCTCATTTCCCCGGCGTTGCCCCTCTTTCTCCCGCCATCAGTTCGCGGGCCATCTTCCCGAGTGACAGGGCTACCCTTTTCCGGAACTCTTCCCGGTCGATTGCATGGGCGACGTGCCTGTCGAGAACCATGATCCGGTCTGCCTGTGCGACCAGCGTATCCATGGCACACGCAGCAAAGACAAGGGCAGTCTCCTTCATCCTCCCCCGGTCATGGCAGAGGATCGCGGAGAGGGGTGTGACGTCATCCTTCTGGAGGGCGCTTCCGACGAGGAGATTGGGAGCAGCCCGGTCCTCGTCGATGATGAGCAGCGGGCATTCCCGGTCGACGGCCCTCTGCACCTGGTATGCCATGGTCATCGAGCCGCTCCCCATTCCGGACGCTGCATGGACCGTCCCGCTGATCCCGGGCGGGAGGGACGAAAAGAACATGCTCACGTCTGCACCGGTCAGGATGGCGTTCGTGGCCTCCGCTGTGCAGAGGCCCTGCACGGTGACCACCATCTCCCTGCCGTCGCCGGGGGCATGGTCGTCCATCCCGGCAATGATCCCTTCGAGGAACGTTGTCTTTCCTTCCGCGTTCGACCCGGCAACCGCAAACACCTCCTTTTTCCTGATCCCAAGGCCTGTGACTATCCGTTTGCTCGCGGGAAGTTCCAGTTCGATGGGGGAAAGATCGGGAGGGCAGGTGAACGGGATGCTCGTCCCCGTCTTCGGCCCGGCAGTCCGGAAATAGCACCTGTAACGCGTATACGATCGGGCAAGATGTGCTCCGTCCCCGACGAACGAGACAAGCCCCTTCCCGGGGAGCATTTCCCGGAGAATCTGCTGGTCAAGGGCATTCATCCAGGCCGCTTCCAGTTCCCGGGCCGGGACCGAGAACGTCACTTTCGCAACCGCTTCGCAGAAGCGTGCGACGGTCCCGATGAACCCCCGGACCTCGCGGTGCGGAAACGCGGCGGGGCACGGGACCGCCCCGCCGACGAGGAGGTGGACACCCCTGCCATCGGCAACGTTCCGGCCGCCCGCGTGCCAGAGGTGCGATGCGAGCGCTGCAGGGGAAGATACCACCGTGTAGGGCTCGGTCAACGCCGCAAACTGGTGGGGGAACCTGCAGCCCCGGCCAACGAGGGGGCCCAGTGCCTCGTCGGAGGCTGCTTTCTCCTTGATACGCTCGATGATGCACGCGACGGCACCCGCCGATCCCCGTGGATCGAGGGGGATCTCTGCACAGAGGGGGCGGAGTACAAGCAGGGGCAGCGAAAAGACGAGTGCACTCCCATCGAACGAACGGACCACGTAAGCCGTGACGTTTCGTGCCGCGTGGGCCCTGTCAATCTCCCACCGGCTATCCCCGGAAAGAGAGAGAATTCCCTCCAGGCACGCGTCGGTTCCGGCATCCCACATACTATGCGGGTATGGTGCAGAAGGGGTAAAAGGAGAATGGTGGAGGTGTCATGGGGAGAGGTTTGGATGACGAGTCCCGGGCAGGGCACACTCAACCCTGCCGAAAACAGGTGACGGAAAAATCACAGGGTATCATCGTGCCTGATTCCTGATAACAAACCGAAAGCCACTCTCACACAAACCTGCATGGAGAATCGGGAACCAATTCACCCCAGCCCGATCGCCGGCCCGTACACGATCGCGATGTAATACAATCCAGTGCAGATAAAGACAGCGGCAACAGCCCACTTTACCCATTTCTCCATGTCCTGCACCTTTTGCATCACGTTCGAGACACGGTTGACACTCCTGACGAGGATCAGGGAGATGACGATGACCGGCAGTGCCGTCGCAACTGCAAAGACCGCAGGAACGAAAAGCGCGTCCCCGGTCTTCAACGCAATCGGGACCAGCATTCCGAAGAAGAGGACTGCGGCAAACGGACAAAGGGCAAGCGCAAATATGACACCGAGGAAGAACGCTCCCAGGTATCCCTTTTCACCGAGATAGAGCTCGATCGCCTGGAGCCTGCCTTGTCCACCGGAGAAGGGGATCTGGACGATTTCAAGCATCAGGACTCCCATGACGACCAGGAACGGCCCGATCAGTCTCTCCCCGTATTCCTGGAGGAAGAACGAGATCGCCTGGATGTTCAGGCCCGCATGGACGATCAGGGCCGTGAGAGCGATGTAGGCTGCCATCCTCCCCAGGCTGTAGAGTGTCCCGACGAGGATCGTGTGCCTGCTGTCGCCGATCTTCTTCGAGATGAAGGCAATGGCAGTGATGTTCGTGGCAAGCGGGCAGGGAGAAAACGTCATCAGGAGACCGATGAAGAACGCCGCGACGAGGGGGATGCCGCTGGTCCCAAGGGCCTCCATGGCACCCATCACGCCTGTCACGAGAGATCCCCTGCCAGCCTCTTTTCAATAACTCCCTTCAGGTAGTCCATGTATTCTTCCTTGTTCCCGATCTTGTACCATACCCGGATATTCTCCTCTTTTGAAAATTCACCCCTGTTGGTGACCCCGATCCAGAGTGAGGATCCGGTAGGCCCGTACTTCTCCACGATTGCCCTGTTTTCCGGGAGATCGACATTTATATGGCCAAAGACCAGTTTCCCTGATGCAAGCTCAGGTCCAAAATACGTCTTTACCGTTTCCTCTGCGTATTCTCCAAGAACGATGCAGGAATAACACTGGCGGGTCGCATGGAAATGGTAGACCTCGACCTTGTCGACGGAAGAGAGAGACCTGTTCCCGGCACTCTCCCCCGTGTTCCCCTGCGTCAGGCACCCTGCCGCGAGCAGGTATGCAAAAACGAAGAGGAGAACCGGTAGAATAACAATGCTTCTCTTATTCATGGTCCTGTCCCGGGGGCACCCGGTGGGATATGTGCCCGTCGTTTTTCACAATTCTCATAATCACGTGGGAAAGCTTCTGGATCTCGTCAAACCGCGGCTCTTCCATCCCCCGCTTGGCGATCCCTTCTGCAGTTGCGACGAGGTGCCCGTCCATGACCTTTCCTGCCAGAAGGACTCTCTTCCTGGCACAGCACTGGTCGCACCCGTCAACCACGACCAGGCGCTCGTCACCGTCCAGTTCCTCCTCGAGGGACCGCGTGAGCCCGGTGAGGACAAGGTGGCGGGAGAGAAGGGCCGGGTACATGCTCCGGATAAAGCGCCCTGCGAGGGTCGTAAGCTGCCCCGTGTGGGAGATCCCCGAGCATGTCAGGAGGAGAACGGGACGGTCCTCATCTTTCATCCCGTCTCACCCCTCCCGAAATGCCCGTCGATCCATCCCGTGATCCCGTCCCGGACCTTCCGGAAAACGTCGACCGGACTTTCCCCTTCCCTCCCGGCCGGGTCGGGAAACGGGACGTGGAGGGTCTCTTTTGCCCAGGGAAAGAAGGGGCAGGCACTCCGCGCAGAATCGCATACCGTCACCACGAGGTCCATCTCTCTTCCGTAAAATTCCGTGACAGGTTTGGAGCGCTGTCCGGATATATCAATGCCGATCTCTTCCATGACCGCAATGGCGAGGGGATGGACCCGGGTTGCCGTTGTCCCGGCCGAGAAGGCATCGAAACGGTCGCCGTACCGGGCCCGCAGGTAACCTTCAGCCATCTGGGAGCGTGCAGAGTTGTGGGTGCAGATGAAGAGAACACTCCTCTTTTTTTCGCTGGCACTCATGGTGTCCTTTCACCCCCCTCTCCCGGCTTTTTCCCCCGCAACCTGCCGGAGCGTCCTTTCAGGACCGGCCGTTGCAGGCACAACCGCAGTCACACGTTCCCTTTTTGCTCTCCACCACACCGATGATCACCTGTTTCAGGAGGTCGGGGGTAATCGCCTCGTAGCGATGTCCCCGATACTCGATTGCACGGCAATAAGCCTCGTCCTGTCCCGTGATGCAGGCACAGGAACAGCAGGGGGTCGAGACCACTTCCGCACCGGCAAGGAAGTCCTCGAGGGGTCTGCCGTCGAGGAGGACCTGGTTCGATACCCCGATCTCAGCATCGGGGAGGACTGTCTCACGGAACTCGGGTATGATGCCCTTTTGCCTGAAATAGGGTCCGAGGTCCTTTAAAACATCGCGTATCGCTCCGCCGGTCAGGCTGCAGCGCTCGCACGTTCCGGTCACATCGTTCCCGATGTGCTTCCATTCAATGACGAGTGTCTTTGCCATGGGAAACCTTTCCCTCTTCGCATTCGCAATGACCGTCCCTGCCCTCCCGTCCGCCAGGGCCCGGGTCCGTATCAAGGAGCCTGGCAAGGTCCCTCGTAAAGGATCTCACTCCGGGGGGTCCCGGCTCCGACCTCCTGTAGTATATCCAGAGCCCCTCCCGCCGGGCTGTGACCAGGCCGGCATTCCGCAGGATTCCCAGGTGGCGGGAGACCTTGGTCTGGGTGGTCCCGAGGATGGCCTGTATATGGCAGACGCAAAGTTCCCCGCCACCGAGGAGGAGGTAGATCCGGAGCCTCGTCTCGTCGGAGAGCGCCTTGAAGATGGTGATATACCGGGACAAGGACGATGCCCGGTGCCGTCCTGTCCTCCCCGTCATGTACTAATACCTCGTTGGTAAACCCGGATAAATCCAGTGATCTTCACCCGAGAAGCCCTGCCGTCTGCAGGACCTGCAGGACGATCCCCGCACTGATGGCGACCCCGAGGACGACTCCAACGAACGCTGCAACGAGCCTCCGCTCGAAGATGGATGCAAGGAGGGTCACCTCGGGAATGCTTGCCCCTGCTCCGCCAATGATGAGTGCCATGACAGCGCCAAGGCCCATCCCCTTCGTAAGCAGGACCGCACTGATGGGAATGATCGTCTCCGCCCTGATGTACATCGGGATGCCGATGATGGCTGCGATGGGGATGGCGAGGGGGTTTTCCGGACCCGCAAGGGAGACGATCAGGTCCTCGGGCACGAACCCGTAGATGAACGCCCCGATTGCAGCCCCGAGGATGAGGTAGGGAAGTACCTGGCGGAACAGGCGGAGGGAAAAACCCAGGGCAGACTTCATCCGGCGGCCATGGTGGGATCCGGGTGAACCGTTCACGCCAGGGTTTGCACTGGCGGGGGGAGCCGCGGGGATGGGCGTTGAACCGCCTGCACAGCACCCTGTTGCCTGTGTGGTCATGCCCGTATCTCCCGGACAACAGCCCGTACTTGCCTTTGCCGGACGAACCGGTTCATCTGAACAGCACCCCACTGATGGGGTGATCGCGCCTGTATCTCCCGGACAACAGCCCGTACTTGCCTTTGCCGGACGAACCGGGTTACCTGCACAGCACCCCGATCCTGCACCAGAGGAGATAGCGTTCTTTCCCGGTCCGACAGGTTTGACGAACCGGATGAACCCCCTTTCTTCGAGCACGAGCCCCGACAACACTGCGATGCAGAAGGTGATTGCACAGTATATAACGGTCGGTACCGGTCCGAAGAATGCCAGCACCATGAAGACAATGACCGGGTTTAAGAGCGGTGATGCAAGGAGGAATGCCATGCAGGCGCCAAACGGAACCCGGGAGTTGATCAGCCCGACGAGCACGGGGATCGTCGAGCAGGAGCAAAACGGTGTCAGGGCACCGAAGAATGCACCGAGAGCCGTCCCCGTGACCCGGTTCCCGGACGAGAGAGCCCGGCGGATCTTCTCTTCGGGGACGTATTCCTGGATGAGCCCTACCAGGAAGCTGATGGCCACGAAGAGGAGGACAAGTTCGAGCGTGATGACCAGGAAAAACTGCCCGGCCGTGAAGAGGTCGTTTATTGCTGTCATCTGTATATACCTATATTCGGTTATCCAAATATAATGATTTTGAATCTCCCTGCCGATCTTTGCATTTTGTGTCACATAAGTGCATAAATGGTTCCAAAATATTATAGTGAAAAATGTCGAAATGTAATGACCCATGGTACCCTGCAGTATTCATGACACAGTCCGCCGCCATGCATTCCTCCTCGTCCGGCATCCCGCGTTTCTCGGTGCGGTGATCGGGATTCTCGCTGCACTGTCCCAGTCGCTTCTCATCAGTGCCGGGGGCCCCGAGGCGTACGGGTTCTGCGTCGCATGCCACACGCGGGATCTCGTGAACGGGGTTACCAATATTCTTGCCGGGTCATCCCTTGCCCTTGCACCCATCTCGAAGAATGCAGTTTTACCCGTGATGAGTGTTGTCGGTGTGCTCATCGGCGCATACGTATCCGCACGCGTGAACAGGGAGCACGCCGTCAAAAAGGGATCGTTCCGGGACTACCTGCTTTATTTCCTCGGGGGTTTCCTCGTGCTCATCCTCGCGATGGTCTTCGGGGGGTGCCCGTACAGGGCGGCTCTCCGGACGGGCTACGGGGATATCATTGCCCTGCTCTTCATCGTGGCGATGGCACTTGGAGTCGTTGCGGGCACGGTCTTCATGCTGAAGCGGGCCGAAAGGGAGGAGGCCTGATGGCGACCGGTGTTCTGCCCATGGAGATTGCGGTCTACGCGGTCCCTGCCGTGACTCTCCTCCTCGGTATCCTGATCGGCTACCTTGCCCAGCGTTCCGGTTTCTGCTCGATCGGAGGGTTCCGCGACTATTTCCTCTTCCGCCACACGCGGATCCTCTCAGGGTACCTGGCCCTGATCGTCTTTTCGTTCCTCGGGTACCTCCTCTTCTGGACACTGACACCTGCAGCAATGGAACACTTCTTCTGGGCACTCACGAGCGGGCCTTTTATCCCGGTTCCGGGAGCCCCTGCAGGCCTTGGCCCGGCAGCCTACATCCTCCTTGCCGTGATCCCCGGTTTCCTCGTCGGATTTATCTGCGTCCTCCTCGGCGGATGCCCCATCCGGCAGGCCGTAATGACATCCGAGGGGAACATCAGGGCTGCGTTCTTCCTGCTCGGGATGGCTGTCGCCTCCCCGGTCTTCGCGGCGTTCGTATCGGGGTGGATTGTCCTCCTCATGAAGTCCCTTGGACTGGGGGCCTGATCATTGTGTTCTCCTCAACGTTCCTCTTCTGCGATCCCATCAGCGGGGAACGCATGAGGTGGCTCGCCGGGGTGATCGGCACGGCAGGAGGGCAGGAGCACTCCGGGGACACGGGGAATGTAAAGATATTTCTTACAGGAGATGCCCTCTTCAGCCTCGTGGATGCACGGACCCGCCCTGCCTGGGCCACCCTCTCCCGGTTGCCGTCCGTCCTGGTCATTGCAGACGGCGACGAGCTCCGCCTTCAGGGACTCGCCGACCCTGTTGCATCCGGGATCCCGGGTCTTCGTATCACGGGGTCGGCCAACCGGGAGTCTTTCTGGGGAGAACTCGTCTCTTCCCTCGAAAAGGACTGGCCCGGGACGAGGAGCGCTGCATTCCTCCTCTGCACTTCTCCCTACATGAGCCGGGTCCCGGTCTACATGCTCCGGTTCCTCACCTGCGTACTCGGGGCTGGGCTGCACCCGGAGCTCTATTGCTACCTCGACGGGGTCCACGCTCTCCACGATGGCCAGCGCCCCTCGGAGTTCGAGAACATCGGCAAAGGCGTATCTGCCCTATCCGGGAACACCGTACGAGCATGCCGCGACCCGTGGTTTGCTGCCTGTTCGCGGTGTGCAACAGCGAGGGGATATTACCAGATGAACCCCGGCACGGGTTTCTGTGAACCTGCTTCCTGTATCCAGGACATCGCGATCAAGCCACTGAAAGAGATCCTTGCCCGGTTTTCCGGGTTCCACCCTATCGCCTCGCACATGGGGGGCTGGACTGTCCCGGCCGGAGACGGGAAGGAGGGAGTCCCCACCCTGACCGTGTTTATCACGCACCCTCCCTATTGTTCCGAGTGGACGTTCGGGGGACTCTCCCTGGCCATTGCCGCGGCCATGGACGGAATTTCGACGAACGTCGTCTTCATCGAGGATGGCGTGTATGCCCTCCAGGGGAACCACGATGTGCCCGATAATGACCGGATCTTCAACGTGCAGGAGATGATCGCCGTCACGACCGATATCGGGAGTCTCTCCTACTACGTCCATGCCCCTTCCGTCGCGGACAGGGGCGTCAGTACCACGGGGAACCTGTCGCTGGTCAGGGAGGCCTCGGACGGAGACCTGTCCCGAATCCTGTTCCCGGCAAAAAAAGACCCCGCTTTTACCCCTGCCATGCGCATGCTGTTCTTCTGAAAGGATGTGATACCATGGAGAATACAAACGCAAAGGACTTTTCCGAACTGACCTGCACCAACCTGATGATAAAGCTGAAAATCCTGCTGAACAAGCTTTCTCCCGGCGATACCGTGGCTTTTTACGCAACGAGGGAGCAGGTGGACAACACGTGTTCCCCTTTTTCCGGCCAGGGATACCAGGTGACATGGACAGAAGTCGCCGCGAACCGGTACCTGGTCCGCATCGGGAAGTGAGGGGTCTTTTTCCGGGCACGGAGGGATGCATGCCCTATTCCGGCCCCGCCGGGGGTGTCATCGTACCAACCTATGCAGACCACCGAAAAAAACGACGCCCTTGGGAACAGAAAATATTCTATTTAAGGATCAATTTTCGATACTGACCTGTCTTTCTCCATGATACAATTGGAACCTTCTCATAACGGAGGTCTTTATCAGCACTCAATATTAAAAACCCATTATGGAAGATCTCCACTTCTTTACGGGATATCGGAACGCTATTCCGATGCCCGTGAAGAATTTATGACTTCATCAGTAATTCAGGAAAAAGTCTTGCTGCGTACGCCTCGAACTCCTCCATATTCATGACCCTGAATTTTCCGTTCTCAAGCACCCCAACCTTATGACACATAATCCGTATCACCTCCGGGTCATGCGAAATAAAAATGCAGGCATTTTGATTCTTCTGCTGCAGGGTCCTGATCAAAGTCAATACCTGCGCCTGAACTGACATGTCAAGCATAGAAGTTGGTTCGTCTGCGATGACCAGTTTCGGCTCCAGAGAATAGATTCTCACCAGCATCGCCCGCTGGATCTCGCCCCCCGACAGCTGGTGGGGATAGCGGAAGAACTGTTCCTGTTTCAGTCCAACAGCCTCTATAAGAGGCATAAGCATAGTGAAGGCATCTTCCACGGAGATCTTTTTATGATAGACCAGTGGTTCTGTTACACTGTCGATCAATTTCATCCGCGGGTTGAATGAGACTTCAGGATGCTGAAAAATCATTTGGATCAGGGGTTTTATTCCGGAGAAGAAGGACCGCCTCATTCTTGTTATTTCCAATCCTTCGAACCGGATCTTTCCGTGCGTCGGACGCTCCAGTCCCAGGATGCATCTGCTGAGGGTGGATTTGCCAGAGCCACTCATCCCAAAAAGACCGATTGTCTCCCCACCCCTGAGCGTAAAGGTTACATCTGAAAAAATGTCGCCATGCCCGTACGTTTTATGGAGTCCTTCTACGCTCAGGAGTTCTGGTGGCACCTGATACCCCTCCCATTCCTGATTATCCACTCCGGATGACAAAGCAGACCAGTTTCGCAGTGACGATCGCAGCGTCCATGAAAATAACAGCCCTCAGGAAGGTTTTCCAGTGCGGGTGCAGATCCCTGCATCGGAACCATTCCATTACGGGGTAATGCACGGAGGAGGCCACGAGTATAGGGGTGAAGAGGGTGGGCCAAGACATCCTCGCACCTGCCCGATTCAACCATCTCACCAGAATACATCACCCCGATTCTGTCACCAATTAATCCTGCGAGATCCAGATCATGGGTTATGAGAAGGATGGAGGTCTTATATGCACGCTTGAGCTCGGAGAAGACCTCCATCGTCACTCTCCTTGCAGCAAAATCCAGACCCTTTGTAGGTTCATCTGCGATGAGGACGAGAGGCTGCGATGCAATCGCAATACCGGTAGTCAGCCTCTGCCGCATCCCGCCAGAGAGTGAATGCGGGTAGGATTGGGCGACACGATCCGGTTCCTCGAACCGAAGAAGGGTAAGAAGTCGCCTTATCTCCCTGATTCGTGCATTTTTTTGCATTTTCATGACCTCTCCGATCTGATCGCCATTGCGCATCAGGGGATTGAGTGAGCCTGATGGATTCTGGGGTATCAGTGCAATTTTGTGTCCACGATAGTGCGAAAAAGCCTCTTCATCGAGAGAGAGAATCTCTTCGCCCATGAACTGAACACTCCCGCTTACCTCCGCTGACGGGGGAAGGAGATGGAGAATCGCCTGGCCGATTACCGATTTCCCTGAACCCGTTTCCCCCACAAGGACGAAAATCTCGTTGGGATAGAGGGAGAAAGAAACATTTTGCGATGCACGAATAGCTCCATATCTCGTATGGAAGGTGACGTTAAGGTCCTTTGCCGTGAGAATTGCCTCTATAGTACCATCCCCTGATCCTGTTCTGAATTTGAAAGATCGCGCAGTCCTTCTCCTGCTACGTTGAAGAGCAACGTCACAATCGTAATTGCAATCCCGGGTACAATCACATTGAGAGGTGCGATGCGCATGTAACTTAAGCCCGCATTGATCATCGATCCCCATTCGGGAATTGTTGGTGGAATTCCAAGACCCAGAAATCCGAGGGTGGAGATAGTGAGGATGGTGTGACCAATATCGATGGTTGCGAGGACAACCACAGGCATTATGGTATTTGGCACCAGATGGCGGGCGATTATCCACCAGCCGGGTAATCCTGCCGCCTTTGAGGAAAGGATGTATTCCTGGAATTTTTCGGAGAGCACCTGTCCACGCATCAATCGTGCAAATGACGCCCATTGCACAATAACCAGGATCAGTATCATGTTCAGTAATCCGGGTCCAAGGAGGGTGACCAGCGCAAGCGCCAGAATGATTGCAGGGAATGCAAGAAACAAATCAATAATACGTGCCAGAACCTCGTCTATCCTCCCACCGCAGTATGCAGAGAAACAGCCAACTGCAGTACCTACAAAGAACGTAAGTAGTATAGTGCTAACTGCAATAAACAACGAGGTACGGAGACCATAGATGGTCCGGGAAAAGAGGTCCCTTCCCAGGTAGTCGGTTCCAAACAGATGGGTCAGGGAGGGTCCCCGGTTTTTATAACCGAGAGCTGTTGCATTGGGATCCTGGGTGACCAGAAAAGGTCCAATCAGGGCAAGCAGGAATATCAACCCAATCAGGCAGAATACCACGAAGAGAAGGGGTTCCCTTGTGAACAACTCTGACCAAACACCCTCTTTTCTCAAATCCTGCCGTACACTGTCTCCATATACGAAAGCCCTACTCATATGTTATCCTCGGATCGATGACATGGTACAGGAGATCCACGACGAAGTTTACCAGGAGAAACAGGGTGATGATCACCACAATGGTACTTTCAATGAGAACGACATCCCTTGCCGCAATTGCTTTCATGAGGAGGTTCCCGAGTCCGGGCCACGAAAAAATTGTCTCTATAACGACTGCGCCGGCGAGAAGGGACCCAAATGTCATTCCGATCATCGTAATAACGGGTAGAAGGGAGTTTCTGAGCGCATGATGGATGATGATGCGCTTATCCGGTAATCCCTTGGCTTTCGCAAAGGTGATAAAAGGTTTATTCATCGTGTCGATGAGGCTCGTGCGCATTATCCTCGCCAGGGATGCCGAGGAATGAATCGCAAGGGACAAAGCAGGGAGGATGAGATATTCACACCCCCCATAGCCTGCAACCGGTGTTATCCCCAACCCCACGCTGAAGACAAGGATGAGTATCACCGCAATCCAGAAGACCGGCATTGAAATGGAGAAAATCGTGATCATGCGCACGATCCAGTCTGATAACCTGCCCTTTCGGAGTGCAGAATAGATCCCGAGAGGGAGCCCGATGACGACCGAGAGAAAGGCTGCTGCAGCTGCAAGGATTAGTGTGGGGGGGAGAGCATTCTTTAATAAATGCGTCACGGGCCTGTTGAAGAGTATCGAATAACCCAGGTCACCGCCGATTGCCCCCCTGATCCAGTTAAAGTACTGCTCCAACAGCGATTTATCGAGATCGTAACGCTGGGATAATTCCGTGACCATTTCAGGTGGCGCTGCTTCTTCGAGTCCCACGAAGAGGTGTTTTGTCAGAATCTCGGCTGGCTCTCCCGGAATTGCATTCACCACGATAAATGTAAAAACCGAAACGATGAAGATTGTAAAGACGAGATAACCGACCCGCTTGATGATATAACGGTGCATAGAACTCAAATAGACGATGAAGGGTTCACTCTGGTTTTCTACCGGTCATAAGATAGTACGATGTGGCCGTGTTAATCCTCTGATACCAGGGCTGGCGTCTCTGCTGATTTTGCCTGATATGCATCAGATCAAGGCATGAAACCTGTTCAAAACCGGCCGCTTCAAGGAACTGCCGGGCCCTATACTCCGGAAGCCCGCCGGGAAATGGCAGCTGATTTTTGACAGCGGCAGGATATCCCCTGTCTCCATGCGGGCGTTCCTCGAAAACCCGGGCCATGATACCACTGAATTCCCGTTTTAACCGCGTCAGCACTTTTCCATCGTCCCATATCCCTTCAATCAGCATCACGGTACCTCTAGGTCTGAGAATCCTATACCAGTTGGAGAGTGCTCTTTGCGGTTGTGGAAGTGTCCATAGGAGATGCCTCGCCACGATAGCATCAAAACTGCCGGGATCAAAGGGGGGTGATTCTGCATCACCAACATGGAATGCCATCGGAAGGTTGCCCTGAGATGCCTTCATCTCCCCGATCTGCATCATTCCCCTCGAAAGATCAATCCCGGTCACACGATGACCCATCTCTGCAAGGAGCAGTCCCATTGCACCGGTTCCACACCCCGCGTCCAGGATTCTGAGTGATTGCCCCGATGGAAGGACCGTTCCGAATGCTCTCTTCCATAGTTCTTTCTCATCTTCCGTGTGGATACCGTGCGATACATAAGTATCATAATACACGGATTCCTCGTCCCATGTCCTGGCAATGTTTCTCTTGATTGTTGAGTCATCCATAGGCAACAGAAATCAGGTGATAGTCATGAAGGGGTCGATCCGATAGTCATGTGCAGTCGGATCGAATTTGTAGCCTTTTATATTATCTTTCATGACAATCGCAACCCCGTAGTAGGCAATGTTGATGGTCGGGAGATCGTCATATATGATACCCTCGATACGACGGAAGTGATCATACCGCTCGTTGAGGTCGTTGATGTAATGACCTTCCTCTATCATCCGGTCCACGACAGGATTGCTGTAACCAGCCCTGTTGTTGGGACCGTTCGTCGTGTACCAGCTGTTCAGGACATACTCGGGATCAGGCACCATAGCCAGGTTATAGGCGGCAAGATAAAGGTCCCATTCATCGTTATTCAGGAGCGGACTCAATGCACTGTTTTCCATCACGACCGGTTCGGTATCGATACCGATTGATTTGAGGTTTGCACAAATTGACTCGAGCATGGGGGGAAGACCGGGACGCTCGATATATGTGAGCACCTTGAGTTTTAACCTCCGACCATCCTTGTCTACGTAACCGTCACCATCGGTATCTCTCCATCCGGACTTCTCGAGGTATTGTTTCGCGAGTCCCGGGTCGTATGAATATGGCTGTAAAGATGTGTTTGCCCAGCGCATTGTCGGCAGGAAAACCCCTCCTGCCTGACTGCCTACCCCGTACAAAACGTGTTCAACGATACCATCGCGGTCAATTGCATGAGATATTGCTTTTCTCACGTTTTTGTCATCGAGCGGGGAATGTTTCATGTTGACATCGAGTTTGTAGACACGGGGGGTATTGTATTTCTCGACGTGGATGCCCGGGAGAGCATCTATCCGGTTGACTTCACTATATGGAGGATCGACGGTGAAATCCACATCCCCTTTCTCAATGAGCATTGCCCTCGTTTCGGGATTCTCGTAACTCCGGATGATCATACGATCAATATTGGGAACTCCTCCCCACCAATTGGAATTTTTCACAACGACGACTTCTCCGGTCTGTTCGTTGAATGACTCGAGCATCATGGGGCCTGTTCCCACCGGTTTTATGAAATTTCCGCCTGCATCGTAGGAATCCGGGTGTATGATAGCGGTGTCCGGATAATGGAGAACAGCCGGGATGAGGGGATTGAGAGAATTCGTGTGGATTCTGACCGTATAGGGATCGACGACCTCGCTCATTTTGTAATCCATGAGTTTTGCAGTAGTTGGTGAATTCTTTGCCACGCTGTCAAGGGAGAATTTAACGCTATCGGCTGTCAATTCCTTCCCGTTATGGAATTTTACCCCTTTTCTGATGGAGATCTCCCAGACGGTATCATTAATCTGTTTCCATGATGTGGCAAGATTAGGAACCAATCCAAAATTTGAATCTGCACCAACAAGGGTTTCCGTAACAATGGCTTTTTCTGTGATAAATGTGCCTCCGCTGTGACCCCCTCCGGGATTAATTTCTGAAACTTTCCACATCTCACCGACGATGAGGGTCTTTTCCTTACCCGATGCCTGGGGATTGTTGGATGTACAACCGGCAAAGAGCACGTATCCGGAAATAAGAATGATCATTAGGGCCAAAGTCAACTTTGACCACTGAATACCTCGTTTTTCTCGGCTCCAAATTGTCATAAGTATGACAAAATTGAATTTTTTATTTAATAAATATTACTAATTTATAATATTATAATAATTTTTTGATTAGTCTTTGGACGTGGTTACCCCTCCCCCCGGCCTGCGTGAAAACGCATCCCATATTCTTCTCCCCCGCACCTGCTCCCTGCATGGACCCGGTCATCTCTCTTATCCGGGAGGAACTTGAAAAACACGCCGACCCCGGGATCCGGAAGAGTTCCCGGCGGTTCTTCAGGGAACCGGTCACATGCTATGGCATGAAGACCACTACCGCCACCACAATCGCGAAAAAGTACTGGGCAACGATCCGGTCGCGGGACAAGAAGGAAATCCTCTCTCTTTGCGAGGAGCTGTACCGGTCCGGCTACCTGGAGGAGACCTTCATCGCTTCGGAATGGGCACGCCGCCTTTCCCTGCACTATGACCGGGAAGATAGTGCGGTCTTCCGGCACTGGATCGAGACCTATATCTCCAACTGGGCGTCCTGCGACGGTTTCTGCAACCACGCGGCTGGTGATTTCATCGGGCGGTTCCCGGATTCTATCAGCGAACTCGAACAGTGGACACGATCAGAAAACCGCTGGCTGCGGAGGGCAGCAACCGTGTCGCTCATCTTACCGGCAAAGCACGGAAAATCCTTGACGAATCGATATCGATTGCGACACTCCTCCTGACCGACGGCGACGACATGGTGCAGGAGGGGTACGGGTGGCTCCTCAAGGAGGCAAGCAGGAAACATGCCGAAGAGGTGTTCTCTTTTGTCATGGAGAACAGGGATAAAATGCCGGGAACCGCACTCCGGAACGCAATCGGGTTGATGCCAGCCGCCCTGAAGGCAGAGGCAATGAAGCGGGACCGGTGCTAGTCCCTCGTGACCCTGCCCCCGCCTGCCCGTATGGCTTCCTCAATGGTGGTGAGGAGTTCTTCGTCCGCGAGTGCAAAGTCGAGGAAATCGTACTTGTTTACGAGGAGAAGGGGTTTGAGGATCGCGACCGGTCTTTTCCCACCGGTTTCGCCCGGGTAGTCCTGCGGGACCACCGTGATGGTCTCGTCATCCCAGATCGCAAGGTTCCCCCGTCCTGCCTCGTCCCAAAGCCTTTTTATGATGTCCCGTGTGTTCATCTGCAAAAAACCTCTTTCCATCTTCAGGGGACAGTAGGAGACCAGGGTATTTAAGCGAATCGGGGGAGGAGAGCGGGAACGCGTCCTGCGTCATCCCCGGCACGGGATGGGCATTCCTGCCGATAATGACAAGTCGCATCCCGGCACACCATTCATTCACCATGTCTCTCGCACTCGGGGATCGAATCCACTCCCTTGCATATTCGCTCGGTGCCGTTTACTACGGGGTGGCCGACCTTGCTCCCGCCCGCGATTTCATTCTCCGCCAGGGTGGAGAGCGGATCGCCCGTTACCCGCGGGCCATTTCCATCGGCATGCAGATACCCGATGACATCGTGGAGCTCGTCCCCGACAGCGATGCAGAGGCTGCAATCATCTACCGGCACAGCGGCTACGAGGTCCTCAACCAGGCGCTCGACCAGGTCTCGGTCCGGGTGGCTCGCGAACTCCAGCGTGCGGGATACCATGCATTTCCGGTTCCCGCATCGAGACGCACAGATGACCGGGAGATCCGGTCGGTCTTCTCCCACAAGCTTGCTGCGCACCTTGCAGGCCTGGGGTGGATAGGGAAGAGCTGCCTCCTCGTCACCCCGGACAACGGCCCCCGTGTCCGGTGGGTGAGCGTGCTTACCGATGCACCACTCAGCGTGACCGGGACCCCCATGGAACCCCGTTGCGGGACTTGCACGGCATGCGCCGATACCTGTCCGAAAGGGGCAATCACGGGCAGGATGTTCGATCCGTCCGAGCCGCGGGAGGCACGCCTCGATGCGGCTGCATGCGACCAGTACTTCAGGGAAATGGAAGGGAAAAAGGGCGTTGCGGTCTGCGGGCTGTGCCTGTATGCCTGCCCCTACGGGAAAAAATGAGGACAGCCTCCGGGGAATGCCCTAACTGGTATCCTTTCCCTGACCTTTCCTGAGGTTTCCTGATCAGGGTGCCGGATAATATTCTTTCAGGGTGTCTGCCATCTCTTTCAGGCGCTTGTCCACCAGGTCATTGACGGTTCCTTCCTCGAAGGTCCCATCAGGCTGCCTTTTCATTCCCTGGGTATTTCCCTAAGCATCACTCTTTTACCCCAAAGGTCCCATGCCATGAACGAGAGGCCATGACCAAGACCATCGCTTACGAAGTAACCGGGCACCTGGGAGATATCGAATTCCGCACGTATCCACCCCTCATTCTCGCAACCGTTTCAGGAACCGATGAAAACGAGGCATTCACGATACTCTTTCGCTTCATCTCGGGAAATAACCAGTCCAGGAAAAAGGTGCCCATGACCGCACCGGTCATCACCCCCGAAAAGATTGCCATGACGGCGCCCGTCCTGTCCGATGCACATTCGATGTCATTCGTCATGCCCGCGACCTATACAAGAAAAGATATTCCAGAGCCCCTCGACATGCGGGTCAGCATCCAGGAAGTCCCCTCACGGGAACTTGCAGTCATCCGGTTCCGGGGAAATGCTTCGGACCGCGATGTCTCCCTCGTTCGCGAACGGCTCCTCGCATCCCTTGCAAGGGCAAATATTTCCCCCGTGGGAACGCCGTTCCTCATGCGGTACAATTCGCCGTTCACCCCCGGATCCCTGCGAAGAAATGAGGTCGGGGTCGAGATACGGAGATAAATCCAAGAGATAGTGTTAGATTGCAAAGATTATTCCCCATTATGGATTTTTCATCACATTTTTCCGGATCCCACCTAATAGTGTTATATGCATCTCAATCCCGCCCAACTCGATGCCGTTACCCGTCAGGGCATCCAGCTAATCCTCGCCGGTCCCGGGTCAGGAAAGACACGGGTCATCACTGAAAAGATCCGTTACCTCATCTCAATGGGGGTGCCTCCGTCAAATATCCTGGCCCTCACCTTTTCAGACAAAGCCGCCCAAGAGATGCGGGACCGTTCGGACTCCGTACCTCAGAGTGCCGATCTCACTATCAGCACATTCCACTCATTCTGCCTCTCGGTATTGGAAGAGAATCGGCTAGATTCAGGTATCAATTTCAGTTCCGGCGTTATCAGCCGGGCGAACCAACTCGTCTGGGGACTGAAGAACATCGACTCGTTCGGGTTCGAGCATATCGAAGTGGGGAACAATGCCGTTGACGTTATTGAAGCAATAATTGATGGTATCAGTGCATTCCGGGACGAACTAATTTCACCGGATGAACTTGCCCACTATCTCAAAAAGAAAGAAAATGTCACCGTTTCCGCAGAAGAATCCGCATACCTCGAAAAACTCTCGGATCTCATCAAGGTCTACCGGGCCTACGAACGCTTCAAACGAGAAGAGATGCTCCTCGATTACGATGACATGATCCATGAGACCTGCCGGCTGTTCGAACGAAAACCTCTCATCCTCCGGAGATACCGGGAGCGGTTCACCCACATACTGGTGGACGAATTCCAGGATACGAATTATGCACAATTGCAGCTGATCAAGATGCTTGCCGGGGACCACCTCTGCGTGGTCGGCGACGATGACCAGACCATCTACCGGTTCCGGGGCGCGTACCTCACGAACATGCAGGATTTTCTCCAGCACTTCCGGGACGCACAGGTGATCCTCCTCACCCACAACTACCGGAGCACGCAAACCATTCTTACTCTGGCGCTGGCCCTGATGCGTCATGTACCCAACCGGCGGGAGAAACAGCTGCTCACCGATAATCCTCCCGGAGAGCCTGTCAAGGTGGTACACTGCGAGAATGAAACCACCGAGGCCTCGTATGTAATCGGCGAGATCGAACGATTGCTCGGCACTCGCTTCCTGTCCCGCCGGGAGAAGGTGGAACGTCCCTATACATACAAGGATTTCGCGATCATCTGTCGGAGGAGGAGGGATGGTGCGAAGTTCTACCAGCTCCTCCGGGACCGGGGTATTCCCGCAGAATTTGTGGGTGAGATGGAGTTTTTTTCCGCACCGGTAATCCGTGACCTGCTGGCATACCTGAAGATCATCAACAATCCCCTCACCGCAGGAATCCCTCTCAACCGGGTCATGAAAATATCAGGAATTCCGGAGACCGAGGTGCAGAAGATCAACGCGGTTGCCCGGAGAGCAACCTTCGGCAACCCCTACAACGACGGCGTGTTTGAGGCGATGCGGAGCATTGACTCCCTCGCGCCTCACCATGCAACCGCAATCCGTGAGCTCCTCGGTACTTTGGATGCCCTGATCATGGAGAAAGACCGGGGGCCACTCACCGCCCTGGTCCACCACCTCATGATGCAAGCCACCGATCTGTATGCCCGGGCCCTCGAAGACGAGACAGGGCAAGATATCCTCCTCCTCAACCATTTCCTGACCATAACCCGCGAATACGAGGAGATTACCAAGGATGCAACAGTTGATAGCTTCCTTACCTACCTTCGATTCCTTTCAGGATTCTCTATCGAGGTGGGCGAGACCGATGTTGCAGATTCTGTGAAAGTCCTTACCGTGCACAAGAGCAAAGGCAAGGAGTTTCCTGTTGTGTTCGTGGCGGACCTTGCCGTGAACCGGTTCCCGCTCCAGTACCAGGCGAAGGAGTTCTTTGTCCCCAATGACCTCTCGAAGGGGATGAAGACCACCCATGACGAGAAAGCCCTCTTTGAGCAGGAGGAACGCCGCCTGCTGTACGTTGCCATGACCCGGGCTGAAGATCTCCTCTATCTCACGAGGGCAACGTGGTATGGGAACAACAAAAACCCTACCAAGCAGTCAAAATTCCTGGACGAACTTCCCCTGGACGATCCCTCACTTGTCCAAAGGGTAGAAGTGCCTGCGGTCGTATCCGCCCCTGCGCTCGGGGGTAAAACAGCCCTGGAAAAATATCAGCAAACCCTCCAATACCAGGCAAAGAGAGCCATCCATCAATTGCATCTCCAGACGGCTCTCCAGCACATTGTCACCCTCGAAAAAATCCGGCTTATATCAGAAGGAAAAGACCTCTCATCATTCAATCGCAATGCATTCCTGACCTTCACGGAGAACGATGCAGAAATCGAGACACTCATGCAGGGACGTACCCCCTGCCTCGTTGGAGAATCCCATACCTTCTCTGCGTCCGGACTGAGCACCTATGAACGTTGCCCTCTCAAGTACAAATTTCAATATGTCATCCAGATCCCGTCTCTTTCCCGGACCTTCTTCGATTTAGGATCTGCAGTTCATACTGTCATTGAACATCTCTCGAAGAAGCAAAGAGAGGGGGTTGCGCCCACGAAAGAGATGGCCCTGGCCCTGCTGGATACCGCATGGTCTACTGCTGCGTACGAATCGAAAAGCCACGAGATGAAAGACCGCGCTACGGCGGAGGCTCTCCTTGATACCTACCTCACCTGGCAGGCAGGCAACCCGAACCGTATTCTCGAAGCGGAGAAAAGGTTCCAGATCTCTCTTGGGGGAAGACGTCTAAATGGAGTTATCGACCGTATTGAAGAGACGCCTGACGGCGAGATTGTGGTGATCGATTTCAAGACGGGCTCCAAGCCAGGGAATCTCTCGAAGAACACCATCCGGGAGGACATACAGATGAACCTCTACAGTCTTGCTATTCGCGAGATTTACGGGAAGCTCCCGGTAAAAGCATCGCTGTATTATCTTGGACCTAACAAGACCTACGACTACACTCCAACATTAGAGACAATAGGCACATTTGAAGAGCGGGTGGTAAATCTGATCAAGTCGATATGTGCAGAAGAGTTCTCCCCAAGGCCAGATTACCAGACGTGCAAGTGGTGTGATTACAAGGACTTCTGTGAAGAAGGTGATTGAAAGATGATTACCAGTATACCGGGACTTGACTTTGGGATTTCTTGATTGGTTGAAGAGTCTGTTCACTTCGAACTCTTCTTCTTTTTCTCGTAAAACCTCCCGAAGAAAGGAAGAAGAGCAAGAGGAAATTGAGGAACTGGTTGCTCTCGCTATCATTTAATTGATCGGAACACTTTAGACGGCCCGGAATGTTCGTCTCCGCTCCATTCCATCCGGTGCTCCTCCATTCTGCTCCGCTCACATACCGGTCCTATTCTCTCATGATTGATCATGGTATGATGACACTCCCGGTTTCGTCGTTTTCACTCCTCACCGGCATGCTGCTCTCTCCCGCTCCTCGCACCCTCCTTCGCAGCGTGTCCGTCGCTGTATTCCGTATAACCACTGACGCCTAGTGACTCGCAGTGCCTGGTAGTGTGCAGAGTTTGACAGAGCACCCATGATCACCGGAAGTCCCATGCCGAGTGCTGACTGCACACCCTTTTCATCGCTACCAACTGACCTGCTGATCAGGGAAAGGTTGTCTCCTGTCCCAACCTGTTTCATGAGACCTGATACTATGTCCATACGACAGAAGAATACACAGGGGTGACGTCAAAGGTATCTTGGAAAGATCAGTTCATGAAAATAAAAAATAAGGCAAAATGATTGCGATATAGAACCGGACACAAAGAGCAAAAGCCCCAGCCGTGATTTGAACACGGGACCTGCTGATTACAAGTCAGCCGCTCTGCCAGCTAAGCCACTGGGGCGCCATATAATGTTGCAGCCGGTGCCTGAAAAATGTGGCGACAGTCGGGTCTTTTTCTCCCCTTCCGGATGACCGTCCGGGAGCCCTGCCTCGCAGTCACTAATAAAAGGCGAGCCGTCCGTTCCCTGCAGCAGGATGAGCATTCGGGGTTGTTCCGGCACTTTGCACCGGGGTCCTTCTCCGGGAGACGGACGAACCAGAGGAATTTTACCTTTCGTTATGTCAAGGAGATGCGTTGCATGAGGGTTTACCAGCAGGTTTCTTTTTCTCCAGGTGGTTGATGAAAAGAGGATTTTTAACTTTCCATGACATGGAGAGGAGAACCGCCGGCGATGGTTTTTGGGTGGGCTGCCCGGGCCATCCTCAATGCGGGAGTGGATGCGGGGCAGTCCATGCACTTTTGGTCTCGTTCCTGTGACCGCCCGGCCTTTTACCCTCTGACCTCTGCATGCGTCAGCCCCCGCATTCGGTTCCCATCACCCACCCAGAAGGCAAAGAACCAGCGATTCTCCTGGCAAAAATGCACCGGCGTTTTCATGAACAAGGGCCGGTTGCGAAACACCCCGGGTGTGTTTCCCCCCCGCACATCATCTCCTGTCCCTCTTCATCCCCCTCTCCCAGAGCGTCTCTCCCCTGTGGAGAATCCGGAGGATCCGGTGGTAAGGGATGTCTTTTGTCCCGTTCTCCGTTGCCACCCCGAAGGAGAACGCCTCCACGGAGACGATGCCCCTGCCCGAAACCCGGCTCGTGTTCCCTGGTGCACCGCGGTCAATGTACCAGACCTCGGCATCGGAAAGGGAATACCGGGAGTCGTGGAGGAGCTGGAGGAGGATTTCCCTGCTCCGCATCATGGCTGTTTTCCCGAGGGGATGAATGGATACCGGCCCCGGAGGCCTGCTGGCGTCCGGTCGGCAGTTCCCCTCCATCCGGAACACAATATCACGCCGTCACCTGTCATCCCGTGCTGCACCGGGCCGCAAGGCCTCCATCGCGTATTCGTGGTAAAAAATGGGAAAGGATTACCCCGGCCGTGGTTCCGGCTCCGGCTTTGCCCGGGATATTCCGGGATGAATAGCGGGATTCCATGCGTTCGAACAACCCGGCAGTCCACTCGCATTCAGACTTTCCAGAGGTACTCCTCTGCCATCATCCCGACCTTCCCAAGGCCGTATGCCTCGAAGACCGGTCGCGGGCGGGCAAGCTTGGCTTCCCAGCTCTCGGAAAAGACGTAGCCGTAGCTCCCGTTGGGGAGCGTTCTTACGAATGTATAGACATACATGTCGCTCCCGGGCTCAAACCCGAGCACGAGGGCCCGCACTCCTGCAATATCCGGATCGGGCGTATCGTAGCCGGCCGCTGTCATGTTCCCGGCAAGGACGTCGCCCCGCGCGTACACGGGCAAAGACGCAATGTGTGCGCCGGGCCCGGTAGCCGCCGGTGCAAGGCAGCCCGCAGCGAGGAGGGCGAGGGCCGCACAGAGGAGGAGGCATCCGCAATAGATTGAGCGGTTCATATACCCAAGAGATATCCGCGAGAGCCCATTAATCCCGCAGTGGATGGCAGGGAATGATCCGGGTTTTCCGGAGTGCATTGCAGGGGATGCACCCGGGCAGGGTGTCAACAGGCAGGTGATAACAGGGTACGGACACAAGCGCCGATCTATCAACAGATCTTCCCTGCAAGATATGACCTTTCTCCGTAGTGATCCGGCAGTACCACGTGATCAAGGGGATTCACCGGCCGGGAGATTGAAACGGGATAGAGGGAAGTATCGCAGCCTGCCGGAAGGATGCGTCCCTCCCGGCGGAAGGACGGAAAAACGGTCTCCTTTATCGTCCCCGGGCGGGAACCTCTGTGCCATGAAGGTACGTTTCCTCCCTGCCTGCTTATTCCTCCTCGCCCTCATCCTCTGTTCGGGGTGCAGCCAGCCTCACGGCGGTTCCTCCGGGTCTTTGCCGGGAACGCAAACAATGACAGCAGGATCGACCGTCCCACCCACGCCGGTCGCTATCTCAATCCGTGCAACGCCCGACCGCTACATCCCGCTCATGTCGTCCACTGTCGGTATCCGCCTCGAACCGGAGTTCAGCCCAACCATTCCGGTGATCTACACGTGGACTGCGAGTTATGGCCACTTCGTCTCGTGGAATTCGACGGATCCCAGGGTTGTCATCCATAACGCGACCGTCCGGACCGTGGAACCATCGATTTACTGGTCCTATCCTCCGCAGGACATGGGGAGGGAAAAACCCCCTGTCAGGGTGCGGCTCGTCGTCGAGACGGAACGGGTAACCCACGGGGGACGGGGAACCGTTGGCTATTCGGAGCTTTTCATCGGGTGGGAGGGCAACGACACGGCCGTTGTCCGTGCATGACGACAGTCTCCATCCAAAGGCATTAACCGCAAAAAAAAGAAGACAGGTACTGGAACAATGGCACACCTCACCGTGGACATCGGGGGACGCCCCGGTGTCGACTGCCGGGGGTTCTGCGAGTACTGTTACTTCAAGCACGTCCGGGATACGCCCCCCTTCGGCTGCCGGTACTGCCCGCCCTTCCGGAAGGGATGCGACTACTGCAGCCGGAGCGTCCGCGAGTATTACAGCGGTTTTCGGGACCTCCGCGACGTTGCCGATGATGTCCTCGCCCGCCTCCAGGCCATCCCCGACGAGGTGAGCCGCATCACGATCAGCGGCGGCGGGGATCCCAGCTGTTACCCCCGTTTCCGGGATCTCATCGAGCTCCTGGCGAGCATGGAGGCCCCGCTCCACATCGGGTACACGAGCGGCAAGGGGTTCGATGATCCCGGCATCGCAGATTTCCTTGTCCAGTCCGGCCTTTCCGAGATATCGTTCACTGTCTTCTCCGTCCGCCCCGATCTCCGGAGGCGCTACATGCACGACCCGACACCGGAAGCCTCGCTTGCGGTCCTCGAGAGACTATGTGCTGAGATCGACGTGTACGCTGCCTGCGTCGTCCTGCCGGGAGTCAACGACGGCCCCGTCCTCGAGGAGACGTGCCGCTGGCTCGAGGAGAGAGGTGCAAAGGGCATCATCCTGATGCGGTTTGCCAACCGGACGGACCAGGGCCTGATCCTCGGAAACGCCCCCGTTATTCCCGGCCACCCCGTGCAGGATGTCGCCGGGTTCCGCGACATGGTCACCGCGCTCTCCCGGAAGTTCCGGATAAAGATTAGCGGGACACCCCTCTGGGATCCCCAGATCGGGTCACCGTTTGCCCTCGCCGCAGAACCGGACCTGGTCGCAAAACTCCCCCGTATCGGGAGGCGGGCAAGCGTCATCTCCGGCAGGATCGCCGCTCCCTACATCGCGTCCATCCTCTCGCAGTGCGGGAAGGGGGCATCAGTCGTCCCGGTCGAAAAGGACATTGCCTGCCTGATCACCATCGATGACCTCCGGGCGCTGGACCCCCGGGACCTCGAGCCCCTGGTCATCATCCCGGGCAGGGCATTCGTGTATGACAGGGAGGCCCAATCCGTCCTCTCGCGGGACGGTGTTGCAAGGACCGTCCTGCGGGGACCCGAGTGCCTCACGGCAGACGCCGAGACGAGCATGGGCATGGACAGGAACGCGGTGCTCGCCCTGGAGATGGAGGCATTCGCCGACCTGATCCGGCTCATCAACCGCTACGGGGAGCCGCTGTAGCCCCCGCGATATCATTAAGAGTACGCCTGCCAAATGGATAGACAGCACTTATAAGGGTGCTGGCAGATGTAAGTCCGACGTGCAGACCATGCACGGGCCCGGGTAACCCGGGCCTCCTGGGATTACGGAGAGTCAGCCTGTGGCTCTTTTCGGATTTACATTTGGGTATTTCGGAGGTGACACAAGACTATGGCACGAATGCACGCACGGCGCAGGGGACACTCGGGATCGGTCCGCCCGTTCCGCAAGGAAGCCCCGTCATGGGCGAACACGGATGTCGCGGCCATCGAGAAGATCATCGTCGACCTGCGGAAGGAAGGCATGTCCGCGAGCCGGATCGGCCTGATCCTGCGGGACCGCCACGGCGTCCCCGACGTGAAACTGGTGACGGGAAAACGGATCAGCCAAATCCTGAAAGAAAAGGGGATGGAACCCGAGATCCCGGAAGACCTGCGGAACCTGATCGCAAAGGCGCTCGGTCTTCGCAAGCACATGGCCGAGAACAAGAACGACCTGCACAACAAGAGGCAACTGCAGCTCACCGAGTCCAAGGTCCGCCGCCTGGTCAAGTACTATACCGGGACGGGCAGGCTGCCCAAGGACTGGAGCTACAAGCCGGAGAGTGCCGAGATCCTGCTCTCGCGCTAAGATCCCATGACCCTGGCCGAGGCCGCAGCACACCTCGCCGGGCACCTTGCCCGGCAGGAGTTCGTGGAGGTGTATGCACACCATGATGCGGACGGAATAGCAGCAGGTGCCATCGTCTGCATGGCACTCCTCCGGAAGGGTATCCGGTTCAGGCTGCGCGTCGTTTCGCACATCAGCCCCGCGACCCTCTCCCCGGAGACGCCTGCGCTCCTCTGCGACCTCGGATCAGGGATCCCCGACCTGCCGCCGGAAGTCATGGTAATCGACCACCATGTCCCCCGGTTCAGCGGTGCCCTCCAGGTCAACCCGCGGCTCTGCGGCGTCGACGGGGAACGCGAACTCTCCTCCGCGGGGGCCGCGTTCCTGGTTGCGCAGGCGCTGGGTGACAACCGCGACCTCGCCGGGCTCGTCATGCTCGGCATCATCGGCGACGGCCAGCAACTGGCGGGAGAGAACCTCGCCATCTTCAACGATGCCGTGGCGCTGGGCCTGGTCTCCCCCGGCAAAGGCCTGCTGCTTGCCGGCAGGGACGACCACGAGAGGCTCTACGGGGCGCTCAACCCCTATCTCCACCAGGTGAGCGGCGACGAGATGGCAGTCTCCGACCTCCTGGAGAGTGCAGCCGGGGACGGGAAGGTCTCGCTCGATAAGCTCCTCTCGCTCATCGTCCTGCGGGTGGCGCTGTATGCTCCGGTGGAGACGCTCGAATCGCTCTACGGGGACTGCTACAGCCTCCAGCGGGAGGTCGTCCCGGACGCCCACACGCTCACCGCTGTCGTGGACGCATGCGGGAAATCAGGACACGGGGGGCTTGCTGCCTCCCTCTGCCTCCGGTCAACCGCGGGTCTCGACGAGGCATACGAGTGCACGATCAGGCACAGGCTCAACGTGATCCGGGCGCTCCGGTCGTGCTGGGAGCAAAAGGACGTCTCCGGCGTGGTGGAGGTCGGGGACCCGTCGGTTGCAAGCGACGTTGCCGACGCCTTCTCCCGGGACTGCCTGCATGACCGGCCCGTTGTGGCCGTTGCAGCGCAGAAAGATGACCTCGCTTTCGTCTCGGTCCGCGTCACGCCGGGCCGCGACATCGATATCAGCGAACACGTGCACGTCGCGGCAGTCCAGGTCGGTGGATTCGGGGGCGGTCACAGGCAGAGAGCTGGAGCAACGGTCCCGGCAGGGCAGCTCTCCCGGTTCATGGACGCCCTGCAGAAATCGGTGGCTGCATGATGGAGATCCGGGGCATCCTGCGGACCCGGCATTCCCGGGCGGAGTGCATCGCGGCGTCCCTGCGGCCGGACAACCTCCAGAGCATGCGGACGTGGTCCGAAGGCGGGCAGGTCGTGACCGAGATCCGGGGAGACTCGCTCCGGTCGGTGATCGCATCAGTGGACGACTACCTCATGAACCTGGCAATTGCAGAAGACCTCTGCAGCCTCGTCCCGGAAAAAGGAGAAGAGAGGGACCCGGCTCCGCGCAGGCCAAAACCGCCGTGCGACGGGCAGGGAGAGACCCGGTGACAGGGCGGACAACGCCCCGAAGGGAAGGACAAAAAGAAGAAAGACAGGACGGAACCTGGTGATACAATGGCAAAGAAGAAACAATCAGGAAGACGAGTGGAAGGCTGGAAAGCCAAGAGCTGGTACAAGGTGTTTGCACCCGAGGTCCTTGGAAAGACCTACATCGGGGATACGATCGCCAACGACCCGGAGAGCGTGGTCGGGCGGATCCTGCAGACCACGCTGGGCGAGATCATCAACGATTACGCCCGGCAGAACGTCAAGATGAAGTTCAAGATCGCAAACGTGGCAGGGGACTCGGCGTACACCGAGTTCGTGGGCCACGAGATCACCCGCGACTACCTGCGGTCGATGATCAAGAGGCGCACGTCGCGCATCGACTGCCACGTCCCGGTCACGACAAAGGATGGAAAAAGGGTAGATCTCACGGTGACGTGCTTTACGCTCACGCGTGCAAACCTCTCCCAGGCCCACGAGATCCGGAGCATCATCTCCTCAATGATCTCGAAGATGGGATCGGAAGCAGACATGAACGGGATCATTTCCGGCATCGTCAACGGCGACTTCTCCCGCGAGGTCTTCAAGGCGGTCAAGCCCGTCTTCCCGGTCCGGCGTGTCGAGGTCATCAAGTCAAAGCTGACCACGGCCAAGGTCGTGTAGGAAAATACCGCCTTTTTTTGGAAACATCTTTTTTCTCACCGCTCCCGGGAGGAGGGGCACGCGCCCTTTTTCCTCCCGGCATCCGGCGGGGGTGAAACATAAGTGAGCGTGGTGACAAAACTTCCCTGTCATGACGGCACACAAGATCCTCTTTCTCGTCCTCGACGGCATCTCCGACCGGCCCTGCCCGGAACTCGGCAACCGGACACCACTCCAGGCGGCAGTAACCCCCATCCTCGACGGGATCGCGGCCGAAGGTGCCTGCGGCATCATGGACACGATCGCCCCCGGTATCCGGCCCGGTTCCGACACGGCCCACCTGAGCCTGCTCGGGTACGAACCCGAAAAGTACTATACCGGGAGAGGGCCGCTCGAGGCCGAGGGCTGCGGTATCCACATGGAACCTGGCATGATCGGATTTCGGTGCAACTACGCGACGCTGGACGATCAGGGCCGTGTGGTCGACCGGAGGGCCGGCAGGATACACAGGACAGAACCCCTTTCGCAGGCCATCCAGGAGGGCGTCGACCTCTCCCCGCTGGGTGTGGAATTTTTCTTCCGTTCCGGCGCCGGGCACCGGGCAGCCCTCGCGTTCCGGGGAGAGGGACTCGGTGTCGCGGTCACGTCGAACGACCCGAAGAAGGAGGGTGTGCCGCCCCTCCCCTTCGAGGCACGGAGCGGGGACGAGGCAGACAGGATGACGGCCCGGGCCCTGGCCGCCTTCGTGGCCCAGGCAGAAGAGATCCTCCGGGACCATCCCGTTAACGCATCGAGGCGGGCAGAGGGTCTTTTGCCTGCAAACACGGTCCTTGTCAGGGGAGCCGGGAAGATGGGATACTTCGAGCCTTTCTCCACGAAGTATGGCCTGTCCGGGAAGGTCATATCGGCTGCCGCCCTCATCTCCGGGATCGGGACCGCCGTCGGGCTTACCCGCGTTGACGTGCCGGGGATCACCGGATCGGTCGACTCGGACCTGGGTGCAAAGGTCCGGGCCGCGAGGGAGGCGCTCTCTTCGGCAGACTTCGTCCTCGTCAACATCAAGGGGGCCGACGAGGCAGGACACGACGGAAACGTCCGTGAAAAGGTGGCTTTCATCGAGAAGATCGACCTTGCCCTTGCACCTCTTGCAAGATTGCCGGATACGCTCATCGTCGTCTGCGCAGACCACTCCACGCCCTGCAGCGTGAAGGATCACAGTGCCGACCCTGTCCCTGTCGTCATCGCGGGGGAGGGTGTCCGGGTCGATCGCGTGACCAGCTTCAACGAGATCTCCTGCGCCGAAGGCGGGCTCCACAGGATACGCGGATCCTCCCTGATGCCGATCCTTCTCGACCTCCTGAACCGGTCGCCCAAGTACGGGGCGTGACCTGCCATGGATACGGGAGCACCACGAAAAACCCCTCTCCTCGAGGGTGTCATGGAGGTTGCCGGTCTGCGTTGCATCGAGCCGTCCTTTGCAGACCTCATCGACGACGCATACACCGCCTGGCTCGAGGACGTCCCTGCCGACGAGGGAAGGATGCTCGTCGACGAGGGGGATGAGCCGCTCGCATTCGCATTCCACACGGAACAGGGCTGGCTGATGGGCTCGTTCCACCTCAAAGAGCCGACCCTTGCCCTCATCGAGCACTTCGAGGAGATCCCCGGGGAGATATTCCAGGAGGAGCGGGCGGTCTTCGAGGATGCCGTCCGGGAATACTACAGCCTCGACCTTGCCCGGACCGTCACACCCGCCCTCGATGACCTCAACCCCGACAGGATCGGGAAGGCCCGCGACCTCCTCTCCGAGTTCTGGAAGGGGAGGTCATTTTCCTCGTGCCTTGACTGCTGTTGCGGGTCGGGCCTTGGGTCCCTCGTTTTGAGGGAACGCGGGATTGCCCCCCTTGCCTACGACAACGATCCTTCGCTCCTCTCGTTGGGCATCTCGCGGGGGCGCCTCCTGCCCGAAAAAACGATGTACATCGACGGGACCCTTGCGGAACACTACTGCCGGGGAGCAGACGCAGGCCTCGGCCTGATGTTCGGGGAGATCAATACCTTCAACGAGGGCACATGGGAGGCGATCACGGACGTCCTCCTCGGCCTTGCGGAATACTGCCTGATTACCGTCGGGACGGAGCGCGAGGCGGACCTCATCCGGTCCTGGGGAAAAAGCCGGGGCTGCCGGGTCGAAACAGCGGAAAACACCCGCGATCCCATCTACGACCGGTGGGTCTGCGAGCTGGAAAGGGCGTGAACGGGGAAGTGCATACCCCAAAAAAGTTTTTGTTCTCTATGGAGTCAGGGCGGGGAACCGGGAAACGTGAAATGGGAGACGGGAAAGCCCCCGTGTTCCCCCCCCTCCGAAATGACGGATGATGCGTTTTATCAAAAAATTACCTTTTCGTCCTCTTCTTCTCTTTCTCCTTCTCCTTTCTCCTCTCCGCGTCTGCACATGCAAGTTCGGCCACGATGTCGAGGGGATCCTCCATCTTCCGGGCCAGTTCCCGGACCTCGAGGAGGCGTTCCACCCCGATGAAGTGCTCGGCCATAACCCGTGCGAGCGGCGAGAGCGCAACCCTGCCGTCTTCCCGTTTCACGAGACCCTTGTCGACAAGGACGTCGAGGACCGGCTCCATCGTTCCCACCATGGATGCGTTGATCTTCTCCAGGTCTGCGAGTTTTCCCCTGCAGACCACGGCATTTGCGACGTACTCCTCGGAGCTCTGTTCGAGGTCGTGATCGGGTGCGACCTCTTCCATCTCGCCCCGCAGCAGTTTCATCGCGACCTCTTCCTCTGTGATGCCCGACGTCCGGGAATAGGAAGCCCCCGGTTCGGCGAGCACAACGACCTTTCCGAGGTCATGGAAGTCAGGCCGGCCCGCCCTGCCCGACATCTGGCCAAACTCCTGGACAGAGAGCCACGATATTCCCATGGCGAGCGAGTCGAAGATGACCTGGGACGCCGGGAAGTCAACCCCCGCACCGAGCGCCGCAGTGGTGACAACGGCCTTTATTTTCCCGGACAGAAATTTGGCCTCGATCTCGCGCTTTTCCTGCGACGTGAGCCCTGCGTGGTACGCCGCGTAACCGGGGCCGAGTGCATCGGCGATCACGTGCGTCCTCGCCCGGGAGTTCGTAAAGACGATCGACTGCCCGTGGAATCCCTTCGAGGAGACCCGGGAGTACTCCTGCGTGCACAGGCGCTTAATCGTCGGTATCTTCTGCTTGTTCTCGATGAAAAGGAGGTAACGCTCGAGCGGGACGGGCCGGTCGTCGTACCGGACGAGGGTCGCACCAAGCTTCTTTGCAAGGACCTTCGGCACCCCGATCGTTGCCGAGAGGTACAGGAACTGGGCGCCGGGGTACAGGTACTTGAGCCGTGCGATGAGCCCGTCGAGCCGGTGACCCCGGTCAGGGTCGGTGAGCATCTGGACCTCGTCGATCACGACTGTCCCGATGGGCGGAAGAGTCCCCCCGGTACGGATGAAGTGGTCCACACCCTCGTACGTCCCGACAACAAGGGGTGCCCGGATGTTCCTGTCGCCGGCCGGCCGGTTCTCGGGGATGTTGATTCGTGCCTGCCCGACGAGGAGGCCCACGCCCGCGATCTTCCCGTACCGTTCCTCGAACCTCTGGTACTTCTGGACGGCGAGGGCAACGAGCGGAACGAGGAAGAGGCAGTGTCCCCTCCCCTCCATGAAGTTTTTCAGACCCGCCATCTCGCCGATGAACGTCTTTCCGCTCGCGGTGGCAGAGACGATCAGGAGGTGTTTTCCGTGGAGCAGCCCCGCGTCGACTGCCATCTGCTGGACCGGCATGAGTTTTTCGACCCCCGAAGCATCCACGAACCCGCGGGGGAGGGGCAGCTCGACCAGGGCCTGGGTCTTCTGGACGGGGTGCGCTTCGAGACGGTCGTAGAGGGCCTGCGAGATACGGGCCTTCTCCGGTCCAACGGACGCAAGGACCTTCCCGACGTCGCGGAGCGATGAGAGGAGCTCCTCAAGATGCCCGAGCGCCCCCTTGCCGACCTTTCCCATCGTCGCAAGTTCCCGGCGCAGTTCCCTCTTGCCGCACTCGAAGCAGATCCTCTCTCCCGTTGTGTAAAGGACGCTGTTTTTCCGGGAGAGCGGCGTGACCCGGTCCTCCATCAGGCAGATCCGGCACACGTTCGTGATGGTATAAGGGATCTGGAAGTCCTTGAGGAACCCTTCGAATGCCTCGTCTTTTCCCGACAGGTAAACGGAACCCTTCCGCAGGGAGACGACAAGTTCCTTTGACGGCGTGTGGCGGAACTGCTGCCTGCCGCCCCACCGCACCCTGTACCGCCCGGGCCGGTATCCCCGCGGGGTCTTCTCGACCTCCGCGATCCCGACGGCAACCACCTTGAGGTTGTCCAGGAAGAGGACCCTGTAGTCACCCTTCTGCGGCGCGACAAGTATGTTCATGGAGAGATGAGGTCATGGAGTGTGTAGGAGAGCCCGACACCCTCGAGCCGCTTGAGAAAGTCGGTGAACTCCTCGTCGACGATGATGATGACGCACTCCAGCCCGTGGAATGCAGCCTCGATCACCCCTTCCCGGGCACCGAAGAACATGTCCGGCTTCCTCCCGATCTGCTCCAGGGCAACGTACGCCTCGAGCCCGACAGCAGCGACAACAGCTGCATCCTGCACGAGGTCGCGGAGGAGGTCCTTTCTCACGCGGCGGGACCCGCCCCGCTCGATCCGGGGGACCTTGCAGACGTGGATGACCCCCTCGGTATGGTCGATTAAACCCGAGAGCCGGGCGACACCGACGTCCTCGCCCTCCCGGGCATCCCGGACAACGGTCCCCATGGCACTCCTCGGCTCGCGGGACGCGTACAGGAAACCGCCCTGCATGTAGACACCGACCGGTTCCCCCTCGCGGAGGTCGGTTGCAGCGATCGCAGTCCAGGTGGAGACCTGCTGGATGACGTCCCTCCTGATGTGGCGTGCATACGCTTCGAGGACTTCGGCCTGGGACTGGATCCACTCGATCCCGCTCCGGGTCACGCTGTAATGTCCCCGGCCATGGGCTGCAACCATGTCCTCCTCGACGAGTTCCCGGATGTACTCGGAGACTGCCTGAGGCGTGACCCCCAGTTTCCGGGCGACCTCCTGCTGGCGGATGGCAGGCTGGTGTTCTGCGATCTCGACGAGGATCTGGAGTCTCGTGACCTCCCGCTTGCTGCGCAGGAGCGTCGAGAGCGGGTCAGTGTCTGTCGCGGTCAAGGAGAACCAGCCCCTGCCCTTTCACATCAAGGTGGGGAATACGCTTGGCAAGTCCCTTGATGAAGACGGGATTGACCCCGAATTTCCGTGCAATGTCGTTGATCGACGAGTTCCCGGAACGGAGTTCTTCTTCCACCTTCTCGACGAGTTCACGGAGGTACTCGTCGTTGGAGACAGCGATGAAGAGCAGGTCGGAGAGGTCGGCGAAGTTGCACTGGAAATTTGCCCGGAACTTGTTGTATGTCGCCCGGTACTCCTTGGACGGTTTCTGGCCGGGAACCGGCATCCTCCACTGTTCCTCGATCAGGCTTCCCTTCTTGAGGACCATCAGGCACTGGCCCACGTCACCGTCTGTCACCTGGGCACAGAGCTCCTCCTCGGTCATCCAGGACCGCGTCAACAGATCGTAGACTTTCTTGTAGGTTGCGTTATGAAAAGTGATGAGGAGGGGAATGAGGTCGACGGGATCGTTGACTATCCTGATATGGCCGGTCACTGCTAAAACCCTATTATTATATGGCGTGATAAATCAATAAATCTTTGTTTGAAAGGCATGCGCAGGAGTGGACGGATAAAAATCCGCGGAATCGTGCAGGGGGTTGGCTTCCGGCCTTTTGTGTATGCCACCGCAAAAAAGCTTGGCATCGTCGGTTTCGTGAAAAACAGGGGGAGCGAAGTCGAGATCCAGGCCCATGGCGACCGGTTCGAAGAGTTCCTGGCGGCAGTCTCGCGGGGACCGCCGATGGCGGAGATCGACAGTGTCGAAGTCATTTCTGATCCGGGGCCCTTTCCCGACATGTTCCTGATCGCGGAGAGCGACAGGGGTTCGCTCTCGGGCATGATTCCCCCGGATATCGCCACGTGCGCCGAGTGCATCCGGGATATCGGCACTCCGGGCGGGCGGTACGCGGGTTACTGGGCAACGTCCTGCGTCAACTGCGGTCCCCGGTACAGCATCATCCGGGACCTGCCCTACGACAGGGAGAGGACGTCGATGGCCGCGTTCCCGCCCTGCCCGGCATGCGCAGGGGAATACGGCGACCCTTCCAGCAGGAGGCACCATGCCCAGACGATTGCGTGTGCCGCCTGCGGTCCGGCATTGCGCCTCCTCGACGCGTCCGGAAAGGAAGTGCCCTCTCCTGACGTCATACGCGAAACTGCCCGGCTCCTCGATGCAGGGTCTATCGTTGCCATCCGGGGAATCGGCGGTTTCCACCTCACCTGCACCGAGGAACTCGCCGGTGAGCTGAAGCGGCGGCTCGGTCGCCAGGAACAGCCTTTTGCCGTCATGGTCAGGCCGGACCACGTGGAACGGATCGCTTTCGTCTCCCCGGAAGAGATGGCTGCACTGCAGGGCCACGAAAGGCCGATTGTCGTTTTGGAAAAGCGGGACCCGGAAGCCCACGCCACGATCTCGAACCTCCACACCATCGGGTGCATGTTCCCGTATACGGGCCTCCACCACCTCCTCTTCTCCCACCTTGCCCATCCGCTCCTGATCATGACGAGTGCCAACCTTCCCGGCTACCCCATGATCACGGAGATCGACGTCGCGATGGCGAAGTTGCACGACATGGCCGATTTCTTCCTCACCCACAACCGGGCGATCGTGAACCGGTGCGACGATTCCGTCGTCAGGGATGGGTTCATCATCCGGCTCTCCCGCGGGCTTGCGCCGAAGAGAACACGGATTGATCTTGGGGATGCATCCATCCTTGCCGTCGGGCCGGAACTGAACGCGAACGTGACCGTTTACCGCCAGGGTTTCTGCACGACCTCTCCCCACGTCGGCAACGTGCGCAATCCCCAGACCTATGCCTACCACCAGGAGACGATCGCCACACTCTGCCGGTTCCTCGGGGAAGGGTTCGATGTCATTGCCCACGACGCCCATCCCCAGTTCCTGTCCACCCGGTATGCAAGGGAACTATCCCACCGCTGGGATGCGACCCTCGTCCCCGTCCAGCACCACCAGGCCCATATCGCTGCGACGACCCGGGAAGAGTGCATCGGGATAGCGATAGACGGTGTCGGGTACGGCACGGATGGCACGGTCTGGGGCGGGGAAGTCTTTGCAGGATCCCCTGCCGGGTACGAGCGTGTCGGGCACCTCGAGGTCGTTCCCATGCCCGGCGGCGACCTCGCGACGCGTTTTCCCGAAAGAATGCTCTACGGGATTCTCCCCGTGCCGGAGGTGACGGCCCTCCTTGCCGCGAGGGGCTGGACAGACGTCGAGATCACGTTCCTCGAGACGCAGCTTGGCCGGAACCTCAACGTGGTCCCCACGTCCAGCACGGGCAGGGTCCTCGACGCGGTGTCTGCACTGCTGGGCGTCTGCCGGGAGAGGACATACGATGGTGAACCGGCGATGAAACTCGAGTCTTTTGCCACCGGCGGGAAGGCGGTCCCCTGGGACCTCGTATACAGGAGCGACGGGGGTCGGGAAGTGCTCTCCACACGTGCCCTCGTGAAAAGGGCGCTTTCGGAAGCCGGAAAAGCGGGGGACCGGGCTGGGCTCCGGTCCGTTGCAGCATCATTCCAGTTCAATCTCGCACGCGGGATCGCCGGGCTTGCCATCCATGCCGCACAGGAAAGGGGTGTTCCCCTCGTTGCCCTCTCGGGAGGCGTCGCTTACAACAGGTCCATCCGCGAGACCATCCGGGCCGAGGTGACGAAGGCAGGGCTTGCATTCCACATGAACCGCGGGTACCCCCTCGGGGACGGGTGCATATCCTATGGCCAGTGCATCGTTGCCGGGACACTCGAACGGGAAGGGTCGTGAGCGGGCGCGGTTCTTCACTGTAAGTAACGGGGCAGGGGTCTGGCATAATACCCCGGGGTAGGTGCCGTGCCAGGCAAAAAAAGGGTCGAAAAGTCCCCGGGACAGTCCCCGGTTTGTCATTCCCCTCCCTGCCGCAGATGGACTCCGGTGAGGACACAACGCGAACCCCAGCTTTCGATTTCGAAAAACTCCTGATTTACAGGAGTGTGCCGGTTCGTTGTCCCGGCATCAACAATACAGATAAAAAAAGAGGATATCCCGCTCTATCAGAAACCGGACCTTGTCGGACTGAGCACGATGAGGGGCACTTGTATCGTCTTTCCTGCCTGTACGGTCACCGTTTTCACGGTCGTCTTGTAGTTCTGTTTGGCTACCTTCAGTTCGTGGTTTCCGGCAGGTATATCGGAGATCGTGGCCGGGCTGATACCTTTTACCACGTCATCGATGTAGATGGTTGCTCCCCGCGGAACGGTACTGATCTTGAGTGCCCCCGTCCCTGTGCTCCCTGTGACGGTTGCCGTTGGGGTCAGCGTCGCTGTCGGGACTGCAGTTGGGATATTCGTGGTCACGGATGTCGTCGGGAACATCGTCGGGAACATCGTCGGTATCCCCTTCATGAAAATAATCAGCGGGACCCGCTTGTGTTCGCCGGGGCTGACCGTCACCGTCGTTGTGTATTCCCTGTACCCCGGATAGGCAGCCGTGAGGGTGTGCGTCCCCGGTTCAACCGCGTAATCCTGGAGCGGCGTTGTCCCTATAACGATCCCGTCGAGGGCAACCGACCCCCCGAGCGGATAGGAGAAGACCGTGATGTATCCGGGTTCCTGCCCGGGTTGTGTCGGGGTTGCAGTCGGGGTCGCCGTGGGTGTTACTGTCGCTGTCGGTGTTGCCGTCGGGGTCGCCGTGGGTGTTACTGTCGCTGTTGGTGTTGCCGTCGGGGTCGCCGTGGGTGTTACTGTCGCTGTTGGTGTTGCCGTCGGGGTTGCCGTCGGGGTCGTCGTGGGTGTTACTGTCGCTGTCGGAACGACGCCTCCGACAGAGATGGTGCCCGGGATGACTGTCGGATTGATCGGGTCGCCAGCTCCGTCAGGGTCCATCTGCCTCACAGTGAGACCGAGGGTTGTCGCTCCCGCGATCTTCCCCTTCACCGTCAGGGTCACGAGAGTGACGCCCGTGGCCCCCGGTGAAACGCCGAGGGAGAGATCACTTGCCCGCAAGGAGACTTCCGATGCAGGCACAGCCGAGTTCAGCTTCATCGACGCCCATGACGGGAATGTAACCGCCGTTATCTCTGCAACGGACGGGTCTGCAACTGATGCAGTCATGATGTAACCCGAGAGCCCTGTCGGGAGGCTGTCGGCCACGATTGTCACATCGACACTCGAGCCTGCGTCAGGTATCGTGGCGGGACTGACTGTGACGGTCGTTGCCAGTGCCGGAACAGCGAGCAGGCAGATGCATGCGCACAGGATGACCGTTTCTTTCCACTTGGTGAAATACATGTGAATCCCCCTCCTTACACCATCGTAAAGAGGATGTAGAGGTCGTCGAAATCGATACGACCGTTGTTGTTGTAGTCAAACAGGCTCACGGGCTCGTTCTCCTGGATCCACTCGAGGTAGAGGAAGTACTGGACCACGTCATCGAAGTCTATCCTTCCGTTCCCGTTGACATCCCAGTATACCCCGTCATGGAACGGGTCGGTTGGCGGGTTCGTATAGCCTGGCAGGGGGAGGAGGACAACAACCTGGACGGGTGCCTTGTTGACCCACGTATAGACCGGGTCCCCCGTGTCGGTATCGATCTGCGAGACGGTGACGTCGAGGGTGGTTGTCATCGGTGTTTTTCCCGTGCTGTTGAAGAGCGCGAGCTCGACGTTCGTTGCACCGGGCCTGATGACGTCATCGATGTCTGACGCCTTTATCCAGACCGACGGCGCCGGGACCGTGCTGGTAATAACGAAACTCTCGTTCAGCCACGAGGGTGGACGGAACGTCACCATGTCTGCCGCGGAGGCATTCGTGAAGAAGATCGTGATGTTGTACCCGGAAAGCCCCCTCTCCGCGTACTCGAGGACGAGTTTCATTGCCGTCGTGGAATTGGTCGGAATGATCGCAGAGGACGGGACGAACGTCAGGTTCACTGTCGTTGCATTTCCTGCGACGGATATGTACCTGCTGCGGGTCATCGTGTTCGTTCCGAACTCGTTTCCGGCCGTCAGGGAGACTGTGTAGTTACCGGCGTGGAGGTACGTGTGGTTGAACGTGAGGTTGTTCGTCCTGTTCTCAGTCTGACCGTCGCCAAATGTCCACAACCACCAGGCCGGGTATCCCGTAGAGAAGTCGGTGAAGGTAACATTGAGGGGCTCGACGCCGATCACGGGATCAGCCGTGAAATCCGCTACCGGGATCTCGCCGACCCGGATGTACTCGAACCGGGACATCGTGTCGTTGCCGTAGAGGTTCCTCACCGTGAGGTTGACCGTGTAGTTCCCCATCGCCGTGAACACGTGGACGGGGTTACTGGCAGTTCCGTTGGGCGAACCGTCACCAAACGTCCAGTTCCAGGAGGTTACTGCAGGAATGGCGGTCGAGAGGTCAGTGAACTGCACGGCAAGGGGTGCCAGACCGAACGTGACATTGGCAGTGAAATTGGCGGTCGGAACGTCCCCTGCCTCCACGAGCCCCCACTTCGTTGTACTGTTGGAACCATACTCGTTGGTTGCGGTCAGTCTGACATCGTAGAGCCCGGGGATATGGTACGTCCAGTTGGTATACTGGTCCGTGCTGAAGTTCCCGTCACCGAAACTCCAGTTCCATGCGACCGGTGCATCGTTCGTAAGGTCCGTGAAGTTCACGTCGAAGGGAACCTGTCCCTGGCAGAATGTGCACTCCACTCCCGAGACGTTTGCAGAGAAATTCACGATGAGCGGGTCTCCGACCTGGATGTATTCGTATTTTCCGGTCGAGTTGCTCCCGTCGAGGTTGCTCACCGTCAGGTTGACCGTCCAGTTACCGGTATAGTAGATATGGCTGGGGTGCTGGAGGGTCGACGTGTTGCCATCGCCAAAGAGCCATGACCAGGCCGTCGGTTCACCGGTCGAGAGATCGGTAAAGTTGACGAGCAGCGGGGGCAGGCCCCTGATGAGGGTATAGTTTTCCACGCCGTTGGCTTCCGCCGTGAAGTTTGCTACCGGCGGAACGGAGGCAATCCGGGCGACGAATGCGTCGCTAATCCCTGCAAGTGTCGGCTGGACGGCATTCTTTACCGGGAAGTTTGCTGACTCCGTATATCCGACGATCGTTACATTGGAGTCTAAGAGTGCTATTCCCATGGCCCTGTCATCGAGCCGGCCACCCAGGTACGTCGAGTACATGAGCGCTGTCCCGTTCGGGTAGAACCGGGTCACAAATGCGTCGTACGTGTAGGAATTAAGGGCTGACTGGACGGCATTCTTCACCGGGAAATCGAGCGAATCCGTGTAGCCGGTCACGAATATTGATCCCATGTTATCGACAGCAACCCCCCTGCCGTCCTCGACCAGCTGTCCGCCCAGGTACGTGGAAAAGTTCACCGTGCGCCCTTCCGGGTTCAGTTTTGTCAGGAACGCGTCCTGGAGACCTTTCAGCTGTAACTGATAGTGCGGTGGGGGGGAGGTTATCTTGATGAAATCCATTGACCGTGTGAACCCCGTCACGTACATTGCCCCGGTATTATCCACGGCAATACCATTCCCGGATTCCTCGTCAGTGCCCCCCAGGTACGTGGAAGATATAATGGAGCCTGCCGTGGGATCAAAATGTGTCACGAAGGCATCCTGGCCTCCGGAAAGCGAGCTACGGTACGCGTTTAGGGTGGGGAAATCCGAAGATTTCGTCAACCCGGTTACGAAAATGTCCCCGTTTGCGCCCAATGCGATTCCATTGGCCCTGTCGATGTTCCCACCGCCGAGGTATGTCGAATTTGCGATGGATGAAGCTGATCCATCATAGGATATTCCTGTAACGAATGCGTCCCAAGTACCGTTCAATGTTGTATCATACGCTCCCGTTGTCGTCGGGAAGTTGTCCGATGCCGTGGAACCGGCAATGACCGCCACCCCTGAACTGGTGAGCGCAATGGCCTGGCCGATATCGGTCATGTTCCCGCCCAGGTACGAGGAGAACTCGAGGTCGTAACCCTCGGGTGTCAGGACGGTGATAAACGCATCCGCAGAGGAACAACAGGTCCCGCTGTAACTGATATTCTCCTGGAAGGCTTTGAGGACGGGGAAATCAGGCGAGATCGTCTCTCCCGTGACAAACGCGTAACCCGAGTCGTTCACGGCAATTCCGTGCCCGATATCGTCATAATACCCCCCAAGGTACGTCGAGTAGTTCATGGAAAGACCATCAGGCTCGAACTTTGTGACAAACGCGTCCAGCCCGCCACCGGGATCTTCCTGGTACTGTGCCTTCCAGGACGGATACGGGAAGTCGATTGACTGCGTGCTCCCCGTCACATATGTTCCTCCCAAGGAATCGACGGCTACGGCATACCCCCGGTCATCCATGCTCCCCCCGAGGTACGTGGAAAAATCAAGGTAGGGGTCAATGACGAGCGGGAGGGCAGGATCGTACGCACCGGTGTCAAAACCGACGAGCCCGTTGCCGGAGAGGACGTACCTGCAGGAGACCGGCACCCTTTCTCCGTTCCGCTCCTGGTAACAGACCGGGGCTGCCTCCCTGATCGTGCCTGCCGACGACTTCACGAGGAGGTTTCCGTCGGCATCGAGGGCAAGGTCATCCTGGCCTGAATACCGGAAGAGGAGAGCCGAGGGATCGGCTCCCGGGGAAAGGACGATATCGCGCTTGAGGACTCCCTGCGTTCCGGAATAGACGATATCGACTCCGGGGAGGATATTGCTGTACCGCACCCTTCCAAACGTCGGGACGTCCCGGACCCATTTTGAGGGATCGTTCCCGATGAAGAAGTTTGCTTTTCCTCCAAGCTTGTCTTCACCTGTTACCACCACGCCGGGGGAATGCCCCTCGAGCGCGATTTCGACTGATGCCGGGGAAATGCCCCCGCTTCCCACGGTGAATACCACTGCATCCTTCGTGAAGAGGATGCTGTGTGCTGGTGCATTCGCGTGGTAGAGCACGTCATCGCTCACCTGTCCTTCGTTCTGGATGAAAACGAGGGGCAGCCCGGATACATCCACTGACAGGGACGTCCCGGCTGTTGCCGGTGATACTGCCAGTGCAAGGAGAACAATGACGGCAACAAATAGCACTGTGTTTCTTTGACTCGAACTCATGAATTTCGCCTCCAGTCATGACCGGCATGGCAGACCCCGTGGGGAGGTGCATTCCCGCCACCTTGAGAGGAACACGACCCAGAACCCAGGGAATCCCAGGCCAGGGAAAGGGGTGGTTTCTGATCAGATTCCTTTATAAAAAACCCTCTCTTCTCCATGCTTATAAATATTTCCCTGAATGTGCCAGAAATTTTCTCCTTTTTCCATAACAGAAACAAAAAACATGCATCCATCGATCAGGGTCCTGTACCTGAGTCGTGTCGGTTCATTTCACGGTCCTTTACCCCGCAAGGAAATTTTCAGGGCAGGGATTCAAATATCACGGGTTAACCACCGTGACTCAGGGTTCACCTGCGACACCTTCCCGGAGCGCAGAAGTCCCCGGATTGGAGTCATGGTTCCCCAAAAAGAGGAGAAATCGAAGGTCTTTTCCCTTTCCGCCAAAAAATTTATCGTGAGCCTGTGCAGACAACTAGAAGCAATACCATCAGGAAGGTGAATTCACATGTTGCTTGCAAATGCTGTCGTCGGTATTATTCAGCTGGTAATTGCCATCATCCTGGCAGTTATCGCGCTCTACATCGGATTTTCCGTGCTCTCACGGATCACGAAGGGTATCGAGGAGGAGAAGGAACTTGCAAAAGGTAACGCTGCGGTTGGAATCATCGTCGCGGCTGTCTTCTTTGCCATTGCACTCGTCGTCCAGTCGGGGGTATCAGGGATATCGCTCGGAGTCTCAAAGGCCCTCTCTGTCGGTCTCTTCTCGATGGACGGGATCGTCGCAATCGGCGTGGCGATACTCCAGCTCATCCTCGGCATCGTCCTTGCGGTGGGTGCCATTTACCTCGCACTCTCGATCCTCGACAGGCTGACCAAGGGTGTCTCGGAGTTCGAGGAGATCAGGAAGGGCAACGTGGCAGTCGCCCTGGAGATGGCGGGAGTCATCGTTGCCACCGCTGTCATCATCCAGTCCGGGGTCATCGGGGTCACCTCGGCTCTCCTTTGAGTCATCCCGAAGAGAGACCCCCTTTTTTCCCTTTTTCATCGGCCCGGTGAAATAACCACCCGGGGACATCGTGGAACTATACCAGGAGGGCTCTTTGTTCTTTTGGTGGGTAGAAGAACTGCAAGGGGGAATGAACATCCCCGTACTCTCACGTGAGAACTGCCCCGGCGGCTTTTTCAACAATCAACTAAAAACCAGATATTTCTTATTTGGATCAACCAATCCGGAATTGCGAGTGGGTAAAGAACCCTCGTGCTGTTTACCACCTGAAACGACAAAGAAAGTGGAAGAAAAAAGATGGGGTATCGGCCAACCGTTTCAGGCATCGGTTTCGTCCTTTTTCCCGGCCCCGGGTTCCGGTTTCATCTGGGGAAAGAGAATGACCTCCTTTATCGAGGGTCGGTTGGAGAGCAGCATCACCAGGCGGTCGATCCCGATCCCGACACCCCCTGTCGGGGGCATCCCGTAGCCCAGTGCGTTGATGAAGTCATAGTCCAGCATCTGGGCCTCGAGGTCCCCGGCTTTCCTCTTCTCCTCCTGGCGCTGGAACCGGCCGAGCTGGTCGACCGGGTCGTTCAGTTCTGAAAAGCCGTTTGCAAGTTCCATGCCCGCAACGAAGAGCTCGAACCTCTCGGTGAAGCCCTCCCGCGACCTGTGCCGCTTTGCGAGGGGCGAGTTCTCGACGGGAAAATCGTGGATGAACGTCGGCTGGATGAGCTGTTCCTCGACGAGTCCCTCGAAGAGGACGACGAGCATCTCCCGGTGGTTTTTCGCGTTTTCCCACTCCTCGATACCCCGGTCCCGTGCGATCGCCTGGAGCTCATCGAGGGTGTGGCTCCATATGTCGATCCCGGCAAGCTCCCGAACTGCCCCGTCCATCGTCATCCTCCGGAACGGCGGGGTAAAATCGAGGCTGGTCTCCCCGAAGGCAACGAGCGTCTTTCCATGGATTTCCTGCGTAATCGTCGAGATGATCCCCTCGCAGAGTGCCATCATGTCGGTGTAGTCACGGTACGCCTCGTAGATCTCCACCATGGTAAATTCGGGGTTGTGCTGGGTATCGATGTCCTCGTTCCGGAAGTTCCGCGAGATCTCGTAGACCTTCTCGAATCCCCCGACAACGAGCCTCTTTAAGTACAGTTCCGGGGCAATCCGGAGGAAAAGCGTCTGCTGGAGGTAATGGTGGAACGTCGTGAAGGGCCGGGCATTTGCACCGCCGTACACGGGCTGGAGGATGGGGGTTTCGAACTCGAGGAACCCGCGGTCACCGAGGAATTTCCGGAGAGCTGCAACGATCCTGCTCCTGGTCCGGAAGGTCTCGCGCACGTCCGGGTTCACGATGAGGTCGACATACCTCTGCCGGTACCTCTTCTCGACGTCACGCAGGCCATGGAACTTCTCGGGAAGAGAGCAGAGTGCCTTGGAAAGGATGGTGATATCCTCGACCCAGAGCGTGAGTTCTCCAACCTTCGTCCGGAACGCATATCCCTGCACCCCGACGATGTCCCCCCTCTCAAAGCACGTCTCGAAGAGGGTGAACTTCTCCTCCCCGAGATCATTCTTCCGGATGTACAGCTGGATCCTCCCGCTCTCGTCCTGGAGATCGGAAAAGATTGTCTTGCCGTGGTTCCTGACCGTATAAAGCCTGCCGGCGACCCGGAAGAGTTCCGTTCCCTTCTCATGTCCTGCACCTGCTGACCGTTCCCGGACCGCGGCAATCGTCTCCCTCCCCGGAAAAACATAGGGGTAGGGTTCGATCCCCCTTGCCCTCAGCTCTTTTACCTTCTCCTGCCGCGATTCTTCGAATGCAAGGTCACTGTTCTCCATCAGCCTCTCCGTCACACACCGTGGCGCTCTTCCGCACGATGGAGAGATGGTTTCCGCCATCTCTCCTCCGCCCTTTTTTTCGGAGGGGGTAAACCGCCCCCCTGCCACGGGTTTTTCCAGAGAATTGGCGGGATAAGGTTATAATGGTATATTGCCTGCAGGGGAACAGGACAAAAGCGATCTCTTTTTTGTGTTCGCGGGGCACCCGGTGACCCCCATACCTAAATAAAAAGCGCACGCACACTTTCCCGGAGAGATAGATATGAAAGTCATACTGCTCTGCGGGAGCCCGCGACCGGGGGGAAACACATCCCAGATCGTCGAGGAATGTGCCCGGGTTATCCAGGAGAAAGGGCTTGAGACAGAGGTATTCTCGCTTGCAGGGAAGAAGATCGAGTCCTGCACGGCGTGCAACCGGTGCGCAACAGAAGGCAACTGCGTTCTTGAGGATGGCCTCGCCGATATCATCGACGCCATCCGGGGAGCCGAAGGATTTATCGTGGCATCCCCTGTCTACTTCGGGACTGCCAGGGGAGACGTCATGGCAGCCCTCCAGAGGATAGGTATGGTATCACGCTCGACCGACCGTTTCCTCTCCTGGAAAGTCGGGGGACCGATCACGGTCGCCAGGAGAGGGGGCCATACTGCGACCATCCAGGAGATGCTCATGTTCTTCTTGATCAACAACATGATCGTGCCCGGTTCCACGTACTGGAACATCGTCTTTGGCAGGGACCCCGGCGAGTGCTGGAAAGACGTGGAGGGGATGACCACCGTGCGTGTCTTTGCCGAGAACGTGGCACGCCTGATTACAAAGATCTCGGGATGAAACTACCGGAGAGTTCCGCGACACCATGGAAAGCCCTCCCATCATCGAAGTCTCCTCGCTCTTCCATTCCTACGGTGAGACAGAGGCCGTCAGGGGAGTCTCGTTCTCGGTCCGGGAGGGAGAGATCTTCTCGCTCCTCGGCCCGAACGGTGCGGGGAAGAGTACTGTCATCAACGTGCTGATCACCCTTCTCCCGCTCCAGAAGGGCACCGTCACGATCGCGGGATACGACCTCGCCCGCGATCCGGCGCACGTCCGCAGGTCAATCGGGATAGTCTTCCAGGAGGTCACGCTCGACCGCGACATGACCTGCAGGGAGATCCTCGAGTTTCACGGCAGGCTCTACCAGATGCCGGGGGCGGAACGGAAGGCACGGATAGAGGAACTTCTCGCGCTCGTTGAACTCGAGGGAAAAGCCGACACCCTCACCCGGCACCTTTCGGGCGGGATGAAGCGCCGCCTGGAGATAGCCCGGGGGCTCATGACCCGTCCCCGCATCCTTTTCCTGGACGAGCCGACAATCGGCCTCGACCCGCAGACCCGGCGGAGGATGTGGGACTATATCAGGGCTGTCAACGGCGAGGGGACGACGATATTCTTAACAACCCACTACATGGACGAGGCCGACAGCTTGAGCGACCGTATCAGTATCATGGACCATGGCACGATCGTTACGACCGGCACGGGGTGGGAACTCAAGAACAGGCTCGGTGAGGATGTCATTTACTTGGAAACAAGCGATAACACCCGGGCCCGCGATGTGCTCCTCGGCGTGCCGGATGTCGGGGACCTTGGGGAGAAGTCCCACGGACTCCTTGCAACGGTCAGGAAAGACGGGACGTTCCTTTTGCCCGTCCTGATCGAGAGGCTCAATTCGGAAGGCATCAGGGTCAATGCCGTGAATCTCAAGAAACCATCGCTTGACGATGTCTTCGTCCACTATACCGGGCGGGAACTCCGCGACGAGGGACGGGGACAGGAGACCCAGCACGCAGGCACAGCAGGGGGGAGGTCAAAATGAGGCAGTGGACAGGCTTTCTCACGATATACTGGCGCGACATGCTCCGGTTCTTCCGGTTCAAGACCCTCCTCTTCTCCTCGCTTGTCCAGCCGGCACTCTGGCTTGCCTTTTTTGGCATCGCGATGTCGGCAAACTTTGCCAGGCTCTCGTCCGGGATGGCCCCCCTCCCCGGTATCCGGGAGGTCAGGTACCTGACATTCATGGCAGCAGGGGTCATCGCTTTGACGACGCTTTTTACGAGCCTCTTTGCGGGTATCGTGATCCTCTTTGACAAGAACTGGGGCCTGATGCGTGAGGTGATGGCAAGCCCCCTTCCCCGGGAACACGTCATAGTGGGGATCGGTCTCTCAGGAATGACCAAGTCGTTCATCCAGGTCTCTATCATAACGGTCTTTGGCATCCTCATCGGCGTGGAGTTCTTCTCCGGTTACACGGCGGTCCGGATCCTCGCCTCCCTGCTGGGCATGTTCCTCTTCGTCGGGATATTCTCGCTTGGGTTCGTCTTCCTCTCCTCTGCAATCGCCGCGTCCCTGGAGAGCCCCGAGGGGCTCCAGGGAATCATGACACTCCTCTCCCTCCCGCTCTTCTTCGTGAGCAATGCACTCTACCCTGCAGCGGCTTTTCCCCCGGCCCTCAATGCCCTCTCGGCTGCAAACCCCCTGACGCACCTGATCAACGGGGTACGGTATTTCACCATCGGGCCGGACTTCCAGGTCATCGGTGTCCACTACGCGGTAACGGTGCAGGACATGGTGCTCTCCCTCGGAGTGCTCGTCGCCTTTGCAGCCGCCATGTTCGGAATCGCGCTCTGGAGATTTGGAAAGGCAGTCGTGACCTGAAAAAAGCCCGGGGTCCTTGTATCTCCCCGTCGTTCCGCCGTGTCCTGGACCACGGGCAGCGTCAGGACCCGGGGCCGGCCGGTTCGCCGGGGGCCTGGACCCGGTACAGCGGGAGACTTCTAAACTCCTCTGCAAACTCCTGTACCTGCCAGGTGTCAGAGGCTGCCATTTCGTGGAGGAACGCGGGGGGTAATGCTGCGCCGAACTTCCATGCCGACGGGTGCGGAACGGGAATGGCCGCCTCGATCCCGGAAACGGACATCTCCTGTATCTTCCGGAATGCTTCCAACACCCGGTCCGCCGATCCGGATCCTCCCACGCGGGGAAAGAGGAGGGATATGTCGTCATACCGGACCTTCGTGCGTTCACCGAGAACCGACCGGGCGAGCAGCGCGAGGAGGGCATTCCTGCCGCGGGACAGGAACGTGAGCGCGACGACGTCGCGTTTCTTCCCCTGCCCGGTCTCCCACACGTGGATTCCCCGGGAATGCAGCGGGGGGAACGATGCGATGCAGGATGCAATCTCTTCCTCCTCCCGCGGTCCGAGGGGAAGGAGCGTGCGCCCACGCCCGAGGATCCGCTGCACCGAACGGCAGACTTCGGGCGACAGTCCTGCCTGTTGACCGCCCGTCCAGAAGGCCCGTCCCCCGGTTTCCCCGCCGGGGACGACAACGACGAGCCCGTGCTGGTCGTCCCTCCCGACCAGCGTCCAGTCCCTTCCGCCAAGCGAGAACCCCTCCCGGCCCCTTCCTGCAACGAACCTTGCATCCAGCCTCCCGATCTGTTCCCCGTCCGGCGTCACGGCCCTCACCTCGCCGCCGCCCTGGATGACGGAGTACAGGTCCTTTCCCTGTGACCTGCCGTACAGGGATTCCATGCGGGGACCGCTCATCAGGAACTCGCCGTCCCTGACAAGGAATCCCTCCCGTTCGAGGAACGCGATGAGTTCCCTGACTGCGCCGGCCGGAAGGTCGCAGAACCCGGGAAGGGCCCCTGTCTCCTTCTCGATGCGGGCCGCAGTCGTCCGCCGGTGCCTGAGGACTGCAAGGAAGACCTGCTGGACGAGGACGTTATATGGTTTCCTTTTCGGAATGAGAGGCTCGACCCTCTTTTTGCGGGCACTCTCGATAACCGCGGTGCTCACGAGGAGTGCCCACGCGTCAGGGAGGACGAATGCCATGTAGGGTGACCCGCCCCGCCTCCCGCTCCGCCCCATCCTCTGGAGGAAGGAGGAGACCGATGCCGGTGCCCCGACCTGGACGACGATGTCAAGGTCACCGATGTCGATCCCGAGTTCGAGCGTGCTCGTGCAGATGATGCACGCGCTCTCGCTCCCCTCGAGGGACTCTTCGGCAGCCCTCCGCATCTGGGGCGAGAGGGACGAGTGGTGCACGAAGAGGTGCCGGACAGTCCCCCGCAATGCGCTGCCCAGCTCCTCTGCCTCTGCCCGGCTGTTGACAAAGACAAGGGCTTTTTTTCCCGCGACGAGACCCGCCACGACCTGCGTACGCCGTTTGGGATCCGCCTGGACGCTGAAGGAGAACTTCTTTTCCCGGGGAGGCTGCAGGACTTCCACGACTTCTCCCCCGCGTCGGGGACCCGAGAACCATGCGAGCACCTCGGCCGGGTTTCCCACCGTTGCCGAGAGCCCTATCCTCTGCACGGGAGACCCGGCCAGCGCGTTCAGCCTGTCGAGGAGGATACGGAGGTGCACCCCCCGTTCAGACTCCACGAACGAGTGGAGCTCGTCCACGATGACGAACCGCGTGCGGGCGAGGTCCCGCGCCAGGGCCTTCTCTCCCATCAGGACCTCGAGGGACTCGGGCGTGATCATCAGGACGTGGGGGGGTTCCCCGTCGTCCCATGACCGGTCTCCCCTGGGCACGTCCCCGTGCCAGACCTTCAGGTCGAGTCCCGTCGGGATGCAGAAAGAGAGGAACCGCTCTTCCTGGTCGTTGATCAGGGCCTTGAGCGGCGAGATGTACAGGCATGCGACCCCGGAGCGTCCCTCTTTGAGGATCGCATCGATGACCGGGATGAGGGCTGCCTCGGTCTTTCCTCCTGCCGTGGGGGCGATCGCGAGGACATCCTTTCCTGTCCTGACCGCCCGGTAGGTCCGGGCCTGGACTTCCCGTAGATGGGACCATCCCAGCCTGTGGGAGAGCACGTCCTGAAGGGCCTCGTGCAGGCCGAAAAAGACCTCGGAATCCATTCGCTGATCCACATGTTCTCTCCCTCCCCGGTTATCACTTGTGCTGTTCCAAAGAAAAACCCATAAATACATGGTCTTATCCACGTAACTTACAGGGATGACGACGACGCTTTCGACAAGCTCTTCACTTTCCGGCGCCGGCGTATTCTTCTTCCTGTTTAGGTAGGGGACCGGTCCTTCTTTCTGGTCCCCTGTAACGGTATCATCCCTCGAGTTTACCGGAGGTTTCTCTCATGCTCGGAATTCCTGACCCGCAAATCTGGATCGCGTACCTGCTCTGCATAGCCCTCGCGTTCGCATGCATCGTCTACGGCTACCTCAACTGGAACAACGGGGGAGATTGAGGGATGGCGGTCAACGTTCTCCTGGTTGCAAGCATCACCCTCATCTACCTGGTCGTCATTCTCTGCCTCGGGTACCTGGGTTACAAGAAGACCCGCGAGGCAGAGGACTATCTCGTTGCCGGGCGGAAAGCCCATCCGGTTGTCATTGCCCTCTCGTACGGTGCCACCTTCATCTCCACATCTGCCATCGTGGGGTTCGGTGGCCAGGCTGCAAACCTCGGGATGGGCCTGATCTGGCTGACGGTCTTCAATATCGGCGTGGGCATCCTGCTCGCCTTCGTTGTGTTCGGGAAAAAGACACGGGAGGTCGGGCAGCGCCTCAGGGCAGTCACGTTTCCCGACCTGATGGGCAAGATCTACTCGTCGACGTTCATGCAGGTCGTCTCCGGCCTCGTCATCGTCGTGGGGATGCCGCTTTATTCCGCGGCCGTCCTCATCGGGGGTGCCCAGTTCATCAAGGAGACGCTCGGGATCTCCTATGCCGCGTCCCTGATCGGGTTTGCCGTGATCGTGGCCATCTATGTTGTCTTCGGCGGACTCATCGCCGTGATGTACACGGACGCAGTCCAGGGGGCGATCATGCTCGTCGGGATGACGTTTCTCCTTATCCTGACCTACGTCATTCTGGGGGGCGTGACTGCCGCCCATTCCGCGCTGACCGCGATCGCGGACATGGTTCCCCAGAAACTTGCCGAGCAGGGGATGCACGGCTGGACCGTCATGCCGGATTTCGGATCCCCCATCTGGTATACTCTCGTCACGACCCTCGTCCTCGGTGTCGGGATCGGTGTCCTCGCCCAGCCGCAGCTCGTGGTCCGCTTCATGACGGCAAAGGACAACCGTTCCCTCAACAGGGCGGTCCTCGTCGGGGGGCCGTTCATCCTCATGATGACCGGTGTCGCGTTCACGGTCGGTGCACTCACCAACGTCTACTTCGTCAATACGCAGGGGAAGATCGCGATTGCGGCTGCCGGGGGAAACGTTGATGCCGTTATTCCCCTGTTCATCAACCTTGCGACACCCGAATGGTTCACCGTTGTCTTCATGGTCACCCTGCTTGCCGCAGCCATGTCGACGCTGTCATCGCTCTTCCATACCATGGGAACCGCTCTCATCTGCGACCTCTGGGGGAGGGGGAGGGAGTGTGCCCTCTCCCTGAAGGCAAACCAGGCCGGTGTCATCGCCATGATCGTCGCGAGCGTTGTCATCGCATTCCTGATGCCGGGAAGCATCATCGCCATCGCGACCGCCATGTTCATGGGGCTGTGCGCCTGTGCCTTCCTGCCCGTCTTTGCCGTGGCCGTCTACTGCAAAAATCCAAGTCCCCTTGCGGCCAAGGCCAGCCTCGTGACCGGGGCCCTGGTCTGGTTTGCCTGGGCCCTCTTCGTGAACGCCCGGTATTCCGCTGTGTTCGGGCTCTCCTCCGCACTCATCGGGAAAACGAGCGTCCTGCCATTCCCGTGGAGTGCAATGGACCCCCTCATCATCGGTCTGCCGCTCTCTGCCGCTGTGATCCTCGTCCTCCAGTACCTCCACCGTCCGGAAGGGGCAAAGGCAGGCCTCTCCTGATTATTTTTTTCGCGTGAACTGCCTATCCGCGGTTATCGCACGGTTACCCGATAATTTTAACCGGGTGGTGAAAACGGGGAGGGATGGCTCTTCCACACCATTACCTCCGCACATCGTCGCCCCACCAAATCACTGGTGCCCCGGTCCCACCGACTTTTCCATTTTCCAGCGGTAAACGAGGTATGCTGCCGCGAGGGTGCCGATGATCCCCACCGCAAGGGAAATGCCGACAGCAGGACTTGCAACGATCATCTCCCAGACAAATGCCGAGCCGAGAGCGATCAGGTAACAGCCAAGGAACGCCCCGATGACGATGGCCCAAAAGACGTCCCACCGCTGCATCCCGAGCAGCCTGCCGAGCAGGGTGGCCCCGACACCTCCCGAGCCCTGGAGGGGGAACATCACGAAGAGGACGACCCCCGTAAAGCAGAACCTCTGCAGCCACGGGCGGCGGGAGAGGTACTCCTGCCCATGGCCCATGAAACGTTTTATCCAGGTACCGAGCAGGGGGATACGGAGGGCTGCATCGAAGTTCAGGGCCATGAACAGGCCGGCGAGGACATCCAGGAGCGCCATTGACGTCCCGACCAGCCACCACGGGAGACCGAGGGCGATACCGAGCGGGATGACCGTCTCCTTTCCTGCCGGCGGGATCACGTATGCCAGCATGAGCGCCCCGAGGAGGAGTGCAGGTTCCCTGGGAAGGAACAGGAAGCAGAGCCCATAATAAATCCCTCCGAGGAGGAAGGGCACGGAAACCCTGAATACAAGGTGATCTGTTGGAAAAGGGGAGTGCCCTGCGTGATCGTCCATTGACCTGGTAGTACATCGTCTTTTGGGATACTACATAAATGCGTGTCCCCCGGAGCCGGGGGTGACTGTTGGCTGAAGCGCACCGGACCGCGTGGAGAGGTCTTCTACCGCGGTTCCGCCCCGCGGGCCCCCGCCCGCCGGATCTCGGCGTGGAGGAGGACGAGGGAGAGGGAGACAAGGTTCAGCGTGGTCGCCGCGTACCAGAACCAGGCCTCCACGGGGGAGAGGAGGGCGATCCACCCTGACCAGAGCATCGCACTGATGATGAGGAACGTCACCAGCGTATCCAGTGCCAGGAACACGGACGGTACTCCGAAGAAGGCGCCGACCTGGGCTATGGTGCAGTACTCGAACCGGGCCTCCCTCCGGACCAGGTCAAAGAGGGCTCTCCCTGCGTTCATGATGAGGTCTGCAAGTGCCCAGGCCGCAATGGCGAGCCCTGTGACGATGAGAAATCCATTGGGGAGACTCGCTCCGACGCGGAACGCTGTTAATCCAAACAGGAGCTTGAACGTGCAGAACGGGATGCCGATCGTGAGGGAGAGAAAAACGGGTCTCGAAAATAGTTCTGCCAGGCGATCGGAGTTCCCGCCGGAATCATGCCCGCCCTCTCCCTTCTCCTTTTGTCCGGTCCGGGCCATTGCGCAGTTGCCCCTCCTTCTGTCGGCTCCCGCCCCTGTCATCGACCGTCCGGGCCCGGTGCTCCGTGCCCGGTTGCCCGATCCGGCGTGCGGGTATTACGTCGTCTCCCCTTCTCTCCATTTCCGGTAGAGCTGGTGCTCGATGCCGAGGATGTCAAAGACCTTCCCGACGACATGGTCCACGAGGCCCTGGATATTCCGGGGCCTGTGGTAGAACCCCGGGCATGCGGGAAGGATGACTGCCCCTGCCTCTGCGAGCGTGAGCATGTTGCGGAGGTGTATGGCAGAAAGCGGCGTCTCGCGGGGAACGAGGACGAGCGGACGGCGTTCCTTCAGCGTGCAGTCGGCGGCACGCAGGAGGAGGTTGTCGGAAAAGCCGCAGGCTATTCCCGCCACTGTCTTCATGCTGCACGGGATAACTACCATGCCCTGGTGCCTGATCCCGCCCGACGCGAGGGGAGACGTGAAATCGAAACTGTCATGGACCCTCGTTGCGAGGGCATTGACCTGGTCGGGTTCCAGGGACGTCTCTATCCCAATCATCCGGGCGGCAAGATCCGTCATGATGAGGTCTGTCTCGAGGCCGAGCTCGCGGGCGGCTTCGAGGAGGCGGATCCCGTAAACGATGCCGCTTGCACCCGAGAGCGCGACGATGATGCGGGTTTTTGCCATTCAGATAGAGATGTGACGGCCATGGCATAAATAGGGTTGCGTGGGATGGGGGGCAACAGCAGGGAAGACCGGGTGTTTCCATCCCGAAATGGGGCGATATTCCCGAAAAAGGGCACATCACCCTTACAGCCCGAACGACCGGATGATGCGTGCCCGTATCGTCTCTTTGGGGTATGCCCCGATGATCCTGTCCAGGAGTGCTCCCTCGCGGAAGAGGAGGATGGTCGGGATAGCGGAGATTCCAAACCGCGCTGCGAGCCGGGGGTTATGGTCTGTATTGCACTTCCCGAATGTGACGCGGCCGGCCATTTCCAATGCGAGTTCCTCGATAACCGGGGCCACCATGCGGCACGGCCCGCACCATTCCGCCCAGAAATCGATCACTAGCCTCGGGTGACCGGCAAGGAGGGTGGAAAACCGGGACTCGTCGACCGTCAGGACGCGGGCAGGCTGCGGCTGTCCTTTCCCCTTCTGCTCCAGGAGCCGGGCCTCGAGCTCGCGGAGCCTCTTTTCCCTGATGCGTTGCAGTTCGTCGTCGTCCATGTATCCTTCCTATGGTGCATCGTCCAGATAATCACTTCTTCCGTCCGTCTCCTGCCTGCCCGGCTTTCATTCCGGGGCAAACTATATCTCTGCGGATAGTGAATTAATTACCCACCACATACGTCTCAGCGAGGTGGGGTAGTCAGGATATCCCGACGGGCTCATAACCCGTAGACCGATGGTTCAAATCCATCCCTCGCTATGGAGTAATCCTGTTTTTCGCGTTTTGAAACCTGTTGCAAAGCCCCGTGCCGGGTTTGACCATTTGCGGCAGGAGAAGAGATTTTTTTTTTAAAAGCCCTGCAGTTTGGGAGACTACTCTTTCCCGGTCCCGAACTTTTCAAGGCGGGTCTGGTACGTCCCGTCGAGGAAGTCAACGGCGACCGGAGACGAGACCTCCCCGGGGATATCGACAGGGTATGTCCCCGTCAGGCAGCCCATGCAGAGGTTCTCCCTCCCGATCCCGATGGACTCGACAAGGGCGTCGATTGTGACGTGGTGCAGGGAGGTGGCCGTGATGTGTCTCCGGACCTCATCCTCGTCCCTCCGGTGTGCGATCAGTTCCTCGCGGGTGGGCATGTCGACACCGAGGTAACAGGGGGCAACGATCGGGGGTGACCCGATCCGGACGTGTATCTCGCGGGCACCCGCATCGCGCATGATGCCGATGATCCGGCGGGATGTTGTCCCGCGCACGATACTGTCATCCACGAGCACGACAGATCCGTTCTCGAGGTGCTTGCGGATGGGGTTGAGCTTGATCCGGACGGCCCTTTCCCTCTCGGTCTGGGTGGACATGATGAACGTCCTGCCCATGTACCGGTTCTTGAGAAGGCTTTCCATGAACGGGATGCCTGAACGGGCCGAGTACCCCACTGCATATGCTGTGCCCGAATCCGGGACCGGGCAGACCGAATCCGCTGGCACCGGCGCTTCCTCGTGGAGTTTTGCGCCTATCCTCAGCCTGACGTCATACACGAGTGCCCCGTCGAGAACGGCATCTGCCCGGGCGAAGTAGATATACTCGAATATGCAGTGGGCCCTGCGCGATGCCCGGGCGATCTGCATGCTCCGCATCCCCTCCCCGTCGATGCAGATGAGCTCGCCGGGAGCGACATCCCGAAGGAACGTCCCGCCGAGTGCATCGATGGCAACGCTCTCGGAGGCAATGATCAGCCCTTTTGGGGTCCTGCCGAGGCAGAGCGGCTTGATACCCAGGGGATCGCGGAACCCGTAGAGCACGCCATCGATCATCATCACGACGGAATAGGAGCCGCGGAGTACTCTCATGCACCTGTGGACTGCGTCCTCGATGCACCCCGAGTTGCTCATCTCCTCGGTAATGACCTTTGCAATCAGTTCCGTATCGGTCGTGGAACAGAATATCTGGCCGCGGCACTCGTACTCGTCCCGGAGCTGGCGGCCGTTGACGAGGTTGCCGTTGTGGGCGATCGAGATGACATGGTCGCGGAACGCGAAGTTGAAGGGCTGGGCGTTTTCAGGCCGGTTTGCGCCCGTCGTCGGGTACCGGACATGACCTATTCCCACATTCCCATCGAGGGACTCGAGGATGGTGGAATCAAAGACCTCGGCAACGAGGCCCTGGCCCTTGTGCTTGAAGAGACGTGTCCCGTCGAACGTGGAGATCCCGGCACTCTCCTGGCCCCTGTGCTGGAGTGCATAGAGTGCATAATAAATGGAAAAAGAGACCCCGCCAGCATCCCTGATGCCAACGATACCGCACATGATGGGTCGCTTACGGAGTCGGGACCTTTGGCCGTTTCATCGTCCACTTGTAACTGCGCAATCTCGAACTTCTTCCAAAGCCACAGGCAGAACAGGTCTTGTGACGCACGTGGTACGAGATACTCCCGCACCTGCGACAGGCAATGTGCGTCTTTTTCTGCCTTTTTCCCATTGATGGTGTTCCTTTCGACATAACTCACCTTATCTTCTTTTTATTCCAGGGAAGGGGAAATGTAGATCACGTTGTCCCCACGCACGATCAGGGTGCCAACGCTCCGCGACTGTCCACCCTCAATCTCCTCTGCCTTGTCCAGCACGAGGTTCATGTGCACATCATAACCCTGCAGGACCCCGCGAAGTTCCCTTCCGCCCTTGAGGGATACGATGACAGGCTGCCGGTTCAGCACCTGATCCAAAATATCCAACGGCCGTTTGGTCATAATCGTACCCGCGTTCTGTCAGTTTGGGGTACTATATGTGAGCAACCCGGATACATAAATGTACTGCAGGGGAAAGGGTATCGCCTGCGGCTTTCCCTTTTGTTCTCCTCCCGCTGTTCCGGTCCCGGCCATTTTTCAGGCTTTTTCCCGTGACGACGGCTTTTTTGTATCCGGCAGCCATAATTCCAGAGGGAGCAAGAGATGGCCAGGATCACGCCGAAGAAGCGGCACACCCTGCGGAAGTCGCAGGCAGAAGACCTCAAAAACAGGTTGCGTGCAGAGATCGGGGACTCCACGAGCCTTTTCCCATGGGAGGGTATAGAGATCGTCGAGACGGATGGGGAGGTCACCCTCTTCCTCGTCGGGAAAAAACCCCTCGTCATGGAGACGAAGGGCATCGTCTTTCCCACTCTCCGCGGGCTCCTCGAGCACCCGTTTCCGGAACGGAAGATCGTGGTTGACTCGGGCGCAGTCCCTTTCGTTGCAAAGGGTGCAGACGTGATGCGGCCCGGCATCACGTCGATCTCACCCGACGTCCGGGCAGGCCGGCCCGTCCAGGTGGTGGAGGAAAAGTACGGAAAACCCCTTGCAGTCGGGATTGCCCTCCTCGATGCTGCCCCGATGCAGGAGAGAGAGACCGGGAAGGTCGTCAAGACCATCCACTTCGTTGGAGACGAGATCTGGGCGCTCGAATTCTAGGGAGCAGACCCCCGCTACCCCCGACTTCCGGGGATCAGGCAATCCGGGCTTCTGGAAGGGAGATATCGCCGATTGCATAGATACTATTAAATAAATAACAATAGACAATTTTTCCATGGTAAAATTCCTGGATACCCTGCTTGGAAAGAGTACTCCGTCGTCGGAAGACGATTATATGGACCTCGACCTCGAAGCCCTCGAAGCGGAAGAGGAGGGGGCACCCGCGCTTTTTGTCAAGATTGCATCGGTCGGGGACATCAAGGACAGCCCGCGTGTCAAGGACGAAGTTTATAACGGGAACATCGTGATCGTTGATATCGCGAAGCTGAAAGCCGACAAGGTCATGTACGAGCGGGTCTTAAAAGACTTAAAAGAGGTTGCAAAGGACGTCAACGGCGACATCATCGGCCTCGGTGACCAGCGCTACGTGGTAATCACGCCCAATTCCGTGAAGATCTCGCGGGAAAAGATCGGCGGGGTCAGCTGATCTGTGCGCAAGGTCGTACCTGGTCCCTGCCCCGTCTGCAACACAGAGATCGAGTACATCTACCAGACTGAAGATATTCCATACTTTTTTGGACTCCTCATCATCAGCACCCGCTGCCCCTCCTGCGGTTTCCGGTTCGTCGATACGCAGCTCATGGAGCATGCCGAGCCTTCGCGGTGGGAGTTCTCCGTCGTGTCCGAGGAAGACCTCTCCGCACGCGTCGTCAGGAGCATGAACGGGACCATCACCATTCCCGAGCTCGGGGTGGAGATAGCGCCCGGGCCTGCATGCGAGGGTTTCGTCTCGAACGTGGAAGGCGTCCTCGACCGCGTGGAGAGGGTCGTCGAGAGCGTCATCCTCTGGGCAGAGGACGAGGATGAGCGGGGCCGTGCCCGCGCCCTCCGCGAGAAGATTGCCAGCGCACGGGACGGTCGTTTTCCCGTCACGCTGGTCATCGAGGACCCGACGGGCAACTCTGCAATCCTCGACGACCGGGCACTGGTCTATCCCCTTACCGTGGAACCGGACGGGGAAAACGAAGGTCAGGAAACCTGACGGGGTCGGGATAGATTCCGTCCCGGCCCGTCACTGGATGGGGGTTCCCGCGAGCCGGACACCGGGCGTTTCCGATACACTGCCCACGACCCTGCTCCCCTCCACGCGGGAGAGGACAGTGTCCACGGAAGGTCCGGGCACGATGTAGGCATAGCCCATTCCCATGTTGAAGGTCCGGTACATCTCGACCGTGCCGATTTTTCCCTTCTCCCTGATCCATGTGAAAATCTCGTGGGGGGGCATGGGATCGGTGATATCGAACCCGTATCGCGAGAGCCGCGTGAAGTTGAGGAGGCCCCCTCCCGTGATATGGCACATTCCGTGGACCTCCGTTTCAGAGGCAACGTCAAGGGCTTCCCGGTAGATACGCGTCGGGACAAGGAGTTCACGGGCGATCGTCCGCCCCGAGGAGAGCCTCTCGTCCCAGGCATCCAGGCTTTTGACGATCCTCCTCGCCAGCGAGAGCCCGTTGCTGTGAATCCCCGAGGAAGCAACCCCGATGATGACGTCTCCCGGCCGGATCTTCCCGCCGCAGATCACCCTCTCCTTTTCCTGGATGCCAAGGCACGTGCCTGCAAGGTCGAGGCCGTTGACGAGGCCCTTAAGGGTCGCCGTCTCGCCTCCGACGATGCTCACGTTCGCCTGCCGTGCCCCCTCGTTTAAGCCCGCACCGATCTGGGCCATCTGCTCGACGGAGAGCGAGTCTGCCGCGATATAGTCCACGAAGGCCACCGGCTCGATGTTCATGACGTAGAGGTCGTTGACGTTCATGGCCATGCAGTCGATCCCGACCGTTGTCCAGTCGCGGAGCCGGTCTGCGACCTTCATCTTCGTCCCGACACCGTCCACGGTGAGGGCAAGGACGTACCTGCCGCACTCGACGAAACCGGCAAAATGCCCGGGCGGGGAGACCATCCGGAACCTACCCTCGCGCCGGAAAGAGAGGTTCCGGACGAGGGCGGAGATGGCTTCTGCCTCGAGGTCGATGTCGACCCCTGCCTCGCGGTACGTCCTCGGTGGACCGTTACCCATTGTCCTCCTCGGAGAGCCGGAACTCGTCGTGCAGGATCCGGACTGCCTTTGGCCCGTCCGCCTTGGTCACAACGAACGAGATGTTCAGCTCGGACGAACCCTGAGAGATCATCATCACGTTGACACCGCCGTTTCCCAGCGCAGAAAAGATCCTTCCTCCCGTCCCCCTCGCACCTGCCATGCCTGCCCCCACGACGGCGACGGCACAGACATCGCTGTTCGTGGTCACCTCCCTGACCCGGCCTTCCGCGACGAGCACGGAGAGTGCTTCCTTTGCTGCATCCTCCTGGCTTTCATCGATGACGAGGGAGATATTGGCCTCCGACGAGCCCTGAGAGATCATCATCACGTTGATGTCCCGGTCGGCAAGGAGCGTGAAAATTGCCTTGGCAACCCCGGGTCTCCCGATCATCTGGGCCCCGCAGATGTTGACGAGGGCAACCTTCTCGATGTAGGTGAGGGCCTTGACGACGCGGCTGTCCCTCTTCTGACCGCGGACGATGGCTGTTCCCGGGTGATCGGGGTTGAACGTGTTCTTCACCCGGACGAGGATGTCCTTTTTCATGGCAGGCTCGATGGACCGGGGGTGCATGACCTTTGCCCCGAAATACGAGAGTTCCATGACCTCGTGGTAGGATATCACCGGGATCACCCGGGCATCGTTGATGATGCGCGGGTCCGATGTCATGATGCCATCGACATCCGTCCAGATCACGATCTCGTCCGCATCGATTGCCGCCCCGATCAGCGCTGCGGAGTAGTCGGACCCCGACCTCCCGAGAGTCGTGACAACACCCTTCTCCGTGCACCCCATGAATCCCATGATGACGGGTACGGTGTTCGTTAAGAGGGGCAGCACGCGGCTCTTTATTTTCCCCTCGCTTGCAGGGATGGCAACAGCCTCGCCGTGGCTGGCTGTCGTCACGATGCCGGCCTCGCAGCCGTCGAGAATCATGGACGGGATACCCCTCTGTTTCAGTGCGGCAGAAACGACGAGGCTGTTGAGCCTCTCGCCGAAAGTGATGATATAGTCGCGGGAGCGGGGAGTAAGTTCCCGGAGGTTGTGCACCGCGGTGAGGATGTTTTCGAGGTTGCAGAGCTGCTCCTCGAGGAGGATTCCCACTTCGTCGGCATAATCCTCGGCAGTCTCGAGGAGAACCTTCCCGTGCCGGACACGCAGGGAGTTGATGAACCGTCCGATCTCGTCGGAGTTATGGTTATTGGCCAGTTCCGATGCAATGGCGATGAGCTGGTCAGTCACTCCCCTCTGCGCCGAGACCACGACTGCGACCTCGTTCCCTGCGCGGTAGCAGGACTCCACGATATCAACCACGCGGGAGACACTTCCGCCATCTGCAACGGAAGTGCCGCCAAATTTCATCAAAAACCTCATTTGGGCTCACGCTGTCCTTTACTATCTCTTTATGTACGTATATGACCCACATTATAATAAGATGCGGTCAGCCGAGGTTTTGGACTGCCACGTCCTCGTCATCGGGAGTGGCGGAGCGGGAGTCAGGGCTGCTATCGAGGCTTCTGGGTATGGGGAGACCATCCTCGTCTCCAAGACGCTGGCGGGCAAGGGCGGGTGTACCACCATGGCAGAGGGGGGCTACAACGCCGTCCTGAGGGAGGAGGATTCCTGCGGGATTCACTTTGAGGACACGATGAAGGGCGGGGCCTACCTCAACGATCCCGAACTCGTCAGTATCCTCGTTGCGGAAGCCCCGCAGAGGATCAATGACCTGCTTGCGTGGGGTGCTGTCTTTGACGTGACAGACTCCTGCGATGTTGCCCAGAGGCCGTTTGGGGGACAGACATTTCCCCGGACCTGCTACGCGGGGGACAGGACCGGACACGAGATGATGATGACCCTCATCGAGCGGCTGGCGTCGACCAACGTCGAGATAGAAAACGAGGTGACCGCCCTTGACCTCGTGCGGGAAGGAGAAAGAGTGGTCGGTGCCCTCTGCCTCGACGGAAAGGGTGAGGTCATGGTCATCCGTGCAGACGCAACGGTCCTTGCAACCGGAGGGGGCACGCAGATTTACGATATTTCCACGAATTCCTCGAGCGGAACCGGCGACGGGTTTGCCATCGGGTACCGGGCCGGGGCCGAGCTGATCGACATGGAGATGGTCCAGTTCCACCCGACGGGTGCTGTCTATCCTTACGATGCCCGGGGCCGCCTCATCACCGAGGCTGTCAGGGGCGAGGGGGGTATCCTCCGGAATGCCGCGGGTGAACGGTTCATGTCCCGTTACGATCCCGAAAGGATGGAGCTCTCCACGCGAGATGTCGTTTCCCGGGCGATTGCGACCGAGATCCTCGAGGGGAGGGGAACACCCCACGGCGGTGTGTTCCTGGACGTGACACACCTGCCAAGGCAGCAGGTAGAGGAGAAACTGCCCGTCATGCTCGAGCAGTTCCTCAAGTTTGGCGTGGATATCCGGGAAGAGCCGATGGAGGTCGCCCCGACCGCTCACCACGTCATGGGGGGCCTCCGCATCACGCCGGATGCCGGGACAACGGTCCCGGGCCTCTTTGCCTGCGGCGAGGTGACGGGGGGCGTCCACGGCGCAAACCGGCTGGGTGGAAACGCCCTTGCCGATACCCAGGTCTTTGGAAAACGTGCCGGTGAGTCTGCCGGCAGGTCTCCAAGGAGGGACTCCTGCATTGACCCAAAGGCAATCGAGGCACAGGAAGAGCGTCTCGCCGCCTTCCTCGATGGGCAGGTGCCTCCCTCAACGGTGATCCGGTCGCTCAAAACCGCGATGTGGGAGGGCGCGGGAATATTCAGGACTGAAGCCGGCCTGAATAAGACACTCGGGGTCATCAGCCATCTGTCCTCTCTCCGCCTCCTTGCCCGGACAAGAGAGAACCTTGCCGAGTGCTGCACGGCGCAGAACATGCTGCTCTCTGCCTCCCTCGTTGTCAGGGGTGCAATCCTGCGCAAGGAGAGTCGCGGTGCACACATGAGAAAAGACGTGGTCCAGACATGGGATGCACGCAATTCACCCTACGGGCACACGTACCAGTCGCTTGACCGGTCCGGGATAGAGACGGCGGTGCGGTCATGAAGAAGATACATGTCCGTGTGTCCAGGTACGACCCGGAGGGAGACGCCCGGCCCCATTACCAGAACTACGTCGTGGAGGTCAACGAGGGTGCCCGCGTCCTCCATGTCCTCCAGGCCATCCACGACGAGATCGACCCGACCCTCTCGTTCCGCTACTGCTGCGGGGCAGGCCAGTGCGGAAGCTGTGCGGTCCGCATCAACGGTGTCCCGGGACTTGCATGCATGGAAGAGGCAAGAGACGACATGACCGTCGAGCCCCTCGACCTGCCGGTGAAAAAGGACCTCGTCGTCGACCTCCTGCCGTACCTCAACACCCTGCCCCGCATCCAGCCGGGCGGGGAGGCATTTGTCCCTGACAGGGAGAAGGTCGAGCTCATCAAGCCGCTCCGGAGTTGCATCGAGTGCCTCTGCTGCGTCTCAGTCTGCCCCGCCATGGACGTCACCCGGTTCGACGGTCCGGCAGCGATGCGCCAGGAACAGCGGCTTGCACTCGACCCGCGTGACAGGAAAGACAGGGTTACGGAGGCAGTCTCCCGCGGGCTTTTCGCCTGCACATCGTGCCAGGCCTGCTGGAAGGTCTGCCCGAAAGACATCGAGATACCGGGCAAGGCGATCGAGAAACTGCGGGCCCTTGCAAACAGGAAGGGCCTGACGCTCCCCCGCCACCAGGAAGTTGCACGGTTTATCCGGGAGAGCGGGAGGAGTATCGTCCGGACCGGTCCGACGTTCCTCGAGGACGCTCCCGAGGTCATCGAGCCCGACGGCCCGGTCAGGGCAACCGTCGGTTTCTTTGTCGGCTGCATGTACAACGGCCGCCTCCCGGCAACTGCCCGTGACGCGATGGAAGTCTTAAAAAGGAACGGTATCCGTGTCATCATTCCGAGAGAGCAGGTCTGCTGCGGGTCACCGCTCATCCGGACCGGCCAGATCGACTTCATCGACACGCTCAAGAAGCGAAACATCGATGCATTCGTCTTCCGGAACATCGATACCGTCCTCACCATGTGCGCCGGCTGCGGATCCACCCTCAAGAACGACTACAGGACGCCTTTCCGGGTCATGGACATCAACGAGGTGCTCACGAAGTTCGGGATAGAAGCCCCTGCAAGGCTCCCGATCCGGGTCACCTACCATGACCCGTGCCACCTCCTGCGCGGGCAGGGGATCCGTGACGAGCCCCGGGAACTGATCACGCAGGTGGCCGACCTCGTCGAGATGCCTTCCGTCTGCTGCGGTTCGGGCGGCGGAGTCCGCTCCGGGATGCCCGACGTCGCTTCCGCACTCGGCGAGAACCGGAGAAAGGAGATAGAAAAGACGGGGGCGGAGATCGTGGTGAGTTCCTGCCCGTTCTGCGAGTTCCATCTCTCGGAGCACACCGACCGCCCTGTCAGGAATGTAACCTCCCTCCTCCTCGAGGGGTACCGCGAGAAAGACCGGAAGAAGGCAGAACAACAGGTACAGGGGTAATTTTTTCATTTCCGTTTCCCACGGGGAGGCAGGACGGGGAGACCGCCCCTCTGGCAGGATGTCATGTACACCTTCCTCCTTGCTGCTTCCCATACGGACACCACCGGCCTTTCACGCCATCTCGATGTTGCGGGGCTCGAGATCTACGCTGATCCCCTCCTTGAAAAGGTCTTTTTCTTCCTGATCGAGAACGTGATCAGGTATGGAGGGGGAGCAACAGAGATCTCACTCTCATCGTGCGAGTCGCCGGAGGGGCTGATCCTCTCTTTCGAGGACAACGGTTCCGGTATCCCGGATGAGGAGAAAGCTGCCCTTTTCGAGACGGTGATAGGGAAGGAGCGGGGCTTTTTGCTCTTCCTTGCCCGCGAGATACTTTCTATAACTGATATCTCCCTGCGCGAGACCGGAGGATACGGGAAGGGGACACGGTTCGAGATTGTCGTTCCCAGGGGAGGTTACAGGTTTGCCGGGCAGAATCCTCCGCAATTTTCCCGGGACGCCCGAGGGCCCAAAAAAAGGCACGATGACGCAACCCCTCCCTGACCAAACCCACATCCCAACCATTTTTCCGGGAACCCTGTTCCCCGGACGGGGATGGCCTCACACACATTTTTAATACTCCGGTGCGTGAGATTGAGTTCCATGACAAACCCCTGGTTACCCTACAAAATGCCCCCTCTCCGGGCATACATCCTCGCCCCCGGCGTTGTGCAGATCGAAGACATCGTGTACAACCTGCCTGCAGGGACGGTCGAACGCGGACGCCCCAGGCCTGACAACCCGGAGTTCATCGTCCCGGTGAAGGAGAACTCCGAAAGTGCGGCCCGTGCCGCGATGGAAGGTCTCTATCGGATCGTCTTTGATTAAAAAACAGTACCCCCCCGGACGAAATCCACGTCGTGTTTTTTTTAACCATGATACCCGGCCGCACGAAGGTCACGGGTGGTTACCGGGAAAATGACCCCTCCTTTTTTTTAGACCCGTGATTCGACGGTAAAAATGTTGTTTTTCCTTGCGGGAAATCAGGCCGGGCCGGGCCTGCTGTCCTCAAGAAACTGATCAAGCGTCGTCTGGCGGGACCGCAGCATCTCTGCGAGGAGAGTGCTTTCCGCGACAAAGCGTTCGGGAGGGAGGGTCATACGGCGCGCGACGTCTGCAAGGGCACCTGCAAGGTCTTCGAATTCACGGTACGGCTGCTGCATGGCCTGCCTGACATTCTCCCGCACGTTGAAGACGCCGAGAGGGATGTATCCCGCTCTCGCCTCCCGCAGGACGATCGCCCCCGCCTGGAGACCCTCCCTTGCAAGGGCCTCGAGAACCGCCATCTTGCACGAGTAGTAGCAGCCACCGACGCTCGAATACTCCTTTTTTCCCCCCGGCCCCTCGTGGTCCGAGAAGATGACCTCTTCGTTCCCCCTGACCCGCAGGAACGCCTCCATCCATTCGTACTCCCACGGGACGGGGAGAAGGATGACTGCATAGTGGTTATTGAGGCTCGAGAACTCGTGGACCCTGACCGTGTCGATGATGCTGTTTTGCCTGACCTGCCGGAGATAGAAGTCAGCGAGTACCGTGTCGCATGCCGTGATCGACCACCGCGTCGGGACAAGCCTCCTCCTCTTTCCCTGGCCGAGGGCACCCGTGGAGAGGGCCTTTTGGATCCGGGAGAAGGGGACACCTTTCCGGTGGAGGTCGATGATCGCATCGGCTGCACAGAGGTCCCGGTCATAATAGCAGCGTTCCAGGTGCGGATCGAAGCGCCCGCTGTCCGCACGGAAGTTCTCGAGGGGTGCGCTCGGGCCGTAGGGAGTAAATTCCTCCGACAGGGAGACACCTGTCGGGGCATGGAGAAACGAGACCTCGCTCTCGAGGGACGAGGAGGAGAGGACAACCTCCTGGAGCCGGAGAGCGAACGGATCCTCGACCCGGAAGACGTCGTGGGCACGCTTGCCCCGGACGAGGTCGAGGCGGCAGGCGAGGATCTGCTCCTGCGTCCACCCCGACGGGATCCAGGACTCGGGGGTGTCCATGATCCCGCACTCCTCCCGGACGGGTGCAACGAGCGGCCCGGCAAAGACCCGGGGGTAATTCCAGCTCCCCACGAAGACCGAGGGCGGCGTCGCCCCTTCGAGGGTCTTTCCAACGGGGCGGGACGTTCCCATCGCGGGCCTTGTGATCGATTTGAGGTACGCGGCTTTTCCAAGCGCCATCCTGACCTGTACTTGCCGGCCAGCAAGATAAACCTGGAGGATGCGGGGAGAAAGTGCACCCCTTACATGCCCACGAGGGAGAGGCAGAGGCAGGCGGCAGGCGGTATGAGGAGGTTGTCATCGAGGGGGACGGCAAGCTCCACTGCACCCGCAACAAGGGAGACGAGGGTCGCCCGGACCGGGTCGAGGAATGCACAGAGGACAAGAGAGTTTGCAGCCACTCCCGCGAGGAACCCCTCGAGAGTCTTTCTCCCGTTCACCCTTGTTTTTCCGAACCGGAGTCCTGCAAGGGCCGATACCGAATCGAGGACGGCGAGGGACAGCACACCTGCTGCTGCCATGGCGGAGGGAAAGAAGGCGACGCAGAAGAGCGAACTGACGACGAAATAGATGGCACCCTTTCCCGGAAACTCTCCCTCCCGTTCCAGCCGGGCAACGAGGAACGAGATGAGCGGGACGCGGTGACCGGTCTTTACGAGCTCTGCGAGGATGAGGCCGGGCAGGAGCGAGCCCGCAAGCAGCAGGATGGCCTGCTCACGCGGGAAAACGAAGACTGCTCCCGCGATGGCTGCACCAAAGCAGAGGTGGACGAGTTTTCGGGCCTCTTCCTTCATTGGATATGAGATGGTTGTTTGGATGCCATAACAGGAATGGCTGGAAAGGAGGGGGTGGCAAAGAATCGTGATCTTTTAGTGGTGGAATGCCCCATACCCACTGGAATGACCGTGCTGGACACTCCGGCAGGAGAGATACTGCAGGAGAATGCGACCACCGTCGAACACCTTGATATCCGCGGGACCCGGGTTGAAAGGATCCATGGTGAGTTCTGGACATCGGGGCAGAGGCAGGCCTCCTCGATCCACGAGATCTCCTACAGGGGGTGTTTCAAGCCGCAGCTCCCGGCATTCTTCATCGAGAGGTTCACGCGGGAAGGCGACCTCGTGTACGACCCCTTCAGCGGGAGGGGGACGACAGTGATCGAGGCCGGGCTCCGGGGGAGACGCGTTGCTGCAAACGACATCAATCCCCTCTCCTGCATCCTCACCCGCCCCCGGTTCTTCCCGCCTGACCTGCCCGGGGTCGCTGCACGGCTTAGCGGGATACCCTGCCGGGACTGCAGGCAGGATACTGCTCCTGACCTCTCCATGTTCTACCACGAAAAAACAGAGGCTGAAATCGTCTCCCTGCGGGACTACCTCCTCTCGCGGGAAAGGGAAGGGTCACTCGATTACCTCGACGAGTGGATCAGGATGGTTGCAACCAACAGGCTGACCGGACACTCCGCCGGCTTCTTCTCGGTGTATACCCTGCCGCCAAACCAGGCCGTCTCTCCCGAACGGCAGGCAAAGATAAACAGGGAACGCGGCCTCGTCCCGGAATACAGGGATACAAAAGCCCTCATTCTCAAAAAAACGCGGTCGCTGCTCCGGACCGTCACACCGGGAGAGAGGGAGCGCCTGCGTGCTGCCGGGGAGAGCGGTCTCTTCCTTTCGTGTGACGCGCGCAATACTCCCCGCATCCCCGACTGTTCCGTGCAACTCACCGTCACGTCGCCGCCTTTTCTTGACGTTGTCCAGTATTCGAAGGACAACTGGCTCCGGTGCTGGTTCTGCGGGATCGACACGGAGGCAACAGAGAGGCTGATGACTGTTACCCGGTCACTCACCGAGTGGAAACGGGTCATGCAACAGACGTTTTTGGAGCTCTTCCGCATCACCCGGGAGGGCGGTTACGTTGCATTCGAGGTGGGGGAGATCCGGAGAGGAACGTTGTGCCTCGACGAGGTCGTCGTTCCCCTCGGCGTGCGGGCCGGCTTTTCCTGCGAGGGCATCCTCGTCAATACCCAGCACTTCACCAAGACGTCCCACATCTGGGGCGTGGATAACAACTCTTCCGGGACGAACACGAACAGGATCGTGGTGTTCCGGAAAGGGAGTGAGGGGTAAAGATCTCTTTGCGATTCTGACCTGATTGCGATAAGGCGCATTGAGACAACTTCAGCACCTTTCCATGATAACCAGGTGAATCCCGGCGATGCGATGCAGGCGATGCCTCACATTTCTTCGGTGCGAGAGAGACGATAACAATACAAAGGACTCACACCGGAATGCCATTTCCGGGATGTACCCATGAAAAATCATACGGGGCAGCAGATAGAAACCGGTCTGCAATAATTCTGCAAATGTTCTCGCTTTCCGGAAGATACTGCCTGCTTTGTGCAAGAATAAATGACTGTTCCTGATCAGGAAGGCATGAAATCCAGTCCTGGATCATTCTGATAGTAAGTTCGACATGGAATTGTATGCCCAGTGCACTTCCAATACAGAGTCCCTGATTGCACACGTTCTCTCCACGAAAAACCAATTCTGCTTTGTGAGGGAGTTCGAAAGTTTCCCCGTGCATCTGAAACACCCTGAATCGGAGGGGAAGATCGGGAAAAATCCTGGGATTTACGGAAATAACCGACGACCATCCTCGTTCTTCCTGACAAGGATGGACTTCTGCTCCAATGGAAGAAGCTATCAGTTGTGCACCAAGACAAATACCGAGAACAGGTCGTCCTTCCGCCACCCAGTCCCGGATAATCTGCTTTTCTTCCTTCAACCAAGGGTACTCTTTCTCGTCATTGACACTCATCGGGCCGCCAAGGATAAGAAGATGCGTCGAATGAAATGGAAGAATTTCATTAGTTTCATCGATAGGAACATGAAAAATATCCATCCCGCGCTCCCAGATATATTCCTCAAACAGACCGCCGTGTTCATTCCTTACATGCTGGAAAATAGTGACTTTCCGTTGGTGCATATCCTTAAAGATCAAATCAATCTTCTTGCCTGATTCAAAATCTTCTTTTTTGTTAAAAAAATGGTTTTTAGACCCCCAAAGAGGGAAGAGGCGGGCCTTCAGGATCGGTCAGAGTGCTGTGGTACCACGCTCCCGGGTACGGACCCGGATGACATCGTCGATGGTGCTGATGAAGATTTTTCCATCACCGATCTTTCCGGTCGCTGCCACTGAACAGATAGTATCAACCACTGTCTCGACCCTGGCATCATCTACCACCATCTCGATCTTGGTTTTAGGAAGAAGGTCAACGACGTACTCGGCACCCCGCCACTGCTGGGTAATCCCCTTTTGTTTTCCCCTTCCTTTTACCTCGATCACGGTCATGGACTCGATCCCAGCCTTTTCGAGGGCGAGTTTGACCTCCTCGAATTTTGTTGCCCTTATGATCGCTTCGACCTTTTTCATGCGATATCACCATCTACTGCAGGTTCAGTGGTCACGAAGTTTGGATAGGCACTCGTTCCATGTTCGCCGATATCGAGACCCTGGAGTTCTTCTTCACGGCTGACCCGGATGCCAATCGTGTGCTTCAGAACCCAGAAGAGGATCAGTCCCAGCCCGAACGCCCATGCAAATACTACCACGGAGTTAATCACCTGGCAGAGGAAAAACCCGGCGTTCCCGTAGAGAAGTCCGGTTACCATAGGACCCTGCGTGGTATATACTCCATAGGTTCCATCCGCAAAAAGCCCAAGCGCCAGGAGACCCCAGATACCATTGAATCCATGTACCGAGACTGCACCGACCGGGTCATCGATGTGCAGGCGATGGTCGAGGAACCACACACCCATGTAAACGATGACCCCGGCAATCACTCCGATAAACACTGCGGCACCAGGGTTAATCCATGCACAAGGAGCAGTCACGGCAACGAGGCCGGCCAGGACTCCGTTGCCGGCCATGCTCACATCAGGTTTCCCGAACCGCCACCATGTCAGGAACATTGTCATCATTGCGCCAGCTGCTCCAGCAAGTGCTGTGTTGACTGCTATGATGGATATATGGAGCTCTGTTGCTGCAAGGGTGCTCCCTGCGTTGAAACCAAACCAGCCGAACCAGAGGATGAAAACCCCAAGCATCGCAAGAGTGATGCTATGACCCGGTATTGCAACCGGTGTCCCGTCTTTTTTGTATTTTCCAATCCGGGAACCCAGAAGGTATGCACCGGCGAGCGCCATGAAACCGCCGACCGCATGCACAACTCCGGACCCGGCGAAATCCAGCGCCCCATAACCACCACCGAGTGTGGTCATGAACTCGCTCGAAGCCAGCCAGCCTCCGCCCCAAACCCAGTGACCGTAAATAGGGTAGATTATCGCTGATATCACGACGCTGTAAATGATGTACGCAGAGAACTTTATCCTCTCAGCCACTGCTCCAGAGACAATGGTAGCCGCAGTGGCACAGAATACAAGCTGGAAGAACCAGAGTTCCATCGTACTCACGTCGTATGCTTCGCCCATGAGGAAGAATTTATCAAAACCTATGATAAGTCCTGAAATCCCTGTTGCAGTTCCAAACATGAAGGCAAAACCTACTGCCCAGTAGGATAGTGCTCCCATGCAGAAGTCCATGAGATTTTTCATAACGATATTGGCAGCGTTCTTTGCCCGCGTCAATCCGGTCTCGACGAGAGCAAACCCGGCCTGCATGAACATCACGAGAAAACCGCACATGAGGGTCCAAGAGAAGTTCACCGGTGCATCGGGTTTTTCTTCCAGAGTCGCAGCCCCTGTGGGATCTGCCGATGAACATGGATAGACGATCAATCCCAGAAGCATTAACCCCAGAAAGAGTTGAATCGTTCTTTTCCCAGATACCATCTTATCACTTGGAATATTACTTCTACCATTTATTATTTATATTTTTTGTTTTTTAATTTTACCGCCTTGAAGATGTGATATTTGAAATTTAAACTCAATTTTCATTTAGAGCTTTTTTATTGAGTTTTAACATCTTTTTATCCTGATATCCGGGGGCAATGGACTTGTCACTGAAGTATGTGCAAGGAATCCCCCTTCCTTTTTTTCTCAAAATAAGTTCGGATGACAATTAATTACTTGAATGTCTCTTCTTAACCAGAATAAAATGAAATAATAGGGAAAAAATAATCCTTAAAAATAATAAAGTTTATTAGTATGTTTATGGAAGTATCTTTCCTTCTGTTGGTTTTCGTCTCACCAAAGTTGTGTAAGATCTATTTGACCGGGTTATCAGGGAGTATCCCTGGGGCCAATTTTGATAAAAACAGAAGATATTGATATACTCCGCCTCGGGCCGTTAAATCTTTACGATAACCGATTGAAGCAGTCTCATTGATCTTTAAAAATTTTTCAGAACTCCAAGGATACTCTCACACCTGACTCACTATTCCCGATGACTGGAGTTACACTTGTTATTGAACCTCCTGACTCGGTTGAACCTTTGCTTTGCCAACATGGTCATTCCTCGAGTGTCATGAGGATTCCCTGATCCATGAAACAGGTCTCTTCAATCTCTTTGGCATTCGTGCATTGAGTGAGTCCTATGATAGTTTATTCAACCGGAAACCTGCGGTTAGTATAAAATCCTGATCTAAATTGGTAAATTACTAAAAAATCACCGGGTAAGGTATGCATAGGCCTCGAGCGCGGCTTTTGCACCCTCCCCGGCGGCAGTTATGATCTGTTTTGTCCGGATGTTCGTCACGTCCCCTGCTGCAAAGACACCGGGGGTCCCCGTGGTGCAGTTGATATCAACAATTACCTCTTTTTGGTCGTTGAGGGGGACGAGATCTCCCAGGAAATCCGTGTTCGGGACCCATCCGACCTCTGCAAAAACGCCATCGAGGTTAATCGTCGTCTCTTTCCCGCTCCTGCCGTCCCGTATTGTGATCCCGGTCAGCATGCCGTTCCCGTGGAGAGCGGAGACTGTATGGTTGAGGTGGGTGATGATGTTCTTCCTCTCTTCGTACTGCTTGACGTAGGCAGGGTCTGCTTTGATCGTGCTCCGGACGAGGAGGTGGACCTCCCTTGCGATCTTGCTCATCTCGATTGCTGTCTGCAGGGCCGAGTTTCCGCCTCCGACGACTGCGACAACCTTGTCGCGGAACAGGGGACCGTCGCAGGTGGAACAGACGGAGAGCCCCCGGCCGAGGTAACGCTCCTCCCCTTCGACACCGAGCTTGCGGGGCCTCTTGCCCTGGGCGAGTATCACGGACCTCGCACTGTACGTCTTTCCGCCCGCGGTCTGCGCCACAAAGGACTCCCCCTCCCGCCCGAGCGACTGCACGCGGTCAAGGTCGATGTGGATGTTCTGCTCGGTTCTGACCTGTTCCTCGAATTTCCGCATCAGGTCTGCCCCCGAGACCATCCGGTATCCCATGTAGTTCTCGATGGCCCAGCTCTCGAGAGCCTGACCCCCGATATTCTCGGAAACGATGATTGTTTTCAGCATCTTGCGCGAGCAGTACACGGCAGCCGTAAGCCCCGCGGGTCCTGCCCCGATGATCAGGACATCGAAGATCTCCCCTCCCTTTCCCTGTGCAGTGCCGAAGAGCTCGTTCAACCTTTCCGCGTCAAACCCGACGATGACCTCGTCATCGACGGTGATGACCGGGACGCCGTACTGGCCTGACAGCCTGACCATCTTTTCTGCCTGTTCCCGGTCAGAACCCACGTCGATTGCCATGTAGTCGACACCGTGCCGGTCCAGGTAGGCCTTTGCCATGCGGCAGTAAGGACAGTTCTGGGTGTAATAGACAGTCACCCTGGGCATGTCTGGGGAATTGACGGGGATGCCTAATAAAAGTGTCAGTCCGGCACCCCGGGTATCTCTTTCTCCGGGGTCGGCTCCGCCCCGGCTTCTGTTCAATACTTCCGGGAGAAAAAAAGGATGTCCTATTCGATGGTCTTGAATACTTTCCTGACCGCCATGCAGATCGGGCACTTGTCGGGAGGGTTCCCGAGGAAAACGTTCCCGCACACCGGGCAGAGGTAGACAGTCCGGTTCGACATGTCCTGGCCGTGGCTGAGATTGTTGAGGGCTTCCCTGTAGAGGGTCGCATGGACCTCCTCTGCTTTCATTGCATACGTGAACACGAGGGCAACATCACTCTTCTTCTCCGCCTCGGCCTCCTTGAGAAATGCGGGATACATCTCCGTATACTCGTGCGTCTCGCCGGAGACGGCCCCGGCAAGGTTCTCCTTCGTGGAGCTGATCTTTCCCATCGCCTTGAGGAGTTTCTTTGCGTGGATTGCCTCGGCTTCCGATGCAGCCCGGAAGAGACGTGCAATATTTTTGAATCCTTCCGACTCGGCCTGCTCGGCAAATGCGGCATACTTTCGGTTTGCCTGGGATTCGCCTGCAAAGGCCTCCATTGCATTTTCCATTGTCGCCATGGTCATATATCGGGAGAAGTGAGGTAAATACATATCCTTGCAGGAGACCCCCGTTCCCGGGAACAGATCACCCGCCTTTTTCTCCCCGCACTGCAACCGATCATCCTGCAATCGCATGAAGCGGATGAGGGACATTGCTGCCTGTGACCGGCCGAGGGAAAAGATTGCAAAAAAGGGAGCCCGGGCCCTCTCGGACCACGAGCTGATCGCGGCAATCATCGGCCACGGGACACCTGACCGCGATGTTTTTTCCCTTGCAAAAGATATCGCGGGACTCTTTTCCAGCCGGGACGGGGATGTCTCCTACAATGACCTCGTTGGTGTCCCGGGGATCGGGCAGAGCAGGGCGGCGCAGATCCTTGCCTCCCTCGAACTGGCACGGCGTTACCTCCGGCGGGAAGAAGCCCGGACACGTATCCAGTGTCCCGCAGACATCCTCCAGTTCGTTGCAGATCTCGCCACAAAGAGCCAGGAACACTTCGTCTGCATCACGCTCAACGGTGCAAACGAGGTGATCGAGAAGAGGACGATCACCGTCGGCCTCCTCAACCACAGTCTCGTTCACCCCCGCGAGGTCTTTGCCGATGCGATCACGGACCGTGCCGCTGCAGTCATCTGCGTTCACAATCACCCGTCCGGTTCGCTGGAGCCGAGCCAGCAGGACCTTGCAATAACGAGGCAGCTGAAGGAGGCAGGCGAGATCCTCGGGATCAGGCTTCTCGACCACGTCATCGTGGCCCGGTCAGGATACACGAGCCTCCGGGAGAGAGGGTCCTTCTGATTCAGGGATTTTTTTCAAAGAGGAGTTCCCCGAGGCGGAAACCCTTGCGGTACGCTTCATCCATGATGTCCGGGCGTGTCGTTATGTCCCTGATGTTGTCCATGTCACGCGTCAGGAGCTCGTCCCAGTACTCCACGTCGATGATGGAGAAGAATGCCTTCATCGTGAGTTTCGCACCATCGAAGACGTATGGCACGTTCATCCCGGCTATCCCGATATAGAGGCCGCGACGATGGGCCCTCTTCTCTTCAGGAACGAGCGGGCTGTTCCTCATGTACTTCGCCATGAAAAAGACCTGGAACCGGTCCATGAATGACTTGAGGGCCCCGGGGATTCCCATGGTCATCACGGGTGTCGCAACGATTAGGCTGTCCAGTTCCGCGAATGTCCGGTACAGGGGGATCATGTCGTCCTTCATGGCACACGTCCCGTGTTCCCGGCAGTAGAAGATCTCCCTGCAGGGGCGAAACACCAGGTCGCCGACATCGATCCGCTCAACCTCGCAGCCCGCGTCGCGTGCCCCGAGGAGCGCCTGGTCGAGGAGTTTTGCCGTGTTTCCTCCCGCAAGCGGGCTTCCCAGGAGACCAACAATCCGGAATCCCATGGAGCTGGAATCAACCCCCATCCACTTAACTGCGATGGTCCGCAAAGGACCGCGGTCCGGAACACGAATAATCAGAAAGACTCAAAAAATACGCCCCTTCATCCGAAACGGGTGAAGAACCAAAGATATATGAATCTCTCCAACCATGTAGTGTCTTGGTGATAGATCTGACCGAGAAGGCTAAGGCCGGGCAGAAAGTCGGGCCCGGCAAGTACGTCTGCCTGGACTGCGGGCGTGAAATGGTGCTGGACAAGGCTGAACAGGACCTGCGAAAGTGCCCCCAGTGTGCCTGCGAAGAATACCAGTGTTTCCCGATGACCCACATCCGCCCGGACATCAAGACCCCGGAGGATGCGATGAACCCGCCCAAGCGCGGCAAGAGCAACCTGTAACACCCATTTTTACCCGATTTGCCACTGCGCAGTGCAGGGCAGAGAAAACAGGCAGCCGGAACAGGGATGAATGTCCGGTTCCCATGCAGCCCCGAACAGAATGGAATGATGAATGTCCAACGATGAGGAGTGAAAGGAAATGGTCAATGTCTCAAAGGTCGGGCAGGTCTTCGAATGCGAGATTTGCGGTAACGTTGTTGTAGTCAAGGAAGTCGGCGGCGGAGAGCTCGTCTGCTGCGGGCAGCCCATGAAACTCGTGAAGTGATCGACGTATGGCAAAGGACACGAAAAATCTGGAAAAGATGATCGGCAAGGTCCCGAAGTTTTTCAGGGAACTGGCGGAAAAGGACCCCCAGATGTACGAGATGGTGATGAAACTCGAGGGTCATATCTGGGACGACGGCGCCCTCACCCGCAAGACGAAGAAACTGATTGCAATTGCCATCGCGGCATCCCTGCGTGACCAGCACGCGGTAAGGGCACAGCTTGCGGGTGCAAAGAACCTGGGATTAACCAAGAAAGAAGTCGAGGAAGCTTTGCGGGTTGCATTCCTCCTCGCGGGCATGCCTGCCTATGTCTATGGCAAGGCACAGCTTGACGAAGTCATGCCGGAGTGAGTCCGCATGTGCGGCGAATTCGGATCGATGCCTGTCCTCGGGGAACCGGCCCCTGACTTCGAGGCCCTCACGACGGCTGGAATGGTAAAACTTTCGGATTTCAAGGGGAAGTGGCTCGTCCTCTTCTCGCACCCGGCAGACTTCACACCCGTCTGTACAACGGAGTTCATCGCGTTCTCCCAGATCGCCGAGGAGTTGAAGTCCCTCAACGTCCAGCTGATGGGTCTCTCCATTGACTCGGTCCACTCCCACCTCGCGTGGATCCGGAACATCAAGGAGAAGATGGGAGTAGACATCCCGTTTCCCATCATCGCGGACCTCGACATGAAGGTGGCAAAGAAGTACGGCATGATCCACCCGGGGCAGAGCAGCACGGCGGCGATCCGGGCTGTCTTCTTCATCGACGACAAGGGGATACTCAGGGCCATGATCTACTACCCGCTCACCGCGGGACGGTACATGCCGGAGATCATCCGCCTCGTCAAGTCCCTGCAGACGACCGACAAGTACGGAGTCGCGACGCCTGCAAACTGGCAGCCGGGTGACAAGGTCGTGGTCCCCGCACCGAAGAACAAGGAAGAGATGGACAAGCGTCTCTCCGAGGGGTACGAGTGCAAAGACTGGTACCTCTGCTTCAAGAAACTGTAATACACCCGTTTCTCCTTTTTTTATCCGGACCCTGCACCCTTGGACACATTTTTCACCTGCCGGGCCCAAGGGGTGACTGATGGAGATCAAAGTCCTTGCCTTTGCCGGCAGCCCGCGGCGGGGAGGCAATTCCGAGACCCTTCTCGACTGGGTCCTCCAGGCCATGGAGCAGGAGGGAGGGGTTGCCATCGAGAAGGTCGTCCTCACCGAGGCAAACGTAAACCCTTGCAGGGGATGCAATGCCTGCGAGAAACTGAACAAGTGCGTCCAGCGCGACGGGATGGACTACCTGCACGACAGGATCGTCGATGCCGACTGCCTCATCCTCGCCGCACCCATATTCTGCATGGGGATCTGTGCCCAGGCAAAGGCCTTAATCGACCGGTTCCAGGTATTCAGGTCGAGGAAATTCGTCCTGAAACTACCGGTCGTCGCACCCGAAAAGAAGGGAAAGAGGATGGGGATATTCCTCTCCACCGCCGGGCAGAACTGGGACTACGTGTTCGACGGGGCTGTACCGACCGTGAAGTGTTTCTTCCACGTGGTCGATATTCCCGACCGGGACATCCGTTACCTGATGGTCAACGGCGTGGACGAGAAGGGTGCAATCCTCTCGCATCCTTCGGCAAAGGCCGACGCCGGGCGCCTTGGCCGCGACGTGGTCAGGGAACTCGGAACGAGAATGGGGCGTTGAAATGCCCGTCAGGGTACTGGGCCTCTCGGGGAGCCCCCACCGGCACGGGAACACCGAGACACTCCTTGACGCTTTCCTCGAAGGGACACGGGAAGCGGGGGCCGTGGCAGAGAAGGTTATCCTCAGGGATCTTGCCTATTCCCCCTGCCGCGGGTGCAACGCGTGCCACAAGACCGGGAACTGCATCGTCTCGGATGATGCCATTCCCCTCTTCGACCGCATCCTCTCTTCAGACTGCCTGGCAGTCGCATCCCCCATCTACAGCATGGGTATCACTGCCGAGCTGAAAGGGCTGATCGACAGGGCGCAGTTCCTGTGGGCAAGGAAGTTCATCCTAAAGACGATGTACTTTTCCGACGACCATATCAGGAAACACAAGGGCCTTTTCATCTCCACGGCCGGCCTTTCATGGGACAACGTCTTTGACGCGGCATTTCCCGCAGTCACCGCTTTTTTCAACACGCTCGGGTTCGAGTATTACGACAACATCATTGCAAACGACATGGACCGTTACGGGGGCATCAGGGGACACCCGACTGCACTTGCTGAAGCTGGGGAGAAGGGCCGGTCTGTTGTCGGAGTAATCGCCCGGCTTCATGGGGAGTGAAAGATACCTCCCCCCCCTCACCGCAGGAGGGTATCCCTGCCGGGCTGCTTTTTTGGTCCCGGTCCCGTTATTCAATGGTTTCCCGGGCCATAACGACTTCAATGTCCAGGTTGAACTCCCGTGAGAACTCCTGCACTCTCTCGCGGACTCGCCCGGCCATGCTCCCGGTCGTGACAATCATGCTGTCTTCCCCGAGGAGTGCCTTCAGGATGCACTTGTCGATGACGCCATACGTGAACTCGGGCGTGATCTTCTCTTCTGCTGCCCGCTGCTTTGCCCTCGTACCCATGGCACCAAGGGAGACGCCCGGGTGACGGGCCCTCCATTCGGAGAGGGAGACCTTGCAGGGGGCATCCACGTCAAGAACGGTTATCCTGCCGGGTTGCGTGTAGCAGAGCCGGTTCCGGAATGCCCGATCGATCACGTTGAGCATGTCGAGGACAGTTTTTGGTTTCCGTTCGGGAAGTGAAAAACCCCTCTTCTTCAACTCGATGTAGAGTTCGAGGAGTGTCGGCATGGAGAGGCGGGCCATCCTCACGAGTTCCGGGTCGCCGAACGCGATATCGGGGACGTCCTCCTGCAGGATTCTTCCCCTGGTGAGGAGGATTGCCCTGTCCGCCCAGGGGTAGGCAAGCTCGATGTCATGCGTCGAGATGATCACGGTCTTTCCCTGGTGGTGCAGCTCGTCCAGGAGTTCCATGATGTCTTCCGATCCGGAAGGGTCAAGTCCCGTCGTTGGTTCGTCGAGGATGAGGACGTCCGGGTCCATCGCGAGGACTCCGGCGATGGCGACCCGCTTCTTCTCCCCGCCGGAGAGCTGGTGCGGCGGGCGCCTCTCGAAACCCTGAAGCCCGACCTGTGCAAGGGCCCTTTCGACGGCTTTCCTGACCTCCTCCCCGCTGTAACCCAGGTTGACCGGCCCGAATGCCACATCCTGGAAGACCGTCGGGGAGATGATCTGGCGATCAGGGTTCTGCATCACGAACCCGACCTTCCGCCGGAGTTCGCGGAGGGCCGCCCTGTCATACCTGATAGGCTCGTTGTCGAATAGGATTATCCCCCGGTCCGGCTTTACCATCCCGTTGAACATCAGGAGGAGGGTTGATTTCCCGGCACCGTTCGGACCGACGACCGCGACCTTCTCTCCCCTCCATATGTGGAAACTGATCCCGCGGATTGCCTCCATGCCCCTCGGGTACCTGTACCAGATGTCCCGGGCCTCGAGGATGACACGTCCCACCGGTAATTCCCCCTAAATGAGCGTGATATCCGCCGTGGTCACCGCCAGGGCTCCGGTGGTAAGGAAAAAGAGGGCGACTGCTGCGACGGAGAGCGGCGCAGGAGGCCTGTCCCTCCCGAGGACCGCGAACTTCCCGTCATAGCACCGGGCTTCCATCGCCCGGACGAGATCCTCGCCCGCCTCCCACGAGGCGATGAAGACTGCCCCGCAGAGCGTTGCGAAGGACCGGACGGACTCGCGGAAAGTGCTGTACCCAAGGCGCATGATCTGGGCACGGTAGACCTGGACCACGTGTGCCATGATGACGAAGATCGTCCTGTAAATGATCATCGCGAGATCCGTGACCTCGTCAGGAACGCGTGCACGCTTCATGACGGCAAAGAGGTCAGTCATGGGCGTCGTGAGGGCGATGAAGGCGATCGCCGTCGTCCCCCCCGCAAAACGGGCAAGGACGAGCACTCCCTGGTTGATTCCGTCACGGGAGAGGGAGAGGGCAAACCAGGGAAGTGGCTGCCAGCGCCAGAAGCACTCTCCCCCGCCCGAGACGAGAACGATGACCGCTATCGAGAAGAGGGCGAAGAGTGCCGGTGCCATATACACGTGTAAAAGCGTGTGAATGTCCACGCGGGCCAGGAGTACGAGGGCGAGGACGAGGGTGACGGCAACGAAGAGAGGAGCAAAAAATCCCGGGGAGAGGAGGCAGAGGAGGATTGCTCCCGCCCCTGTTGCGAGTTTGACCGCGGTATTCGTCTCCCGCAGGGCACTGTTATGGGCGATATCCTCGAGGATCTCTTCGTACATCACACGACGTTATCCTTCGTGGTTCTTCACCTTTGCCTGGCCTTTCCAGTACCCGAACACCCAGCCGACGATGATCCCGCCGACCGCGGCCTGGAGCGCGAAGAGACCGGACTCTACCTCGCCGCTCGGTGGCTCCCACTGCGGGATGATCGGGTGGAACTCCTCGAGCGGTATTCCCGAGAGTTCCGAAACCCTCTCCGATCCGACGGTGTCGGAACCGGCAAATTCCGCCTCACCAGCCAGCGAACTGGAATACAGGAAGATCGCACAGAAACCGATGATCGCAGCGATGGCAAGGATCTCGAGGAGATAGCCTTTCTTCATGGGGCATCACCTGCCGCAGCCCGGATCTTCTCTTCCGGAAAAACCCTGAGCCTGATCAGGATCTCCGGCTTGAGAGTAACGATGTACTTGAAGACGAGTGCAAGAACGATACCTTCCACGATTGCCAGGGGAACCTGCGTGATTGCAAAGATCCCGAGGAACGAGACAAACGAGGACGCTACCCCTCCCACCGCCGCAGGATAGGCCAGGGCAAGTTCAAAGGAGGTCACGACATAGGTCACCAGATCGGCGATGGCACAGACGCAAAAGACCGTGAGGTACACGTGGACACGTGTATCGCGCAGGATACGGTAGACCACCCATCCGGCGACGGGGCCGGCGACACCCATGGAGATGATGTTCGCGCCAAGGGTCGAGAGCCCGCCATGCGCAAGAAAGAGGCTCTGGAAGAGGAGGACGATGGCGCAGATGACCGACGTGATGAACGGCCCGAAACAGATCGCTGAAAGACCCGTCCCGGTAGGATGCGAGCAGCTCCCGGTGACAGAGGGGAGCTTGAGCGACGAGAGAATGAAGATAAATCCTCCCGTGACCCCGAGGAGCGGGAGGGCTTCCCTGTCGGCAGAGAGGATGCGCTTCAACTGGTATATCCCGAACCCAAGGCACGGGAGGGCAACCGCCCACCAGAATGCTGCCCAGGGGAGGGGCAGGAATCCTTCCATGATGTGCATGCGACAATCACCTGAACAAAATTAATTTATTTATATCAAAATTATTTGCATAGTTATTTAATCGTTGCGTTCTGCTTTTCGGGAACGGGAAAAATCAGAAGAGGGGGGTGAAGTAGGACGCCAGGAGTATCCCGAACGCCGTGACAATGAGGACTGCAAAGACTGCCGGGTTCCATGCAAGGACCTTCTTCCCGTCGAGCACGCTGACAGGCAGCATGTTGAACGCGGCGATCATGGCATTCACCTGGAGCCCGACCATCCCGATGAGGGAGAGCAGGGGGATGGAAAGCAATCCCGCGGCACCGGAGAGAACGGCAAAAACAGCACACAGGACAAGGTTGACTGCCGGTCCCGCGGCCGATATCTTTCCGTTCTGTTCCCTCGTGATGTACGTCCCGTAGATGACGGTTGCACCGGGTGCGGCGAACACGACACCGACGAGGGCGGCCATTGCCACCGCGACGAGGAGCATGAGGTTATCCTTCCGGAACTCCGCCCAGTACCCGTATCTCATTGCAGTGAACTTGTGGGCCATCTCGTGAAGGATGAACCCGATACCCACGGTGACCATGGAGATGAGGAGGAATACGAGGAATGTCTCGAGTGTCACGCCTCCCCTGATGAAGATGAGGGAGAATGCAATGGATATCGCAATCCAGGCTATCAGGAGGTCTGATCTCTCCCGGCGGGTGATTCGCTCAAGCATGTCTTTTCAGGTACCTTATTTGGAACTTGCATACCTTATGCCCTTTGGAGCGGGCACGAGTCACCACCTTTAAATCTCCTGACTCCCCGTAGAGTGTGTATGCCCATCGAAGCACTCCGGACCGAGATCAACAGGATTGATGAGCAGATTATCGATCTGATTGCAGAAAGGCAGCATCTTGCCGCCCGCATGGCTCAGGTCAAGATGGCCGAGGGCCTCCCCGTGCACGATGACAAGCGGACCCACGAGGTTCTGGAACATGCGTACAATTATGCGGTTGAAAAAGGGATCAACCCCCTCTCCGTCCGGAAAATCTTCGGCCTCCTGATCGAGATGAGCGAGGAAAAACAGAGGGAATGCCAGGGTGACGGGAATCTCCCCTGATTGTCCCGGTTATTTCTCCTTGCTTTTCCGTTAAACCCGGACTGCTTGGGGAGACCCTAGTCCCTTGCCGTGATCATCGTCCCGACACCTTCGTCCGTGAACATCTCCAGGATGAGGTTGTGGGGGATGTTGCCGTTGATGACGTGCCCGAATGAAACACCGTTGTTGACCGCCCGGATAATCGAGGAGACCTTCGGGATCATTCCCTCGGACACGGTCCCCTCTTCCATCAGGCTCTCTGCCTCTGCCACGCCCAGGCGGCGGAAAACATGACTTCGGGACGCATCCATGATGCCATCCACGTCTGTCATGTTGATGAGCTTGTAGGCGTGGAGGGCAATGGCAATCTCCCCGGCAGCGGTGTCCGCGTTGATGTTGAGGCTCTGTCCGTTCCGGTCAATCGCAATCGGCGCAATGACGGGGATATAACCGCTGTCGAGAAGCGTGTGGAGGATGGAGGGGTTAATCTCCTCTATCTCCCCCACGTGCCCGAGGTCTATCTCGCGTTCCTTTCCCTCCACCCGGACGCGTTTCGGCACCATCCTGCGGGCGATGATGAGGTTGCCGTCGTTTCCGGACAGCCCGATACCCTTCCCGCCGCTCTTTGCAATCAGGGAGACGATGTTGCTGTTGATCTTGCCGACAAGGACCATCTGGGCGATCTCGAGGGTCTCCTCGTCCGTGATGCGCAGGCCTGCAACGAAACGCGGTTCCTTGCCCATTGCCTTCATCTTGTCCGTGATCTCGGGGCCGCCGCCGTGGACGAGGACGAGCCTGATCCCGACGAGCTGGAGGAGGACCGCGTCACGTATCGCCATCTCGAGGATTGCCGGATCGACCATCGCGTGCCCCCCGAGCTTGATCACCATCGTCTTCCCGTGGAACTTCTGGATGTAGGGGAGCGCTTCCATCAGGACATCTTCGCGCTTCATGTCGTGTACCTCCCGTTGATCTCCACGTACTTTTCGGTGAGGTCGCACCCCCACGCCGTCGCCTCGCCGTTTCCGGATGCAAGGTCGAGGACAAAGACGACCTTCTTTCCCATCATGAGGGACTTGGCACGGGCCAGGTCAACGACGATCTCTCCCCCCTTCACGAGTGGGACAGACTCCCTGCCGTCTCCCATCCAGAGGTCAACGATTTCCGGGTCGAATGCGATTCCGGCCCTGCCTGCCGCGGCAATCACCCTTCCCCAGTTCGGGTCGGCACCATAGACGGCAGTCTTGACGAGGGGAGAGGAGACGATGGTCCGGGCAACTGTTGCTGCCTCTTCCTCGCCGGGAGCGCCCCGGACCGTCACCTCGAGGAGTTTCGTCGCCCCTTCACCGTCCATCGCGATCTGGATGGCAAGGGCCCTGCAGCACTCCTCGAGCGCCATGGAAAATTCCTTCTCCGGGACCCTCCCTGCCGTTCCGGTCGCCGTGCAGAGCGCGATATCGTTCGTGCTCATGTCACCATCGACAACGACCCTGTTGAATGTCCTGCGGGCGGCGTCCCGGAGGATTCCGCGGAGGTTCTTTGCGGGGACCTCTGCGTCAGTGTAGATGAAAGCAAGCATCGTCCCCATGTTCGGGGCAATCATCCCCGACCCCTTGGTGATGCCGCCGACCGAGAATGTCTCTCTCCGGACGAGCGCATGTTTCTCGGTGAGATCTGTTGTCATGATGGCCCGGGCTGCGCGGGTCTCTGCCTCCTCGCTCCGGGAGAGGAGCGGTGCGACACGGTGGCACTGGTCCCTGATCAGGGGCAGGTCAAGGTACCTGCCGATGACCCCCGTGCTCGCCACGCCCACCTCACCGGGGCTCACGCCGACTGCCTCTGCGGCAATCGCCGCCATCTCCCGGGCATCGCTGTAACCCCTCTTTCCGGTATAGGCGTTTGCACATCCGCTGTTTGCGACCACCGCAGCAAGCCTGCCACTCCTGATCCGCTCCTCCATGAGCCGGATCACGGGGGCTTTCATGAGGTTCGATGTAAAGACCCCTGCTGCCTCGCCCTCTGCCCTGATTAAAGCCAGCCCGAACTTTCCTTCCTTTACACCCCAGGCCGTCACACCTTCCACGCCGCATATGCTCTTCATGGGCACATCCCTCTCTCTCACGTTTCCGTCCGGGCAATGCCGCGGATGATGTCAGACCGTGCCACGATTCCGACAAGGGTATTTCCTCTCATAACCGGGAGCCGCGCTATCTTTTTCGAGAGCATCAGGGATGCTGCCTCCTCGATATCGGCATCTTCCCCGATTGTCACGACCGGGTGACTCATCACCGTGCGGACCTCCTTCTCCCCGATCGCGGTGAGCGCGTGCCGGGTCTTCTCCCAGTTGATGAACTCCCTGATCGGGACCTCGATGACCTCCAGCGGGGAGGGGAGCCAGAGGTCGTCAGAGATCCTGCCGGTCTCAAGGAGGCGGAGGATGTCGGACTCGGTTATCATCCCGACCAGCCTGTCACCGTCCATCACCGGCAGGCCGCCGATGTTGCGTTCGCGCAGCAGCGCTGCAGCCTCCCGGATCGTTGCCCCGGCACTGACTGTCACGGGGTTTTTTGTCATCACGTCACGAACGAGCATTCCCGTATCACCCTCACGGCAGGAGCCCGGCGCCGGTAAGCCCTTCGCGCTCGTCGAAGCCGCAGATGATGTTCATGTTCTGGATTGCCTGCCCGCTGGCACCCTTGCCGAGGTTGTCGATGGCTGAGACGACGACGACCCTCTCCCCCTCGCTCTCCGCCCGGATATCGCAGAAGTTCGTCCCCCTGACCGCAGCCAGGACGGGGTTCTGGAGCCGGACAAAGAACTCGCCGTCGTAGTATTTCCGGTAAAGCTCATCCACGTCGGCCTGGTCAAGGGGTTCATGGAGCAGGATGTGGGCAGTGGTGAGGATTCCCCGGTTGACCGGGACGAGGTGGGGGGTGAAGTAGCACCTTGCCCGGGAACCAAGGGCTGCAAGTTCCTGCCTCATCTCGGCAAGGTGCCGGTGGCTTGTCCACTTGTACGGGTTGATGTTGTCTGCGACGTTGGGGTAGTGCGTTGTCGCAGACGGGTTGTCGCCGGCACCCGAGACCCCCGTTTTCGAATCGTAGATGACCGTGTGGGCAAGGCGTGCGAGGGGGGCTGCTGCGAGGGTTGCCCCGGTGGGGAAGCACCCGGGATTGCTCACGAAGTCGGCATTTTTATACGAGTCGCGGTGGATTTCCGGGATGCCGTAGGGGGCAGGGAAGTAGTCCGTGTGGGTGACCCCGTAGACCTTCTCGTAGACCTCCCGGGGTAGCCTGTAATCCGCCGAAAGGTCGATGACTTTCATCCCCCGGGCAAGGAGCGGCCGAACGTATGCCATGGCTGCCGTGTGGGGAACTGCAAGGAATGCAACATCGGCATCCATCTCGTCCGGTGACGGGTTGCTGAACGAAAGGTCGATTAACCCCTTGAGATGGGGGTGGACAGAGACGACCGGTTTTCCCGCCAGTTTCCGCGATGTCGCACAGACCACGCGGACGTGCGGGTGCGCAAGGAGCAGGCGGATGAGGTCGCCACCGGTATACCCGGAGGCTCCGACTATGGCAACATCCATGGATCCATTTTTCTTTCTGGCAGATGTTAATCCTTCTTTCTCCCCTTCCGACCGGATTATTCCGGTTGCGCGGGATCCGGGGTGATTCGTTGCCACCGCTCCCGACCGGATACCTGTTCCGTGTTGGATTGCGACTGCGTGAATTTCATTCATTGGTATCCATTAAAAAAAAGCATCCGAAAGCCTGAATCTGCCCGGCAAGCAAATCATCAGCTTTAATAATTTTAATGATTAATCATTAACATACTTGCTCCGCGGAGGGATGGTCGGATAATCAGGCATTCACGAAGTATTCCGGATTTCCGGGTTGCTCATGCACCCGGGGGACAGAACGCAGGGGAACAACCGCACTTATGGGAGAGAGAGTGCAACAGGTAAGGGTATGGAGGGGCAGGGCTTCCCGCCCGCCCTGTAACAGAATTTACAGATGGCTGATTGAATGAGTCCAAACGGAAAGGTGCGATAAAATGGCAGAATCGTTTGATGTGCCGCTGTCCGACTCCGAAAAGGTCTACATCCCGGACCCGTCGTACAGGCAGAACGCCTGGACAAAGGATTACAAGAAGGCTTACAGTGAGTTTCTTGCCGATCCGGAGGGTTTCTGGGAGAAACAGGCCCACCACTTCGACTGGATCAGAAAGTGGGACCGCGTCCTTGACTGGAACTATCCCTATGCAAAATGGTTCGTCAATGCCAAGCTCAACATCACTGCCAACTGCCTCGACCGCCACGTGGCAAACCACCGGAGAAACAAGGTGGCACTCATATGGAGGGGAGAAGAAGGTGAAGAGAGGATTTTCACCTATAAGAAGCTCTTCACGGAGGTGTGCCGGTTTGCAAACGGCCTGAAGCGTCTCGGAATCAGGAAAGGCGACAGGGTCTGCATTTACATGCCGCTCGTCCCCGAGCAGATCATCGCCATGCTCGCGTGTGCCCGGATCGGCGCAGTGCACAGCGTGGTATTCGGCGGTTTCGGGGTTGCCGCCCTCAACATGAGGATCAGGGACGCCGAGGCCCGGGTGGTGATCACGGCAGACGTCACGATACGCCGTGGAAAGACCATTCCGTTGAAGACGATCGTAGAGGAGGCCATCATCAATGCACCCAGCGTGGAGAAGGTCGTCGTCCTCTCCCGCGAGATCGACCAGCCCGTCGAACTGCACAGGGAGATGGAGGTCGACTATCACGAGATCATGGAAGGTGTTCCCCCGACATGTGAACCCGAAGTCATGGATGCCGAGGATCCGCTCTTCATCCTCTACACCAGCGGTTCGACGGGCGCACCAAAAGGTATCGTCCACACCTGTGGCGGATACATGGTGGGTACCGGCTACACCAGCCAGCACGTCTTTGACCTCAAGGATACCGATGTCTACTGGTGCACGGCTGATACGGGCTGGATCACCGGGCACAGCTACGTCGTCTATGGCCCGCTCGCGGTAGGTGCAACGGTTGTCATCGGCGAGGTCGTCCCCGACTACCCTGACCCCGGTTCCTTCTGGAAGATTATCCAGGATCTCGGGGTAACGGTCTTTTATACTGCCCCGACTGCCATCCGGATGTTCATGAAGGTCGGCGAAGAGTGGCCCAACAAGTACGACCTCTCGTCCCTCAGGATTCTGGGTTCTGTGGGCGAACCGCTGAACCCCGAGGCATTCGAGTGGTTTTACAGGGTCATCGGGAAACAGAAATGTCCCATCGTGGACACGTGGTGGCAGACGGAGACGGGCATGCACATGATCACCACGATGGTGGGGGAGCCCATGCGCCCGGGATTTGCAGGAAAGGCCATTCCCGGTGTGGTCGCCGACGTTGTGGACAAGGCAGGGAACCCTGTCGCTCCGGGCAACGGCGGATTCCTCGTCATTAAAAAGCCCTGGCCTGCCATGTTCCGCACCGTCTACAAGAACGACGAGCGTTACCGCACGTACTGGAACACCATCCCCAACTGCTATACGGCAGGGGACCTCGCTGTCAAGAGCAAAACAGACGATTACATCATGATCATCGGGAGGGCCGATGACATCATCATCGTTGCCGGCCACAACATCGGGACTGCCGAGGTCGAGAGTGCCCTCGTGTCGCACCAGGCGGTCGCGGAGGCTGCCGTCATCGGGAAACCGGACCCGATGAAGGGCAACATCATCAAGGCGTTCGTCATCCTGCGTGTCGGGTTCTCCCCCAGCGAGAAGCTGAAGACCGACCTTATCTACCATGTCCGCATGACGCTCGGGCCGATCGCGATGCCTTCCGAGATAGAGTTCGTGGACAAGCTCCCGAAGACCCGGTCGGGAAAGATCATGCGCCGCGTTCTGAAAGCAAAAGAACTCGGCATCGACCCGGGTGATGTCTCCACCCTGGAAGAATAATCCCAACTTTTTGGGAACGGACGGACATATCATGGCAGAACCAGAAAAAGTCCTGGGAATGCCGGCTGAAAAGGGGCGCTGGCTGCTCGTTGCTATCGGGCTCGTCATCAACCTGTGCCTCGGGACGATCTACTCCTGGAGCGTCTTTGTCGGGCCGCTCACGGCATATTTTTCCGCGGAACTGGGCCAGACCGTTACCGCGAACGAGATACTCCTGCCGTTTTCGGTTTTCCTGGCGTTCTTTGCACTCGCAATGCCCCTCACCGGGAAATACATCGAGACGCTCGGCCCGCGCAGGGTCACCGTCATTGGGGGCGCCCTCACGGGGCTTGGCTGGCTCCTTGCATCGACCGTGACATCGGTCTGGATGCTCTACATCGTGTACGGTATCATCGGCGGGGTCGGTGTCGGAATCGCGTACGGTGTGCCTGTTGCCGTGGCAGCCCGGTGGTTCCCGGACAGGAGGGGGACGGCTGTAGGCCTGACACTCCTCGGTTTCGGGTTCTCGGCATTCCTCACCGCAAATATCGCGGGATACCTGATCGAGGCTGCGGGTGTGATGAACACGTTCCGGGTCTTTGGAATCGCGTTCATCGTCCTGATCGTGCTCCTCGCTCTCCCGCTGCGGTTTCCCCGCCCGGGGTGGAAACCGGCAGGCTGGACACCCCCGCCGGTAAAACCCGGGGAAGAGATCTGCGAATGTGACCGTGCTGCCATGGTCAGGACACCGGCGTTCTATGGCCTCTGGTCCTGTTACTTCATCGGGTGCCTGGCAGGACTGATGGCGATCTCGATTGCCAAGCCCGTCGGGACGGAGATCGGGATTGAGACAGGACTTGCAACACTCCTCGTCGGGTTCTTTGCAATCTTCAACGGGGGTGGCAGGCCTCTCTTCGGCGCACTCACCGACAGGATCACGCCCCGGAACACGGCACTTGTCTCCTTTGTGCTCATTGCAGCCGTATCTGTTGCTCTCTGGCAGGCGCCGTCCGTCCCGGTCTACGTCGCCGGTTTTGCTATCCTCTGGGGATGCCTCGGCGGCTGGCTCGCCATCGCTCCGACGGCAACTGCCTCGTATTTCGGGACGTGCGATTATCCCCGCTGCTACGGGATCGTCTTCCTTGCCTACGGGGCTGGAGCGATCGCGGGTCCCCAGCTGGCAGGGTTCATCAAGACAACGACCGGAACCTACATGGGGGTATTCCCCTACGTCCTCGTCCTGGCATTGCTCGGGTTCACCCTTGCACTGGTCATGATGAAGCCGCCGCGCGTGACAGCCGTACAGCGCTGACGGGGAACCCTCCCCGGCCCCAGCCTTTTTCCCCTCTTCCCGACAGGGAGTGCCATTTTTATCTGATACCCGCCAAATCTCCTCTAAAAATCGGGAGACGCTGTTCGTGGAGAGGATCGGAAAGTCCCGGATCGAAGCACTAAGTGACGGTATCTTTGCCTTTGCAATGACGCTGCTCGTCCTCTCCCTCACCGTCCCCGAGATTCCCCGTGACCAGGCTCCCTTCCTCCTCCCCGCGAAAATCGCAGGGTTGCTTCCCGAGTTCATGCTCTTCGTGATTGCGTTCTTCGTACTCTCAGGATACTGGATCTCCCACCACCGTATCCTCGGTAACATCCGTTACGTTGACGGCATGCTTGTGCGGATCAACATCTTCCTCCTTTTTTCCATCGTCCTCATCCCCTTTACGACTTCCCTATCCGGGGATTACACAGATGTCCCCGAGGCGGTTCTCCTCTTCCACGTCAACCTCCTTGCATCGAGCCTGCTCCTGGCGGGAATGACGGTTTACATCGCGAGAAAGCGGGATGAGCTCGCACCGGGTGCTGCAGGGGGCAATGGAGAGGGAAATGCGAGGACCGTTATCAGTCCGCTCGTCATCCTTCTTGCGATCGGTGTATCGTTCCTGGACTCGGCAGGGAGCATGTGGTGCTACGCCCTCATCCCGGTTCTCCTCATCGTGTCAGGGCCACTCCGCAGGATAATTTCCGAACATGCAGGAACACCGGATAAGTGACGGGCCTGTCCGGAAAAATGTGTATGATGTGTCTTCCCGGGAAAGGGAGGGAGCATCCCCGATTGCAAAAACGGGCCGGAATTTTCGTATTGGTCACGATTCCTCCCATCCGGTGCGCCAGCCAAAAAAATGTCACCACGCGAAAAGACAGGAAATCCCCCGTCTCCCTGCGGAGACACAGGAAAAAACTGAGTTGTCCAAAAAAATATCAGAGATACCGGTTTCTGCGCAGCCAGTCCACCTGCGGCCGTGTATACCGGTAGGAGATATCGCACTTTTCGTCCTGGAAACTCCAGGGAGTAATGATCAGGGTATCTCCCTCCCTGATCCAGGCCCTCTTCTTGATCTTGCCCTTGATCCGTCCCATCCGGGTAACCCCGTCAATGCACCTCACCCGGATGTGGTTTGACCCAAGCATCAGTTCGGCGATTGCAAACTGTTCCCTGTTCCGTTTCTTCGGGAGGCGTACCCGGATTGTTTCCATACCTTCCGGGGTCGACTGGTCAAAAACGATCTCCTCTTCCCTGTCGGTTCTTGTATGATTACTAATAAGTCAGCAACTCCACTGGGAACAATTGGCTCATCCCCGTGGGATACCTATTGGTTTTCATTGCATATACCAGTGATCATGGTTACCATGGTTACCGGGACCCGGAATCCGGTCATCTCCAGCCCTGCGGCATGACCAGCCTCTCCTCTTCCGCAACTCTTCATCATAACCATTATTTTCTTTCCGCAGGGAACAATATTCATGAATAGCCGGTTATTTTTTCCATTTCTGGCCATTTTCACTCTTGCGTTCCTTGCCGTGGCGGGATGCCTCTCCCCCTCCCCGCCGACGGCAGTATCGGAGACAAACACCCTTCCCACCCTGCCTCCTCCCCCGGGGACGGTGGTCACGGAGACAGAGACACCCGTCATCCCGGCTTTCACTCCCGCGCCCACGCTGCTCTCGAGCGAGGACATCAACCTCCACTTCATCGACGTGGCGTTCGGGAGCGGGAATATCTTCCTCGAACGGCTTCCGCTCTCCACCCGGCGGACGACCATATCCCTGAATGCAGGACGTGACTCTGACAGGGAGACGATAGAGGCCTTTATCCTGAAGTTCAATGCTCTGTCCCAGTCAAACAAGCTCTTCGAAAATACAAAGACGGGCCAGTCCGGTGACATACGGATAAAGTTCCTCCCGCCGGACGGGTTGAAGGCAGTCGACCTTTCATCGGAGGTGGGCTGGCTGAACCGAGAGTTCTCCTGCGACGGGATGAGCTGTGCAAAGATCAGGGGATACGATATCTACATCAACGACCAGATGGAGGGGGACCAGAGGACGCACTACCTCCTGCGTGCCCTCCTCTATACCCTCGGGTTCAAGGGAGACTCCCTCCGGTACAGGGACAGCATCTTTGCCTTCCCGGAGAACAATGCAACATCACTGTCCTTCCTGGACGAAAAGGCGGTCCAGGTCATGTACGGCCTCGGGATGGACAACGGGATGACGGTAGACGACGTCAAGAGAGTCCTTTTCTTCAGGTAGGGGCCGGCTCATTTCAGGGATATTATCCCTTTTTTTGGCGAGACGGCTCCTCTCCTCCACCCACCGGCAGTTTTATCCTCGTTAATCCCTGATCCCACTCAGTATGACGCAGACAGGAAAGGCCCCGACGGTCCTCGGGCTCATTGCAAGCCCGCGGGGAAAGGAGAGCAACACGCGCCGCCTTGTAGAGGCTGTGTTGCAGGGTGCCCGTGATGAAGGGGCAAAGACAGACCTCGTGGACATTTACGCGCTTGAGATTGGATACTGCAATGCCTGCGGGACCTGCTATGCCACGGGCGAGTGCACCCTGACGGACGATTTCCCCGAACTCTTCGAGAGGATGATGGGGGCGGACGGGTTAGTGCTCGGGGCCCCCAACTACGTGGATTCCATCCCGGCACCGATGAAGGCCGTATTCGACAGGATGGCCGATGCCATCCACTGCAGGATGTTCACAGGCAAGTTCGGGTGCTCGGTCTGCACGGCAGGGGGAAGCAACCAGGACAGGATCGTGGAATACCTCAATCACGTCCTCAACGCACTCGGGGCTGTTGCCGTGGGAGGAGTCGGTGTTGCGGTTGCATCCGACCCGTCCGCACTCGGGAGAGCGGAAAAGGATGCCCGGGACCTTGGAAAGACGCTTGTCGGGGCGATTCGCGGGAAGTACACGTATCCTGACCAGGAGGAGATGCTCCGCCAGAGGCGGGACTACTTCCGCCAGCTGGTCCTCTGGAACAAGGACAGGTGGCCCCACGAGTACGACTGGTATGTCCGGATGGGCTGGATAGACCCGGGAAAATAGGCTCCGGAAAGATGCAGGGGGGTGGCATGTTCCCATGACCATGGGAATGGATGACTCTCCCCCCGTCCGCCGCTGTATCTGCCACAGGGTTCTATCATGCACGTCCACCAGCACGAGAAGTCGCTGAAGATTGCGGTCCTTGTCACGTTCGTATTTTTCGGAGTGGAACTTGCCGGAGGGTTCCTGACCGGGTCGCTTGCCCTGATCAGCGATGCCGGGCACATGCTGGTCGATGGCTCTGCCCTTCTCCTCTCCCTCGGTGCTGTCGTGGTTGCACGGTCCCTGCCTACCAGGAGCCGCACGTTCGGGTACCACCGCATCGAGGTGATGGTGGCCCTCGTCAACGGTCTCGTCCTCATCGGGCTCTGTTTCCTGATCGCGCAGGAAGCTGTCGGGAGATTGTTCAGCCCAGCCCCGGTTTATTCCACCGGGATGCTTGTCGTGGGGCTTGCCGGCCTCTCCGTCAACATCTTCCTCGTCTGGCTGCTCCACGGGAGTCCCGACCTCAACATCCGGAGCGCGTTCATCCACGTCCTCGGGGATACCCTCTCGTCGATTGGCGTTGTCGGGGCAGCCGCCTGGATAGCCCTGACCGGTCAGGTCCTGGCCGACCCCCTCATCTCCCTTGCCATCGTCATCGTCATCCTCGCCACGTCCCTCCTCATGGTCCGGGACTGCATGGTGATACTCCTCCAGTTCGCCCCCCGGGACGTGGATTTCGAGCAGATGGTGCAGGACATCCTGAACGTCGAGGGAGTCGAAGGGGTGCATAATATCCACCTCTGGACCCTCTGTTCCCACATCAATGTCCTCGATGCCCACGTGTACAGCTGCGAGGAAGACCCCCGCCGCATCGCCTCGATACGATCCGAAATCAGGGATCGGCTTGCCCGGTACAACATACACCATTCGACGCTCGAGTTCGAGTGCGAGGAGTGCCCCGACTGCCGCATCGTGAGGGACCTGGCACATCCCGTCCCTGAAAATCCCCCTGCCAATCACTGAACCTATAGGAGAGATCCCGGGGACTTTCCCGGATACTTTTATGTTCCGACCGGGGAACCGGCTCCCATGGACACGGAACTGCGTGACAGGTTCATTGCACTGTGGGACAGGTACTTCCCCTCCTGCGAGCTGCCGATAACGTTTGAGCTTTCCGGGCGGGACTCCGGACTTCCCGAGGCAAAGCCGCCGGGGAAATGGCGGTGCGTCGTCTGCGACCTCTCCCGCGTCAGAAAAGGACGGAGCCTTCTCCTCGGTTCCGGCTCCCTCTCCTGCAGCGGCGCACAGTATTACATGGGTTATGTTGAGGAAAGGAGCCCTGACTTCCGGTACTTCCTCTCGACCGGGAAGCCGGGTTCTGTCAGGGGGGAGAGGTACAAGAAGTCTCCGGAACTCGTTGATGCACTGACTGCCCGTAGCACCTTTCTTCCTGCAGGGAGCCGGAAGTACCTCTTCCGGAGGTGGGACACCCTCTCGGACGCGGACTGCCCATATTATCCGGAACCGACAGGATCCGGGACTTCGGGACACCCTCTCGGACGCGGACTGCCCGGATGTCGTGGTCTTCTTCGCACGCGGTGAAGTCCTTTCAGGCCTCTTTTCCCTCGCAAACTTCGAGAGACCGGACCCCTGCGGCGTCACCTGTCCCTTCGGGTCGGGGTGCAGCTCGATCATCCACTATCCCCTGCTCGAGGCAAAGGAAGAGAGGCCCCGGGCTGTCCTCGGAATGTTCGATCCCTCGGCCCGCCCCTGCGTTCCGCACGACACGCTCACGATGGCCTTTCCCATGAACCTCTTTTCCCGCATCGTGGATGCAATGGAGGAGAGCTTCCTGACTACAGGGAGCTGGGAGAAAGTGAGGATGAAAATAGGGGAGGGTGCTGCCTGCCGGAAGACTGACTGATTTTATACCTCCGCGGGAAACCTCCTCGTTATTCTCCTGACACGAGAAATGCGACCTCTCCGGCCCTGCCCGGCGTCCCGGAAAAGAGGAGAGTATCTCCTTCCTCAAGCACGAAATCCCCTTTCACTTCTGCAAGAGTCCTGCCCCCCCGCCTGATGGCGACAAGTGAAACGTCTGGTGGCAGGAGCGCATCGAGCTCGCCGACAGTCTTTCCCGCCATCTGCGTTCCCTTCCCGGCCGGGACACTGAAAATGTGGTGTTCTTCGAGCCTTCTTTCGATCTTTCCAAGCGGAAGGCCTTCCGATGACCGTGGTGTGATACCCCGGTAGGTATGGGCACGGATGCGGGAGAGGAGAGGGTCGACCTCGTCTTCGGAAAGGCCGAAGCGTGCAAGTGCCCGTGCAAACAGCCGGAGAGCCCCCTCGTACTCGATGGAAATTACCTCGTCGGCACCCGCTGAAAAGAGAACGGGAATGTCACCGGGTGATCCGCCCAGGGCAACAATGGGAAGCCCGGGGGCGAGCCGCCGTGCTCTCCTGACGATGATCTCTGCCTGCTTCGCCGGGAGGACCGTCACGAAGAGGATGGCGGCACGCCCGATGCCCGCATGGGTGAGGATTTCGTCCTTCTTTGCATCCCCTATGGTGAAGAGAATTCCTTTTTCCTTCTCCCTCCGTGCGGCATCGGGATCGAGGTCGATGACATGGCACTGCATCCCGGCTATCTCGGCTGCCCTCGCAACGGCTGCGCCCGCTGTCCCGAACCCTGCAATGACGACGTGCCCGGATACTTCCCGCTTTAATTCTTCCCCCGGTTTTTCCCTGTCCTTAACCCGGACGGGTACCCTGTGGTAAATGAGGTCTGTAACCGGTTGCGCGGCTCCCATGAGGAAGGGGGTTGCAGCCATCGTCACGATTGCGCCCGAGAGGAAGATCTGGTAGGTCGCGATCGAGATGAGTTGTGATTGCAGTCCCGAACTGGCGAGGACGAAGGAGAACTCGCCTATCTGGCAGAGTGAAAAACCTGCAAGGATTGCGACCCGCGGGGGCAGTCCCATCGATGCCACGGACAGCCACCCGGTCAGGAACTTGACCCCGAGGATCGTAATGATAACCAAAATGACGATGGGGAAGTACGTGAGGACCACCCTCGTGTCGAGGAGCATCCCGATGGAGAGGAAGAAGATACCGGCAAAAAGGTCGCGGAACGGGAGGATGTCGCTCAGGGCATCGACGGAATACTCGGACTCCCCGATGACGAGTCCTGCGATGAATGCCCCGAGCGAGAGCGAGAGTCCGGCTGCATTCGTGAGGTACGCGACGGTAAAGCATATCCCGGCGATGGTTAAGAGGAAGAGTTCGCGGTTCCTCTCCCTCGATACGCGGTCGAGCAGTGCAGGAATGAGCCATATCGACGCGACGATGATCAGGGTGATGATCAGGATGACTTTTGCAATGCCGAGGGGAAGCTGCTCGTAGGAAGGTCCGGTCTGCCCTATCAGGAGCGGGGTGATGAGGATCATCGGGATGATTGCCAGATCCTGGAATATCAGGATGCCAAGGAGCGTTGTTCCCTCGAGTGTCTCGACGGACCCCCTTTCCTGCAGGACCCTCATGACGATGGCCGTACTCGAGAGGGAGACGAGGAAGCCAAAAAACACTGCCTCGTTGAAGGGAAAACCGAGGACTGCCGTGATCGAGGTGATAACGATGATCGTTGTGCAGACCTGCATGAAGCCGCCGACGAAGATGACCTTCCAGAACCGGGCGATGTCCTCAAAGGAGAGTTCAAGACCGATCGTGAAGAGGAGGAGAATGATCCCGATCTCCCCGAAGGATGAGATCACCTCCTGATCCCTGATAATCGCAAGGCCAAACGGCCCGACCAGCATCCCGATGACGAGGAAGCTGACGACACTCGGTAACCGGAATTTCTGTGCGATGAAGATGAAGACGAGGGATATCAGGATGAGGACAGACACTGCTGGGATAAATTCCACGGGGTGACCTCCAGAAGAGCTACGTTGAGAGAGTATCACTCCGGCTTGGCTTTAGTTTTTGCGGGGAACATAGGTATCAGCGGGATACGATCTCTATTCGTCATCGCTTTGGCAACCGAACCGGGAAGAACCGGGTCTACCCTGCACGGATGTCATTCGGAAATCGTTTTCAGATCCGCCGTTGCCGGGATAACCATTCTGCCAGGTTCCCGTCCGGGTTCCGGGGATGGCATGTTCATCCCTCCGGGTGGCCCGGAACGTTGCCCTCCGGTCACTGTCCTTTTGTCATGTTCCATAAAGCGGGCGGTGTGCCCGGGCCGGGGGATTGTCCATCGGCATCCCGTTGAGTGCCGGGGACAGTGCATCCCTGTGTCAGCGGTCGGGTGATGGTTGCGTGGTCACGGAACTTCCTGTCACCGCTTTTTCCCCTGTTGCACCACCCGAAAGGAGTGCAAATCCCGATGCACAACGATGCGATGATGACCATTTTCTCATCCCGGGCACTTTCTTTGATTCCCATCCTTGAGTCACCATTCAATTCATTCCGCCCTCAATGCTTCGACCGGGTCGAGATCTGCTGCCCTCCACGCCGGATAGACGCCCGATAGGATGCATACCGCGATGCCGACCAGCATGGCGAAGGGGATATAAACGAGGCTTTCGGGCAGGAAAAAGTAGTCTGTACTCCCCACCATCGCGAGGACAACGACCCAGCCTATCCCGAGGGCTAGGACCGCCCCTATACCTGCCCCGACGAGACCGAGAACGACGCTCTCGTAGAGGAACATCCGCCGTATCTCGGATTTCTGGGCCCCGATGCTCCGCATGATACCGATCTCCCTGACCCGCTCGGTCACAGACATCATCATCACGTTAAAGATCGAGGTGGCGGCAACGAGAAGGGAGATCCCCGCAATTGCCATCACGAAGGTTGTCATCGTCCCCAGCGTCGACGTGATGCTCTCAAGCATCCGGCTGCTGTCCTGGACGTTTACTCTCGTCTTTTTCCTGTTCATCTTCTCGAGGATCTCGGTCCTGGCTTTCTGGGAGTCGTTGATATCGTTGAGGATGAGGTTAACCTGATTGTACTCCCCCTCGTTCCCGTATATCCCCGTGAAAAGCTTCTCGCTGCCGATGATCGCCATATCGGAGTTGATGTCGTTTGACATGCCCCTCTCTTCGAGGATGCCGACAACCTTCACCGTGGTGGTAGCCCCCTTGTCCTCGTCCCCGATCCTGATCCGGCTCCCGACTTTCAGATCGTACCTCCCGGCAAGGGTTGGCCCGACGATCACGGAACTGGTGCTTTTCGGAAATGCACCATCTGACAGTGTGAATATGCGGCGCATGACGTCCTCGTCGAGGCCGTAAATAGTGGACCGTCCCTCCCTGTCTCCGACCTTGATGCGATCCGATTCCCGGTAAACCACATACACGAGGCCGTACTTTTCTGCAATCTTCTGGATCTCCTGGAAATCCTCCTCTGATATCTTCTCGTCGCTCCCGCCGCCAAACCCGCCGGGCCCTCCTTCGGATCCGGACGCTGCCGTGATGACAACGATGTTGGCCATCTTGGAGAGTTCCTCGGTCACCGAGAGTGTCATGTTTGCACCCATCATCCCCATGGAGGAGATGGCAACGACCCCGATCACGATACCGAGCGCTGCAAGCACGGAGCGGAGGAAATGGATCCGTATGCTCCGGAGGGCGAGCTGCAGGATGATATCCTTCATGCCACCCTCCCGTCACGGACCGTGACGATCCGCTGCGCATACCGGGCGACTCCCGGATCGTGCGTGACGATGACGATCGTCCTCCCCTTCCTGTTGAGGTCGGTCAGCATCTCCATGATCTGCTGCCCCGTGACCGAGTCGAGATTTCCGGTCGGCTCGTCGCAGAGGAGAATGTGCGGATCGTTGACGAGGGCGCGGGCAATAGCCACCCTCTGTTGCTGGCCCCCGGATAGTTCCGGCGGCTTATGGGTTGCCATAGCCCTGTCGATCCCCACCTGCGCGAGGAGTTCTCCAACGCGACCCGAAGAATCCGGTCTCCTGTGCTTCATCAGGTAGGGGAACTCGACGTTCTCGTATGCCGAAAGGAGCGGGATGAGGTTGAAACGCTGGAAGATGTAACCTATCGTGTTCAACCGGAGGCTTGTCAGCTCCCTGTCGTTCATCTCCCTCGTGTTCCTGCCGTTGATGAAGAGATCCCCCGAGGTCGGCCGATCGAGGCACCCGAGCTGGTTCAAAAGCGTCGTCTTTCCCGAACCGGAGGGCCCCATGATTGCAACGAACTCGCCGTTTTCGATCGTCAACGAGACGCGGTCCAGGGCAACGACGTCCCCAGCCGGCAGGGAATAGATTTTTGTCACCCCGCACAACTCAATGATCGAATCTCCCGGCACGGTCCTTCATCCCTGCCTGCGCTTCCGGATAATCTCTGCCACGGATGCCAGGTATCCCTTCCGCCATGCAACGATGACCAGAACCGCGACAACGATGATGACCGCAATCTCGGTCACGGGTATTTTCCCGACACCGTTGCCAAACCCGAATAACCCCCCCGGCCTGCGCTGGACCGGGGATGAACCCTGGGTGATTCCTGCCGGGTTTCCGGTTCCCGATGACCCCCCAGCACCCGCCCGGATCGAAACGGGTATCGTTTTTTCAAACAAATTTCCCTCGGTATCGCGGTACTGGATGACCAGGGGCACGGAATCATCTCCCCGCACCGTGCAGGTCACCTCGAAACTGGAGAAGTCATCCGGCTCGAGCGATCCGATCACGTATACGGGGTTTGGGTCAGTGGGGGTTGCAGGGCTCCCGACTGTCACCTTGACTGCCTTGGCGTCTTCGAGGCCCGCGTTTGTCACATCACCACCGATCGTGACCAGGAGGCCATTCCGGGTCACCTCCACGTTGTTCACAACGAGTTCTGCTGCAGTCTCCCGGCCCCCGATGGTAACCGGGATGGTGATGACGGAATGGTGGGTGTTGAGACCGTTCCGGTACGATACATCAAATGCAAGTGCCGTCTCCTTCTCGGCCCAGACCTCGAAGGTCACGCTTTTTGCCTCGTCAGCGGCGAGCGTCCCGATGAAAACACTCCCCTGCGTGGTCCTGATGCCGTCTCCGCCCGGCGTCACGGTCACGCTGTTGACGGTATTTTTCCGTGGGTTGTTCACGGATAATACGACCTTGTTCTTTGTCCCGGGTGAAAAGGAACCCGGTGCATCGACCACGCTGACAGATACGGGTGAAGACTCGACTTCGAGTGCTATCGGGTAACGGAGACTCCCCGCATCCGTGAAATCCAGGTAGAACATCGGGAAATAGACTCCGTCCCTGACGCCGGCCCGGACGTGGAACGTGAATTTCATCGTGTTTCCGGGACCGATTGCCCCGACCGAGTCGTATGTCTGGTAATTGAGTACTTCAATATCACTGGAGAGGATCTCTGCCCGGGCAATCGATACAGGATCCGAACCGCTGTTCTTTATTTCAATGACTATCGTCCCCGTATCGTCCTGCATCAGGACACCGGGTTCGATCGAGACAGATGTCACCCCCACGTACGATGCTGCCTTCTCTGCCGTCGTTGCTGCAGCCGCAGCTCCTGCAATGAGTAAAAGGATCACCGCCACGAGCAGGCATCTGGAACGGCGGATGCCAGTCATATCCTGAAATATCATCCTGTTTATTCCTCCCGGGTTTTCCGTTTCCCGCACATGTGTCAAATATATTTTACATATTGTTATATAAAAATTACTGGTTTGAACGGTACCGGAACGGGAGCAGGGGTTACCGGGAATCCGCGGAAGGAATGGAGGAGGGCGTCAGGAAACGGGGATCAGCCCGGGATGACTGCCTGTGATGCTCTCTCCGCCGCGGCATGTGACGAGGTACGTGTTCTCTATTCCGACCAGCCCGAGGCCCGGAACCGCGTATTTTGGTTCGAGAGCAATCGTCATCCCCTCTTCGAGCGGTTCATCAAAACCCATGGCGATAACGGGTGGTTCGTCGACCACGAGACCGACGCCGTGACCCAGGAACCGGACCTTCGGTTCGGCATGTCCCATGAAATGTTCGAGAAAACCCGGATCCTGGCTCCCCATGATGGATGCGTAGATCGTCGAGGGGACAGCCCCCGGGACGAGCATCGATGCCATCTCCTCCATGAGCGCAACGCACCTGTCATGCATCTCTTCAGCCTCCCGGGGAATGCTGCCACAAAAGACGTAGTTCATGGTCTTGTCCGTCTGGTAGCCGCCCACCATGCAGGCATTGTCAACGAAGACGAGATCCCCCCGTTTCAGTGTCCGTTCCGGGTCTCCGAGCACCGGTGCCGCCGGCCCCATCCCGCGGCAACCGCCGGGCCCGTTGAAATACGTAGGATACAGGGAATTCTCCCCGAATGCCACCTGACCCACCTCGATCTCGGTATTGAAACTGCCGAAACGGACAATCCCCTGGTGGCCGAGGGAGACCATGCGTTCGTAGACAGCGGATGCAAACGCGGCTTCACTCATCCCCTCCCGCAGGATACCGGGGACATCGTTTTCGAGGACGGTCCTGTGGATCTCTCCGGCCCTCCGGAGGAGGGCGATTTCATAGGGGCTCTTTTTCGCCCTTGTCATTGCCACCTCGGCGTCAAGGCTTCCCGCGGCGCGGACAGGAAAATGTTTCCTGAAAAGTTCCCAGAGACCGACAGGAACGATTCCCGTCTCGATGTGGACCGTTTCAGGCACACGGGCGATGCCTTTCCCTGCATCGCGGAATGATGCCATCTGCCTGATAACGGGAAAGTCCGACTCGATACATGCGCGCGCAAAACTCCTTCTCACCCAGAACTCCTCGGGGCCGTCCCTGGGTACAATGAGCATCCCGTCCTGAATCGTTCCCGTCAGGTAATACAGGTTGATCTTTCCGAAAAAGACGGCCATTTCCCAGTCAGGCTGCATCCGGTCCATCCGCTCGCGGAACCTGCGCATCCGGTCTGCCAGTTCGGTTCCGGGGACTTTTTGATCCATCGACAGGATCGTTTCGCTGCAGGGGCTATTTACCTGTCTGCCCGGGAAACGGACCGGTTAAGGAGATTCCGCATTAAGGGACAGCCACTACCCTCATGTGCAGGGAAAGAGAATAATTCATCACCTTCCGCCGGGGCAGACGTACCCGATCCCCGGTACCAAACTTCGCATAAAAGGTGAGCGACCACGAACCGGAACAGTACGCCTTCCCGTCCATTCCTCCTCGAATGTGCCAACGTAACAGTCATGCGGGGTAACGCACCGGTGCTTTCCCGGGTCAGCCTCGCGATCCGCGAGGGGGAACATGTCGCCATTCTCGGTCCGAATGGTTCCGGAAAGTCGACGCTGGTCAAGACAATCACGCGGGAGCTCTACCCTGTCCTGGATGGGGCCGGCGACGTCATCTTCCGCTTCCAGGGACGCGAGGTCTGGGATGTTTTTGCCCTCCGGTCATCCCTCGGTGTGGTCTCTCCAGACCTGCAGATGCAGTATACGCGGGGCGTCTGCGGCCGTGACGTAGTCATATCGGGCTTCTTCTCGAGCATCGGCCTCTTCCACCACCATGTGACCCCGGAGATGGAAGAACGGGCGGAGAATACCATGCGCTTCCTTGGGATCGATCGGCTCGCCGGGCGACCGATGGACACCCTGTCAACCGGGGAAGCCCGGCGGTTCCTGATAGCAAGGGCACTCGTCCACGGTCCCCGCACACTCATCCTCGACGAGCCCACGAACAGCCTCGACCTCGCCGCACTCCACGCATTCAGGAAAGTGATCCGTGACATCGCCCGGTCGGGTGTCGGGATCATCATGGTCACCCACTCCCTCCACGACATCATCCCCGAGATATCCCGCGTCATCCTCATGAAGGATGGTCGAATCAGGATGGACGGCAGGAAAGAGGATGTCCTGACCGACAGGAACCTTCAGGATCTCTTCGGTGTACCCGTCACGGTCAGGCAGGAGAACGGGTACTACTACGCAAGCGGGTATTGAGGAAAAGTCCCATCCCCTTTTTCCCGGGCTGCATCCCACGCAGGGTTTTTTATACATGCCGGGAGATTCCTGCACGGAGCAAAAGGACATGTTCTCACAGAGGATTCTCCTTGCAATGGTTGTCCTGGCGGCGCTGATCTCCAGTACTGCAATGGCTGAAATGACTATCCAGGCATCGATCGAGACCGGAAAAGGGTTCTCCCAGACAGGCAGCATATACGTTGCTTCGACGCCGGCCGGTGCATCTGCCATCCTCGACGGGGGTGCGGGATCCCTCTTGACGCCGGGGACATTTACCGGCGTCGAGCCCGGCATGCACGTCGTAAAGATCTCCCGGCAGGGCTTTTTTCCCAGGTATGCGAACGTGAAGGTCACGGCCGGGTCAACCGAGAATGTCATCGTTACCCTCGACCCGGTTTCAAACCCGGGCGGCCTCTCGATCAGTTCGGATCCGCGTGGCGCATCACTCTATGTCGATGACAGGTACATGGGAAAGACGGATCAGGTGGTCGGAAATCTCGCACCGGGAGCGCACACGGTCAGGATAACCGAAGCGGGCTATCTGGCGTGGGAAAAGTCGGTAACTGTAACAGGAGGGACGATCACCCCTGTCTCTGCAAGGCTCGACCCGGAAATCAGCCCCCCGACAGGTGATATCCTCGTCGCATCGGCGCCACCCGGTGCAGCAGTCTTCATCAACGGAGACTACAGGGGTTCCACGACTCCTGATGACCTCCTCGATATCAATGATCTCTCTCCCGGGCAGTACACGCTGGTCGTCAGGAAACCGGGATACCTGGACTTTCAAACGACAGTGTCTGTCGAGCCCGGCGGGGTTCTGCAGGTAATGGCGCCACTTGCCGGAAGCAACGAGGGAATCGCGAGCGCAGAGATAACCTCCAACCCTGCCGGCGCCGATGTCTTTATCAATTCTGCGTATGCCGGAGTGACGCCGCTCTCGGTCAATGACGTCTCTCCCGGGAATTACACCGTGGAAGTCCGGCTGGATGGGTATTCCCCGTTCTCAACGTCCGGAAACGTGATGGCCGGGCAGGATATCCGAATCTTTGCAGCCCTCCAGCCCCTCCCCACACAGACTCCCACGCGGAGCACAGGTCCCGGGACGTTTTCTCTCCTCGTGACCGTCTGCTTATCAGGATTTTTGGGGATCTTCGTCCTGAAAACCAGGAGGAAGAAAGATTAAGGAGATCCAAGGCAAGGTGGGCCACCGGAAAAAGGCAGAGAAAAAGGCAGGGTTATTCCTTCTTTTCTCCCGTTTCTCCCCCGAGCGTGAAGAAGAATGTCGCTCCCTTGTCAGGTTCTGACTCGGCCCAGACCCTCCCCCCGTGCATTTCGATGATCCGTTTCACGATTGCAAGGCCAACCCCCGTCCCCTCGTACTCCCCGGTGTCACAGAGCCTCTCGAAGACCCCGAAAAGTTTTGCGGAGTACCGCATGTCAAACCCGATCCCGTTGTCCCTGACGTAATAGGCAGGCAACCCTTCATGGAACCGGGCCCCGATTTCGACGATCGGCCTTTCGCGTGACCGGGAGAACTTTATCGCATTTGCAACGAGGTTGTAATAGACCTGCCGGAGAAGGGCCCTGTCTGCGCTGCATGGCGGCATGTCCAGAATCCTCACTTCAATATTGCGTTTCTGTATCTCCCCGCGGAAATCAAGGAGTACCTCTTCAACAACATCGGCAGGGTTGAGCGCCTTTTTCTTCAGGGCCTGCCCGCCGAGCCGTGAGAAAGTGAGGAGGTCATCGATGAGTTCCCCCATCTTGTGCGAGCTGCGCTGTATCTGCTCCAGGTACCTCCTCTCCCGGGACGGGAGATCACTTAGCGCGGAGAGCAGGATGGACGAATACCCCGAAATGGCACGGAGGGGTGCTCGCAGGTCATGGGAGACCGAGTAGGTGAAGGCCTCGAGGTTCCTGTTTGCCTCGACGATCTGTCGCGTCCGCTCAACTATCTTCTGCTCAAGCCGGGCGTTCAGCCCCTGGATCTCCCGTTCTGCCTGCTTGAGACGGGAAATGTCATTGCCGATGGAGAGGATCTCGGATGGTGTATCCTCCCTGTCATAGAGGGGCTTGTGCGTCCAGGCCACCCATACATCCTGGCCGTTTTTTGTGTGCATCTTACACTCCGAAAGGGAAAAGAACGGATGATATTCCTGCGCCGGGCTTTCTGCAACGTCTCCCTGCCCTGCCGGAGGGGGAAACACCGTCTCGTGGATCTTTTTTCCGAGGATTTCTTTTTCCGCGTACCCGAAAAAGCCGAAGCCAAATGGGTTCATGTAGAGTATTTTTCCGTCCGGTGTGCACCGCATGATGATGCTGTTTGCACCCTGTACAAGCGTCCTGAAGTCCTCCTCGCTCTTCCGGACGGCTTCGAGGGTCTTTTTGAGCTGTACCACCATCCGTGAGATGCTCTCCTGCAGCCGGAGGAGGTCTTTTCCCAGCGGTGGTGAGATGGGATGGTCAAGGTCCCCGCGGGCAATCTGGTCGAGGTCTCCCACCATTGTCTCGATGGGACGGGTAAACTTCCTGATGGTGAGAAATGCCACGAGAGCGCATCCCGAGAGAAATATGACACCGATAAGGATATGGAATACGAGTGCCCGCTCCAATGCTTTCGCAACGGGGAGCATCGTATAATTCAGCTCGATGATCCGGCTGACGTCTGAGCCGCTTTTATTGTCCCTTAAGTCAACGAACAGGTACCGCGTCAGGATTCCCGGTTTCCCACCAGCCGCATCCATGCTGCTCCGGGTCGCAAGGATATGCCCCAACGTTTCCTTCAGTACCGGGTCAGTAACTTCGACCGAGGTATCGTCAATCCTTTCCCGCAGGGTCGTGTCAAAGATCCTCACGCCCGAGAGGTAGGGATTTGCCTTTTCGACCTCCATGATGAGGTCCCTGTCGGGGTACCGGAACGTCGGGACCTCCGGCATCGTGACGGGAAGGCCGAGTTCCAGGATATATGCATGGTCCGGTGTGGTCCTGTATGCATACTTCTTCAGCGCACCGGTCGATTTTTCACTCACGATTCGGTCAGGGAAAAAACCATCCGAGAGGCGGATGCCATTCAGGTACCCGACGAAGTAGGGTGCATAATCGCCGAAACGGAGCCCGAGTTCAGGGGAATAGGTTGTCGCAACAATCGTCGCGTTGGCATCGATGACGTAGATCTCCATGTCATCCCCGATCTCACGTTTTACCGCTGGAAGATCCATGCGGCCGGGATCCCCTCCAGCCCTCTCGTATTCCGCAAGGAACGGGACGAAAGCAGCCTCCATCTCCCTGTTCAGGCTCTCTTCAAAGAGCCGGAGCCCTTCTTCCTTTGTTTTCAGGACTGCGACAAGGTTGTTCTCGGTCTGTTGCTGCACGGATCGGGCGTTGTCAGAGAGGGTTCTTTCCATGGAGACATAACTGATAGCGACAAGCCCGGCAACCGCAAAGACAAGGATGCAGAAGATTGCAAGGGCAAGGTAGGTGGAGAGGGGGTATCTCCTGAACAACCGGTCAATCATCTGTCTCTATCATGAAACTGTTGGTTGTTCTGCACCATATGATACTATCCTGTGGGGAGAGATTGCCTGGAGAGCATGCAGGAGAAGGGGTGGAAACGTAACATTTTTTCGTATCGGGGGAGAGAGGCATACTCCCGGTAGAAGGTGGACTTACATATGACATCGAAGCTCGTCGAATACTTCAACAAACAGCCGCGCCTGGGAATTCTTGCGACGTCCGGCAGGGACGGCAGGGTTGACGTGGCCGTGATTGGCTCTGCACATATGACTGATGAAAAGACTGTCGTCATCGGCCTTGCGAAGAACAGGACGCTTGCCTGCCTTTCCGAAAACCCGCACGCTGTGTACATGATCGTGGAGCCGGGAAAATCGATCATGGACTGGAAGGGGGTCAGGGTCTACCTTGAGGCAAAAGAGATTGCCCGGCACGGACCTGCACTGGAGGGACTCAAAGACCAGATCGCGAAGGTTGCGGGAAAGGATGCCGCCGCAATGATGGCCGCGGCAGTAACGTTCCGGGTCGTTGAAGTAAGGCCCCTCGTCGACATGGGCCAGGGATGGGAAAAGTCAATCTGACCCGTTTCGCTATTCACTCTCTGGAATGCGGGGCGGGGCAGCTCTCCCGTTCCTCTCCCACCCCCCCGTTTAAATGAACAAAGACCCTATTTCGATGGTCGTGTCGCGACAGGGATGTGGGGTTCCATACCTGCAAGCTCTTTTCGTATCTCCTCGATCTCCCTGCTGTCAGACTCGATGACGTAGAGGGAGAGCCCGTAACAGGGTTTCCTGAAAGGAACCAGCAAACGCTTGTTCTCCTCGTCGATTCCTACCAGCATCGGGGCAGGTATCTGGATGGGCACACCCCTGAAGAGTGCCCCGGGACTGATGACGTAATACTCCCTGCATACCTTCTTTACCCTGTTATCGCACCGGCGCGGCGTGGAATTTTTGAGGAGGATAGCACTCCAGAACCTGTTGAAGCAGATGTCTTCCGGCATTGAGGCAGAGATGGTCACGGCATGAATTAGTTTTTTCCTGCACCATGGGGTGATTCCCTGCCTCGTTCTGAACCGGTCACGGGCTGTGCCCAACCCCCTGCCACCGTTCGATTCCGGGCGTGGCATGATAGAGGGGGGGGACGTGCGTGTGTTATAAATATAACATGTGTTAAAAATAATTAACAGAAATGGTTGCAATGAAGAAAGATAACCGCGGTCTGTTCAAAACCCGCACCTGGCTTGTCTGGATGTTTCTCGCCGGCCTGTTCATGCTCTCTGCAGGCATTGTCGGGATGTCTCTCCTCTCACCTTCAGCCGGGGGGACGTTCTCCAGTGCTTTCATCTCCATAGGTGCGGTGCTCATCGTGTTCTCCGGCCTGAAGCTCTGGCGGGGGGAAGGGGACTCCCTCCAGGACGAGAGAACGAGAAAGATAGGAGCGCACGGTCTCTCCTGGTCCTGGTTTCTCACCTTCATCGTACTCTTTGTCGTTTTCTGGGCGGATTACCTGGGGGTCTGGTCGCCGGATGCCGCAACACTGTCCGTACTGCTTATCCTGCTCATGGGCATCTCGGCACGTGCGTTCCAGATTTACCTGTTCCGCAGGGGAGACGTGGATTAAGGTAACCTGACGGTGGAGGAACCATGCAGACAAGGATACGCGAGTTCCGGACAAAGAGAAACATGACCCAGGCAGAGCTTGCCGATCGGGTCGGTGTCAGGAGGGAGACGATAGTCTTCCTCGAAGCAGGCCGGTACAACCCTTCCCTCCGGCTTGCCCACCGCGTGGCGAAGGAGCTGGGAACGACAATTGATACCCTCTTTTCCTTCGGAGACGAGGACGATTACGTCGTGCGGGAAGAGTGACTCACCTCTCTTTCCATGCCCCCGCTGGGACGAGTATCTCGAACCGTGCACCCTTCCCGGGGACACCCGTCTCTTTCACGTCCAGCCCGGTCAGGGCGAGTATGTCACGCGATATGGCAAGCCCGAGTCCCGTGTGACTTCCATATCCGTACTGGAAGATGAGTTCCTTGTCTTTTTCCCCTATCCCCCTTCCGTTGTCCTCGAAGACGACGGTCAGTGCGTTGTCTTCCCCCTTTTCCGTGCTTATGCGAACCTTTGTTGCTCCCCCCGAGTGCCGGATTGTGTTGTCGATCAGTGCATAGATAACGCGGTAGACGAGGGCATCAGCAAATATTTCCACGTCAGGGACATCCACCGTTATCTCCAGACCCTCCGGATGAATCTCTCCGATCGCACGGGCCACTATCCCGGCAAGCGGTTGCCATTCCGGCCGGGTCGAGCCAATGTCCTGGTACTGCTTGGAGAACTGCAGGTATTCTGTTATTCTCTGGACGGTCTGGATTGCAGGGTTGATGTACCGGTCGCAGTCACCCCGCATCAGTTCCAGGTAGCCGGAGAGGGCCGTCACGAGGTTGCTGATATCGTGGCGGGTCAGGCGCGTGAGGAGAGATATCTTCTCATTCGCGATCCGGAGGGCCGACTCCCTGGCCTTCCTCCCCGTGATGTCCCTGATCACGAGCACGATACCAGCGGGGCCCCCTTCCGGATTGTTCACCCGGGCACCTGAAATGCTGACGACCCGGTGCTGGCCGCCGTCGATCTCTGCCTCGATGTCGGTGACCCGGCCCCGCCGGAGGACTGTATCCATCAGGGAGCCACTGCTTTTTCCGCCGAAAACCTCTCCAATGTCCCGCCCGGAAACGTCCTCCCGGGGTATGCCGAGGATTCCTGCCACGGCTTCATTGGCATCGGTAATTTTCCCTGTCCCGTCGGTGATGACGATTGCATCCGGGATCAATGCCATGATCTGCGACATTGCCATCTCCGGTGTCACAACGAAGAGGCCCTGCGTGTGGATAGCATACGCCATGAGGAGTGAAAAAACGGCAATCCCGAGGAATACCATGTTCGGGGTGTATATTCCCAGAGCCGGGAGAACGAGCGCTGACAGAGCTCCGGATGCAATGACAGTGAGAACGCCAAGACCGACGAGGCGCTTCTGGTAGGCTTCCTTTCCCCGGGTTTCAGATTTCCATGAGATGAAAACGATGAAGAGCGAGATGAACATGACAGCAAGGATATAACTCGATTCGAAGAGATTTGCATAACTGCCCGTGACCGGTGTGTAGACATATCCGTAACCCTCACGGAAGATGACCGTATACAGGTCGTCAGTCAGGAGTCCAATCAGGGAGAGAGCAAGCGAAGGGGCATAGATACCCATGATGAGAGCCCACGAGTTATCCTTCCTTGAAAGCGGATGGCCGCAATAGACGACGATGAAATGGAAGAACACCGCGATGACCATGGGCCAGAACGAGCTCGCTTTCAGGTAAAACCCGATATTTTCGGGCGTTCTTACCTGCCAGATCAAAAATTCCCCGAGTGCCCAGTAAGCTGCCAGGAGCATCGAGAGGAGAAAGAGACGGTTTACAAGCGATCCGGGGTTCCTGGCGATAACGTACACGCCCAGACCAAACGTGATGAAGGCACACGCAAGGCAGAAACCGGCCATGAGAGTGAGAATCACACCGTATCAGTCCCTTACCCGCTATCTCCCCGGAAGAGGTTCACGTTCATGCATGCCCCCCCCTTTCACCTTCATTATTCCATTTCGCCATGAATATCTCTTCCCTTTCGACTTCATATTCCTGTTTGCACACTGGCAAGTCAGGATACCCGCATCGCCCGGCAGGGCATGAGTGCATTTGCCTGCCAGTTACCGGGAGCGTTCCGGGGTTTTATGCGTAGGACGTTAAATATGGTGATTCCACGCCGGATATTTCTGCGCTGACCACTTTTATTCCCCCTTCTGGATCCTTTTCACCCTGGCGATCTCCGGAATATCCCATCCGCCGAGAGCCTCCACGATCGCCCGGACATAGGGCTCCTGGCGCGTCATGCTGGGCGATGACCGGGGATTTTCCCGGTCTCCCTTCTTTCCCATGCCTGCCCTGCCTGTCGAAATGAAATGGAGGAAGTCCTCCTTGGGAAGCGTCCACGTGACATTGACCCGCATCCTTGCCATCGCCGGGTTCGACGGATGGGGGATCAGCACCGCCCGCGTGGGTGGCAGGGGCACGGGATCATCCCTGCATGAATGCGCAAGAGAGACCACCTTCTGCCACAGTTCCTCGCATGCAGGGCAGTCACAGGACCGGCAGAACCGGTTCGTCGGCGGGTGACCGTCTCCAATGTACCGGGCGCAGAAACGGATGTCCATCGGAGAGATATGGCTTCTTCCGGAAGAAAAATGAGGAGGGTATATCTGATCCCTTTTCCCTACCAGACATTCATGCGACTCTCCCCCGCCATACTCGTCATATCCCTCTGCCTGCTTGCCCTGTCATCTCCTGCAGGTGCAGCGGTCGTTGCCCGCGATATGCGCGTTGAACCCGCCGGTGATCTTCTCAAGGCGGGTGATCCGGTCAACCTGACTGCACTCGCCGAGATTATTCCGTCCGGTGCAAGCACCTTCTCTGAATCGCATACTCTCTCTTTTTCATCAGGCCTCTCGAACGCACGCTGGGAAATCATCGTTACAGTCGACGGGAAACAGGCTGCCGTGATTCGCAAGGACGGGCCGCGGGTTTTCCTCAACGGGTACCTCCTCTCCTATCCCACAACGAGGGACGTGGGACTTGTAATCGGGCTCCGGGGAGATACTCCTCCCGACCTCCCGGATGAGAAGGTCATTCTCCTCGAATGGGAAGAACTCAACGCCGGGGGCGAGGCTGTCACAGGGTCTGTATACCAGGTCAGCCGGGCAACGGGGCCTCTGTCTCCCACCGGTCCTTCCCCTTCGCAGCCCACGATAACCACGTATCCATCCGGACCGGCACCCACCGAGATTCCCTTCCCCACGGTTTCCCTCCTCCTGGCACTGTGCCTCTTCCCCGCAGGCGCCGTATTCCGCAAATGGTGGGGCTGATGGTACGATTTACTTTCATCACGTTTCCGGATGGGGACTGCTCTGTCCTTTCCGGCATTCTCTGGTGTATGCATCCAGGACCCTGGCAAGGCGGGTCATCCCCTCGGTGATCTTTTCCTCATCTGCATTCGAGAAGTTCAGCCTGACCCCCTGGTCTCCCGCTCCGTTGGTATAAAACGGCGTCCCGGGGAGGATTGCCACGTTTTCTGCCAGGGCACGCCGGTAAAGATCCATTGCCGAGAGGGGATGCGGTAGGGTGAGCCACACGAACATGCCGCCGTCGGGCCTCGTATAAGTGACTTCTCCAGGGAAGAGTTCGTCCATAAGGTGGAGCATCAGGCTGCACCGGGCTGCGTATGCCTTTTTTATGCGGGAAATATGGGCGTCGATGTCGTTGCACTGGAGGTACCGGTAGAGTATTCTCTGTGCAAGGATGTTCGAATGGAGGTCCGAGGCCTGCTTTGCTGTCACTGCATGGTCAAGGATTTCCCCTTCCGCACAGAGCCATCCGAGCCTCATTCCCGGCGAGAATATCTTTGAGAACGTTCCAAGGAGGATGACCTTATCGCGGGGGAGGAGACGGGAAAACGAGGGTCTCTTATCCCCGCTGAACTGTATTTCCCCGTACGCATCATCCTCAACGAGGACCGTTTCCGAATCTGAAATGATACTTGCGATTTCCTCCCGCCGGCGTGTGGAATAACTGATACCCGAGGGGTTCTGCGAATTGGGGATAGCGTAGTACATGACCGGATCTTCTGTCCTCGCTATCCGTGAAAATTCCCCGGGGTCTGGTCCTTCCGTTCCAAGCGGGACTGGATGGAATACGGGCATATACTGTGAAAAAGCCTGGATAGCTCCCAGGTAACCCGGTGCCTCGATGGCAACCGGGTCTCCCTCATCAATAAAAATCCGGCCCAGTATGTCCAGTGCCTGCTGTGACCCGTTCGTGATGAGTATCTCCCCGGGATCGACTGCAAGTCCAAAGCGCGTCCTGTACCTCCTTGCAATCCACTCCCGGAGGGGAGGGAAACCTTCCGAGGTCGCATACTGGAGTGCTGCGCAATTGTCTTCAGCAAGGACTTCTCCGGCGGCTCGTGCCACTCCGGCAGCATCGAGAAATGCAGGACTCGGGAGTCCTCCGGCAAAGGATATGATATCAGGCCGCTCCGTGACCCTGAGTATCTCCCTGATCATCGAACGGGGCGTATTCTGGATTCTCCTCGAAAAGGGTTTGCGGGGTGCGGACGCCATTTTAATTCCTTCGTTCCATATTCTCTGGGACGGGGGAGGTGATGAATCTATCACGATCGATCGGTATGAACCTGGTGCCTTGGAACCCAAACCCGATCAAGGACACATCTTCCTTTTGCCGCCGCCTTTATCCCTTTCCAGCCGTATCTTCCAACCATGAAGACCATCGGCCCGCGTTTCATGGATCTGACCCGGTACGAGTACCTCTCCCCATCGGACCAGTCCCGTGGACTCCCCGCCCCTCCGCTCGAAAAACCGGTTCCTCCTGATGGCCCGTTCATCCCGCTGCCTCCTCCAGGTTCCATCCGTGTCCCGCCACTCGACCTGCGCCGGGCAATCGAGGCGAGGCGATCCATCCGGCATTACGAACGGGATCCCCTGATGCAGGAAGAGCTCTCCTACCTGCTGTGGTGCACGCAGGGGATAGTCCAGGTCGTTGACCCCTATTACACCCTCAGGAACGTTCCCTCGGCAGGAGGTCGTCATGCCTTCGAGACGTATCTCCTCGTCAACAGGGTCAGGGGAATAAAGCCCGGCATATACAGGTACCTTGCGTTCTCCCACCGGCTTCTCCCCGTCCAAACGGGACCGGAAACCGCGGACAGGGTGATGGCAGCCTGTCTTGGCCAGGCATTCGTCCGAAGCTCAGCAGTAACTTTCCTCTGGGACTGTGTTGTCTACCGTATGGCATGGCGTTACGCTGAGAGGGCGTGGCGTCTCGTGCACCTCGATGCAGGGCACGTCTGCCAGAACCTGTACCTGGCAGCACTCCAGATAGGATGCGGGACGTGCGCCATCGGGGCGTTCGATGACCGGATGATGGCCGGGCTCCTTAATCTTGATGGTGACGACGAGTTTGTCATCTACTGTGCTGCCGTCGGCAGGCTGCCCGTCCGCCGGGATACCTCACCTGAGGGCTGACGCCATTTCCCTGACCTTCCCTCCCACCGCTTCTCTCATCGCGAAGGGATCCTCAAGGGTTCGTTCTATCTCCCGGACGATGGCGGACCCGACAATCACCCCGTCCGCGCCGGCACGCACCAGCTCCCGGACCTGTCCTGCCGTCCCGATGCCAAATCCGGGTACGACAGGAAGGGCTGATGCTGCCTTTACTGCCCGGATGTGCCCGATGACCCGCGGATCGATCTGTTCCCTGGCACCCGTGACGCCGAGCACTGCGACGAGGTAGAGGAATCCCCCGGCACCCGCAACTATCCTTTCAAGCCTTTCACGCGACGTCGTCTGGCTGATGAAAAGGACTGGATCGATACCTTCATTCCGTGCTGCCACGCAGAAAGGATCTGACTCCTCGAGGGGCACGTCGGCGATCGCGATCCCGTCTGCTCCAGCCTCTGCCGCTTCCCTGTAAAACGTTGCAATTCCCCTCTGTACTACAATGTTGGCGTAGGTGAGAACGAGGAGAGGTGTCTTTGAAACGGACCTGAAATTCCGGATTTGGGAAAAGAGCGTATCGGGAGTCGTCCCGGCACTCAGGGCACGCTGCATGGCTTTCTGCATGACGGGCCCGTCTGCAACCGGGTCGGAGTGAGGCATCACGAGCTCGATGATGTCTGCACCGCAATTCTCGGCTTCCTTCATCAGGTCAAGGGATGTCCTTTCGTCAGGATCACCTGCAACGAGGCATGCAACGAGGAGGGGTCGGCCTGCGCCGGAAAACGCCAGCCCTATTCTCGATGTCACAGCAAATCCCCCACCATCGAAGAGACCTGCGATACGTCCTTATCGCCGCGGCCCGAGAGGTTGATCACGAGGACATCGTCCTTTTGGAGCCCGGTGGCGACCTTTTCCGCAAGGGATACGGCATGGGCCGATTCCAGTGCCGGGATGATTCCCTCGGACCGGGAGAGGTACAGGAATGCATCGAGTGCCTCCCTGTCCGTCACCGGGTGGTAGGACACCCTGCCGCTGTCCCGCAGGTAACTGTGCTCCGGGCCGACACCCGGGTAATCAAGCCCGGCAGAGATGCTGTGTGACTCGAGAATCTGGCCAAAGGCATCCTGGATGAGGTACGTGTATGTCCCGTGGAGGATGCCGGGGCGTCCCCTGCAGAGAGTTGCCCCGTGTCTTCCCTCCGGCCCTTCCCCTCCTGCTTCTGCTCCAAAGAGTCGTGTGTCCTCGCCGAGGAAAGGTGTGAAGATACCAATTGCGTTTGAACCGCCGCCGACGCAGGCGACGATGGCATCCGGCAGCCTCCCCTCCTTCTCCATGACCTGGTCGCGGGTCTCGTTCCCGATGACTGTCTGGAAATCCCTGACCATTGTCGGAAACGGGTGCGGACCGACGACGGATCCTATCAGGTAGTGGGTCGTGGCAACGTTCGTGACCCAGTCGCGGAGGGCCTCGTTGATGGCATCCTTGAGCGTGCGTGATCCCGAACTCACCGGAACGACCCGGGCGCCGAGCATCTTCATCCGGGAGACGTTGAGCTTTTGGCGCCGGATATCTTCCTCCCCCATGAAAACGTCGACCTGCATCCCGAGCACCGCCCCTGCGATCGCTGTGGCCACGCCGTGCTGTCCAGCTCCCGTTTCCGCGATGAGACGGTGTTTTCCCATGAATTTTGCCAGTAGTGCCTGTCCAAGGGCGTTGTTCAGCTTGTGTGCACCGGAATGGAGGAGATCTTCCCTCTTGAGGTAGACCCTGCACCCGAAGTCACGGGACACGTTCCTGCAGAAGGTAAGAGGTGTTCTTCGGCCGGCATACTCGTGGAGGTAATACTTCATCTCCTCCTGGAACTTCTTTCCGGGGACAATGGTCCGGAAACCCCGCTCCAGCTCCTCGAGCGCTGCCATCAGCGTCTCAGGGACAAACCGTCCGCCGTAAACCCCGAACCGCGAGGGATCCGTCATAAGAGAGCCCCCCTGGCCTGCTGGACGAAGGCCCTGACGAGGTTCTCGTCCTTTTTACCCGGTGCGATCTCCACGCCGGTTGCCACGTCCACCCCGTAGGGCTTGATACGCCGAATCGCTCCGGCAACGTTTTCAGGGGTGAGGCCCCCGGCAAGGATGACCGGGACCGGACTTTCCCTTGCGACACGCTCTGCAAAATCCGCATCGAATAGTCTGCCCGTCCCCCTGCTGGCATCAACCACGATGGCATCTGCATGCGCATGCAGGGGGCCGGGAGTATCGACCATGCAGATCGTGCGGACCGGCAGCCGTTCCTCGAGGGGGATGGAGAGCTGGACTGCGTCAGGGTTCATATCGAGTATCGTCTCGAGGTCATCGGTGGACTCTGTTGTCGAGACACAGACCCTCGTTATGAACGGACCGACAGAGGAGAAGATCTCCCAGGCAACCTCCGGTGTCACCGAACGGATCGAATCCGAGAACACCACCACGCCGATGGCGTCCGCACCTGCTGCCTCTGCCAGGGCGGCATCTTCCGGGGACGTAATCCCGCATATCTTCACGCGAATAGAAATCCCTCCAGCTTTTTCTGCGGGTTGCGAGCAGAGACGATCGAGGACCCTATCAGGAAACCATCCACGATGTCCCGGAACCTCCTGACATCGCAGGGCCACACAAATCCGCTCTCAGAGACCACCCTGCACCCGCAATCGCGGGCACGGGGCGCGAGTCGTTTTGTCACCGAGAGATCGACACTCATGTCTTTGAGATTCCTGTTATTGATTCCGATCATGCGGGTGCCCGACGAGAGGGCAACCTCGAGTTCCCTCCCGGTGTGCACCTCGACAAGAGGTTCGAGGGAGTATGACCGGGCAAGTTCCACGAAATCGGGCAGCCGGTCTTTGAGGACTGCAGTGATCAGGAGGACTGCATCTGCACCGAGGGCACGGCTTGCGGCGACCTGCCTTGGGTCGATGACGAAGTCCTTGCGGAGGATCGGGACCGAAACGGCATTCCGGACAGCCGGAAGGAAGGTATCGCTCCCGTGAAAGAACCGCGGTTCGGTGATGACCGAGAGGGCCGCACACCCGGAAGAGACCATGGAGAGGGCAAAACCCCGTGGATCGATATCGCTGCAGATGATCCCCCGTGATGGGGAGGCTGCCTTTATCTCGGCGATTATCGCGTTAGTCGGCTTGGTGCGCCTCACCGCATCATAGAACCCTGTTGCTGCCCGGGGAGCCTCCACGGTTTCTTCTGCGTCCTCCGGCATCCGGGCAACCCGCTCCGCCGTTGCGGCGATGATCGCGTCAAGTATCATTGACCACCCCGGGATGCCCGTGCAAGGGCATCGAGCTTTTCCCCGGCGCTCCCCGTGGCGATTGCGTCCATGGCAAGTTCAATGCCATCACCGATGTCCTTTACCTTCCCTCCTGCGTAGAGAGCTGCCCCGGCATTCATGGCGACGACATAGCGGGCAGCTCCGGTTATTTGTCCATGCAGGATACCGCGGATGATAGATGCGTTTTCCTCCACCCCTGACCCGCAGATATCCCGCAGGGGGTATTCCGGGATGCCAAATTCCCGCGGCGAAATTGCATACTCATCTATGCTGGTCCCCTTCAGTTCAGCCACGCGTGTCTCCCCGGAAACCGTAATCTCATCGAGTCCTGACCCGTGCACGACAAGCGCCCTTCGGACACCGAGGATGCGCAGGGCACCTGCAACAGGGGAAAGGAGGGCGGGGGAGAAGACACCGACCAGGCGGGCGGGTGCACGGGCCGGGTTCAGGAGGGGGCCGAGGATGTTGAAGACAGTATGGCACCCCATCTCCCGGCGTACACCGGCAACGTGCCGGAAGGCAGGATGGAAGAGGGGTGCGTAGAGAAAGCCAATCCCGAGCTCCTCGACTGTACGGCAGACATCTCCTGGGGAAAGGGTGATGTTCACGCCAAGGGCTTCGAGCACATCTGCAGAACCGCACCTGCTGCTCACCGCCCTGTTGCCATGTTTCACGACAGGGATTCCGGCAGCCGCTGCAACGATCGCGGCCGCGGTGCTGATATTGAACGTTGATGCCCCGTCACCCCCGGTCCCGCACGTGTCGACGAGTGTCCCCTGTACCCTTGGTGAGATCGTAATCGCATGCTCCTCAAGGACCCTGCAGAACGCGGCAATCTCCTCCGCGGTCTCGCCCTTGACCCGGAGTGCAGCGAGGAATGCCCCTGCCTGGGCTGCGGTTGCCCCTCCCGTGGCAAGAAGTCCCATCGCCTGCCGTGCCATCTCCGGGGAGAGTCCCTCCCCCCCTGCCAGTGCCCTGATGGCGTCCTGCATCACGATCCCTCCATGGAAAGGAAGTTTTCCATGATCTGCCTCCCGTCCGGTGTCATGATACTCTCGGGATGGAACTGGAGGCCAAAGACGGGCAGGGACCGATGCATGACACCCATAACGCACCCGTCATCCTCCGAGACGGCAACCGTCCTGAAATCACGGGGGAGTGCATCTTTTCGGGCTGCAAGGGAGTGATACCGCGTGGCAACGAGGGGATTCCTGACACCGGCAAGGATTCCCTCGCCGGTGTGGCGGATGAAGCTCGTCTTGCCGTGGACAGGCGTTTTCAGCCTCGTTATGCTTCCCCCGAAGGCAGATACGATCACCTGGTGCCCGAGGCAGACACCGAGAATGGGGACCCTGCCCGCATATTCCCGGATGACGTCCGGGCAGATTCCCGAGTCTTCCGGCCTCCCGGGACCGGGGGAGAGGATGAGCCTGTCGGGTGCCGCGGCGGTGACCTCGGAGAGGGGCCGGTCAGAGGTCAGGGTAACCGGTGTTGCGCCGAGTACCCCCACCAACTGGTGGAGGTTGTAGGTGAAGCTGTCAAAGCAGTCGATGATAACGACTCTCATTGCCCCACCCCTGCAGAGAGGACTGCCTCGACCATGGCGCGTGCCTTTGCCTCCGTCTCCTCGAATTCCTTCTCGGGGACCGAATCGGCAACGATGCCTGCACCCGTGGAGAAGCCAACCCTCGCCCCTCTTGCAACCAGCGTCCTGATAGCAATGGCACATTCCAGCGTCCCGTCGAACCCTGCGTACCCGACCGCACCTGCATACAGGCCCCTTGGATGCCGTTCCAGTTCCGCGATGATCTGCATCGCCCGGATCTTGGGGGCCCCGCTTACTGTTCCGGCCGGGAAACAGGCCGACAGGGCGTCGAACCTGTCGCAGCCGGGCCTCAATGTGCCGCATACCCTCGAGACGATGTGCTGGACGTGGGAGAACCGTTCCACCTCCATGAACTCGGGTACATGGACGGAACCAAACGCTGCAACCTTCCCGATATCGTTCCTGGCAAGGTCAACGAGCATCAGGTGCTCTGCCCTCTCCTTGGGATCGGAGAGGAGCTCGGCGGCAAGGGCATCGTCCCCGGCGGGGTCCTTACCACGTGGCCTCGTCCCTGCTATCGGAACTGTCTGGACGGAGTTTCCCTCGACCCGCACCAGCATCTCGGGGCTTGACCCGATGATAGCCTCATCCCCGAAACGGAGGTAGTAGAGGTAGGGGGATGGGTTGATCTCCCTGATCGCCCCATAGAGAGCGAGGGGGTCACCCGCGTAGGGGCATGAGATTTTGCGGGACAGCACGACCTGGAAGACATCGCCATTCCTGATGTACTCCAGTGCCCGCCGGACGGCTGCACCGAACTCCTCCCTATCCATGCTCGAGGACAGATCAGGGAGATCCCTCTTCGAAGACTGTATCCTCTCCTCCCTTTTCGCCGGGGGAACCGCTGCCACTGCACCCCTGAGCCTGCACAGCCTGTTTATGGCCTCTTTTTTGACATTTCCCCTCTCTTCATCGCCCTTGACGAGGGAATTGTCAAAAAGAATACATTTTTTGTGCACGTGGTCATAGACGACCCCTCGTGTGCAGAGCATGAACCGGGCAGGATGCCCGTCCTCCCCCGCCTGGACGCGTCCTCCCGAAAGGGCAGTCACCGCATCGTAGGAGAGGTACCCGACCAGTCCCCCTGTAAAACCGGTCCTGCTGTCGCCCCTGCACCGTATCTGCCTGCAGATCGCCCTCAGCTGGGTAACCGGGTTATCGGTCGGGGGTATGGACAGCCGTTCGCGGATATCCGGATCTCCCGTGCACGTGGCATTTTTCCCGAGAGTGAAGACGACAGGGGGTTCGAACCCGACGATGGAGCGTACCGCCCTTCTCGGGACCCCCTCGACGGATTCGAGGATGCACCCGAATCCATTGCCGATACGCGAAAAAAGAGTGAATGGATCGGCTGCCGGGAACGGGACTTTCAACGTTTCAAGGTGGAATATGCACTCTTTCAACTCATGGGGGCGGTTTTTTTGCCCTTCGTCTCTGGTGGAATGTGCCGCCGGTCTGGCGGCAGTCCCCAGTCCACCGGCATCACCTGGGTATCATTCTTCCCGTTTATCATGTTTATTTATGTACATTAATGCTATTATTTATACTTTGGTGTTTTTTATTAGACATATTAAGAGAATAACCGTGGTGGTTGCATTGGTTTGGATTATTCCTTGTCTCCGCTGGTGGCATGGTTGCGAAAAAAGTGCCGATGATCACCTAAACTGCATCATCTTCCCCTTTTTTTCCTACGAACACGCAAAAAGTCCTGTTCTTGTAGACAACATCCACCCCGGAGAACCCGGCATCCGCGAGCCACCTCACCTGGTCGAGGAGCGGGGCGTTCTTATCGAGCGTCTCCCGCCGGATCCTCGCAGACTCCAGTTCTCCGGGATCGATCGGGGCGAGGGCCAGGAAGGAATCCCAGTACTCGAGGTATTTCCGGGAGAGCCAGTCACACGGAGCTTCAACCTGGTCCGCGTTGACGAAGATTCCTCCGGGGGAGAGAGCCCGGAAAATTTTCCTGAAAAGCTGCTGCTTGTCCCCGTGTTCCAGGTGGTGGATTGAGAGGGCAGAACAGACGATATCGTATTTTCCCGGGAGATCATCCCGGCTGTAATCAGCGACAACGAACCTGACCCGGGGACTGCCTGCAAACCGCTTCCTCGCAACCTCGAGCATCCCGTCCGATATGTCAAGGAGTGTCAGCGTGGCGAGGGGGAACTTCTCGAGGAACAGGGCTGACAGGAGACCGGTCCCTGCACCGATATCAAGGATTGAAGGATCTTTCCCGGGCCAGTCTGCCGCCCAGACTGCTGCCCCGTAGAAGCCGTCCATATCCGGTATGATGTACTTCCGCTGGGCGTCATATTGCGCTGCAACGGCATCAAAAGCCCTCTTTACGTGTTCCATTGGTAAAAACAGGTGGTCGTTCCAGGTGTATAATACTGCATGGATTCACCATCGCTTCCCAGATGCTTCCCCGGGTGGCCTGCAGGGAAAGGTCCAAGCCCTATTCCCGACGGCGATGGCAAGAACCTGCCTTTACGTCAAGTGAGGCGATACCAGTGCATTCGACAATTCACTTCCGAAATGAATAATCGAAATTCACATCTCCTACCAACCTCCATGAATACTCACAATGACCCCCGCAAACTCGGAAGAGTATATTCACGGCCACTCCAGGCGCGAGGCTCTCCGCCTCTCCGACCAGGCGAACACCCTGTCCTCGCTGCTCCATCACGATACCATCTACCAGCCAGGTTCGCTTGTCCTCGAGGCCGGGTGCGGCGTTGGGGCACAGACAGGTATCCTTGCATCGCGGAATACCGGAACAGGGATCGTCTCCGTTGATATTTCGATTCCATCTCTCCGCCAGGCACGAAATGCCGGAATCGAGGGACGATGGGAGAACGTCTCCTTTGCAAGGGCTGACCTTTTTAACCTACCCTTTCCGGATGAGGTGTTCGACCATGTTTTTCTCTGTTTTGTCCTCGAACATCTCCGGAATCCATCCGCTGCACTCGCCTCCGTGCGAAGAGTCCTCACAAAGGGCGGAACACTGACTGTCATCGAAGGAGACCATGGATCCACCTTTTTCTATCCCGGGAGCCCGCATGCGAACGATTGTATCCGCTGCCTCGAGGAACTCCAGAGGGAAATGGGGGGAAATCCCCGGATTGGCCGGGAACTCTATCCTCTCCTCTCGTCTGCAGGATTCCGGAACATACACGTCTCGCCAAGGCAGGTCTACGTCGACGGGTCGCGACCGGACCTGGCGTGCGGTTTTACAAGGCAGACGTTCACTGCCATGGTCGAGGGTGTCCGGGATCAGGTTCTTCGACGGGAAATGATGTCTCCCGAGGACTTTGACCGGGGGATACGTGACCTCGCCAGGGCTGCAGGGCCGGAAGGTGTCTTCTGTTACACATTTTTCAAAGCTGTCTGTGTAAAATAATGACCCCGAGGGAAAAAAGGCCGGCATGGTTTTTCTCCGGGAAGCACGGGTCAAAAATTCTTTGTGATTTCAGGTGGGTGAATCTCAGAAACCAAGTGGTTATCCAGGAGATGCAAGGATGCAGAATGAAAACCGGAGGCCCTCTTTCCAGGGTGAACAGACTCACTACCCCGTTCTTTTATTCGTGATATCCCTGAAAATGCCGCGCGTATACCGGGGCCTGCCCCCGAGGATGAGGCAGTTCGATCTCCCCTCGAGGTATACCTTCTTTCCTGACTTCGCTCTGAACACGGCCTCGAACTTTCCGACATCCTCCCCGGACGTCACCCGCTGGAACAGCTCCCTGCAGTGATCGAGGGAAACCGGGTCGATGACATCAAAGAGGGTCATGTTCCGGAGATCCTCGTGTGTATACCCCAGAGTTTCCCTCCACGTCCTGTTCACGAAGAGGAACCTTCCCTCCGCATCGACGCTCTGGATGAGATCGCTTGCATTTTCGAGCAGATCGCGGTAACGTGCTTCGTTCTCGCGGAGGGCCTCGGTCCTCCGTGAGATCTCCCGCAGCGTATCCAGCCAATGCTGCAGTTCGAGCGAGGGGAGGTTGTACCGTTTTGCATCAGATGCCGGGATGAAGAAAAAGTTCTCGAGGATCTTTTTGTCCAGAACAACGAGCGGATGTGTCCGGAGGACGTTCTGGAGTACCGTTGGCGGAGAGTCCGCGAGGCTGTATGCACAGATGAGGATAATATTCCCTTTCTGGAACAGGGATTCGAGCTCGGCAAGGTCGCTCACAAGGTTCTGGTCAGACCGGCGGGTCGAGAGTGGTGGAACCTCGCGCATGATGCAGAGTGCCGAATATCCATTTTTGACAGCCTCTTCCACCTTCTTCCGGATGTATGCATATGCACGATCAGCTGTTGCAAAGTTCCGGTGGAAATCAGGGTCATCGTGCGAGAGGATCCACGTGCACCCCTCCTGCCCCGGCATTGCCTGTCCTCTTTCAACTGCAGGGTTCTTTTCCATGAAGCGGGCAATGTAGAGGAGAGACCACCTCTTTTTTCCGCACCTTTCGCGGATCATCTCCGTGACTTCCGCAAGCTCGCTGGTCTCTCTGAAGATGACCGCAACATGGTCGCCGGGCTCGATCTCCCTTGCCGGATTGTCCAGGTACGCCCCTGCCTCTCTCCGTTCTCCCCGGTGTTCCATCTTCATTTCCTGCAGTCTGTCCCAGTGGAGAAGAAGGTTTTTCCGGGTCAAATACTTTGCCGGGAGAGGTCGAAGGTCAGTCCCGGTGATTCGAGGGCTCAGGCCTGAAGGCACCTTGTAACCCTTACCCTGCGGGCCACCCTGTAACCGGTTACGACCTGGATCGAGTCGCCGAGCTCGCGGTCGAGAGCACTGTCACCCGTGTCAACAAAGATATTTGGTGTCTGAAGGAGTTTGTGCGGGGTTGCAATGACGATAATATTCTCCTTTCCAATGGTCCTGAGTATGCGTGGAGTCACCTGCTGGGTCCCCCTCCCGAAGATTGCCCCCTGCGCCCCGATGATGCTCACGACGAGCCTTGCATGGGGATTCCGGGCAAGCAGTGTGCAGATGCCCTTCTCGTCCAGGTCCGATGCAACGAGTGCTCCTGCCTTCACGGCATCGAAACCGAGGAGTGTCTTCCTGACGCCCAGTTCCCGCGCAACAGCAGATGTGGTCCCGCCAGGGCCAAGGATATAGAGAATGTCAGGTGTCCCTTCCATGACCTCGCGGATGAACCGGGCAATCTCTGCCTTCGACCTCTCCTCGTCAGAATCTTCATAGACCTGCTTTGCCATCTGCGAAAGACCGGGTCTGTATAGTGACCGTGCAACACCAAAGAGGCTGGTGGCAAGTTCGCCCCGCCTGTATGCCTCCTCGTCAACATCGACGACCTCTGCATCCCGGACGTGGAACCTCCCACCCTGTTCGAGCCCTTCCCTGATGATCGTTGCTGCAGCCTCCGGCGTGATTGCAAAAACCGAGGAGTACATTTTCACACCCGCGGGGATGCCCAGGATGGTGATGGTGTCCCCGACGACAGAAAAAATGTCACGGGCTGTCCCGTCGCCGCCGCAGAAAAGGATGAGATCAACCCCTCTCCCGATAAGACTCCTGCACGCCTCAACCGTGTCCTCCTGACCCGTCCTCCCTTCAGGAGGATTGGAGACAAGCTCGTAGCCTGTAATCCCGGCGCGGGCCAGCGATTCCTCTCCCATCGGGCCCCCGCATGTGAGGAAACGGAGAGGAAGACCCGCGAGGAGTCGTACTGCCTCCTCCGCCCGCCGGGCTGCACGGGGGACTGCCCCGCGGGAGAGTGCTTCCTCAACCAGACCGTCTGTTCCCTTCAGCCCGACAGTCCCTCCCATGCCGGCGATGGGATTGACAACAAACCCGATTCGGAATAGCCGGTTTCCACCGGGACAAAAAAGATTGGATTCGTTCATGCAGCCGGGATGCTTCGCTCCTCTCTTTTCATGTCCCGGGGACCCTGGGGATACGGGAGAGCGCCTCCCGGATGAGCTTGTCCGGATACTCGTAATCCACAAGCTGTCCTGCATAATACGCATCGTAAGCGGACATATCGAAATTCCCGTGGCCCGAGCAGTTGAAGAGGATTGTCTTTGTCTGGCCATTCCTCTTGCATGCGAGCGCCTCGTCAATTGCAGCCTTCACGGCATGCGATGTCTCGGGCGCGACAATGATTCCCTCTGTACGGGCAAAGGTCTGGGCTGCATCGAAGACCTCGCTCTGGTGGTACGAGACTGCCCTCATGACACCGTCGTGCACCAGGCGCGAAACGATGGGGGAGTCTCCGTGGTACCGCAGTCCGCCCGCATGGATGGATGGGGGGACGAAGTCATGGCCGAGCGTGAACATCCTGAGGAGGGGGGTGAGACCTGCCACATCCCCGTAGTCATACGTGTAAAGCCCCTTCGTGAGAGTCGGGCACGATGCCGGTTCCACGGCGATGATGTCCAGATCCTTTCTCTTCCCCTTCAGCTTGTCACCCGCAAACGGGAAGGAGATCCCTGCAAAATTCGATCCTCCACCCACGCACCCGATTACAACGTCAGGGTATTCATCAACGGAGGCCAGCTGTTCCCTGCATTCCTGGCCGATTACGGTCTGGTGGAGGCAGACGTGGTTCAAGACAGATCCCAGGGAATAGTTGGTATCGGGATGTGTCGCTGCATCCTCGACAGCCTCGGATATTGCAATACCAAGGCTCCCTGTCGTCTGCGGATCCTTTTCGAGCACCGCCTGACCCGCCTTTGTCCTGGTGCTCGGGCTCGGGATACATTCGGCCCCCCAGACCTGCATCATGGACTTGCGGTAGGGTTTCTGGGCATAACTGGAACGGACCATGTAGATCGTGCAGGCGAGACCGAAGAGCTGGGTCGCGAATGCAAGTGCCGACCCCCACTGGCCTGCACCGGTCTCGGTCGCGATCCGCTCGATCCCTTCCTTCATGTTGTAGTATGCCTGGGCTACAGCGGTGTTCGGCTTGTGGCTTCCGGGAGGGCTCACCCCCTCGTACTTGTAATAGATGTGTGCCGGTGTCCCGAGGTGTTTTTCGAGCCGGTGGGCACGGAAAAGGGGGGTCGGTCTCCAGAGAAGGAGGATATCCCTGACCTCGGAGGGAATCTCGATGAATTTCCGATCGCTCATCTCCTGCCTGATGAGTTCCATCGGGAAAATGGGCCTCAGGTCATCGGGGACGAGCGGTTTTCCGGTCCTTGGGTGGAGCGGGGGATCGAGTGGCGAAGGGAGGTCAGGAAGGATGTTGTACCATTGCCGTGGCATCTGGTCTTCGTCAAGGAGAATCTTCGTTTTCATAATGAATAATTGACCTTTGTATAAATAAATACATTGTTGTACATTTAAGTCTGGTGTTGAATATTGTAATACAGTATTCTCCCGGGCAATTCCCCATGAAATACCTCAAGGCACCCTTCCGTCATGCCGGACCATGGTGAAATTGGGTGGTAAAAAGCACGGAAATGTCCGGTGGTCGCAAAATCTTTTCTCGTATCCCTCCGATAATTACCGCCTGCAGCGTACGGGGAGTTCCCCGAATCCTTTTCCCTCTGCACGTGGAGGAGAATGCCTGGAAAGACCATAAATTTTCACGGAGAGACGTTTCCTGCCCCTGTCAACGATCAGTGGGACTTCCTCCTTTCCACCATATGGGACCAGATGATCCACCTCGTCATCACTCTTGGAGGCAGTCTGGACGAGGAAAGGCTCGCGTGTGCAATGCGGTCAGTCCTTGCCACCGAGCCCGTGCTCCGCTCCCGTTTTCTCGATTCCCGTGTCCCCTGCTGGGAGGAACTCCCCGCGCTTTCCACTGCCGCGTTCTTCTCCCTGATGCGCGCGGACGATCCCGAGGTAACCCTTCGCCATGTCCTTCTCCAGAGGATCGATCCCCGGTCCGGCCCCCAGGCCCGGCTCACCCTCATCCGCGGCAGAAAAGATACACTCGTTCTTTCCGTCAATCATACGGCATCCGATGCCTGCGGCGTCAGGGACACCGCAGCCCGCATCGCCCGCTTTTACCGGGAGTGCCGGGGGAAGAGTACTCTCATTTGCCCCTGCATCCCTCCCGGTGACCGGTCCTATGCACCGATCTTCTCGTTTTTTTCCCCGGCGGACAGGGAGAGAGCCCGCAGGGCATGCGGCGACTCCTCTGCGGAATGGGGGATCCCCTGCATCCCCGGGCAATGCCAGTCTCCCTGCCACACATGGAAAAGGATAACCCCTGACCTGTTCCGAAGGGTTCGTTCGCTTTCCCGGTTAGAAGGACTGACGATCAACGACCTCCTGCTCTCCGCATTCTTCCAGAGCGTCAGCAGGGAGATCCCCCACACCGATGGGAGGAATTATCCTGTGCTCACCACCGTTGACCTTCGCCGCATGGTGCCCGGCGTGCCGGCACCCGCTGTTGCAAACCTCTCGGTTGCCTTCGAGGTCCGGCTCCCTGCAGACAGGTCCCTTTCTCCACTCTTCCATGCACGGGAGACACATCGCGCGATGGAAGAGAAAAAGGGGAACCTTGCTGGTCTTGGGGCTGCGATCCGCCTGCAGGAGCGGTTCGAAGGTGGTTTTTCCCGCGTCCGCGAATCTCTCGAAGACCTCGCAAGGGCCAGTAGAACGGAGGGGTACCTCAAGAACCCGTTCTTTTCCAATACCGGCATTATACCTCCTGAATGCACTGATTTTGGCGATATAAAAGCAGTATCGGCTTTCCTGGTACCTCCCGTGGACTATCCCCCCGGTTTCTCTGTTGCTGCAAGCACTTTTGGGGAGACCCTTACCCTGGCGTCCGGGTTCTGCAGAGACAGCGTACCTGCAGCCGTGGTCGAGAAGGTACTCCAGGGCATTGAAGATCTCCTCCGCACCATGGTGGGCTGAACGTTTCAGGATAGGGGACCCTTTCCTGCACCAGAGGTTTTTCGCACCGGTTGTCCCATCAGAGGTGAATGAGACGGGCATTCCGGTCTCCGGTCGTGTAGAGGGCAATGCCCGGGTCTCCCGTCAGGTAGCCGCAGACTTCCCCGGGGTTGATACAGAGGCTCTTTCCAGCCCGGGTAATTGCGCTCCTGTGCGTATGCCCGTATACCACGAGGTCGTAGAGCCCGCATTCCATGCATCCGGCGAGCCGTTCCCTGTCATGACCATGCAGGAGTGCGATTTTCTGGCCATCATACTCCAGTTCCGCAAAGTAACCCCGGATCTCCATGTTTCCCTCTTCCCGGCAGCGGGCAAGAAGCAGGGGGCAGTCACCATCGTTGTTCCCGAATACTCCCACGACAGGCACATTTACCTTCGCTATCTCGGGGATAACGAACGGGGCGATGAAGTCGCCTGTGTGGAGGACAATTTCGACGCCTTCGCGGGTGAGTGCTTCCACAGCCTTCCTGATGCGGGGGATATGGTCATGCGTGTCCCCCATGATCCCAATCCTCATCCTTCCCTCCTCTCCCTTTATAACCAGACTGGCGCCGGGAATAATAAAAAAACCTTATTTCTCCAGGCAGGGAACAGATGGGAGATGACTGCAAACAAAGAGGGAAGGGACCTCGTCTGCGGTCTCGAGAGTGCAATCGAGGGTGATGACCGCGTATCGAGGCGAAAACTCCTCTCTCGTCTTATCATTTTTCTCTCTTCGACAGACACTGCCGCTCCGGCCTTCGTCTCCCACGGGGGTATCCCGCTCCTCCTTGCTGCTACGCGCGACGCGGATGAAAAGATACGTATCCCGGCCCTCCACACCCTCACGTGGCTGGCGAAGGCAGGATATGGACGCGAGATCCTTTCTGCCGGGGGCAGTGCCGCCCTCGACGTGTTGCTCGCCGATCCTTACCCGCAGGTAAGGCAGATGGCATCGGGGCTGAAGGAATTGCTCGACCGGGTCTGACCCGGCGTCGGGCGACTCTGTGGGCCGGGACAGTCATTACCGGAAGATTCCTCATATATTTGGCGACCGGGATCAAGTATAAGAGGTGTCAGGTGTCGATCCTTGCTTCATGCACATGAGGATTGGCGGCAGGGATGTGGCCGGTGCCGACGACCGGTGGATGCCGGTCATGAACCCGGCCACCGGAGAGGAGATTGACCGTGTCCCGGAGGGAACTCTGTACGAGGTCGATGATGCCGTCAGGGCAGCTGAAGATGCATTTCCGGCGTGGGCTTCCCGGACGGCACGCGAAAGGGGTTCCATCCTCCTCCGGGGCGCATCTCTCGTTCGGGAACGGTACGGGGAGATTTCCCGCCTCCTGACGCTGGAACAGGGAAAACCTCTCCGCGAGTCTGCCGACGAGATCAGGGGGTTTGCCAACGTTCTTGAATACTACGCAGGCATTGCCGGTTTGTTTCCGGGGGAATACATCCCGCTCGGGCCGGCTGGCGATGCCATTGTCACGCGGGAGCCACTCGGGGTCTGCGGCGCGATCATCCCCTGGAACATGCCAGCCCTCCTGATGGCATGGAAGACTTCTCCCGCCCTCCTTGCCGGCAACACTCTCGTCCTCAAACCAGCCTCAAGAACTCCCCTGACAGACTGCGTTCTCGCACGTACCCTCGAAGAGGCCGGGCTGCCCCCCGGTGTCCTCAACGTGGTGACAGGGAAGGGTGAGGTTGTAGGTGAGGGTATCGTGCGCCACCCCCGGATCAGCAGGGTCTCCTTCACCGGAAACGTAGAGACGGGCCTGCGCGTGCAGGAACTTGCAGCAGGCTCTTTTAAGGAGGTGACCCTGGAGCTCGGAGGGTCTGACCCGATGATTGTCTGGAAGGACGCGGATATCGGGAATGCCGTTGCGGGAGCTGTCAGGGGGCGTTTCTACAATGCCGGGCAGACCTGCACCGCCGTCAAGCGCCTTTTTGTCCATGAAAATATCTCTGCTGAATTCCTCCAAAGGCTGCGGAAACGGGTAGAAGGACTCCGTGTTGGAAACGGTCTCGATGAAGGGATCGATATGGGGCCCCTCTGCGGTCCGGGGCAGCGCGATGAGATCAACAGGTTCATGGAAGATTTCAAACGCAAGGGAGAGGGGACCATCCTTGCGGGGGGAGAACCGCTCCGTGGTCCTGCCTATGACAGGGGCTCTTTCTTTGCACCGACAGTCGTCAAAGACGTGCATCCCGAGTCTGCACTCCTGAGGAAGGAGGTTTTTGGCCCCATACTCCCCGTGATGTGCTTTGATGACCTGGATACTGCTATCCGGCATGCAAATGAGACCAGGTACGGACTCGGTGCCTCGATCTGGACAAGGGACATTTCTGTCGCCCGCGAGGTCTTTGCCCGCGTGAATGCCGGAGTGGTCTGGGTGAACCGCCACCTCACCATTCCGCCCGAGATACCGTTTGGAGGTGTCAGGGCCTCGGGACTGGGCCGCGAGAACGGATCGCAGGCCCTCCTCTCCTACACGAGGACAAAGACCCTCTATATCGGGCGGTAGGAAGGGAAGAAAAACTCCAAAAGACCCACTCTTTTTCCATTCATATCAGATACCCTCCCCCCGGAACACGGGTTACCTGTTTTTCAAAATCTCATGTGCAGACAATATTCATGGAGCTCATGGGAGACTACTTAACCAGGCCTGCCACATGACTGGTTCAAGGTGACTTCAGACCTATGACAGGCGAACAGATGCTCAAATTGTGTGCTGACGAGCTGGACCGGCTCCTATCACCGGCCCATGTCATCGGCGATACCGTTGACCTCGGGGATAAGGCAGTCATTGCCGTGACCGAATTCGGTTTTGGATTCGGTGCAGGAGGCGGGAGGGGAAAAGAGGGCGAGGGTGAAGGGAGCGGAGCCGGCGGTAAAATTGCCCCTGTCGCACTCGTGCTGGTTTACAAGGACATCAGGGGGCCCGACGGCATCCAGGTGCTCTCGCTGCACCGCGATAACCCGGTGGCCCAGATCATTACGGCACTCTCTGAATCGCTGGCCCCCCAGGTCATAAAGGCCATCAAAGCCATGTCAGAGTCAAAAATGCCGGAGACAAAAGAGTGAAAACGGCCGGGTAATTTCCCATGGAGACCTCCCCGTCCCTTTCCGCACTGGTCATCATCCTCGCAACCGCCCTCCTCGGGCTCGGCATCTGTGCAGTACCCCTTCGCATCAGGGCACTGGTCGAGTTCGACGGCTCCGGCAGCAGGGGGTTTTTCTCTGTCACATGGCTGGGCATGGGGATCAGGCGCCGTTTCCCCTCGCAGGAGGGGGATCTCTCAGTTGTCGCCCTCGGGGTCCCTGTCCGATCACCGTTTGGGCATTTCGCAACCCGGCGCCCCATAAAAAGCCCGGTCCTTGGAACGAGGGGCGGCCCGTCCCTCCTCCGGCTTGTGTCGGGAGTGCTCTCCCATCTCCCGGAATTCATTGACATTTTTCGTCGCATCGCCCGTTCATTCTCCATCCGCCACCTCCGTTGCAAAGCGGAGATCGGCCTGGGAAGCCCTGCCGAAACCGGAATTTTCTACGGATATTTCTGGGCGGCAAAGTCAATCATCTGTGCTATTGCTCCCTCTGTCTCCATTGTGGTGACTCCTGATTTTTCCCGGAACCGGTTCGAGGGAGAGATCGATGCCGAGGTGATGGTACGGTACCCTTTCATGCTCCCTGTATATGCGATACGGGTGATTGAGAAAACAGGAATCTTTTCCCGTCCATCCCGGGGAGGGAGAGTTGAATCATGACCTTTTCCTCCACATACCGGGCAGGCCCTGCGATTCGTATCGGGGACCGGTCGTTCTTCGTCGTCAGCAGGCAGACCGCAGCACGATGGGAATCGGGATGCACGGGGGCCTTGTCACCTGTCGCCCTCGTGGTGCTCGAAGATGGCATGGTCTCGGTATATGGACTGGACCCGGCGATCTCTGAAAGGGAGGTGTCGCGGATTGTCAGGGACGCATTCAGCCAGGTGCCGGATTCCCAGTTTTCCCTTCCAGAGGATTACCATACATGAAGAACCGGGAGGATTTCCCCCCGTGATCCTTCACTCGTGCCGCAGTGCTTCGATCGGGTTGAGGTTCGATGCCTTCCAGGCAGGATACAGCCCCGAGAGGAGACTCGTGCCGATTCCAAACGCCACGCCGTAAAGGACGTAGACCATACTCGACGGGACGAAGAGGTACTCCGATGTCCTGAGCATCAGGAGGCTGACAGCATAGCCACCGATGATGCTCAGCACGCCCCCGATCAGGCTCCCGATGATGCCGAGGATGAGGGCCTCGAAGAGGAACATGGACATCACTTCTTTCCGGAGCGTCCCGATGCTCCTCAACACCCCTATTTCCCTGATCCTTTCTGTCACTGACATCATCATGATGTTGAGAATGCTCACACCGGCCACGATCAGGGATATCCCGCCTATCGCCGTGGTGAATGTGGAAATCCGCCCGAAAGTGTCCAGGATCGTCTCGAGGATTGCCTTTGTATCGATGACGTCGACAACTGTCTCGCGGCGGTTCAGCTGCTTCTCGATGACCTTCTTGGTCTCCTCGATCCGGGAGATGTCCCTGACCTTAACGATGACCATATCGTAGTCTTTCTGCCCGTATGCCTGCTCGTACCACTTGTCCTCGACGACGATGCCGTAGTCAGGGTTGATGTCAAAACCCATCCCCCTCTCCTTGAGGATACCGACCACCCGGAGTGTGCCCTTGTCCTTGATGGTGATGCGCGAGCCGACCCTGAGGTCGTTTTCCTTTGCAAACCGGGCACCTGCCATTGCCCCCGAGCTTCCCCTGAGGTACGATCCCTGTTCGACTTCGAGCAGGACCGGAATATCGTCAGGACGCAGGCCGTAGACCACCCCGGCAGTGTCTTTTGTCCCCACCTTCATCCGTGCGCTGCCGGAATAGACCGGGATCGTGATATCAGGGGCAACGGCCCTCTTGATCTGTTCAAGCTGCCTTTCCGTAATGCGTTCACTCGCCGAGCCCATGGAAAAGGAACCGCCGCCGACGTGGGGCGTCACGATGACGCTGTCGCCCACCGTGGACAGGCTGTCCGAGATGGCCAGGACAAGGCTGTTTCCAAGGATACCCATCGAGACGATTGCCGTCACCCCGATGATGATCCCGATGATGGCAAGGAGCGAACGGAGCCAGTGAAGCCTCACGTTCCGTTTTGCAAATTCAAAGAACAGGGTGGTCTGCATTGTCCCCCTTCACCTGCTCCCGCCCTGCAGAGACCGGGGTCGCTGACACGATTCCCCTTCCTGCCTGCCCCTCATGTGATCCTCCCGTCCACGATCCTGATCGTCCGGTGGGCATAGCGGGCAACGTTCGGGTCGTGCGTCACCATGATGATGGTCTTTTTCCTCTTCTCGTTCAGTTCCCTGAGGAGCTCCATGATTGCCGAGCCTGTCTTCGTGTCGAGGTTTCCCGTGGGTTCGTCTGCAAGGAGGATGTCAGGATCGTTGACAAGAGCCCTGGCAATTGCCACGCGCTGCTGCTGCCCTCCGGAGAGCTCGGCAGGTTTATGGGTATACAGGGAGGGATCGAGGTCCATTGCCCTGAGAATATCGATACAGCGTGCGGTGCATTCCCTGCTTCCCGTCTTGAGGATGAGCGGGTACTGGACGTTCTCCAGCGCAGTGAGGAGGGGGATGAGGTTGAACTGCTGAAAGATGAAACCGATATGGTCCCTGCGCAGCATTGTCAGTTCATCGTCGTTCATGGAACCAATATCCCTGTCCTTTATCTCGAGGTACCCCGAGGTGGGAGTGTCCAGGCAGCCCATGAGGTTGAGGAGCGTTGACTTGCCCGATCCCGACGGCCCCATGATGGCAATAAACTCTCCCGGCTCCACCGTGATGCTGACGTGGTCGAGCGCGACAACGTCACCGGCAGGCAAAGAGTAGATCTTGACCACGTCCCGGAACACGATCACGGGGTCATGCTCCGGGGACCCGTTCATCTCTTTCTCCAGGAATACCACACTATTCCCCCGATGACTGCAGCACAGGCCACAATCACTCCTGCGATCACCGGCAGGGGCGACTCCTCCGTGCCTGCTGCAGGTTTCCGGGTTCCTTTTGCAGGAATGTCGACAGGGTAGGTTGTTGTGTAGAGGTTTCCGTCGGCGTCCTTGTGGGTGATGACGACGGGCACCGATGTCCTGTCTCCATCGACAGTGAACGTGACCTCAAACCCTGAGAAGTCATCCGGTTGGAGTGTCCCGATGGCATACTGCCTGTAAGGATCCTGGGGAACGGCACCTTGCCCCATCGTGATAACGACGGCGTTTGCAGGTTCAAGTCCCGCATTGGTGACATCTCCTGTCAGGGTATAGTACGTCCCCGACCATTCGACCCGGAGGTTGGAGAGGATGGGTTCTGCCTGGACCTTGCTCTTTCCCACGTCTATCGGGACCCTGATTGTCTCCGTATGGGGATTGATCCCGTTGTAATAGTCGACATGGAATTCAAGAACCGCTGACTTGCCGGGAGTGATCTGGAAAGCGACATTCTGCGACTTGTCCGGGGCAAGGAGGCCGATGAAGTGCCGGGTGGGTGTTGCATCGATCCCTTCCCCGACAGGATAGACCGTAACCCCCGAAACAGCGTTATCCCTGGGGTTCCCCACGAGAATCTCCACCTTCTCCTTCTTCCCGTCCGTGAAGGTGTCGGGCCTTGAGAGAACTGCAACGGTGAGGGGCTGATCCTGGACGCGGAGTTTCACGGGATACCGGAGATATCCAGCATCGCGGAAATCAAGCGAGAATACCGGGTAATAAATACCCTCCGGGACCGGTGCGCTGACTGTGAACGTGAATGTCATCCTGTTTCCCGCGCCCAGGTACATCGTTGTCTCGTACGCCCTCGACTCGACCCTTATCTTCTCATCGTAGAGCGTTGCCCTCCGTATCGCCACGCTCTGTGCCCCGTTGTTGATGATTTCAACCGTGATTGTCCCGGAGTCCCCGACCATGAAAACCTGGGGGTTGAGGGTGACGTTCGTCACCATCACCTGTGCGGCTGCGACCTGGCTCTGTTCGGCTGCGGCTGCGGGGAGAAAAAGCAAAAGCACCGCGAGCAGGAAAGGAAAGACCCTGTAAACGGTCATGCTCTCAGGAACCCCCCATGAAGAATCCTTTTGCAAAAAATGTAGCGAGGAGGTAAATGATAAAAATCCCGACCGGGACAAGGACGGTGATGCATGCATTCCGGGTATCGAGTTTCCGGGCCCACTTCATGCCAAAAATCCAGATGTTTGCACTCCAGACGAGGAAGATGACGGTGAATACAGTGGAAACCATCGTATATTCCTGCATGGCGGGATCCTGCATCATTTCCGTGATTGCAGCCTGGATGACGGCCGGGTCCTGGATATTCCGGATAACAGGTACCGTAATCCTGGGCAGGTACGAGAGTAACGTAACTGCCGACAGGGCACTCCCGATGACTGACGGCACAAGCCCGTACCCCGTGGCAGCCAGGGTCCCTGAAAATGACCCCTTTCCCCTGAGGGGGACGGACACCACATGAAACGCCCCGGCCAGGACGATCCACCAGAGCAGGATGAAACCGATGAACGCACCGGCTGCCCCCATCAGCCCCATGAACATTCCCATGTCCATCCCTGTGCCGGCTGCGGCAAACATCCCGGCATACAGGTCTGATATTGCATAGGCTGCCAGTGCCGAGATGACTGCTCCGATTCCCGCTATCAGGGCAGGGATACCGAGGCCTGGTTCCTTTCCTTCCAGGGCTGAAAAAAAGCGTGCAGGCGCAAAAAGGAGGTCAGCGACGTGATTCATGGTAATAAATCTCTCCTCCCCTGTATATGCACTTTCCCACGGGGTGGCACCCGGGGAAAACGGGGACTAAAAGAAGAGTTCCTGTCCGGCACCCGGGTGATGATGATTGGTTCACCGGTAGTGTCCATTTTCCATCCACGGGTTTTTCGGATGGCCCCGTACTGGACCGGGAAGGCTTGTTTCCCGAGTGCCTCACCGCATTGACGGATTAATGTCCATATTTGTTATTTATTTCTAACATAACGCAAACCAATCCCCCGGTATGTGATTTTGGTTATCTTTCTCGTGACATTTTCCCTGCTCCCCTGCAGGTAAAGCCTGTTATTCTGGCGGACTGAGGGGACCGGGGTGTTACAGGAGTTCCTTCCTCCAGAAGATGAGTATCCCGATCGCCGAGAAGGCAACCGAGAGGGCCATCGTGAAGGCGAATGCATAAGGCGTGTCCTGGAATGGCAAAGCGACATTCATGCCGTAGACGCTTGCAACGAGGGTCGGTATCATGAGGATGATGGTGACTGTCGTTAAGAGCTTCATGATGACGTTGAGGTTATTCGAAATGACCGATGCAAATGCATCCATCATATCGGAGAGGATGCTGCTGTAAATGTTTGCCATCTCGAGGGCCTGCTTGTTCTCGATGATCATGTCCTCGAAGAGATCGCGGTCTTCCTCGCTCATCCGGACGCACCCTGTGGCATGAAACTTTTCCATCATGAGGGCATTGGAGCGGAGCGATGTGACGAAAAAGACGAGGCTCTTTTCCAGGTTCAGCAGGTGAATCAGCTGCTCGTTCTTGAGGGCACGGTAGAGCGATCGCTCGACCTGCGTCGTCATCCGGTTGATGTCCCTCAGGTAACGCATGTAGAGGAGGGTATTGCGGTAAAAAAGGAGCAGGATGAACCGGCTCTGCTTATCGGGCGAGAAATGTTTCACCTTTCCGGATAAAAATTCGTCAATCAGATCGGCAGCTGTCAGGCAGACGGTGATGGTCACGTTCTGGGTGAGAATGATCCCAAGGGGAATTGTTGTGTAGGGGATATCTGCGCCGGGTGATTCCCGGTGGGGTATACGCAGGACGATGAGGGTGCTCCCCTCTTCCCGCTCGACGCGGGCCCTCTCGTCGATATCGAGGGGATCTGTCAGGAAATCGGGCGGGATCTGGAACCAGGAGACAATCTCCCGGATTTCATCGGGTGTGGGATTGACCAGGTTGATCCATGCACCACTCTCGTACGTGTCAATCTGTTCCAGTCCCTCCCGAGTACCACGGTATATTGTCCGCATGATCCCGCACCACCATGTCCGGGCCGCAGGAGATTGTCCCTGCCATCCCGTTTTCCGGGTTGGAAAAACCCCTTTTGCGTTTCTGCCGGCGCCACTGCCCGAATAGGTCTCCTTCTGGTCGTTTCTTTCAAAACACAAAATATCTTTCGATCATCGCGTGAATAGGGACAAAAAAAGGGAACATCCTGGAAATATCAGCCACCCTGTTCCACTCCGGCCAGTTCCGTGCTGTTTGGTCCGGATAGTCCGGTTGCATTCCCCCCTGCCGGGGTGAGCGTCACGAGGAATCGTGGTGTAGCGTCGATTTCTATGGTTGCGTTCTCGAGAGAGAAGTCGAGGACATGCCCTCCTGCCTTCCTGTCATCGGAGATATAGTGAATGTGGAAACCAGGGACATTCAATCCATCGAATGCTTCCGGGAACCATAACCCTGCCATCGTCCCGCGGGTTCCTTCGAGAATGAACACCGACTGGTTCCTGGCTGCATCCACGAGGCGCGGATAGGGTTCCTCCTGCCGGGGCACGCTCCGGGCCCGCACGTATGGAAATTTTCCCGGAATCCTGACGGCGTAGATCTGGTCTTTCGACGGCAGGGATCTTTCCACCTGGCGGGAGAAATCAGAAAAATTGTCCGCCCGGGAAAGGAAAAACGTAAAATCAGGTTCAAAGAAAGTGACCGTTGCAAATGGCGTCAATGCCCCGTCCGGAACCGGCAGGACTGCGCCATCAGCAGTGACCTGGAAATACTCCCCATTGACGGCGATCATTTCCCCGTCGAGGCTATCGAAGGTCCCGATTCCAAAGTCCCCGTGTTTCCTGATCTCCCCGAAGGGAACAACTCCCCTGTAGTTGCCCTCCATGAGTGCCCCAATGGTCGAGACCTGGAAGAGAACATCCCGATCCTGCCTTTCACCATTTGGAAATGCAAGCCAGATCCCCGCGATACCGATGACAGCGACACAGAACACGCAGAGGATAACGAGGGTGCGATCCCGCCCGTCATTCATTTCTCTTCCTCCTGCCCTGCCCCCCTCCTGCTTCCACCAGTCACATTCATCCCTGTCAAATCCTGCCACTTTCCCGTTCATACCCCTGCACCGCTGCAGGCAGGCAGTCAAGGACGGACGCGAGTCCGGAGAGGTGAAGATTCATCACCACCGCCCCGACGACTTCCCGGCGCCGGGCGCCCGCGTCCCTTGCCATGCCGGCGTGGAAAAAGACCCCGCGGGGATTCCTTTGAGCAGTCTGGATGGCGATATTGAGGAGCTGCTTGGTCTTTGCGTCGGTCCAGTCACCCGTTCGGAAAACATCGACGAGGTCGTCGAATGCCTGTGCAACGTCCGGTGCTTCCCGGAGAAGAACCTCCATTGGATTCTGTTCCATACAGGATAAAGGAGGTCGGCAACGAGACTAACTTTTTCATTCCACGTGGAATACCCCCTCCTTCTCCCACACCCCGATTCGATCCCAGAGGATGTCCCGTACCCTCCTGAAACCTTCTTCAACCTCGCCCGGGCTTCCGGAAAGGTCGCGGGGATCGGGCAGGATCTCCTGGATGACCCTGCGCGCCCTTGGGAGGCGATCGGGATTCTCCCAGCGGCCCAGGATGACGAGCACATCGAACTCTCCGGGCGGTATATCCCCTACACCCTTGGAATACTGGGATGAGATATCGATGCCCCGCTCCGCCATGACCCTGATGGCAACCGGGCTGATTTCCGACGGTCGTTCGCCGGCGCTGAAGACCTCGCAGTGCGGGAGAAGTACCCTGGCTATCCCCTCTGCCATCTGGGAGCGTCCCGCGTTGCGCGAACAGACAAAGAGGACTCTCGTGAGCATTTCCTGAGAACCCCCGTTCCGTGAACCCTCATCCATGCCCGAATCCAATCAGGATTCCGGGGGAAATACCTCCTCGTCTTC
>JASEES010000046.1 GCA_030019395.1 Methanolinea sp. | reverse complement strand
CCCGTGTTCTCAAGCCACTGGACTGCCCCCGGGGGTATCAGGACTGCGTCGCCCTCCCCCACCTCGCCGGTCTCGCCATCGATATGCATCCTGCCGTGACCGGTGATGATGCAGTAGACCTCTGTTGACTGCCGGAGCCTGTGCGGGAGGGTTGATTCCCCCGGTGGGACGATGGCATGGGCAACGCTTGCCCGGAAAGGAATCGTATTCCTTTCCCGGTGGGGATGAACCAGTTCGCAGAGAAGTGATCCATCCCCTGCACGCTCACGCGTGCATCCGGCAACATGCCAAACAAACATGCGGGTACCTGCGCACGACCCCTCGATAAAAGCACCGTATCGTTCCTTCCCAAAATCACGGGATTTCATTCGCGGTTTTGGGGACCTGATACGGGTGGGCAGCCGTGGTGGAAAAAGAGGCGGGTTGGTGAACGGAACATTCGGAATTTTATTGAGCGTGATCAGGACGCCCGGCAAATCCGGCGGATTGCTTCTTCGAGGTTCTCCATCGATGTGGCATACGAGAGCCGCTCCCATCCCGGCGTATGGAAGGCGGATCCGGGTGTTACTGCCACGTGCAGCTCCTCGAGCCACCGGCGGGCAACCTCCACGTCGTCTCCTTCAACCCGGACGAACGCGTAGAACGCCCCGTCTGCCGGTGCGACCCTGTATCCCGCCATCTGGAGTTCCCTGACGATGTAATCCCTCCTCCTCTGGAATTCGGCCCTCATCTCCTCGACACACGACTGATCGGACGTGAGGGCAGCAACACCGCCATACATGGCAAAAGTCGTCGGGTGGCTGACGGAGTGCTGCTGGACCTTTGCCATGTTCCGGATGATGGGAAGGGGTGCAACAGCGTACCCGAGCCTCCACCCCGTCATTGCATATGCCTTGGAAAAACCATTGACCGTGATCGTCCGCCCGGCCATATCACCGATTGACGCAAGCGACAGGTGCTTCTTCCCATAGGTGAGTTTCTCGTAGATCTCGTCCGAGAGGGCGATGAGGTCAAAATCTGTGCACATGTCTGCGACGAGGGAGAGCGACCTTTTGTCGAGGACCGCACCCGATGGGTTTGACGGCGAGTTGACCACGATCATCTTTGTCCGGGGAGAAATCCTCTCGAGGACGCTGTCATCGATCTGGAACGTCTTTTCATCGGGAGGATGGTGGACCGGTTTTCCCCCCGCCATCATGACGCACGGCTCGTACGAGACCCAGGCCGGGTCGAGGATGATGACTTCCTCGCCGGGGTTCAGCACGGCCTCCATCGCGTCGTAAATCGCATCCTTTGCACCGCAGGTCACGATGACCTCTTCCGGCGTGCAGGGAAATCCGTTCTCCCCCGAGATCTTGGACGAAATCGCCTCCAGGAGCTCCGGGATGCCGTTGCTCGGCGCATAGTGGGTCTCTCCTGCAAGGAGTGCCCTGATGCACGCGTCCTTGATATGGCGCGGGGTATCAAAATCGGGTTCACCGATGGAGAGCGAGATGACCGGGATACCCTTCTTCTCCATCTGCCGGGCGAGGTTCGAGATCTCGAGCGTGGCTGAGGCGGGAATGCCTGCAAGCTTGCGGGAGAGCTCCCTCATTTCAATCTCTGGACCATCTTGACTGCTGATTCGACCGCTCTCCTGGCATAATCGATGCGCTCAGTCGCCTCGAGCCGCGTCATTCCGGGACCGGATATCCCGAGAGTCACGGGCTTGTCGAACTCGAGCGAGAGGTCGATGATCTTTCGTGCCGCGTGCTGGACGACGATCTCGTCGTGTTGCGTTGCACCCTCGATCACGCACCCGATGGTGACCACGGCATCCACCTTCCCCTCCTTGAGCATCCTCTTGACCGCAAGGGGCATGTCATACGCCCCGGGAACGTACCGGCACTCTGTCACTTCCGCTCCCAGAAAAGCTGCGTGTTCCCGTGCCTCCACTTCCATCATGTAGGTGATATCCCGGTTGAACTCCGAGACCACAAAACCCAGGCGGATTCCCATTCTTTCCTCCTCTAACTATCTCGACTCTGCAGACTGATAACCATATCCCGTGCGGGGCAGGTCAGCGGCGGGCCGGGCCGGCATCCGGAAACCCCTGCCTCTGTCCCGTTCCTGCCTCCCTGACAAGGTCTGCCGGCCGGAGAACCATCCTGACGGCGTTGACGGCATGCTCCCGTGTCCGCATCTCGGCAAGCCACGCAAGCTCCCTGTCGTCCGATGCCTCGTCCTCGTGCACGAAGACCTCGATAATATGCGTGTTCGTCATGAGCTGGCAGGCGATCAGGCCGAGAGATGCCTCGTGGGCGCACATCCGGTCTTTCTCCTTCCCGCCGGGCATCCCGAGGGCAATGACGATATCGCATTTTCTCTCCTCGATCAACTTCTTGCAGGCAACCGGGAGGTCCTTGATGCCCGGCACGGTCACCCTTTCGATTGGGACACTGGCGTGCTTGCGGATCTCGTCGATGGCGATGTTCCCCATGTTGACGCGGGCAAACGTGGTGTCGGCGACCCCTATCTTCATCCCAGAACCTCTGCGGCAGCCATGACGCCGTCGCCCTTCGGCACGAAGCCATGCTTCCTGAGCGCATACTGGACTGCGGCAAGCGTTGCAAGGACTTCAGGTGCCCCGATGGCCCCCATCGTCCCGATCCGGAATATCCTGCCCTTGAGGTGATCCTGCCCCCCTGCAATCTCGATTCCCATCTTTTTGATTGTCCCGCGGAACGCGCTGTCGTCCACGCCTGCGGGGTACGAGAACGCCGTGGCTGTATTGGAGTAGGCGTGGTCTGCGTCGATCTTCGGGAAAAGGGATACCCCCCATGCCCCTGCGGCGGCCCTGACGGCATCTGCCAGCCTGCGGTGCCGGGCAATACGTGCGGAAAGACCTTCTTCCGCGAGGATCAGGCAGGCCTCCCTGAGGGCGAGGAAGAGTGGTACTGCCGGGGTATACGGGGTCTCCATGAGTTTTCCGGTTGCACTCTTCCTGTACGCGGCAAGGTCAAGGTAAAACGGGCGCGGTTCGGTCATTCTCTCCCACGCCTTTGCACTCACCGAGATTGCGGAGAGTCCTGCAGGGGCGGCAAGGCATTTCTGGGATCCTGCCACAACCACGTCGGCACCCCATTCGTCTGCACTGACCTCGTCACCCCCGACGGACGTGATGCCGTCCATAACGAAGAGTGCATCGTACTTCCGGCAGAGGGTGCCGACCTTCCGGGCAGGGTTCTTAATCCCGGCAGACGTCTCGTTGTGCACGAGGGTGACCATCTCTGCGCCGCCCGCGAGTGCCTCTTCGAGGCGCCCAAGATCAAGGGGTGTCCCCCACGGCGAGGCAATTTCTGTCGCAGTCCCGTACCGCTGGGCAATCTTGAAGAGCCGTTCCCCGAACTTGCCGTTCACGAGGCACGCAATCTTCTTTCCCCTTCCAAAGTTACCGACTGCTGCCTCCATTGCTGCTGTTCCCGACCCGCTGACCACGAAGAGGTCGTTTGTCGTCCCGAATGCCTCCTTGAGGATCCGCACGCAGTCGGCGTATACCGTCGAGAACTCCTGCCCCCGGTGGTTGATTGCCTGCCGCACCATCGCTGCCCTGACCCGTTCCGGCATGGGTACAGGCCCTGGCAGCATCAGGAGAGGTTCTTTTTCCATAAAAACCAGCCCATAGTATTTTTACAACCGCGGCATATAAGTGTGGATGGCGAATGCCATGGTTGACGTGTCGATTCTCAGCGGATCAGCCTCGGATGCATCCGTCGTCCAGAAGGTCGCGGAAGTCCTGAACGAACATTCTGTTTCATGGGAGGCACGGGTCATCTCGGCACACAGGGAACCGGACGTCCTCGATACATACATCCGCGAATGTCAATGCAAGGTTTTCATCGCAGTTGCCGGACTCTCGGCAGCGCTCCCGGGAGTCGTGGCCTCCCGGACAACACGCCCTGTTATAGGGGTTCCGGTGAGCGGGAAACTGATGGGCGGTCTCGATGCCCTCCTCTCCATTGTGCAGATGCCCAGGGGCGTCCCGGTTGCATGCGTCGGCGTGGATAACGGCGAGAATGCAGCCTTCCTCGCTATCCGCATCCTCTCTCTCCTGAAGGAATGATCCCGCAAGGGTTGGTGCCCGCGTGGTCTTTCACGATTAACAGATCCGGATATCCTTCCTCATTTCCCCTTCCGGATTCGAATTGCCCGGACTTCAGCTCAAAAAGTGCATTTTTTACCGTGAGTAAACCGGATGCCGGAGAATGAATTGCTCCATCTTGTGGTAGGAAAGAGGAGGGGAAGTGCTTTGCGACTTACTCCCCCTTCCTCCTGAATATCTCCCGGACAAGTTTGACGGCGCAGAGATCCCCGCACATCGAGCACGTTTCAGACTCGCCATCACGCTCGTGGATCCTGCGGGCATGGTCGCCAAAAAGGGCAAGGGAGAACATGGCGTTCCAGTCAAGTTTCTGGCGTGCCTCTGCCATCTGAAGCTCCCGTGCAGCCCTGTACCCTTCCCTGTGCCGGGAAATATCCCCGATATGGGCCGCGATACGGGCAACTCTCGTCCCCTCCACGATGTCATCAACGTTCGGCAGGGCGAGGTGCTCGCTGGGGGAGACCATGCAGAGGAAGTCTGCCCCCTGCATCGCGGCGACTGCTCCCCCGATGGCAGAAACGACGTGGTCGTATCCCGGGGCAAGGTCCGTGACAATGGGCCCGAGCAGGTAGAGAGGTGCACCGTTGGAGAGCTCCTTGATCGTCTGAACATTGCAGGGGACCTGCGGGAGGGGCACGTGACCCGGTCCCTCGATCATCCTCTGGACACCTGCCTCGAGGGCCCGGCCGGCCAGCCTCCCGAGGGTCAGGTACTCGACTGTCTTTGCATGCCTCTCGGCGTCCTGGAGGCATCCGGGGCGCATACCGTCCCCGAGGCTTGCCACGACTCCGTACTCCGAGAGGATCTCGAGGAGGTAGTCAAATTCTTCGTAGAGCGGGTTTTCCTCGTCCCGCTGGACCATCATGGCCACGTGGAATGCCCCGCCCCTCGATACAACGGGCATGATGCGGGGATCGGTGCGGAGCGCGGAAAGGACGTCCCGGTTGACCCCGCAGTGGAGAGTGAGGAAATCGACACCGTCCCGGCAGTGTTCCCTGATCACGGAGAAGAGGAGGTCGGCATCGACATCGGCCGCACTCCCCGCGCGGCGAACAGCCTCGTAGACAGGGACCGTGCCAACCGGGACATCGAGGGAGAGGAGCATCCGGCGGATTGCCCGGAGGTCCCCGCCCGTGGAAAGGTCCATTAAGGTGTCCGCACCGTTCTCGAGGGCGGCACGTGCCTTTGCCTCCTCGAGCGCAAGGTCACAGAGGGGCCCCGACGTCCCCACGTTGACGTTGACCTTGACACGGCAGCCTTCGCCGATACCGCAGGTGCGGTGGTGCCTGTTGGGGTTTGCAGGGATTACCAGCCTTCCCCTTGCAACGGACCGGGCGGCTATCCGCGGGCTGATCCCCTCCTTCCTTGCCACATCCTCCACCAGTTCGGACAGACCGGAGAGGCATTCATGGATGAGGCTGGGCATAACAGACATTGGGTGGGAGAACCTAATTATTCTACCATGCCGGTCCGGTGGATTCCAGGCAGTGGCTTCCTCGGCAACTCCTACATCGTCGGTCATGTCCTGGTGGATGCAGGGGTTCTTCCCACTGCCCTCGAGAGATACAGGGACACGATCACAGAGATCGTCCTTACCCATTGCCATTTCGACCATGTCGCCCACCTCAACGAGATTGCCCGGATGTGCAACGCCCGTGTCAGCATCCACGGACTGGACGCTCCCGGTCTCTCGAGCGATGCAGAATCCCTGTCGCTTCATTTCGGTGCACGTGCCCCGATGCACCCGCCGGACAGGATACTCGCCGACGGGGACCGCATCGGGGATCTCCTTGTCATCCACACGCCGGGTCACACTCCGGGAAGCATCTGCCTCCTGCACGAAGCGGAGCATGCCCTCATCTCGGGAGATACCGTCTTTTCAGACGGCGGTTTCGGGAGGTACGATTTCCCCGGCGGGAGCCGATCCGCCCTCCAGAAGTCCATCGGGCGGCTCGCGGGGCTCACCATCGAGGGCCTCTACCCGGGGCATGGATCACCCGTTGAACGGGGAGGGAGCCGCCACATCCAGGCCGCACGGGAACTCCTCCGGCTGTCGTATGATTAAGGGCACTTACTGCCTCGTCCTCTCGTCCGAATCCTGCAGAGTGCACGTGGGTGCACTGGGGGAACTTGCATTTCCCGGAGGGTATTACGTATACGTCGGGTCAGCACTGGGGCCGGGGGGACTCTCCCGGGTCACCCGCCACATACGGCTCTCGAAGAGACCCGGATCCCGGCCACGCTGGCACATTGACTACCTCCTTTGCAGCCCGTCATTTTCCCTGGAGACCGTGTATTGTTTTCCGACAGGGGAACGTGCCGAATGCCGCCTGGCATCTCTCCTTTCAGGCATTCCCATCCCCCGGTTCGGCTGCAGCGACTGCAGGTGCCACTCGCACCTCTTTTTCTATTCAACCCATCCTGCTGCGCAGATTGGAAAAGCCGCTGCAATACTCTCGCTATCTGTCCATAGCAAAACTATCAAAAACCCATAAGGTGAGTGTTAGTCCATGAGCGTGCTTGGAATCTCTGGGAGCATGAGGAAAAACGGGAATACATCCCGCCTGATCAGGGCAGTTCTCGAGCGCTGCGAGAGTGCCGGCATCAAGACCGAGTTCATCTCGCTTGCCGGAAAAGAGATAAAACCCTGCCTGGGCTGCGAGAAGTGCAAGGAAAACGACTGGTGCGTCATCAAAAACGATGACTGGAGCGCCATCATGGAGAAGGTCCTCGAATGCGAGGTCCTCGTCATCGGATCACCCACGTACTACTACGATGTCTGCGGTCACCTCAAGAATTTCATCGACAGGAGTTATTCCCTGTACCACAGGAGACAACTCGCGGGAAGGAAAGCGGTTGCCGTCGCGGTCTGTGCCAACAAGGGAGGTGCCCGTACCATCGAGACGCTCGAGGGCTTCCTGAACTCGCACGAGTTTGCGTACCTGGGCTGGGTCAGGGGCAAGGGGTACCTCGAAGGGGACATCGAGAAGGACAAACGCGGCCTGAAACGTGCCCGGGAAGTGGGGGACAAGATCGTCCAGCTTCTCAAGCCCTCCGATTGAAAATTATCCCTTTTCATCCCTGCCGGGATTCCTGCCTTTTTTCTCCCCAAAACCTTTAGCGGGGAATGATACCCGCCTCATGTACCGGGCAGGATCCTATAAAGCGTCGTCCGCTGGCGCAGGACGCGTCCGGCATCCTCGACGACCCGTTTCATCTCTGCCGGGTCGAGGTAATCTGTGCCACTCGCCCCGGCGCCCTTGGAGATGCTCTCTTCGAACATGGTGCCGCCGAGGTCATCGCCGCCGGCAAGGAGGCCTATCTGGGCCATCTTGAGGCCGAGCTTGACCCAGGATACCTGGATGTGGGGGATATTGTCGAAAAAGAGGCGGGAGACGGCAATCATGAGGAGGTCTTCCCTCCCCGTCGCCCCTGCCCGTGCAATGCCTTTCCGGTAGAGGGGAGTCTGGTAATGGATGAAACTGAGTGGGACGAACTCGGTAAACCCCCCTGTATCGTCCTGGATGCTGCGCAGGATGCCGAGGTGCCGGGCCCGGTCTTCCGCGGTCTCGCAGTGCCCGTACATGATGGTGGCCGTAGTCCGGATGCCCAGGGCGTGTGCTTCCCTGATGATCCTCTCCCACTCCGCGCTCGGGATCTTTCCCGGGCAGATGACCTTCCGCACGTCATCGGCAAGGATCTCGGCGGCCGTCCCGCAGAGCGACCCGAGCCCCGCGTCCTTCATCCGGGACAGCATCTCGCGCGTGGAAATACCACTCTTCTTCGCCCCGTACGCAACTTCCATAGGGTTGCTTGCATGGATGTGAACACCGGGGGCCCCCTCGCGGATACTTGAAAGGATTCGGAGGTAGGACTCTGCGTCGAAGTCCGGATGCAGGCCTGAGACGGTACATATCTCGGTCACCTTCCGTGCCAGTGCTTCTGCAGCCTTTTTCCGCACGATGTCGGCAGAATGGTGGTAGGCATCGGGGTCGCCGGGTTTCCGGGAGAAACCGCAGAATCCGCAGGAATTGATACAGAGGTTCGTGACATTGATATTCTGGTTGCGCACGTATGTGACGGTGTCGCCCACCGTGCGGGCCCTCTGTTCGTCAGCGGCCTCTGCGACGCGCCAGACGTCCCTCCCCTTCACCCTGAAGAGGCCTGCCGCCTCCCCGACAGTGAGACGGTGCCCTGCGAGCACGTCGTCAAGGAGAGTGGAGAGCTCCTTTCCGGAGAGTGTCGCTGAAAGGGCCATGCTATCCGTTGACATGCGTCCTCTGACAGACTGGGAGGACTCACTATATAAAACCCGCTTCCATGACATTTTTAGCCCTGCCCCTCCTCTCTTAAAACATGCAGACAGAACGCGTTCCACTCCGGAACTCGGTCGGTGAGGGGTTCGTGATCCCCCTCGGCCCGGTGAACCTCGTCGGTGTCGTGGCAAGGAACGGTATGGTCGGGTGCGGGGCAGTCGATGTCGCTGCCCTGGACAGGTTCGGATATCCTGCTGCCCGCGTCAGACCTTCCACCGGTCCCTCCATTGCAACCATCGGAGACTTGCTGGCAGGAATTGTCAAGGAAGCGAACAGCAATGCGCAGGGTCTCGGAGTCCGCGAGGGGATGACCGGCAGGGAAGCACTCGACCACCTCTCGTAAAGATCTCTTCTCCAGCACGCATTACTGGACCCGGACAGGAGGCGTTTCCTCACCTGTTTTTAACGTTTCCCTGTCTTTTCATCCCTTCTGTGCCGGGGGGACATTTTCGCACTGGAATCATCCGGAATGGTTGATTTTTCCCGGGCGGGTGAAGCGGCCCGGGGATCAGGAGACGCGGGACTCTTCCGGCAACCCCCCGTTCATTCATTCCGGCCTTTCAAACGATCCGAAGCCTTTTCTCCGAGAATTCCTGAAAGATTCGCTGCTATTTCGCGGAATGCGACTGTTGCAGGACATCCAAACCGCGTGACGGGGACCCCCTTACTGACTGCGTCCTGGATGGTTGGGTCGAAGGGGACCTTTCCGAGTAGGGATATCCCTTCGTCTGCACAGAACCTCTCGATCGTTTGTGCATACCCTCCGTGGAGGTCGGCCCTGTTGATGATGGCACACAGGGAGAGAGAAAAACCACGTGAGACCATAACGAGTCTTTTGAGGTCATGCATCGCCGCGATACTTGGTTCCGTGACGATGACCACGGTATCTATTCCGCTCATCGTCGAGATGACAGGGCACCCGATACCGGGGGGTCCATCGATCAGGAGAAGGTCGTGATCCCGGACTTCCTTCTGCGCCTCTTTTTTCACCTCGTGGACCAGAAGACCGGAGTTGCCCGAACCGGGACTCAACTCCGCATACACGAGAGGCCCAAGGTCCGTATCCGCACAAATAATCTCACCATCCTGTTTCTTCAAAAGAACAATCGCTCTCTCGGGGCAGACGCCCGCACAGACACCGCACCCCTCGCAACGGACCGGATCGACATAAAAGGAACCATCGATCCCATTCCTGATTGCGCCGAAGCGACATGCATGTGCGCAGAGTCCGCAGGCAACACACGACTTTTTCTCTATCGTGGCTTTTTTTAGTCCGAAAAAGGGGATACGGGCCCTTTCGCGTGGTGAGAGGATGAGAGCAAGATTTGCGGCCTCCACGTCACAATCAGCAAATACCTTCTTTCCAGGCAGGAACTCTGCAAGGGCACCTGTCACAACGGTCTTGCCAGTACCACCTTTCCCGGAGAGGACTGCAACCTGTATCATAAACCCGCCTCACCCCGGTGTCGGACCTCCGCAAAGAGCCTAAGGAAAAGTTCCTTCATCTCCGGAATCTCGTCCGTAAGGACCTTCCCTTCGTTTGCAAGTTCTGCTATCCGCTTCTCAAAGGGAATCGTCCAGAGCACCGGGATGTTTTCCGAACGGCAGAACCTCCATATAATCTCGTCTTCTCCTATACTCCGGTTGATGACGACACCTGCCGGGACACCGAGAACCCCGGCCACCCCTGCAGCAAGGGAGAGGTCGTGGAGGCCAAAGGGCGTCGGTTCCGTGACAAGGATGCAGAAATCCGCTCCCTCCAGGGTCTCGACGAGCGGGCATGCCGTTCCCGGCGGTGCATCGCAGATGACGAGCGGGTGACCTGCCGCATAGCGTAGTGCCTCGCGGATGACGCGGGGTGCTGCGACCTCTCTTTCGTTCAGAACGCCGGAGACGAGGGTGAGACCAGCCCGGGGCCTGGAAAATTCTATCCTTCCCACTTCCCTCTTTCCCATCGTGATGGCCCCCTGCGGACAGACTATCTCGCAGCCCCCGCACCCGTGACACATCTCGGGGAAGAAAAGATTCTTTTGCGACAGAACGACAATGGCCCCGTACTGGCAGGTCCGCGCACATTCCCCGCAATGGTCGCACCGGACCGTATCGAATACCGGGACGTCTGCCAGCACGGGCAGCAGCTTTTTTTCCGAGGGGAAAAACAGGTGCAGGTTCGGCTCTTCGACGTCACAGTCGACGAGCACGACGTCGCATAAACAGGCAACCACGGCTGCCAGGTTCGCTGCAACGAGGGTTTTTCCCGTACCCCCTTTCCCGCTGGCAACCACGACCCGCATCCTGCACTCCTACGCCATCTTCCCGAGGAGTCCTTTCTGGTACTTCTGAAACGCGTCTTCTACCGATCCGCCATCCCTGTACCGGAACACCTCGATTCCGGCGGCTTGGATCACCGAAAGGGCATTCCCCCCAACGTTCCCGGTTATCAGGACCTTTGCGCCGCGATCTATCAGGACCTGTGCCGCACGCGGGCCGACACCGCCGGCTGCATCGGCGAACTTGTTTGTGACAGGATCAAAGTCGCCTTTTTCCGTGTCATGAAAGAGGAAATAGGGTGATCTCCCAAACCGCTCTTCCACAGGATCCGTGGACTTCGGACCTTTGGACGTGATGCAGATAATCATGATGAGTTATTTTACTCATATGAGCATAAATAGATAGAGATGGTACATTCCCACCGGTACACCCCGGAACAGAACCACTTGAAAAGAGACCATGCTCAGGTACATCTCATCTCGTTGATTGTGATGAGGATCACCCGCAAAACCGGTCCATCCCACGATTGCCATGAAGTATATGCACATCTTCGGCCCTGTTGCGTCCCGGCGCCTCGGTCGTTCCCTCGGCATTGACCTTGTCCCCCACAAGGTCTGTTCCTTTGATTGCGTGTACTGCGAAGTTGGCCGGACAACCCTGAAGACTATTTCCCGGCAGGAGTTCTTCCCGCCGGAAGAGGTCGAGTGTGAGCTGTTCACGTTCCTTTCCTCACGGCCGGACCTTGATTTTATTACCTTCTCGGGATCGGGCGAGCCGACGTTGTCCCTCTCTATCGGGAGGGTGATCCGCTTCATCAAGGACACCTTTCCGGGTTACAGGGTTGCAGTTCTCACAAACGGGAGCCTGCTTGGGAATGGCGATGTCCAGGATGCGCTGCGCCCGGCCGACGTGGTTCTACCCACACTCTCGACAGTCGATGAGGAGACGTTCCAGAAAATCCACAGGCCTGTGGCGGGGGTCTCTGTCCGCGCCATCATCGAGGGACTGTGCCGGTTCCGGGAGACGTATCCCGGGGAGATCTGGCTCGAGGTTTTCCTTGTTCCCGGCCTCAACACGGGAGACGACGCCCTGTATGCCCTCAAGGAAGTGATCGGGAAGATACGGCCGGACAGGGTGCAACTGAACACCCTCGACCGTCCGGGACCGGAACCCCGGGTCCGTGCGGCAGGCACCGGTGATTTGCAACGGGCTGCCCGCATCCTTGGTATCGGAGAAGAGGAGGCATTTCTCCCGCTCCGGTATGGGGAGGTCCATGGTCGGCCCCCGGAAGATGCACAATCCGTCATCATCGAGGCGATCAGGAGGCGCCCGGGTACTCTCGAAGACCTCGTGGCCTTAACGGGGTTGCACCGCCAGGAAGTGATCAAGCTTCTCCGCGCCCTTTCCGTCGATCCCCGCCTGAAAACACGCCGGGAGGCAAGAGGCACCTTCTACTCCTGGTCCGGGGACTGACGATCAGACCAGCGTATAATCCGTGAGCCGCTGCCGGAGAGTGCGGCCGATATCACGGCAGATGCGTTCCATCTCTGCCGGATCGAAATAATCCGCCCCCAACGCCCCGGCACTCCCGGATACATCATCGGAAAACATTGTTCCCGCCAGATCGTTTGCACCAGACTGGAGCGCAAGCTGGGCCAGCTTGAGCCCGACCTTCCCCCAGGGAACCTGGATGTTCTGGAAATTATCGAGAAACAGCCGGGAGACAGCGATCATGAGGAGATCCTCCCTTCCCGTCGCTCCCGCAGGAGCGAGCCCCTGCAGGTAGAGTCTCGTGTTCTGGTGGAGAAAGGAGAGGGGGACAAGCTCTGAGAAACCACCCGTTTTGTCCTGGATATCCCGCAGGATGGAAAGGTGCGTGATCCGGTCTGCAGCGGTCTCACACGACCCGTACATGATTGTTGCAGTGGAAAAAATGCCCAGTGCATGCGCCTCGCGTATGATCCGCACCCACTCTGCTGTGGAAACCTTGGACGGGCAGATGACCTCCCTCACGCTGTCCACGAGAATCTCGGCGGCCGTTCCCTGGAGTGAGCCGAGTCCTGCGTTTTTCAGCATTTCCAGAACTTCCCGGGTCGTAAGCCCCGATCGTGCTGCGGCATGGCTCACTTCGTCGGGAGAGAATGCATGGATGTGGATCCCCGGGGCGGTCTCCCTGACACAGGAGAGGATCCCGGCATACCGGCTGGCATCAAAGTCCGGGTGGACGCCGGAGAGGAGGCAGATCTCGGTAACCCTGTTCTTCCGGGCCTGGCGGACCTTGTTCCGGAGGGTTTCAGGATCATCGCAGAATGCCCCCTCGTCTGTTGCCCGCCGGCCGAATGCGCAGAAACCACAGAGGTTCTTGCAGATATTCGTGAGGTGAATGTTCTGGTTGCGGACGAAGGTCACGGTTGGTCCGACCTTCTCCTCGCGCAGCTCGTCCGCTGCTCTGCAAATATCGAATATTTCGCGGCCCTTCGCCGACAGGAGGGTGAGGGCCTCTCCTTCAGTTAACCGGTCACCTGCACGGGCACCGGCAAGTATCTCCTTTATCGCCCGCACTCTTTCCCCTTACCCCCTCTTCTCACCTCTTCTTCTTCCCTTTCTTTCCAGCGCTGCGTTCCTTCTTCTTCGAGTGGTATTCCCATACAATCATGAACGCGATGAGGATGACTGCCACCGGGACGATGTTGAGGGGCAGGTATCCCAGGAGTGGTATTGTGAACAGGGCTTTGCCAACCACCCAGTCCTCCCGGACGGGCATGATGACCTGCCCGGACACGGAGGAGAGATACCCCCCCTGGTCACTGACGAGGTTGTTGTCTCCCTTGGTGATGTACCCGGCATGCGGGCTCTTTATTGCTGTCTGCACCACGTATCCGACCAGCGGGTCGGCATTCTGTGGTGTTACGACAGTCCCGTCCATGAGAACGAGGCTGTTGTTCCGGATGGTCGCCGGGACGTACCGGGCAGGTGTTGCCTGCCCACGGTAGACATTGTAGTACTTGGGGATGGTCTCGCCCTCCCCGATTTTATCCATCGCCCTGTGGATGATGGGGTGGACACCCCCCGTGATGAACGGGATGGATACGGGGGGATTGGGTGCATCGTTGGGCCGGTAGATGAGGATGTCGCCGTAGTCGCCGAACTTCTGGTACCCGGTCTCCTTCCCGGTCGTCCACGTCTGGAGTTCGCCGAACCGGTCGGCGCTGACCACGAAGACCAGGTCACCGACATTCATGTGCGGGACCATGCTTTCCGATTCTATCGTCACGACCGCGGGCCACGTGCCCGAAACGAGGAACAGTGCAAGGGCGATTCCTCCAACCACCGCGGCCACCCATGCAAGCTCGCGGGCAAGGGAGACCCAGCGGTTGCTGCTCGTGAGAAATCTCTGCAGGAGGCCCTTTTCAGTGTCATTTTTTTCTTCGTGCGACATTCCTGGACCCTGATCTATTTTTTTCCAGGCATGATAAGGAATCGCACCCGGAACGGCATATCCCGTCCGGGGTCTAACCGTTCTCTTACAGAGGGAGCGATTCGGGAGTGTTTCCCGGGTCCCATGGAGCAGGAGTGAAAACCCTATATCGGGCACTGTCCATATATGATCGATGCTCGATGCGGCAACCATCGTCCAGCGTTTCCTCGAGACGAAGCTCCAGGTACACCCGGAGGTCGTCCGGTACATCGCCGAAAAGGACGATCCCGGTCTTATCGACCGCATCATTGCAAACGTGCCCGGCGATGCCGTCGTGGTCTCGGTCAGGCACATACCCGGTCTGCACCCTGGCCGTGACGGGAGCCGGTTCCTGACCGACCCCGAGTGCGAGGTGATCAGGGGCACAGCCGGTTCATCCCGGGCCATTGCGAGCGTTGCAGATTATTCTGCCTATTTCAGGGACAGGTACCAGCGCCTGGGCGAGTGCATCCGGGCAAGGGCAGCCCCCATGCCAATCGAGGCATTAAAGAAGGGATCACGCTACCGTCAGGAGGCATGCTCGATCATGGGGCTTGTCGTGGAGAACCGGACCACGGCAAATGGCCATCGCATGGTGGAGGTGGAAGATCCCACCTCCTCCATCCAGGTCCTCTTCCACAAGGACCGGCCCCAGTTCGCGGAAGCCGAGACGCTTGTCCCCGACGAGGTCATCGGCGTCCGGGGAACGCTGTCCGGTGACGGAAGACTCTTTTTTGCCGAACAGATGTTCCGGCCCGATATCCCGCTCTCCCATGCACCGTTCCGGAGCGAAAAACCCGGGCAGGCAGTCCTCATCTCCGATGTCCATGTCGGGAGCAATACGTTCCTCGAGGAGACGTGGAACCGTTTTGCCGACTGGCTCTCCGGCTCGGATGTCTCCTACCTGCTCATCGCAGGCGACCTCGTCGACGGGATTGGCGTCTACCCGAACCAGGACCATGAACTGACGATAAAGAATATCTACGAGCAGTACGAGGTTTTCGGGTCAATGCTCCGGGATCTCCCCTCCCGGATGAAGATCATCATCTCTCCCGGCAACCACGATGTGGTGAGGCAGGCCGAGCCCCAACCTGCCATACCCCCCGAATTTTCCGCGAATTTCCCCAAAAACTGCATCATGGTCGAGAACCCGGCGATGGTGAGCCTCCAGGGCGTACGGGTCCTGATGTACCACGGGAGGTCACTCGATGACTTCATCAGCCTGATCCCCGGTGCGAGCTACGACAACTCTGCCCCCGTGATGGCCGGTATGCTGCAGCGTCGCCACCTCGCACCCACCTACGGAAAGAGGACCCCGATTGCAGCCGGGAAGGAAGACCCCCTGATCATCGACCCCATCCCGGAAGTTCTCCACACCGGGCACATCCACATCATGGGGGTTTCTGACTACAGGGGTGTTCTCTGCGTGAACTCGGGAACCTGGCAGTCACAAACGGCGTTCCAGAAGCAGATGAACATCACCCCGACGCCAGGCCGTGCGGTTCTCCTCGACCTCCAGACACTGGGTTACAGTGTCCTCGACTTCAACTGATATCAGCCGCCTTTTTATGCACGGGAATCAATTGATCTCAGACGCAACAGGTATGCGTGGAGACCGGTTGGGTTCTCCGGAGGTTCTGTGCTATGGATATGTTCCTCATTGTTCCTGTCTGTGCCCTGCTCGGCCTTGTGTTTGCCGGGTACTCCTTCACCGTCATGAAGAGGGAGGGTACAGGGACTGAATTGATGCAGAAAATCGCCGGTGCCATCCGGCTTGGCTCGATGGTCTATTTGAGGAGCCAGTACAAGGCAATCGCAGTCTTCGTGATCGTCCTTGCCATTGTGCTCTACATCATACCGGGCATTCACCCCCTGACTTCAGTCGCGTTCCTGGTGGGTGCCGCCCTTTCCGCAACGGCAGGGTTCATCGGGATGTCAGCGGCAACGATGGCGAACGTGCGGACAACGAATGCGGCACGCGAAGGGATGGCCCGGGCATTCCGGGTCTCCTACGCGTCCGGGACCGTGATGGGACTGACTGTCGTCGGCCTTGGCCTCATGGGTCTCTCCCTCCTCTTCCTCGCGTTGAATTCATTCACCACGCTGGGGCTATCCGAGATCATCAGCATCCTGTCCGGGTTCTCACTCGGTGCCAGTTCCATTGCTCTCTTTGCCCGTGTCGGTGGCGGTATTTTTACGAAGGCTGCGGATGTGGGTGCAGACCTTGTCGGCAAGGTGGAGGCCGGCATCCCGGAAGACGACCCGAGGAACCCGGCAGTCATCGCTGATAACGTCGGGGACAACGTCGGGGACATCGCCGGGATGGGAGCAGACCTCTACGAGTCGTACGTGGGTTCCATCGTTGCAACGATGCTCATGGGAGTCTCCGTCCTTGCAGCTGCAAAGTTCGCGGGAGTCGCCACCATGAACCTCGTGCTCCTTCCGATGCTGATCGCAGGCCTTGGTATCATCGCGTCCATCATCGGGAGTTTCTTTGTCCGGAGCTCGAAGAACGAGAGTGGTGCCATTCACAAGGCGTTCAACACGGGCACTTTCGTGAGCCTCCTCCTCACGGTGGCAGCCGTGTACTACCTCGTGACAACGCTCCTTGGTCCCCAGTACATTGGCGTCTTTGTCGCGACCGTCGCCGGCCTCGTCGCAGGTTTCCTCATCGGGCTCGTGACCGAGTTTTACACATCCTACGAGCGGTCACCGACCCAGAAGATTGCAAAGGCGAGCGAGACGGGTGCTGCAACGAACATCATCACCGGCCTTGCCGTCGGGTTCGAGAGCACCCTCTTCCCTGTCCTGATCGTTGTCGTTGCCATCCTGGTCGCCGCACAGCAGGCCGGTCTCTACGGCGTTGCCATCGCGGGTGTCGGGATGCTCGCGACGCTCGGGATCACCCTCTCGGTGGACGCGTACGGGCCGGTCGCGGACAACGCCGGTGGTATCGCCGAGATGTCCCACCAGCCCAAGGAGGTCAGGGCGATTACCGATACCCTCGACGCAGTTGGAAACACGACGGCCGCCATCGGCAAGGGCTTTGCAATCGGCGGGGCTGCACTCACAGCGCTCGGTCTCTTTGCAGCCTACTCCCAGGCTGTCAGGCTCGAGATCGTGAACATGCTCGAGCCGGTCGTCTTCGTCGGCGTGCTCATCGGTGCCATGCTCCCCTTCCTCTTCTGCTCCTTTGCCATGACTGCGGTCGGAAAGGCTGCGGGCTACATCGTCCAGGAGGTCCGGCGCCAGTTCAAGGAGATCCCGGGGCTTATGGAAGGCAGGACCGACCCTGATTATGGCGCCTGCATTACCATCTCCACGAACGCCGCTCTCAGGCAGATGATTGCTCCGGGCGTGCTTGCCATTGCCGCACCCCTTGTCGTCGGCCTCACCCTCGGTACCCATGCACTCGCCGGTCTCCTCGTCGGATCGATAGCGTCAGGGTTCATCGTGGCCGTCATGATGGCAAACACGGGTGGTGCCTGGGACAACGCCAAGAAGTACATCGAGCAGGGCCACCTGGGAGGAAAAGGGTCTTCTGCCCACAAGGCAGCGGTCACGGGTGACACGGTCGGGGATCCGTTCAAGGACACTGCGGGACCGGCCCTCAACATCCTCCTGAAACTGATGGCCATCGTCTCGGTGGTCTTTGCCCCGCTGTTCCTTGTATAGTATCCCGGAAACTTTTTCTTTTTAAAAACACTCTTGGAACGATTATTCCCGGATGGACAGGGCAGCCCTCATTTTCCTGTGAAAAGGTGTTCCAGGAACATTACGTGGATCCCCGGATCATTGCCGAGCTCGGGGTGAAAGGAGAGGGCCATGTGCTTTCCCTTCCTCACGGCTACCACACCTGCGTCGATTTTGGCAAGCACTTCGACCCCTCTGCCGGTCTCCGTCGCAACCGGGGCCCGGATGAAGTATGCCCGGTAGGGTCGCCCGAGTCCCCTGACACTAATGTCAGCCTCGAATGACTCCCTCTGGCGCCCGAACGCGTTCCTCTGCACAGCCATGTCAATGAGGCCAAGAGGCTTCACGCGGGGGTCGTCCACCCGGTCTGCCACGAGCACCATTCCCGCACACGTGGCAAAGATGCCGCCTTCGAATCCGGCGAGGGGTTCGAATAACCCATTCTTCCCGATCAAGCGGGAAATGGTGGTGGACTCCCCGCCCGGAATGGCAAGGCCGTGGAGACCTTCGAGATCCCCTGGCTTCCGGACAGGGATGACAGCCCAATCAGCCTCCCCCATAACCCTGAGCGCCCGTTCGAAACCAAGGATGTGCTCGCTCACGTCTCCCTGGAGAGCCAGCACCCCGAGCCTAACACCCACGGTACTGGAGCACCTCGTCCTCGCGGAGGGTATGGACGTCGATCCCTTTCATGGGCTGGCCGAGTCCCCTGCTCACTTCTGCGATCACTTTCGGGTCGTCGTAGTGGTTCACGGCCTCGACGATGGCACGGGCCATCTTCTCCGGGTTGCCCGAGTGGAAAATCCCCGACCCCACGAAGACCCCGTCTGCCCCCATCTGCATCATCAGGGCGGCGTCTGCAGGTGTTGCAATCCCACCCGCAGAGAAGTTGACGACAGGCAGGCGGCCCATCTTCACCGTCTCGAGGAGGAGATCGGGCGGTGCCTCGAGTTCCCGTGCCCGGCTGGTGATTTCCTGCGGTGTCTTCCCCTGGAGGGCCCGGATCTCGCCCATGATGTTGCGCATGTGGCGGACTGCCTCCACCACGTTCCCGGTCCCGGCCTCCCCCTTCGTCCGGATCATCGCCGCGCCCTCGTGGATACGGCGGAGTGCCTCGCCAAGGTCACGGGCCCCGCACACGAAGGGGACAGAAAACGCCTTCTTGTCGATGTGGTACTCCTCGTCGGCAGGTGTGAGCACCTCGCTCTCGTCGATCATGTCAACGCCGAGGGACTCGAGGATCTGGGCCTCGACGAAGTGCCCGATGCGGACCTTTGCCATCACGGGGATCGAGACTGCGTCCATGATCTCGAGGATGATGGCAGGGTCGGCCATCCTCGCCACGCCGCCTGCCTTCCTGATATCCGCGGGGACGCGCTCCAGCGCCATGACCGCGACGGCACCTGCATCTTCCGCGATCCGGGCCTGCTCTGCGTTGACCACATCCATGATCACCCCTCCCTTCTGCATGGATGCAAAGCCGCGTTTCAGGAGTTCGGTGCCAAATCTCAGTTCCTCGAGTTTCATATGTTTATATGAATTGGATGAACAGGGCCAAAAATATTGGTATCAGCATAAAGAGGGCGGCACTTGCGAGAGTGCAGGCCCGGACGGCTCCAATGATATCCCGTCCCGCATCCGACAGGCTCCGCTCGCCCGGACCGATCGTGTAGGCCCCGGGCTTGTCGAACCGGGCACCGCACCCGCCCGCAATCACTGCCATGGGAAGCCCGCCATTGAAACCCGGGCGTTTCTTTGCATCCTGCCGGAGGCACCGTAATGCCGGTGTATACCGTCCCCGGGCTGCAAAGTAGAGGAGGAGGATTCCGGATGCCAGGCGGGCCGGGACATAATTCAGGACATCGTCAGCCCGGGCCGGGAACCACCCGATTCGTTCCCTCTCGTCACGGTACCCGAGCATTGCATCCATCGTGTTTGCCGCCCGGTAGACCGCGGCACCGGCAAGGCCGAACAGGGCATAGTAGAAGAGGGGTGCAACGATGCTGTCCACCAGGTTCTCGGAGAGCGATTCGTACGCGGCTGAACGGACCTGGTCCGCGGAGAGTTCCCGCGGGTCCCTGCTCACCATGTAGCTGACCTTTTCCCTTCCCTCCGGCAGGCTGGCGGAGAGGGCCCGTTCCACCGCATCCACGTGTTCCTCGAGTGAACGCCAGGCAAGGCATACTTTCAGGAGGACGGGTGCGGCGACCAGGAGGGCATACCATGGCAGGAAGGCCTCGGCGAGGTAAAAGGGAAACGAGAAGAGGGCCACCGTTGCAACCCACATGACCACGCCGGCAGCCCGTTGCAGTGACGGCCGGATTTTCCGCGGATCGCCCCAGAACGCGATGAACTGCCCCACGAGTGCGACAGGGTGGAAACGGGAACGGGGGTCTCCTGTCACCCTGTCGACGAGGAGGGAGAGGGGAATGACTGCAATGCGTGCGATGAGCATGGTTGGGGACAGGCAGGGTTACTACCGGGGTGGAGGCAGGTGCGCCGGGCATGGTGCGTCATCCCCACGCGGAATCTGCCCTTTTTATTCTTTCCAGGCTTTCCTGCTCAGGTTTTTGACTTTTTTTCCCGGGGGAGCAGGTCGGGGATACCCTCCTCAATCGGGTAATCCACCCCGCAGGCCGGGCACTGGAGTACCCCCTCTATGATCTCCTTTTCGTCCTCGAGTGTCACCCGGAGTGTGAGGTCCCCCTTGCAGACGGGACAGCAGAGGATGGGCAGGAGGGTGCGCTTCATATCTCGCCCCTGATGTCGATAATCTGCGAGACGTCCGGCCCCGTCGAGATGAGGGTAATGGGGCATCCAATATCCTCTTCTGCCTGGGCGAGGAAATCACGGGCTTTTTTCGTCAGCCGATCGTACTCTGTTATTCCAAAACACTCCCTGTCAACCCGGTCGATCCCCGTGATCGCGGCCTGGGTGCAACCGTTCACCATGGCAGAATACCGCGCCATCCTTCCGTCCCACTGGCCTATTCTCCTCTGCCTGTGCGTGACGGTACCAAATTCCCGGATGCCCATGCGGTCGGAGACCTCCCTTTCCATTTCAGTCGAGAACGGCCCCTCGCCGACCCTTGTCGGATAGGCCTTGAAGACGACCACGACATCATCGATGCGTGTCGGTCCCACCCCGTTATCGGCCGCTATCTGGGACGCTGACGTATCCTTGCTCGTCACATACGGGTAGGTCCCATAATAGAGCGATATCCCGAATCCCTGTGTCCCTTCAAGGAGAATGTGTTCGCCCCGGTCAAGAGCTGAATTGATCTCGAGGGGCACATCTGCAATGTAGTCACCGAGCTCGGGGATGTCCCTTGCCAGCCTCGCCACGCGGAGGACGCGGTCTGCGTTTGCAGGGCCGCACCCGCTCCCCGTGCTCCCGATTGTCTTTGCGAGGTGGGAACTTGACCTGTCCCTCTCGATGTGACCTTCATCGATGATGGCACACCGGTAGTCGACGAATATCCTTCCCCCGACCCCGAGCATCTCGACTTCGCGGGCAAAGACCCTCGGGTCCACCAGGACACCGGTTCCAATCATGAGGCGGGCATGGGGATATACGAACCCCGATGGGACCATGCGCACACCGTACTCCTTCTCTCCCATCTTTACCGTGTGGCCGGCATTCGGACCGACCCCTCCCCGGGAGATGATGGAGGGGTGGTCCTGGTAGGCAAGGTGTGCAACGATCTTGCCCTTCCCTTCATCACCAAAAAAACCGCCCACGACTATGGTGCAACTCATGGTACAACCATATACTATACATCCGGATACCGGATAAAAGACTATCGTGGGAGACGTGCCCGTGCCCTCATGCGGGTGAAGTGCAGGATGGTTTTCCGGACTGTCGGACGGATGTGCAGGGATACCCGCAAGGGATCCCTGTCCGACACTGTTCCCACACCTTCGCAAGGCGGGGTACCAGGACCTGCAAAAAACTGATGGGAAAGGGACGCCTGCCCGGTTAGGGATTGTGACCGGACCGGACAAGCGGGATTGCCTTCTTTTTGCAACCCGTGACAAACTCCTCCATCCGCTGCAGAGCCCGCGCGAGATCCTCCCGCGAGACCGCGTAGGCACACCGGACGTGCCCTTCCCCACCGCTCCCAAAGACGTTGCCCGGAACGACGGCCACGTGTTTCTCGAGGAGAAGTCCCTCGGCAAATTCCTGGTCTGAAAGTCCTGTTTCTGTAACGGAGGGGAACGCGTAGAAGGCACCCTCGGGACGGTGACAGGAAAGCCCAATCCGGTTCAGCCCCTCGACGAAGAGGTTGCGGCGCACGCGGTATTCCCTGACCATCCTGTCCTTTTCCTCCTCGCCCCTCCGTATCCCCTCGAGGGCCGCGACCTGGCCCATGACCGGGGCACAGAGCATCACATACTGGTGAATCTTGAGGGCTGCATCGCAGATCTCCTGCGGTGCACAGAGGTACCCGATCCGCCACCCCGTCATTGCATAAGCCTTCGAAAAACCGTTCAGGGTTATCGTGCGCGGGGCAAGGTCACCCACGGTTGCGGCCGCGACGTGGTTCCCGCTGTAGGTCAGTTCCGAGTATACCTCGTCGCTCACCAGCACCAGGTCATGGTCACAGACGATATCGGCGACTGCCTTGAGGTCTGCCCTCTCCATGACTGCCCCCGTCGGGTTGTTCGGGAAGTTCATGATGAGTGCCTTGCTCTTTTTCGAGATTTTCTCCATCAGCCTGTCGGGATTGAGCCTGAACCTGTCCTTCTCGACACAGGGGACGGGGACCGGTCTTCCTCCCGCCAGTGTTACGCAGGGAGAGTAAGAGACATAGCAGGGCTCTGCAACGAGGACCTCGTCCCCCGGATCGACAATTGCCCGTATCGCAATGTCAAGGCCCTCGGAAACACCGGTGGTGATGATCATCTCGGTTTCAGGATCGCAGGAGAGCCCGTAATGGTCGCGGAGCCAGCGGGACAGTGCCTCCCGGAGAGGTTTGATCCCCCTGTTCGGCGTGTAGGATGTTCCTCCCTGCTCGATGGAGTAAATACTTGCCTCGCAGATGTTCCAGGGCGTTGAAAAGTCCGGTTCCCCCACGCCGAGCGAGATGACCCCGTCCATGGTGAGGGCGAGGTCAAAGAACCTGCGGATGCCGGAAGGGGGAATCTCCCTTGCCTTCCGGGAGACAAAGTCCCTCATCGTAACCTCACAGCGAGTACGGGATACGTTCGCCCTCTTCCTTTTCGCAGAAGGTGCGACCGTTCTCCTTGTAGATCTTCATGATGATGTGGGTTGCAGTCTCCCGTATCCTGTCCATCGGGGCGATGTACTCGGACACGAACCGTGCAACCTCCTGCATGTTCCTGCCCGTGACGGTGAGCTGGAGGTCGTACGCCCCCGTGATGAGCCGGAGGGACCTGACCTGACGGAACCTGGCTATCCTCTCGGCGATCCGGTCGTATCCATAGTCCCGCTCGGGGTTCACCTTCAGCTCGATGATTGCAGACACCTCGCCGTTTCCTGCCTTCTCCCAGTCGATAACTGCAGTATAGCTTCGGATCACGCCTGAGGCTTCCAGTGCCGCCACCCGTGCTGAAACCTCTTCCGGCGTCATCTCTGTCATGACTGCCAGATCCTGCGTGGTCAGGCGGCTGTTCTCCTCGAGGAGCTGGAGCAGGAGAAGGTCTCTTTCATCCATGACTGTTTCACCTGAAAAGGGATCTGCACCACTGGACGTCCCTCTCGGCGATACCCTGGGCACTTAAGCGGGCATCCGAGGTGATCACATCCCATATCTTACGTGTATTCGTATCAAACCACATCTCTTTTGTCCTGCCATAGCGACCCCGGCTCACCACGCGGGTGTTGATGACCCCGAGCATGTTCAGCTCGGAAATGAGGTCCGTGATCCTCCGGTGCGTGAGGATATCGAGGTCAAGAGAGGGTGCAATCTCCTTGTAGATCCTGCTCACCTCCCCGCTCGTGAAGATGGTCTGGCCCATCTGGTCGAGGAGGAGCATGGCGTAGAGGACGACCTTGCTCTGGGTGGGCAGTGTCGCGATACACTCAATCATCGAGTCCGTCTCGATCTTTGCCTGGGCCATCTTCACATGAGCCTCCGTGACGCGGCTGGCCTCTTCCCTGTCGGCAATCTCTCCCGATACGCGGAGAAGGTCGAGGGCCCGGCGCGCATCCCCGTGTTCCTGGGCCGCGAGCGCCGCGCACAGCGGTATTACACTCTCGTCGAGGACTCCCTCGAGGAAGGCTATCTCTGCGCGCTGCTTCAGGATATCACAGAGCTGGGGGGCATTGTAGGGCGGGAAGACGAGTTCCTCTTCGGAGAGGGAGGACAGGACCCTTGGGTCGAGGAAGTCCTTGAAGGAGAGGTCATTCGAGATCCCGATCATGCTCACTTTGGATTTTTTCAGGTCGGAGTTGATACGGGAGAGATTGTAGAGGGTTTCGTCACCGCTCTTCTTGACGAGTTTGTCTATCTCGTCGAGAACGATGATGAGGACTCCTCCCATACCCTCGAGCTGGTTCTTGAGTTCGGCATAGACCTGGTCAGTCGGCCACCCCGTCATGGGGATGTGGGTCCGGGCCTTGTCGCTTGCCGTTTCGTCCTCGCCAAGGAGCGTCTTTGAAATCTGCGCGAGAACACGGTACTGGGTGTCGATCACCTCACAGTTGAGGTGCACGACCCTGCAAATCATCCCCATGTGGCCCCCTGCCGTCTCGAGTTCCGACCCCACGTAACGGACGACCGCTGTCTTCCCCGTCCCCGTTTTGCCGTAGATGAGGATATTCGAGGGGGTCTCGTTCCGGAGGGAGGGTGCAAGGATTGCTGCGACCTGGTCTATCTGAGGCCGCCTGTGGGGAAGGATGTGGGGCCTGTAGGAATGGCGCAGGACTTCCCTGTTCTTGAATATCCTGTTTGTCTCCAGATATTTTTTGAAAAGCCCGACTGCTGCACTCTGGTCGTCTGACATCCCTGACCCCCTGGGAGATAATCATATCCCTGCCAATACTCAAAAAGTCAGCTGTTTGAACCTGATATAAACCCCTTCATTTCCACTGGAGAGAGTTATATAAGAGGGTCTTGTGAGAAAAAATCGATTTTTATAAAATTTTAGTCTGACGTGAAAAACGTTTGTTTCCACAGGAGTCCCGGATATTTCTTTCAAGGGGGGGACCCTGTTATTTCCACTGGAAAATGGATGTGAACTTCATAATATGAAGTTGATTTTACAGGAGAACAAGTCATTTAATGTTCCACTTTTCTTTTATAAAATCTTAATGAAATGATTCGGAACTCAATGGGGATATACATGAAACACCCCGTGACTCTATAGTGATGTGATAAAAAAAGTCAAGGAAAAAGTGATCGCATCTTCATTCTCCAGTGGAAACAAAGGGGTTCCCCAGAATTGAAACATGGATAGATATCACAGAGTCCAAAAAACTCTATAAATATTGTAGGAAATCTCACTTGAATAGAGATACCATGTAAAAATATAGAATCTTTGATTTCGACCTTTTCACTATCCGGCCTTTTGATGGACTGGCACCTGAATAATCTTCATGAAGTGCTTATTAAACGAAAATAATGACCCAACGCACTCTGTTGGCATTCTGTCTTCTCTCTTCGAAGAGAAACCTCTATTTGCGCCTTGGAGTGACCTGATGAGATCCTGGTAAACTATTTTCTTTGTGGTAACATTGTTACAGAAAAATGCGGTGCTCCGGGACATTCTCCCTTATATGTGCTGATTTGGAGAGGGTGCAGGTCCTCCAGGGTGGACCGCTTCATCTGACTCCCTGTATGTATAGGGTTTTATGGGAAGGCACCTCGGACAGGTGACTCCCCCCATTGGTACCCTTATCTATAAAGCTTGGAGGGGAGGCTTGTCCCGGAGAAAAACCCCCGCACTCTCGCCTGAACAGGTTCCATGTTGGACATCTACGGTATCCTGTCAGAAAAAACATCACAGGCACCTTCCAATCTCCAGTGGAAATAAGAGGGTCTGTTCCTGTCCTCAATCGTGGTCGAAAAACCGTTCAGCACAGAGGAAAATTGTTAATCTTTCGAAGAAACGAATCAGGTAACGATGAAAAAAGAACACGAAAAACCCGTGGACATCAGGGCGGCAGTGATCACCGTGTCCACCTCGCGGACCAGGGATACAGACGGGAGTGGAAAGGCTATCCTATCCCTCCTGGAAGGGGAAAATATACCCGTTCTCCATTATTCTCTCGTCAAAGATGATATCGTGATGATCAGGAGAGAGCTCCATGCGGTGCTCGATGACTGCAATTGCATCATCATCAACGGGGGAACGGGGATCTCGCCCGATGACTGTACCATTGAAGCGGTGGTTCCCGTTCTGGACAAGATAATCGATGGATTTGGAGAGATATTCAGGCAGAAAAGTTATGCAGATATCGGCACGGCAGCAATTTTATCGAGAGCCCTCGCCGGGACATGTGGGGAGAGAATTATCTTCTGCCTTCCGGGGTCGACGCCGGCAGTGACACTTGCCATGAAAGAGATCATTCTTCCGGAATTACGCCACCTCGTGTCGCATGCAAAAAGGAGAGATCATTGATCTCACGAGGGTCCGGCATCGCCAGTTCCGAATCATGCCCCTATGATTTCCGGAATCTTTTTTCCGGTCACGTTCTTCCCTCTCCATGGATACTCCATGAACCTTGTAAAAAAATCGCTCCATGGACGATTCCTGGCCCCATCGTGTTGTCTTGTGGTCCTGAATCAGGCAGGATTAGTGCGGGAAAACAGGGCAGATAATGAAAAAGAAGGATAGGTTTACCCACTCCTCCAGCCGGCATACCTCTTTTACCGGTATACTTCGAGGAGTGCCACCCTCTCCAACACAAGGTCCGGCAAACGCCCGATCCCGCAGACTTCGAGCTCAGGTGCGGTGATGGAGAAGAGCGAACAGAGAAGGTCTGCTTTCTCCGGAGTAATGGTCTCCCAGTCCTCGTCATCGGCAGGAGAAAAAAGGGGTGCAAGTTCCCTCCATGCCGCATCGTTCTCCGGGCAGAGGCAGAGGTATGCCTGGTTCTCACCCGCGTGAACACCAAACCGCGTTCCCTCCACGATCTGTCGTGATCCTGCGGCATAGAGGAGGGCCTCCATTTCCACTCTCGCCGAGATCATCGTGCCGTTGTCCCGTGCCCTGAAGGCATGGCGGAGGGCAGACATGACATGGGCTATTCCGGCCATCCTGCCTGCATCGAAGATGATGATATGTGTCCCTGCCCTCGCTGCGATACCGTTGATCTTTTGGAGGAACGCATCCAGGTCATCGATTGTGACCTTTACCTTCCGAATGGAGAACGTCTCCATTCAGATTACCCCGTGGAAGGCGTCGAGTCGCGACTGGCCGTAAAGACCATTCTCTTCCCCTTCGTCCCCTGTGCGATTGTCTCCGTTCCCGTTACCTTCCTGTTCCAGCTGCTGCAGGACAGACTGGGCAATCCCGCGGCCGAGGATGGATGCAAGCACCCTCGGATCGGCAGCACGAATGGCGTCCGGAGACGTTATCCCGTTGGAATAGAGGCTCCTTGCCCGTACCCGGCCGATATTGCGCAGCCTGACGAGTGGCAGCAGTTCCCGCCTGACACCATGTTTCATGCAGGTCTCGAACTCGCGGATTGCCCGGGTGAAGCGGGGCGCACTTAACGAGGAAAGGCGGCTCGCGGCATGGAGGAGCCAGTTGCAGCTCTCGACGAGGGCATGGACATCTCCCGGCCCGATGGAGTACCTCTCGCAAATGGTCTCGATGGGGACTTCACCCGCCCAGTCCCGGAGGACGAGGGCGGTCTTGAGGGCACGGAAGAAAGGCTCCTCCTCGCCAAAGCCCAGTGTCAGCCAGAGTTCATCCTCGTTCTCGAGCAGGTACCTCTCCAGCACGGGGAGGTCCCTGTTGCTGACATACAGGCAGAACATGTCCGGTGTGCTGCAGATGAGGTGGAGGAGGCCCATATCCGAGTAGTTTTCTGCCGAAGCAATCCCCGAGACGATAGTCTCTGCACCTCGCGGGTCTATGTAGAGGAGGGAGACCAGGTTTCCGTACTCTGTTGCAGCCAGCTGACCGGCAAGGTTCGTGATCATTTCCGCCTTCCCGAGGAAATCAAGTGACTTTTTCGTGACAGCCTCCAGAATGCTGCTCTTCTTGTGCTGGTAATGGTAAAATGTCCGCCTCAGAAACCGGATTAAGTCATCGTGGGTCCGGGCAAATCCGGATGCAATCAGTGACAGGATATGTGTTATCAGCGCGGACTCGTCAGCGCACCGGGAGTGCACATCCTCGGGAGAGGCATTAATGTAGAATTCTTCAAGTTCCCGTGCCTCCTCTGTATCCCTTGCGATGAGCACCGCCTCCCCGTAAGGATCAAGACCCGGTCTCCCTGCCCGGCCTGCCATCTGGTGGTACTCGCGGGCCGGGATGGGGACCATTCCCTGCCCGGCCTCGAACCGGCGGAAATCCCGGACAATGACCCGCCGGGCAGGGAGATTCAACCCGGCAGCCAGAGTCGGGGTGGAAGCGATGCACCGGATCAGGCCCTTCCTGAACCCCTCTTCCACGATTGCCCGGGACTCCCGGGAGAGCCCGGCATGGTGAAACGCCGCACCCAGGGCAACGCAGGAGGCAAGGGACTCCTCGTTGCCGGTCAGGGCGGCCTTCTTCAAGCGGGCAGCGTACTCTTCGAGAGCCGGGTCCGTGCATTTGAGTGCTGCTGCCGCCCTCCTCGCATATGCCTCGGCATTCCTGCGCGACGCGACGAAGACAAGGCACTGCCCGCCCTCCGCAACCGTGTCGAGAAGGAGGTTGACATCCTCGTTCTTCGAAACGGGGGGCACTTTCCGGGTTTCCCGGCCAAAAGAGATCGCACCATTGCAATAGACCCCCTGGCGGAGGTCGACCGGGCGCCACGACCCTGTCACCACCTCGGCATCGAGCCATCCTGCAAGTGTACCAGGGTTTCCTATCGTCGCGGAAAGGGCGATAACCTGGATGTTCCCGTTTCTTGCCCGCATCTTCGTAATAACCATCTCGAGCGTCGGCCCCCTGTGGGGTTCGTCGATGAGGTGCACCTCGTCCACGACGAGGAGCGTGATTGACGGTATCCAGTGTGCACGGTTGCGTATCAGCGAGTCAACCTTCTCGCTCGTGGCCACGATGATGTCATTCCGCCCGAGGTTTTCGTCACGTCTGTCGAAGTCACCGGTTGAAATACCTACCCTGACCTGTTTCCGGGCAAAGTCCTCGTATTTCTCGCTTGCCAGGGCCTTGAGGGGGACGATGTAGAGGCACTTCCCACCCCGGGAGATATGGTGGTGCATGGCCATCTCGGCGACCAGCGTCTTTCCGCTTGCAGTGGGGACTGCGAGGAGAATGTTCTTTCCCTCGAAGAGTCCTTTATTGACGCACTCTGCCTGGGGAGGATAGAGGTCATTGATGCCAAGGTCGGCATAGATGTCCTGAAGGTATCCCGGAAGAGGGAGATCTCTTACCTTCATTTATAACCCCTTTATTTCCACTCCACAGAGCTCATTATAATCCGATCTCAATAAAAACCAGGCCATCGTCCGGTATTCACCTGCACTGGAAATAATGCCTTACAGGCTTTTGTACGTCATGCGGGTAGCATCCATAGTCCATGCACGGTTCAGTAGTAATAATCGACCATGTTCTGCCGCGATTCCTGTCTCTTCTTCTCGAGGAAGGAGAAGACTGCCTCGTGGGGGGCGCCCTCGATCAGCATGTCAATGGCGGTCCGGGCAATTTTGAGCTGTTCAGGCAGGCCGATGAGAGCGATTGTCTTTCCCTGAACCGAGATCTGGGTGTTTGTCATGTGTTCGATCTGCTCCCGTGCCCTGCCGTCCCGGCCGATGATCCGTCCCCTGAGCCGGTCCAGCTGTCGCGGGGTGTCAGCAATCCCCGAAAGGTCAATCACCTCGAGGAGGAGGTCCTCATCATCGAGAAGGGAAAAGGCCCGTTCGGGTGAAAAACCCCGGTTTATGGCATTGATGACTTCGACTGCCCGGAGGAAAGGTACTGCGGATTCTCCTTCGATCCTGACCAACCCTTCCTGGCTGTCGATACTTATCCTGGTTTCTGTCTTCTCTTCCAGGTCCTTCTTTACCTGGCCGCCCTTCCCAATCAGGACACCCAGTCGGTTCTGGGCTACTTTCAGTTCCTGTATCATGTCTTTTCATTCCCCCCTTCACCAGGGGCTTTCCCGTGGAGCGGAATTCCGGTCACTTCCGAAAAGAATTCCCTTTCATCACGGAGAGGGCACTTTGACCGGAAAAACCTGTTGATGTTGGCGATGTCCCGGACAAGGAAGTGGAGTGCCCGGGGGTGATCCTGCATGACCGCCTGCCCCATGTCGATGATATAGAGGCGGTCACCTGCGAGGATGTTGTATTCCGAAAGATCGGCATGGACAAGGCCGGCCTTCTGGTAGAGTACCCTGATATCGTCGAGGATTTCGCTGTATGCAGGGACCGGGTCCTCCATTTCAGCGACGCGGAGCTGGGGATACGGGCGTTCATCCTCCCCGAGGAACTCCATGATGAGAATGTTTCGGTCCCAGACAAGAGGCCTTGGGACAGGAAGACCCGCCTCGTGGGCACGCAGGAGATTGGAATATTCCTTCCGCGTCCATGCAAAGACGATGTCCTTGCGGGTCCTCCGGATTCCTGCAAACCGCCGGTCACCGATGATATACTCGCTCATGGCATTGAAGTTGGCCGTCCGGATCCGGTAGATCTTGATGGCGAGGTCCATCTCGTTCCGTTCACCGAAAAAAACGTTCGCTTCCTTCCCCGTCGAGATCGATCCCCCGATAGCGGTAATCCAGCCCTTATGGACGAGGCGGTACAGGGAAAGGAGTGTGATCTCGTCAAAGACGTCTTCCCGCACCTTGAGCTGGTCCATGTCCCGGACGCGGACCCCGAGTTCCGTAATCTTCCGGTCGAACCTGTTCTCGATGCGGTCGATGCTCACGTGATACTCACCCGTTCATGAAACGTGGTCCCTGACTCCTGCGAGGATATCCGCGAGGTACCGGGCAGTCGTCTTCTTGAGGTCGAGGGGGTGTATTTCCCCCTTCCTGTACGCATCCTCGAGCTCGGCGTAGCTGGCAAACTCACGGTCGCCGCCGAACTTTTCGGGCCGGCGCACCTCGACCCGGAGTACGCGTGGGAAGATATGGTACTGGAGGATCTGGAGTATGGGGTTGTTCTCGCACTCCGGGGGACAGAACGCTTTCTGGCACTTCTTCTCGATATTTTCGACGCTGTCTGCAACGGATATGTAATTGTGGCTTGAGGAAGACATCTTCCTGCCGTCGAGGCCGTTGAGTATCGGCGTATGGATGCAGACGGGTGCCGGGTAACCGACGGAGGGGAGGTGTTCCCTCGCGAGCATGTGGATCTTCCTCTGGTCTATGCCCCCGACTGCAGCCTCGACACCGAGCCGTGCAATGTCCACCATCTGCATGATCGGGTAGATCATCTGGGAGACGGTGGGATTGTCCATCTGCCTCCCCACTTCGTCCATGCTCCGGGTGGCCCTGTTCAGCGTGATCTGCTGCGAAAGCCGGAGCACCATCAGTTCGTAGTCCCTGTCAAGCTGCAGGTCAGACCCGAGGACGTACCTGACACCGGAAAGACCGAGCCCCTCGAAACACCGCCTGTTGTAATCGGCCAGTTCCCGGACTTCTTCCATCGTTCCTTTCCTGTTCAGGAATGCATGGAGGTCAGCGAGCAGGACGACGACCTCGAACCCGGCCGCCTGGAGGTCGATAAGCTTGTTGACTGTCACGAGGTGACCGAGATGGATCTCGCCGCTCGGTTCATACCCGGCATATACCCTCTTTTTATCCTTTTTGAGGAGTTCGCGGAGCTCGTCGGTCGTGACGACTTCAACCGTGTTCCTCGTCGCAAGAGCATACGCATCCATTCGTACAAAATGGGGAATGCAGGGTGTTAATGCTTGTGTGGGTGCCTGCCCCCGTGCAAAAAACCTGTTGAATGCACATGGGGGCAATCCGGCGGAACCAGCCGGTAACCGGGGTGGTCATGTACTCTGTCTCTCTCTGCAGGTTACGAAAATGCGCTGCCGGCCTCAACCATGACAGCGGAAAAAAGGGTGGTTACCTGATTGCAACAAATTTCAATGCCTGGTTTGTCATGGCGATGGATTTTGCAGGGTCCTTCTCGATTCCTGTCATTGCCCGGATGCAGTCGATGTTCTCGACGACAACGTCTGCCTCCTGGTGAATCGCCTGGAAAAGGTAGAGTTCTTTGCCCGTGCAGGAGATCGAGTCCTCGAAGATACCGTTTTCCCAGAGGTCCGAGCGGGGCCTTCCCATGTCCATTGCATATTCCTTCAGCTCGGCCGTACTCGTGATCCCGGTGGCCTTCCGGACAAGCCCCATGCGGGGATTCTTCTCGATGATCCTGATGACTTCCTCACGCGTGGCCGCCTTTTTCAGGTCCATCTGGACAACATGCATGTGCATCATCGTCACCGGGACGATCATCGCGAGCGTCACGATGTTGATGTGGGGCAGGACACTCCGGACGTCCGGCCCGTGGTGACTCGGGATGTGGACGGGGTTTAACACGATGGCATCGATCGGCCCCCGCTTGATATCGGCAGGGTCCCCGCCCCGCCGGACCATCACCGCCCGGACCTTTTCAACGCCAAAATTTTTGTCCATTGCGTTGATGATGCGGCACAGTCCCGTGGTGTTGCAGGAGACAACCCGTGCAAACTGTCTCCCGATGGCCTCGGTATAATTGCAGTCGGAATTGAAGGAGAATCCGGCAACCTCGTGCTCCTCTCCACCCTGCCAGATGGCCTTCACACCGGCTCTCTCGTAGAGTGGCTTGTTTTTCTCCCCGATACCGCCCGGCGTTGCATCCACCACGATATCTGCAGCTTTCAGCATGTCCTCGACGCTCCCTGCGACAGGCAGACCGGCCTTCTCGAAGGTATCCTTCCTGGAGAGATCGGCGATATAGAGCGGGTAACCCCTGGACTTTGCCACGAACGCCTCGTGGCTTGGTCTCGTCTTGGATACCCCCACCACTTTCATGTCGGGCTGGGCAGCCACTGCATCGGCAACGCGCTTTCCAATCGTCCCGTACCCGTTGATGGCAACTTTGATCATATGGTGAGGGAGTGGGAATGAGGGGCATTAAAGGTTGCCAAATGTGAGGAAAAGGTGAAGGAAAATACCACCATTCTTTTCTCCTGTCCCATCCATTGGATTACCCGGAATGGCCCTCCTCATCCGCCCGATTGCCCCGTATGACTTCTCCCTCAGTTGCAGGGTCTTTTCCGGGGGAGACCCGGCATTCAGGACTTTTCACAGAGGTATCTTCTCGCAGGCCATCCGGGTCAGGGGCGCACCGGTTGTCATCCGTATCCGGGATGTAGGGGAGGACAGCGATTCGGTCCTTGCCGTCGATGTCTTTCCCGGGAAAGAAGAGTATGAGTATTGCGCAGAAGACGTGGGGAGATGCATCTCCCACCTGCTGGGCCTTGACGATGACTTGAACAGCTATTACCGGGCAACGGAGGCAGACCCCGTTCTTGCCCGTGTCAACTCGGCACTATTCGGCTTAAAAATGCCCTCGTCAGAGACACTCTTTGAGGCATTCGTGACCTCGATCATCGAGCAGCAGATTGCGACACCGGTTGCACGCAAGATCGAGGCCCGACTGGTGAAGCGGTTCGGAGAGGAAGTGAGGGCTGGCAAAAGGACGTACTACGCGTATCCCCGCCCTGAAGATCTCGCCGATGCCGATCCGGCTGAAATCCGGAGTTGCGGGCTTTCTGCCCGGAAGGGCGGATATATTACATCTCTTGCGTGCATGGTGAGGGACGGGGCACTTGATCTCGAATCGCTCAGAGGCACAGGCGATTCAGACACCCTGATCCGGGATCTGTGCCGGCTGAAGGGGATCGGACGGTGGACAGCGGAGTTCGTCCTGCTCCGGGGGCTCCATCGTCTGGACTCGTTCCCTGCAGATGATCTGGGGATAAGGCGTGCGATTGGCCATCTTTACTGTCCGGGGGAGGAAGTCAGCCCGGCACGGGCAAGGGAGATCTCCCGGCAGTGGGGGGAATGGAAGGGACTTGCAGCATACTACCTCCTCGTCGCAGACCAGCACGAAATGAAGAGTGCATCGCAAAGCCGAAGGGATCATACGTCATGAACGTTCTCCTCTCCGTTTTGAAGAGGGAGAGCCGCCGGGGTAGCGAGGGCGGGAAGAAGGGCGAAGGAAAAAAACATACGTCACTGCCTTTCCCGTGGTCGCAGAGAAAGGAGGAGTGCAGGCACTGGCTGCACAGAAAACTCACGGGAAGGGCATATCGGGGTTTTTCCACGGGACATACCAGACACTCATCTCCATGAGGCAGCAGGAGTAGGGTAAGACTATTGATGACTTGCACAACTCCAACGGCTGGCAGGAGGCAGGGAATATTTCCATTTTTGTCTTCGGAAGAGCAATGACTGATCCGGGGGTCATGGGATAAAATTGAAGACGAGGCATTGATAAAAAGTACAGGAAGGACGGAAAAAAGGATGACCGATGAGAGAAGGGAGCGGGCAATGCAGCGGGTTGGAGAACTCAAGGGATTCTATTCCCACCTGTCAGGTTTCCTGCTCATCAACCTGCTCCTGGTAATCATAAACTACGTCACCTCGCCCGGTTACTGGTGGTTTTACTGGATAACACTGGCATGGGGAATCGCACTTCTTTTCCATGCCGCACACATCTTTGGAAGGGGAAAAATACTGACAAGGGAATGGGAAGAAAAAAAGATACAGCAGTACATGGACGAAGAAGGGAAAGAGTAATACCTACTCCCTGTCTCCCCTGACTGGCGGCTGGTTGATCATCCTCCAGTAGAGTCCAAGTTCCCGGATGACATTTGCAAAATCATCAAATTTCACCGGCTTTACGATGTAGCTGTTCACCCCGAGGCCATAGGTCTCCACGATATCCCGCTCTTCCCGGGAGGATGTCAGCACCACAACGGGAATGGTCCGGGTTTTCGGGTCACCTTTCAGGCGTTTGAGGACCTCGATACCGTCGACCTTGGGGAGTTTGAGGTCAAGGAGGATGACGTTTGGCTGGGTATTGATGTCTCTCTCCCTGTAGGGACCAGTTCCAAACACATAATCGAGGGCCTCTTCACCGTTCCACGCAACATGGACCCTTTCAGAAAGGTTACACCACTGGAAAACATGGAGGATGAGCTCGACATCATTGGGATTGTCCTCGACAAGGAGAATCTCGGCACTCTTCCCAGGGGGCTCCATTGATAAGCATGAACCACAGGTAACGAAATATTTTTTGTGTCACAAGGCCCCTGCCCGAAGGGCCCGGTCGCATGGAAAGGACCGTCTTTGAAAGGTGTTGTACTACCGGTCGGGACACCCCTTCGTGAGGGGGAGCCATCTGAATGGCATATCTTTATGGCAGGGTGGACGAGATCAACCATCAGTCATGATTCTGGACCAGGAAAAAATCATAAGGATAAAAAAATTGCTGAAAAGCAGGCCCAAAGGCCTCACTATTTCGGATATTTCCCATACCCTGAAGTTAAACCGGAATTCTGTCGCAAAGTACCTGGAGATCCTCCTCATCACGGGCGAGGTCGAGGTCCGGCTCTATGGCAATGCCAAGGTCTATTCCCTTGCCCAGCGGGTACCCATCTCCTCGATCCTCAAGTTTGCAACGGAACTCATCCTCATACTCGATTCGGAATTCCGGATTATTGATGTCAACGATAACTTCCTCACTTTTTTCTCGCTCAATAAGGACGACCTGATGGGAAGTGACATAAGGACTTCTCCGATCCCGGGAATCAGGGCGATCTTCCCAGGGACAATCCCCGGAGAGGACGTCTTCCGTGCGGAAAGCAAAAATGAAGTGAACCTGTGCCTTTCCGGGAAAGACTACATCCTTGCATACAAGGTCGTCCCCACCGTCTTTGACGACGGGAGCAGGGGATATACCCTCATTTTCGAGGACGTAACCCTTTCCCGCGACTTCGAGAAGAAACTGAAGATGAGCGAGGAGAGGTACCGGGCAATCGTCGAGGACCAGACGGAGTTCATCTGCAGGTTCGATCCGGGTTTTTCCTTCACCTTTGTCAATGGTGCTGTGAGCAAGTTTTTCGGGAAACCCGCCGGGGAGATTCTTGGGAAAAACATGCTTTCGTTTGTCCATCCCGACGACAGGGACAGGGTCAGGCAAAACATCCTCTCCCTTGCGCCCGGTCACGAGGTGATGACCCATGAACACAGGGTTATTGACCCGTCGGGGGAAACCAGGTGGCACCAGTGGACGAACCGGGCGATCACAGATTCTTCCGGGAGGATTGTTGAGTACCAGGGCGTCGGAAGGGATATCACCGAGAAGAGAATTGCCGAGGAGAGACTCCGGATTCTGGATATGGCCGTATCGTCCTCCATCAATGGCATTGGCATTGCCACCCTTGACGGTCGCATAACGTATGCAAACGCGGCATTTCTCAGGATGTTTGGAATTTCCCGTCCTGAGGACATCATCGGGCAGCCCATCGAATCCCTTGCCTCGTCATGTACGCCCGAAGTCGGGATAAGGGAAGCAATGAGGGAACTCTACGAGAAGGGAGAGTGGAACGGCGAGGTCGTGATCCACCGGAAAGACGGAAGCCCTGTCTATACCCACCACACGTCAAACCTCGTTAAGGACGCTTCCGGAAACCCTATCGCAACCATGGCCTCCTTTATTGATATAACCGACAAGATCGAAGCGGAAAGGGAAATCCGCATCAAAAATGTTGCAGTCGAGTCTGCAACGAATGCCATTATGATTTTTGATACGGGTGAAAACCTGATCTATGCAAACCGGGTCTTCCTTTCCCTGTTCGGGGCACGGAACCTCCGCGACATGCAGGAGAACCACATGGAAGACTTCTGGACGGTTACCCGGGACTTCTTCCCGTCCATTGACGAAATCAGGAAAGAAATCATACGGACCGGGGTATGGAACGGAGAAGTCCGGATTCAGAAAGGAGAGGGATCTCCCCGGTTTTTCCAGGTCTCGATGACTCTCGTCAGAGATGACAGGGGGCAGCCCCTCTGCATCATCGGTGTCATGATGGAAACATCGGCCCAGAAGGTTATAGAAAAGGCGCTCAAGACGACGTACGAGAAACTCCAGGAAGCCGTTGAGTTCATGCCTGACCCGACATTCATCATCGGCAGGGAGGGGAAGGTGATTGCATGGAACAGGGCCATGGAGGTACTGACAGGAGTCAGGAGTAACGAGGTCATCGGTTCTGACAGGTATGGAGATGCCCTGGAATTCCTGCAGGGAACAATGCCTGTCCTCGTTGATATCCTGGACCTCCCTGCACACGAGCTTGCAAAAACCTGGCCGTCGGTCAGGAAGTTCGGTGACAGCATCTATGCCGAAGCGACCATTCCTGCGCACAACGACAGGAAAGAGAGGCTCCTCTGGGCCAAGGCGACACCTCTCTTTGACGGGGAAGGAAACATCATCGGGGCAATCGAGTCGTTCAGGGACATTTCAGAATGGAAAAAGGCACGGGAATTTCTCCCGGTCAGGGGCTCGATGCAGTAGAAAATACCGTTCGGGAACAAGGCTTTCGGGTATCGGGAGAGAAGGGCCGGAGGCAGCGGGGGAAGATGTACCGGGAACTGCATTTTCCGGGAGAAGATCAATAGTAGAGGTTCTGGACCTCGAGGACTTCCTGGCTGTCGCGTGCCTTTGAATAGAGGTCAAGGGGCTCTTCGTTCAATTCGAGGAAGCGCCTTCCCCACGGTACCGTGCCAAGGATTTCCCCTGCCTGATCCCTCTCCCCGATGATGAAGAGCGCAGCAGCAAGGGCTTCGACAGAGGAGAGACGCCAGGGCCTCCCGAAATTGACGGGGTTTGCGGCAACGAGAAAGGGGAGGGCCCTCCGGTGACGCCATGAGCCGAGGGGGATATTTTCGAGAACCTCCCAGGAACAGTCGAGGACAGAGAGTGAACGGGGGTTCCTGTCGGCAGGAGAGAGGGCCCGGCCGGCGGTCGGGTCGAGGAGAAGGGTATTCCGGGGCAGCCGTGACATCTGGGAAAAGACCCGGATGAGCCCGGCCCTCTCGAGCCTGCGGACCGTGCACTTCCGGGGGTCGCAGCTGTTATCCCGGAAGGCAAGGAGGGGGATCATCTATGTATCATTCCTCTCCATTTTCTATCAATGTACGTGTTGATGTGCCCCTGTATCCAAGACCCGGGACTGAGAGCCAGGGGGATAACGCGGGAATCCGACCTCCGGGCTTTTGAGAAGGCACTCCGCCGCTGCAGGGAATGTGGACTGGATGTCGTTTTCCTCCCCTGTCCGGAAACCCTCTTTCTGGGAAGGGACCGGGAACCGGGGACGTTCCTCGAACGCCTCAACACGGGAAATTTTTTCCATCTTCTTGACCGGCTTGAAAGGGATGTAAAAGATAGCATCAGGGCACGGGGACCGCCGCTCTGCATCGTTGGTGTCAACTCTTCTCCTGCCTGCGGGGTGGATACAACATACTATGGCGATGACGGGAAGGGCCCTGCCCGACGGGCAGGAAGGGGTGTCTTCCTGGCAAGATTCCCTACCATTCCGGCAGTCGATGTCACTGACTTTTGCCGGTACCGCATCTACCTTGCTGCCCCCCTCTTTTCTGCTGCAGAGAGGCGATACAATGCCCACCTCAGGGATATTCTCACTGCACACTTTTTCTCGGTCTTCCTCCCCCAGGAGGCAGGCGATGACAGCAGCCACCGCGACGAGGAATCGCAGAAGGCTATTTTTTCCCGGTGCTGCAGGGAGATAGCCGAAAGTGACATTGTCGTTGCCGTCATCGACGGGGCAGATGCAGACTCCGGCACGTCATGGGAGATGGGGTATGCTTATGCCCGTGGGATCCCGGTCGTTGCGTTAAGGACGGATTTCCGGCGGGCAGGGATGCACGAACATGTCAACCTGATGCTCGAGCAGTCGTCACGGGTCGTCCGGAACGAGGAGGAGCTGCTGCAGGTGCTCAAGGCGCCATCTGTGTTACGAGCAGGAAAACTGGAGGTGAAATGAAGGAAAGTATCCTATTGAACCAAGTCGATGAGGTTCTCAAAGATTATCCTTCAAAAAGCCGGGAGAATAAAAAATTGGATATCTTTATGAAATCCGATTCATTATAGCATGTCATGGCAGGTAGAAGGGGACGTTCAGGAGTTGAAAAAAAGACGGAAAATCCATGTGATTTGAATACAAACCCGCCGGATTCTTTCACATGGTCCACTCAGGGCATTACCTCCTCCCTGATGAAAGACAGATATGTACAAATCCTGGTTCTTCTTACATTAACCGGTTTTTTATTGAGATTTTCAAATATTAGTTTCAATTCCCTCTGGCTTGACGAAGCAGTGACATACCACTTTGCCTCCCTACCCTACTCTGAACTCTGGAGATCCCTTGAAACAGGGACTGAGTTTAACCCCCCCCTCTTCTATTTCCTCGAGTCTCTCATGCTCCGTTTTGGGAATTCCGAAGCAATATTGAGAACAATTCCCGGGCTTGCCGGGACACTCCTGATACCCGTCTTTTACCTGCTGGGGAAAGAGTTCAGGGATAAGAATTCTGGTTTAATATGTGCCACTCTCGCGACATTTTCAATCTTTTTAATCTACTATTCCCAGGAAGCAAGGGCATATAGTCTTGCTTTATTATTTGTTTCTCTTGCTATCCTTTTCTTTTTCACGGGATATCAACGCAACCTCGTGTCTCATTGGGTTCTCTGTGGAGTTTTTTCCGGACTGGCATTATGGACGCATTTTTATACGGCAATAATCACGGGGTTCCTCCTTTTCTTTGGCCTATTTCTCATCATTTTCGATAAGGAGGAAAAGAAAGAATATGTGAAGAATCTCGGAATATTTTTGGTTTCTTTCATTGTTGTTACACTTCCCTTGATAATTGTCACATTCGACTTATTTTTGAAGAGAACTGCTGAAAGTCCAACCTATGGATTCAGTGGGATTATAGTCCTTATTTATGCCATACCTGCTCTATTGGGAGGTGATCTCCTTCTTGTTGGAATCCTGTCAATATTCTTCATTATCGGGGTTATCTGGTGTCTCTTTGAAGAGAGGAAAAAAGGAATATTTTTATTTTTTGGAATTGTGACTATCCTCATAATTAGTTATTTCGTTTCTTTTAAGATGCCTTTTGAATTAAGGTTTTTTTATATCATGATACCTTTCCTGTTTTTGGGAATTGCGTATTCGACACGTATATTCTGCCATATTTTTAAAAAGAGGATGGTTGTCATCATTATGATTATTGGAATAGCATTAGTACATGTTCCTCTCCTGATAACCACTCACATGGTCTATACAAAAGAGAATTGGCGGGATTTTTCACATGAATTTGAAAAAAACACGAACGATGGAGATGTTGTAATCCTGTTACCTGCTTATCTGCACTACCCGTTCAATTATTATTACAATCCATCGATGGATAATACAACGCAGTTTGGAGCGTCCAATATCAGGGAATTGGAAGAAGCAGTCCAGAAAAATAAGGGAAAGAGGATATATTTCATATTAACCCGCGATATTTCTGCATCAGAACCATCAGGTGAGAGCATCAACTGGCTGG